>NZ_JANUEP010000001.1:0-1020545 GCF_024807335.1 Aeromonas sp. BIGb0405
TGTGGTTGCGGGGGCTGGATTTGAACCAACGACCTTCGGGTTATGAGCCCGACGAGCTACCGAGCTGCTCCACCCCGCGTCCGAATTGTCCCAAGCTGGCAGAGCAGTTGCCAGCTTGGGTGCGCCTTGATGTTCATAACTGAACAGCAAGACTGAATGTGGTTGCGGGGGCTGGATTTGAACCAACGACCTTCGGGTTATGAGCCCGACGAGCTACCGAGCTGCTCCACCCCGCGTCCGAATTGTGCCAACAAGACTGAGCAGTTGTCTGGTTGGGTATTGCTTCACTCAAGTCATCTTCGCCTAGCGATAAACACCTTGAGTATCAGATGGTTGCGGGGGCTGGATTTGAACCAACGACCTTCGGGTTATGAGCCCGACGAGCTACCGAGCTGCTCCACCCCGCGTCTGAGGTCGCCAATAATAGGCGCCAGCGCAAATATTGCAAGCAAAAATCTTGATAAAGTTGAAGGTGTAGATTAATGCGGCGCTAACAGCCCCTTTTACCAGCACCATGCTGCCTTTTTATGCGATGAAACAAGCCCTTGCCTCTGAAACCTCACCCGCCCCCCTCAAGGCAGGCAAGCTCAGCTGCCATTGGGGTGCCCGCTCTGGCTCACAAACGGCTTATTTTCCCCAGGGTCGACGCCGTCGATCTCCTTGGCGCGCCACAGTGACCCTCCCGTCAGGGCAACAAGCCCCTGCTGGTCGACAGGGGAGCCCAGCCTGCCTGATAGCCAGGCTCCGCCGTCTCAATGCAATAAGCGGTCTCAGTTCAGCATCTGCAAGGCGCCAGTGGCGGCTATCTCGGCGATCAGCAGGCCGCACAGGGTGGTCGATAGCACCACGGGGGCGGTCTCGCGCCGCAGATAGACAGGGCTGAACCAGAGCAGCAAGGTGGCGACAAGCAGCAGGGTCTGAGTCAGGATCCAGGGCAACAGCGCGCTCAGCACGGCGTCACTCGGCTGACTCATCAACATCAGGGCCACAAACCAGAGCAGGCTGGCAATCGCCGTCCCCAGCCCCACCATGGGCAACAAGGTGTTGAACGCCTGCAACCGGTGGCGGGCTCGCAGCAGCATCAGGTGAGCGAAGGCGGCGCCCAGCAGCACCATCTGCAACAGACCACTCACCCAGCCAGTCGCAGCCAGCAGTCCCAGTCCATAGAGGCTCAGGGGCAAGGCGGGCAGCAATAGCCAGGTGGCGGGGATGGCGCGTTTGCCCTCCAGTCGCGATTGCAGCAAGGAGACGCCGATGCCCAGTATCAGGGCCGCCCCACCGAGCCAGACTTGCCACTGGGGCGCCTTCGCCTCCACCGCCAGCATCACCGAGAGGCCACTGATGACCCAGACCGAGAAGCTCTGCTGGAGGATACGCGAGCGTTGACCCGGGCAGAGATCCCCGCGCCACAACACCAGTGCCAGCCAAGCGAGGGCCCCGAGTGCCATCAGGCCACTCAGGGGATAAAGCCATAGGGGTAATTGGGATAACATGAACGCCTCCTGTGATGAAGGGGGCGAGTATACCCAAACTCAAAGCGGAACCAAACGCCTGGCCCTCGCCGGAGCCACCAGCCCCTTGAACGCCCGGGGAATTACCACAAAGGCATCGGGAGTCAGCCCTGGCCCCTCGCCTGGGCCACTAACCCCTTGAACGCCCGGTGAATTGCCACAAAGGCATCGGGAGTCAGCCCTGGCCCCTCGCCTGGGCCACTAACCCCTTGAACGTCCGGGGAATTGCCACAAAGGCATCGGAGGTCAGCCCTGGCCCCTCGCCTTGGCCACTAACCCCTTGAACAGCTGGCGGATCACCACGGGGATATGACCTGGGCCCAGACGCTCAGCCTCCTCCACCACGGCCAATGCCATGCCGGGCTTGCTGCGATGGTGTATCGCCTTGTTGATGATGCGGCTGGCGCTGAGTGAGGATCGCCCCCCCACCCCGGCTTCGCGCCGAAACACCGCCTCGAAGCCGTTGTGATAGAGGTAGTGCTCGATGTCGGCGGCAGGCAGCTGCGTCAGACGATCCTGTTCCCGCTCCCCCTTGAGCAGGGATCGGGCCGAGCTGGCGTACTTCATCCCGGCCTCGTCGCCGTCGGTGAGCAGGTGCCACTCTATGCCAAAGTCCCGGGCCACCTTGATGAGGGGCGCCTGGCCGCACTGGGCAAACTCGATGATGCGCACCCCTTCGGCCCGCAGGCTGTAGCCGCAGAGCTGGGCCAGCTCTGACAGCAGCCAGATCTCGGTCTCCCCCTCCACCAGCAACCAGCAGCGGGCAAACAGCGACATGGGTCTGTTGATGCGCACATGAAAGGCGATCTTGCGCAGATCGTCGCTGCTGTAGCGCTCCCCCCCGAGTTGATGGCAGAGGATGTCCTGCTGGCGGCGCACCAGACGGCGCACCTGATTCAAGGGCAAGGAGGAGAGCAGATCGCCGGAGTTGGTGGTGAGCAGTTTCTGCGCCGGCAGTTGCTCAAGCAGCCCCCAGGCCAGGGAGAGCATGGTGGGATGGAGCCGGCTCTCCGGATCCTCCACGATCATGATGGGCCTGGCCCCTTGCTCCAGCTCCCGATTGCCGCGCGCATTGAGCAGGGCCCCCGCCATGCCCGCCATGGCCAGTTGCAGTGCCCGGTTGTCGGCGCTACGCAACAGGCTCTGCAGGTTGCCGGGGTTGCGCAGTGTCATGGGCCTGTTGATGATCTCCCGCTGGCTGCGCGGCTTGTATTTGATGGGGGCCAGGGCCTTGAAGTAGTGATCCGTCAGCTGGCGCACGGCGCTGAGCGCCTCCTTGAGTTCCTCTTCACCGATGCGTGAAGGCTCATCCCCCATCTTCTCCATCAGCTTGCCGAGGTGATGCTCGCTGGGCTCGGGCCAGGGCTGGGCCTCCTGGCCGAGCTGGGCGCTGCGGGCGTCGCGCAGCCGAAACACCGGGTTCATGGTGATGAGCAGAGTGACCAGAGGCCCGCTCTCCACCCCCTCCAGCACCTTGCCGATGCCATCGAGAAAGTCATGGCGACTCAACACGCTGCCATCATCGTGCAACTCGGCGCTGGCTCGATAGTGGATGCGATGGAACTTGTCTTTGTGAGACATCCAGACCGGGGCGAGACGGGCAAGGCGCTGGGAACGCAGGCACATCTCCGGTCGGTATTCGCTGAAGGTGAGCACCAGTTGCAGGCTGCGCGCCGAGGCCAGCTCGGGATCTTCGGGTCTGTGGAAGTCATCGGCATTGAACTGATAGGGCTCGGCTTCCTGGCCCAGCAGACACCAGAGTGCCCGCAGCAGGCTCGATTTCCCCCAGGCGTTCTCACCGATGAGCACAGTGGTGTTATCCAGGCTGAGCGAGAGGCGGTTTATCCCGCGAAAGCCTTTTATCTCGATACGTTCCAGAAACATAGCGCCCCATGACAGCAATCAACGTCTGGGAGTCATAGTGGCAAACTTGCCGGCCACTGCCTATGGCAGGGGGGAGATTTCAACGAGAACTGTGAGGCACTTCGGGTTCGGGGACACAGGGGAGAGGCAGGGACCAGCGAGGGGCGTTCCAGTGACTGAACCAGAGGTGGCGGCTGCGAGCCTGACGTTTGCTTTGTTTCAAGAGGCTTCCTTCTTATGAGATGGGATCATGGCGGTGGCGCACGGGTTGATGGGCGCGCCGCCACTATCTCCACCCAGCATGACAATCCGATGACAAGCGACTGCGCCACTGCCCCGGACTCAAACCAAAATCATCACGAAAGCGGTTACCCAGGTGGGCCGCAGACGAGAAACCACATTGGCTCGCCACCTCCCCCAGGGAGGCCCCGGCCAGCAAGAGCTGCTTGGCACGGCGCAATCGCAGCCCCTGCAGATAACGATGGGGAGAGGTACCCAAGGTTTGGGCGAACATGCGGCTGAAGTGGAATTCGCTCAGGCTGGCCTCGGCCGCCAGTTCGCCAAGCAAGATGGGCTGCGCAAGACGCCCGGCCATGTAATCACACACCCGCCGCGCCACTGCTGGCGCCAATCCCCCCTTGGGCAGCACCAGCGCGGGCGCCTCCTGGGTGTGATGACTAAAGGTATGCAGCAGCAGTTGATTGCAGATCTCGCCAAGGGCCAGCCGATTGCCCGCCTCCTGCCAGTCCAGGTGCTGAAGCTGGTTGGCCAGCCTCATCAAGACGGCATCGTCGATGAAGGTCTTGTCATCGAGCTGCAGATGGCGGCCCTCCCGATCGCAGACCTCCTCGGCGATCCGCGTCAGGTGTGCCGGGCTGAAATAGAGATGAAAGAAGCGAAACTCCTCGCGCACCAGCCACTCGGATCTGTGGTGATCCGGCATCAGGCAAATCTTGCCGACGCCGCCATGGCCCCCAGGGCCATCGAGCCGCTCCGTCTGCTCACCCCCTTGCAGATAGACGCTCAGGGTGTGATGGCCGGGTCTGTGGTAGCGCGTCTGATCGAAGCAGTTGCGCCAGCTGGCCAGCCCGAGCCCTGGCTCCAGCCAGTGGTGGGCCTCGAGCCGCGCCCCCGTGCTGACCAATGCATCGAATACCCCTGCAGCCATGTCGCCTCTCTCATCCTGAAGATCTCTGAACCCGGGGCTAGCCAGCTGGCGCCACAGGGTTCCTCGGGCAGCCCTTCGCTGACCGGTGAGTGTCCAGTCTACCCGCCCTCTCCGGCAGATGGCAGCCACCGGGGCGCCCCTTGGCAAAATAACCGCAAGATCCTGTAACCCGGCACGGGCCAGGGCAGGCCATGCTAAGACCAGAGTGAGAGAGCCGAGCTCCTCCTTTTACCCATTGCCGTCGCCTTTCTAAGGATCACCATGATGAATCTGACCCTCTATCTCGCCACCGTGCTCATCTGGGGCAGCACCTGGATTGCCATCGCCTGGCAACTCGGCCCCATCCCCATCGAGGTCTCGGTGCTCTATCGCTTCGCCCTGGCGGCCCTGGCACTCTTTGCCCTGCTCACCCTGAGCGGCAAGTTTCCCCGTCTGCCAAGACAAGGCCAGGGCTATGCCGCCCTGCTCGGCGCCCTGCTCTTTTCCACCAACTTCCTCTGCTTCTATCACGCCACCCAATACATCCCCAGCGGCCTCTCGGCGGTGGTGTTCGCCTGTGCCAGCATCTTCAACGGCCTCAACCTCTGGCTGTTCGAGAAACAAAAACCCAGCCGTCAATGGCTGCAGGGCTCAGTGATGGGACTGGCCGGCACCCTGCTGCTGTTCTGGCCCAGCCTGATATCGAGCGATCTGGGCGCCCAGGCCTGGAAGGGGCTCGCCTTCGCCTGCGCCGGAACCCTCTGCTTCTCCCTCGGCAATCTGGTCTCGGCCCGGGGTCAGCGCCAGGGTTTTACCGTGTTGCAGATGGTGCCCTGGGGCATGTTGTACGGGGTCATACTGCTGCTGGGCTGGGTGCAACTGCTGGGTCAAGAGCTGGTCTGGCCGACCGGCACCCGTTACTGGGGGGCCCTGCTCTATCTGGCGCTGTTCGGCTCGGTGATCGCCTTTACCGCCTATCTGACCCTGGTCGGGCGGATCGGGGCCAGCAAGGCGGCCTATGCCACCGTGCTCTTTCCCCTGGTGGCCCTGGGTCTCTCCACCCTGTATGAGGGCTTTGTCTGGCAACCGGTCTCCATGGTCGGCATGGCGGTCTGCCTGCTCGGCAATCTGGTGATCTTCGGATTGCCCAGGCGCCTGAAACCCCAACCGGTCTGACCCCCTTGCCTCTCGTCCCACAAGCCCCTAAGGTGGGGGCCGGACATGTTCGGGAGGCACGACACTATGTTACTGGAAGGGCTCGATACCCTGTTTTTGCTGGCCACGGAGGGCACCATGGGCAAGGTGGCCAGCCGCCTCTATATCAGCCAGTCGGCGGTCAGCAAGCGCATCAGCCAGCTGGAACAGCGGCTCGGCAAGAAGTTGATCGAACCCGATGGCCGCCAGATCAGGCTCACTCCCCAGGCGCACGAGCTGCTGACCCGTCTCGCTCCCACCCTGGCAGAGATGAAGGGACTGCTGGCCGACAGCCAGACCCTCACCGATGCCCATCCCCTGCCGGTTGCCTGCTCCGAGACCCTGCTGGCTGGCTACCTGGCCCCCTTCATGGCCGACTACCTGCGCCAGGATCCCTACTTGCTGATCTCCACCCACCACACCCCGGTGATCCTGGCGCGGGTGCGGGCCGGGGAGGCCCTGCTCGGGATCTGCGCCGGACGCCTGCCCCCCGGACACGGTTTGCACGCCGAGCTGCTGAGGGATGAACCCTTCTATCTGGTGGGGAGTGAGGAGGAGAGAGGCCCGGCTGCCAGCCTGTTCACCATGGATCTGGACAACCCGGTCAACCGCTATCTGGTCGCCCCCCTGGCCGAGCTGGGGCTGGCGCCGCGCATGCAGCTCGACTCCTATCTGGCGCTGATCGAGCTGGCCAAGGCGGGCATGGGGCCGGTGATGTTGCCCGAAGGGCTGCTGGCCCTGGTCGGCGAGCAGGGCAAGCAAGCCCGCCCCCTGCCCGGCATCAGTCGCCCCATCCACCTCATTTACCGGCCCAGCAGCCTGAAACGAGACAGAGCCAGCCGCCTGATCCAGGCCCTGACTCGCCACTTCGCCCAACTAAGGCCCCTGAGCGGCTGATGAGGCCCTTTATATCAATGCCCCATGTTCTGACCACAGTGCAAAGATGAGAGGCCGCGCCCGTGCAGGCGCGGCCTCCTGATGGCGCAGTGCCAGCGAAAAGAGGGTCAAGGGACGCAGACCTGTACCTGACTCAGTGCAGCCAGCTAAACAGGGCGGGATACTGGCTCCAGATAAGCTTGGCCGACATCAGCAGGGAGATGGTGACCAGCAAGGGTTTGATCAGCTTTACCCCTTTGATCAGCACCAGCTTGGAGCCAAATCGCGCGCCAATGAACTGCCCAAGCGCCATGGAGAAGCCGACGCTCCACACCACCTTGCCACCGAGGGCAAAGAAGATCAGCGAGGCGATGTTGGAGGTGAAATTGAGCAACTTGGTGTGGGCGGTGGCCCGCGCCATGCCAAACCCCGCCAGGGCGACGAAGCCGATGGCAAAGAAGGAGCCGGTACCCGGACCAAAGAAGCCATCATAGAAACCGACCCCGCCGCCAACCAGCAGTGCAAACAGCATGGGGGTAAGACGACGGCTGCTTTCCGCATCGCTCACCCTGGGGGAGAAGTAGAAGTAACAGGCAAAGGCCACCAGCAGGAAGGGGAGCAGCCGCTCCAGAATGGCGGCGTCTATGGTCTGCACCGCCAGGGAGCCCAGTGCCGCCCCGATAAAGGTGAAAATGACCGCGGGCCAGATGATATGCCACTCAATCAAGCCCCGGCGGGCATAGAACCAGGTGGCGGAGAAGGAGCCGAAGCTGCTCTGTAATTTGTTGGTGCCCAGTACCAGGGCGGGCGGCATGCCGGTGGCCAGCAGGGCGGGCACCGTCAGCAGACCGCCGCCCCCGGCGATGGCATCGATGAAACCGGCGGCCAGGGCGACGCCGAACAGCAGGATCAGGGTAGTAAGCTCAAACTCCATTTGCACCTCAGTCAGACAAGACAGGGCTCCTATCCTGCCAAGAGGAGGCGTGCAGGAGCCGGTTGCGCCTATCCTAAGCGCGGCTCACTCATTCACATAACGAAACAATGGCAGCCAATCAATTCCTTATTTTCATCTTTTATGTGACGGGCATTGGCCGCCTCTCGGGTCGAATCATCCCAGCGCTCATGACTCAAGCGGGGGTTGATTCCCGATTTTCATCATTTTCCCCCATCGGACTCAAGAAAGGGAGCAGCGCCTGCTGCAGGGCGGCATCCTCCTCCCCCGGCCAGCGATTGACCCGCCCGGCCATGTAGCGGCTGCTGAACAGGTTGAACCAGAGTTGCAGGCCAAGCCCGACCTGCACCTCCCCCGCGACTTCCAGCACACAAGCCGCCACCTCGGCGGTGCAGAGCTGATGCTCCTTGGGGGCCACCCTCATGCCATAGGTGGAGAGGCTCTCTGGACGCACGCTCAGCACAGGCAGCGCATCGAGATAGGGGCTCTTGTTGAACATCTTGCGTGCCTCTGGCCAGGTGCCATCGAGCAAGATAAACAGCGGCCGCTTGCCGGGCGTGGGCAGTACCTGCTCGGTCAGGCGCGCTGGCGCCTTTTCGCTCGCCGGAAACACCACATAAGGCTGCCACTCGGGATCCCTGAGCAGCGCCAGCAACGCGGGATGGGGCTCGGTGCGCGACCAGAGGAAGGCCCAGGTGGTGTCAGGCAAGACATCGGCGATGAGACGGCCCGTGTTGGAGGGTTTCATCGGCTCGCTGTCATACATCAACAGGCAGAAACCCGCCTCGGCCTTGAGCTCGGGACGCCAGTCACAGGCGCACCAGTCCCGGCGCAATTGACAGGCCTCGCAGCGTGGCACGCTCCCGCCCCGGGCCAGGAAAGGACGGGTAGAGATACTCTTGCGCCAGGTTCGCAGGCGATTGACGGCATGATCGGGGACTGGCTTCATGAAGGAGACTCGGCACAAAAGAGGACAAAAAGGGGCGGAATTGTAGCGAGGGTGTCCCTGGGCGGCAAGGCCCCTCCCATAAAGCCAGCAGACAGGGAGACCCTTTCTATACTCAACACCGCACGGTCACGCCACTCGGGGGTGACCTCTAAAGGAGAGAGCAATATGACGGAGCAAAGCAATGACCAGGCCCGGGAGCACGCCCTGGCCGAAGGCAGTACCTTTACCTGGCACGAACTCTATGTGCCCGATAGCGAGGCGGGGATCCGCTTCTATACCGAGGTGCTCGGCTGGCAGGTGCAGCAGACGGCGATGGAGGGGTTTGATTACCCCATGCTGGTCGCCAACGGTCGGCCCATCGCCGGGGTACAGGCCACTCGCGGCAATCCGCAGATGGAAGGGGTGCCACCTCATTGGGCGACCTACATCGCAGTCGATGATGTGGATGCCCGAGTCGCCAGGGTGACCCAGCATGGCGGTAGCCTGGTGGTTCCGGCCATGGATATCCCCAGCGTCGGGCGCATGGCCCTGATAGCCGACCCCCAAGGGGCGCATATCTGGCTGTTTACCCCGGCAGCCGGGGAGTGTTCACAGACATAAACCGCCATCAACAAGCGAGGGGCCCTGGGGCCCCTCGCTTGTTGTGTCTCCCTGCCCCTATGCGGGTTTGCGCACTATGCCTTCGAGGAACTGCGCAAAGCTGTGGCCATGATGCTCCAGCAATTTCGGGAACATGGAGATGGGAGTCATGCCCGGGAAGGTGTTGATCTCGTTGAGCAGGATCTCGCCATCGATGGTCAGGAAGAAGTCGATACGCGACAGATGGGTCAGTTTCAGTTGACGGAACGCCTTGAGGGCATAGGCCTGGATGGCATCAGACTGGGCCAGGGTCAGCCCTTCGGCATGCAGGGCGGTTTCGGTGTGGCTGGCGCTGCTGTACTTCTCTTCGTAGGTATAGAACTTGTCGGTCGGCACGCAGATCTCGCCCGGATAGGTCGCCACCAGCTCGTCGCCGTACTGATAGACGGCCACTTCCAGCTCCCGGGGCTTGACCGCTTTTTCGATCAGGACCTGCTCGGAGTAACCGAAGGCGTCCTTGATGCCCTGCACCAGTTCGGCTTCATTGCTGGCTGAGTAGCAACCCACCGAGGAGCCTTGGCAAGCGGCCTTGATAAAGACCCTGCCCCAGTTGGCCAAAGCGGCTTTGGCCTCATTCAGGCTGGTCTCATCCTGCTCGGTCAGGAACAGATAAGGGGTGTTGGGAATATCCAGGGCGGAGAGCCACAGCTTGGTGCTGATCTTGTTGAAGCAGAGCTTGCTCGCCTCGGCATCGCAGCCCAGGTAGGGCAGACCGGCCAGCTCGAGGAAAGATTGCAGATCGCCGGTCTCGCCCGGGTAGCCGTGGATACAGGGCACCACGAAATCCACCGGTCGCGCCACGCTGTCAAAAGAGAGCAGCCTGTCGAGCCCCAGCTTGCACTCGCGGCCGTCAGCGCTGAGCCAGCGATCGGCAAACATCTCGACCCGGGTCACGTCGACGCCGGGCAGGAGGCCGAGTTGTTGCTCGATGAAATTGGCACTGCGCAGAGAGACTTCGTGCTCGGAGCCACCGCCGCCGCACAGCAGCAAGACATGCATCTTCTTCATTGATTGGGATCCCTTGGGAGAAGCGGCCGCGTCATCCTCGGCGGCGAACAGGAAACCAGCCACCGGACGTAAGCCAAGTGCGGCCAGTGTAGCAAGCAAGAATACGCCTTGTCAGCTGATGGCAGCGCCCGGACGCTCAGACCGGGCACAAAGCCGCGCTACTGGCCAACAAAGCGCCAATTTCTGTCAACCTCAGGCCCGCGGCCACGCGGCCCTGCAAGGCGGAGATCAACGGGACGGGTCGACCCGGCCAGGGGCGGTACCATTGACCCTGAACCATCCCGCGATGCTGTAACGCTCCTGACGGGCGGCCAGCACCTCGTGGGGAAACTCCTCGGACAAAAACAACACCAGTCGCCCCCCCTTGGGAGAGACATCCATCAGATGCTGTTCACTGTCGTCATAGACGCGCAGCACGCCGCCATCGTCCGGCTGCCAGCCATTATTGAGATAGAAGACGGAGGTGAGGCGGCGGTTGGAGCGCCCGGCGAAGGCATCCCTGTGGGTCGCGTAGAAATCACCGGGTCGATAACGGGCAAAATGGGCCTCGTAATCAAAGAGTCCCAGCATCAGCATGCGGTTGGCTGCGATGCGCAAGGATTCCATGCGCGCCAGATAAGCCGCCACCGGGGCCCCCAGCTCCCCATCCAACCAGTGGATCTGATCCCGGCGGATCTCGGGATTGCCCTGATGCTGCCCCTCACGACCAATGCCGGCCTGTTGCCACTCATCGGGCAGGCAGGCACGCAGCAGATCCACCTCAGCGGCGGAGAGAAAATCGTCCACTATCACCCAACCCTGGGTGTAAATGGCATCCATGACGGCGTTGTAATCCACGGGATAGGCTCAAAAAGTAGCAGTGGCGCTTTTTATCGGCTTTTGGGGCGGCTCACAAACCGGATTGCAACTCGATACGAGCCTCAGCATCAATATGAAGGCCCTTTCAGCCGCCCCCCTTGCTCTGCACCACCGGCTCAGCTAGCGTTGCCTCAGGATCCTGGGCGATTAACCACAGACGACGAGCATCAATATGACCCTGAGCAAGCTAACACTCACCCGCCTCGATGGCAGCGAATACCCCCAGCGCGAGTTGCAAAATAGGGTGATCCTGGTGGTCAACGTCGCCAGCCGCTGCGGTTTTACGCCCCAATACACCGGCCTGGAAGCCCTCTATCGTCAGTTTTCCCCCCTGGGGTTGACCATACTCGGCTTTCCCTGCAACCAGTTTGGCGGCCAGGAACCCGGTGAGGCCGACGAGATAGCCCGCTTCTGCACGCTGGATTACCCGGTCAGCTTCCCCATCATGAGCAAGTGCGAGGTCAATGGTCCCCGCACTCACCCCCTCTATCGCTGGCTCAAGGCCGAGCAACCGGGTCTGCTGGGTTCGGAGGCGGTCAAATGGAACTTCACCAAGTTTCTCATCAACCGTGATGGCCAGGTGGTGGCTCGCTATGCCCCCCAGACAACCCCGGAGTCCCTGGCCACCGACATCGCAGCCCTGCTCTGAGCCCGTTAAGCCCGAGTCATTAACCGCCCATTATCACGCTGCGCGTTGCCTCAGATAGACTTTGAGTCGCAACGCCCCACCCGTACACTCCTGGGTCAGGAGTCTTGTCACCGATGGCGGCTGCCCTTGGCCGCGATCTCTGCTATATTATGCGCCCATGCTGATCGGCTGGTGCGCCCCAAGGTGCCACCGCAATGTGTGTTCCCGGTGGTTCCTCTCACGACGCCACCGCTATCGCAGTTTCTTCGGGGTTGGTGGCGCCAATGGCGCGCGTCGATCCCAGCTGAGCCAATGCTCAATGTCAGGAGTCTCTCTCTAAGATGTCATTTAACGAACTGGGCCTGTCGCCGCACATATTGCGTGCCGTCAAGGAGTTGGGTTACGCACAGCCAACCCCTATCCAGCAACAGGCTATTCCGGCCATTCTGGCAGGCCAGGATGTGCTGGGCGGCGCCCAGACCGGGACCGGCAAGACAGCTGGTTTCACCCTGCCCATGCTGCACCGTCTGCTGGCCAATCATGGCCGTGGCGGACGCCGTCAGGTCCGCGCCCTGATCCTGACTCCGACTCGCGAGCTGGCCGCCCAGGTCGGTGAGAGCATCATCAAGTACGCCAATCATCTGCCGTTCCGGACCTTGATAGCCTACGGTGGCGTCAGCATCAAACCCAATCTCGAGGCCATCAAGCTCGGGGTCGACATTCTGGTCGCCACCCCCGGTCGCCTGCTGGATCTGCTGACCCAGCGCGCCCTCACCCTGACCGAGCTGGAAGTGCTGGTGCTGGATGAAGCGGATCGCATGCTCGACATGGGCTTTATCACCGACATTCGCCGCATTATGAAGGCGCTGCCGGAAGAGCGGCAGACCCTGCTGTTCTCCGCCACCTTCTCGGACGAAATCAAGGCGCTGGCCGATGACTTGCTCAAGAGCCCGACCCTCATCGAGGTGAGCCCGAGCAACAGCACCGCCGAACAAGTCAACCAGCGTGTCATCAAGGTGGATCGTGAGCGCAAGCGCGAGCTGCTCTCCCACATGATTGGCCGGGGCAACTGGCAAAGAGTGCTGGTATTCGTGCGCACCAAGCTTATCGCCGACCGCCTCGCCCAGCAGATGGTCAAAGACGGCCTCAATACCGTCGCCATCCACGGTGACAAGACCCAGGGCGCCCGCAACCGGGCCCTTGCCGATTTTCGCGAGGGCAAGGTGCGGGTACTGGTTGCCACCGACATCGCCGCCCGCGGTCTCGACATCGATCTGCTGCCGCACGTGATCAACTTCGAGCTGCCGCAAGTGGCCGAGGATTACATCCACCGGATCGGTCGTACCGGCCGGGCCGGTCGGGGTGGCGAAGCCATCTCCCTGGTCAGTCTGGATGAGCTGGATCAGCTCAAGGCCATAGAGTCCTTGATAGGCCAAAGCATCCCGAGCGAAATTCAGGAAGGGTACGAGCCTAGCGGCAAAGTGACGCGCCAGAGCCTGCCCAGTAACAAGCCGATACAAAACCGCGACCGTGGTGGCCACGTCAATGCCAAGCACAACGTCAAGGCCAGAGAAAAAGCCGCCAAGGAGCAGCCTGCTGCCAGGGGAAAACCCGCCACCAAGCCGAAACCCAAAGCAGTTGGCAGTAAAGCGGCGGCGCCGGCACGTCAGAAAGAGCGTGGCGGTGAAGACACCGGCTTCGCCCCGATGCGCCGCCTGCCCAAGACCCAGCGCGATGGCTATCAGGACAACTCCAACGAGGAGTAAGAGAGCCTCTGTGCGGCTACCCTGTACCGCCAGGCCTGAAATACAAAAAACCGCACTCGTGCGGTTTTTTTATTGATGCCATTTATCCTGCGAAAAGACCGTTTCGCAGCGCTCCAGCATCCGCTCCGACTGTTCGCCAAAGCCCACGCCCGACCCTGCCCCATCGCGGTTGGCAAAATCGAGATTGGGCTGCGTGCCCACCCCTTTGGTCGCGGCACATTCAGGGCGCCTTCACTCCTGGGCGGTCAGCACCATGTGCAACAGCGGATAGGGCTTGCCCTGGCCATCCAGGGGAGAGCGCCCCGTCACCCCGAAACCCAGGTGCTGATAGAAGCCGAGGGCCTGGGCATTCTGCTCGTTGACGCCCACCCGGGTCGCCCCCAGGCAATGGATAGCGTGGTCCACCAGCTGGCGGCCGACCCCGCTCCCTCTCGCCGCGGGGGCGATGAAGAGCATCTCGATGTTGCCCTCAGCCACCCCGATAAAGCCGACGATAACCCCATCCTGCCTGGCGCAATAGAGGCGCACGGCATCGAAATAGTGTTCGAGGATAAGGGGCCTCAGGGTGGCGATGTCTTCCTCTTGCAGGAAGTGATGGGTGGCGCGCACCGAGGCCTCCCAGATGGCGATAAGCGTCATGTGATCGCCGCTTTCTGCCGGTTCAATCTTCATATGCCGGTTCTCCTGTGGATCTCTATGGCTGGCCCATCAGGCCCCTATCGAGCTGCCATGACGTCGGTGCGCTTGATGACAAAGCCCTTCTCGATACCCGCCTTGAAGCCCAGCTTCTCATAGAGTCGGTGGGCCTCCTCACGCCCCTCCCCCGACAGCAGCATCACCTTGTAACACTCCATCTCCCAGGCGATGGCGAGCGCCCGGGCTATCACCTGCTGGCTCAGGCCCTGGCGGCGAAAGGCCGCTGCGGTGATCACATGCTCTATGATGGCAAAGGGTTTGCCGCCGTTGGTCAGGGTGGGGATCACCCCCAACTGGCAGGTGGCGGCCAGCTGGCCCTCCACCTCGGCCACCAGGAGTTGTACTCCGGGCTCGGCCAGCAGTCGCCTCAGCGCCTCCCTCGCCACCGACGGCGCCAGCACGGGATCATTGGGCCTGAGTTCGGCGTAAAGAGTGAGCAGGCCCGCCAGATCCTCTTCCTTGCACTCTCTAATCACCACAATGGCAACCCTCCTGATCTTCTATGTTCCCCAGCGCCCTATGCGGATCTGGGGGCAAACATGATGATGGCCATCCCTGCCAGGGCCACCCCAGCACCGACCAGATCCCACAGCGTCGGCCTGATGCCATCCACCGCCCAGAGCCAAAGGATGGCCACGAAGATATAGACGCCCCCATAGGCGGCATAAACTCGTCCGGCGGCGGTCGGATGCAGTGACAACAGCCAGGCAAACAGGGCCAGACTGAGGGCCGCGGGCAGCAGCAACCAGATGCTCTTGCCCTGGGTCAGCCACAGATAGGGCAGGTAGCAGCCGAGGATCTCGGCGACCGCCGTCACCAGAAACAGGGCCATGGTTTTGAGTTCAATCATGTGCGGTTCAATCATCCTTGCCGATAAGAGCGCTTCTCTTGGCAAATCATACTGTTATATCGGCGCGCTTCAATCGACTTCTGATTTCGGCCCATGAAAGAGCCATCAAGATGGCGGCAAGGCCCTGAGGGATAGCCAGGTGGTTGAGTGCGGGGCAGCCATATCGGGCCCTCTCCCGGGAAGGGAGAGGGCCGAGGGGCTCAGCGGGTCTTGACCGCCTGGAGCAGCGCCGACACATCAGGGCCGAACTGGCGGCTGCGGATCGCGGTGCGGATGTCACTTTCGCTGTAGCGGCTACCCGGGTAGACCAGCACGCAGGAGGTGTCGCCGGGTTGGAGGAAATGGGTCTCGCCGAACGGGGTATAGCGGGTGGCGCCTATGCTGATCAGGGCATGTTGCGGCCTGCCCGCCTGGGCCATCAACCCCTGGATGTGCTCGGCCGGACCTGCGTCCTGCTGATGGTTGAACTTGTCGACGGCCCACTCCAGCAATTGCTGATGGAAGTAGCTGTAATCCACAGCCGCGCTGTCTATCCCGTAGCCATGCAGCTCGCCATCACGCTCCAGATAGCAGGCGATGCGGTAATCATCGAGCTCGCAGCCGGCGGCAAAATGGGACAGGGGCAACAAATGGGCGGCCAGTCCCTTGCTCTCCGGGCCCCAGTTCTTCTTCTCGCTGATTTTTTTGGCATTGGGACGGCGGATGGAGCAGTCGTTATAGGCGCCAAACGCCTTGGGATGGATGGCAACCACCTGCTCCCCCGCATATTCCAGCTCGCACCAGAGCGCCACTTCCGGCTCTATCTGCACCTTTTCGTCGCCGCTCACCGCCGCCTCTGGCAGGAAGATGGCCGCTTCACTTAACGGGAAGACGCCGAGCTGGCCCGGATGGGACGGCACATAGAAGGGGAACAGCGCCTTGGGGGCCACCTTGTCCACCACCTGCACGGCAACAAAGTCCGCCGCCTCGCCCGCCTGCTCCAGATGACCGGCGAAGTTGCCCGCCACCCCGAGTCCGATAAAATTGCGTTGTGCTGTGACTCGCATCTCTCTACATCCTCTTTTGTCGCACCCGGGAAATTCGCGCCTATGGCGCCGGGTAACTACCGCTAAAGTGGCAGGAATTAAAACACAGCAGCCGAGTCCCGCCCAGCCCCGGCGCGCCATCCTGTGCGCCAGGGCGAACTTTTGGGCGCCCTCTGACGGCGTCTCGCGGCAAAGCATCCTCCATGCCCGGAAACACTCAGTTTCCAACCCGGCCCGGCATGCCCCTTGGGCGAGTGCGCCAACTTTGTTAGGCTGCCCGCCATCCCCTGCCACCGCGAAGGCATCCTAGCCCGGCGGGCAGAAAACCCGCGCAGGCACGCCCTGCCCGGACATCATGACTCAAGAGGAGAAGACCATGACTCAGATAGACAAGCTGGCCTGGCTAACGATTCAAGAACGCCGCTTGCTGTGCGTACGCTCTCATGGCAAGCGCCTCTTCTATATTCCGGGCGGTAAACGCGATCCCGGCGAGAGTGACGAAGCCGCCCTGCTGCGTGAAATCACCGAAGAGCTGAGCGTTCGGCTCGCCCCCACGACCCTGCGCCTGGCGGGTGATTTTCAGGCCCAGGCCGATGGCAAGGCTGATGGCGTCATGGTGCGGCTGCGCTGCTTCTTTGGCGAGGGCCAGGGCATTCCCACCCCGGCCGCTGAAATCGCCGAGCTGGCCTGGTTGGGGAGCCAGGACAAGGAACGTCTCTCCGCCCCCGCCCTGTTGGTGGTGAACTGGCTGCACGAGCAGGATCTGATCGACTGAGCCCGCTCTTCACAGTGCATGCATCAGGGTGAGCGATGCTCGACAGTATCGATATCAACTTGTTATAAGGAGCCTTGGGCCGTCCATCCCGATGACGGCGACATACCGCCCCTGACGGAGGCGGTGCCGCGCCGTTGACCGCGTCACCGCCGACGTCATTTCCCGATGAATGATTGCACCCATGGCGTGCACTAAATAGAGGATTGCACGGATGCCCTCACTGTCTGACCCGGCTGGCGCTGTTGAGTCCATGGATGCTGCCCATGCCGCCCCCTGGCAATTGCTGCATCTGACTCACCTGGCCGAACATGAACTGCCTCTCGCCCGACTGCTGCAGGAGGTCGTTCAGGATGGTGCCTCCATCGGCTTCTTGCCGCCCATCAGCCTCGCCGAGGCCAGGGCCTACTGGCAAGGGGTCGAGCAGGGGCTGCAAAGGGGAGATCGCCGACTCTGGTTGGCGCTGGCCCCGGCTCAGCAAGGGGGCGCGCTGCTTGGCAGCGTGCAACTCTCGCTCTGTGGCAAGGCCAATGGCAGCCACAGGGCCGAGGTAGAGAAGCTGATGGTGGCCCCTGGCGCCCGGGGGCATGGCCTGGCGCGCGCCTTGATGGGCGTCATGGAGCAGGGCGCCATCCAGGCACAGCGCCGCCTGCTGGTGCTCGACACCCGGGTCGGTGATGTCGCTTCCCATCTTTATCAGCGACTCGGATATCAGGCCGCGGGGCAGATCCCCGATTTCGCCATCAATGGCGATGGCAGCCTGGCCGCGACACAATTTTTCTACAAACGGCTGTCACTGGACTGAGCCTGGCACGCACCCCTTGCGCCAGCCCGCTAAGGCTGGCGCAAGCTCCCCCATTGAAGGAGTCAAGATGATACTGGAAGTCGCCCCACTCACCATCATCCCGGGCCAGGAGGCCGAGTTCGAGGCCGCCTTCGCCGAGGCCAGCGCCCTCATCAGCGCCATGCCGGGCTATCTGGGTCACCAGTTGCAAGTCTGCATGGAGCAGGGCAACCACTACCTGCTGCTGGTGCAATGGCAGAGACTTGAAGATCACACCGAGGGCTTTCGCACCTCGCCGCAATACCAGCAGTGGAAGACCCTGCTGCATCACTTCTATCACCCCTTCCCGAGCGTGCTCCATTACCAGGGGGTCATGGCCCAGGCCCCGGGCCAGCCCCTGCTCTATCCGGGGCGCGAGCAGGCATCCTGAATCGGACAGGGTTGCTAAGGCCAGCCTACGCAAGAGGGCTCTGCACCCCGTTCAAGGACGCAGACTCACCCCAGCGATCCGGCCCGCACCCTTATCTCGGGATCGGCGAAGGCGGCCTGCGCCGCAATGAGCTGCAACTCATAGGCCCCCTGCTGCCAGGTGTGCAGCAGGACGGCATCGACGGCGGCATTGGTACGCTCGAAGGCGCTGACGGCATCGTGACCGGCCAGCAGGTTGGCCAACATCAAGGCGCTGATCAGATCGCCGACGCCGACCGGCTGGCGGGGGAAATCATAGAGGGGGCGATGGATCAGGTGATCCCCCGCCGGGGTACAGAGCAGCATCTCGAAGCGTCCCGGCTCGCTGGCCGCCCGGCCCAGGTGTTTGACCAGCACCAGACGGACCCCTTTGTCCAGCAGGCTGTGGGCCGCGGCGCGCGCCCCCGCCAGAGAGTCGATATGCAGACTGCACAGGGTCTCCAGCTCCAGCAAGTTGGGCGCCAGCATGTCCGCCATCGCCAGTGCCTTGTGAGTGAGAAAATCGGTGACACCGGGGGCGACGATGCACCCCTTCTCAGGGTGACCCATCACGGGATCGCAGAAATAGAGTGCTTGCGGGTTGGCCTCCTTGACCGCCGCCACCACCGCGAGGATCTCGTCCCCCTGCTCGGCCGAGCCCAGGTAGCCGCTCAGCACGGCGTCGCACTGAGCCAGT
This sequence comes from Aeromonas sp. BIGb0405, assembly GCF_024807335.1. NCBI lineage: Bacteria > Pseudomonadati > Pseudomonadota > Gammaproteobacteria > Aeromonadales > Aeromonadaceae > Aeromonas > Aeromonas sp. BIGb0405. Next base: position 18,663 of record NZ_JANUEP010000001.1, read on the forward strand.
ACCTCGATATTGGCCAATCCTTCCCCGAGGGCTCGGATATGGCCCGCTGGCAACGCCATGCCCTGCCAGCCTGCCTGGTATTGGGTATGATTGGAAAATTGCACCGTATTGACCGGCCACACTTCCATGCCGAGGCGGCGCATCGGGAAGACGGCGGCGCTGTTACCGGCGCAGCCAAACACCACATGGGACTGGATGGAGAGAATTCGTTTCATGGCAAGGCTCGAAGGCAGAAAATAGAGGAGCGCGCAATATAACGGATGAAGGCCGGTGACGGCCAGCCCCCGTCCCCTTCGCCGCATCTGGCGACAAGATCGGGCAGCAAGGGGCAACAGCCGACGGGCAAGGCATATCGCGGGCTGACTATTTATGAGGGGTCGACTCTGTGGTTTAATGACGCCCGCGGCCTGGCCGCCCCTTATCAGCCATCAACCGGAACTCATATGTCCACACCCTTGCAGCACAGCGTCGAAACCCTGCTCAATACCGCCCTCGAACTCTTTATGGAGCTCGCCTCAGACAACCTGCCCGAGCACGAGATAGCCCTGTTCAACCAGGCCTACAACGATCGTGGCCTGCTGGCCGAAGCCGAACCGGGTGATGACTGGGATGCGGATGTGGGTTTTGAGGTGACGGATGCCGACTACGCCGAGATCTGGGTCGGCCTGGAAAATAGCGAGCAAGAGGTCGAGCACCTGTTCGCCCGCATGCTGATTGCCCGTGCCGTGGACGAGAAATTCTGCCACATCGAGTGGTTGCCCGACTAACCATGCCGGTCGCCCCTCTCCGTTGCCGGTGCCATGCCGAGCTGACACCATGCTGAGCTGGCTGTGGCGCATTCTGGTCGGCGCGCTGCTGCTGTCGGTGGTGATGGTCGCGCTGCTGCGCTTCATCGATCCCCCCATCTGGAGCTGGCGCATCGAACGGGCCATCTCCCCCCCGGCCCCCATCAAGCAGGTGGAACATGACTGGGTGGCGCTCGATGCCATCTCGCCCCAGTTGCAACTGGCGGTGGTGGCGGCCGAGGATCAGCACTTCCCGGATCACAACGGTTTCGACATGGCGGCCATCAGCTCGGCCTGGCAACACAACGAACAGGGGGGGCGGGTGCGCGGCGCCAGCACCCTCAGCCAGCAGACCGCCAAAAATCTCTTCATGTGGAGCGATCGCAGCTTTGTGCGCAAGGGGGGAGAGGCCTGGTTCACCCTCCTGATGGAGCTGGGCTGGAACAAGTCCCGGATCCTCGAGGTCTATCTCAACATCGTCGAGTTCGGCCCCGGCATCTATGGCGCCGAGGCGGCGGCCCGTCACTACTTCCATAAACCTGCGGCAAGACTGACTCGCTATGAGGCATCCCTGCTGGCGGCGGCCCTGCCCAATCCCTGGCGCTACCGCGTCTCGCCCCCCTCCCCTTATGTGGCCAAGCGGGCGGCCTGGATCCGGCGCCAGATGGGCCAGTTGGGCCAAGTAACCCTCAATCGGATACACGGGATAGAGTAGAACCGATGGTCAGCTGCCCGAGCTGATGCCGGGCGGCATCAGCTCTTCGCTTCTTGCCCAGGTGTCCCCAAGGCAGGGGGGCCCAGATGACCACCCACTGTATCCTGATGCAGAGGCAGATAGTGCCACCACCAGGTCTCCCGCCTGCGCCGAATTTGCAACCGCTGCCCTCGTCGCTTCATCATGACTCTCCTGAAGGTCTGGACGCTCGACCCACTCTCGCCCATCCCGGTCATCCCGGTCATCCCGGTCATCCCGGTCATCCCGGTCATCAGCATAGTGCCCTGCACAGGGGTGGGCCAGCACAGGGCCCGCTGGCTGCCGACGCCAATCCTTGTTACAGTATCGCGTCTCAAGCATCTGGAGTGATTTCATGGAACAACGTACCCCGGATCAGCTGGTCGAATGGGCCTATGATCAGTTTCTCGAACAGGCCGCCGACATGCTGGCGCCCGAACAGATCGTCGACATTACCCTGGAGTTCGAACAGCGCGGCGCCGTGGAGGCGACCCTGCCCAATGCCGACTGGTCACGGGAACTGGGAGTGCCCGTGGATCTGGAGCGTTGGGCCGAGGTATGGATAGGCCTGCTCGATCATCAAGAGGAGTTCGAGGTGATCTACGCCAGCTACCTGCTGCCCCGCCAGCAGGGTGACGATGAGGTTCATGTCCGCTGGTTTCGCCACGAACAGGCCTGATGCCTGACCTTGACGGTTCGCCAGCATAGCCCCGCACCGTCAGACTGGCACGGGGATCTGCGAAGATGACGATCGAAGAAGGGCGCCTTGCGGCGCCCTTCTTTCGTTGACAACTGACTCACCCGGGAAGGCTCAGGCCAACGCCTCGACATGGAGCGCCTTGCCCAGGCAAGCCTGGCACCAGCAGGCAGGCGCATCGCTCATGGGCAGAGCCGGTAACTGGCTGCACCAGCACTCACCGATCTCCTTGCCCGCCGAGACGGCGCAGTAGGCAGGCTCGCCACAGCCGGGGCAGACATGGGTCGAAGCCGGATCAACAGACTCAGGTTGTTCGAGCTCCGGTATCACGGCCACCACTGGGCTCGGCGAGGCAAGCGTCCTGGCCGTCAGGGTCGCCATGATGGCAAGCTGCTCGGCCTCAGTCATGGAGGACCAGCGCCCGATCTCGCTCAAGGTGCGGCCACAGCCCAGACAGCGATCGTCCCTGGCTTCACAGCGCTGGACGCAGGGGCTCGCCATCTCAGTCCTGCTCGCCCTGAACCGTCTCATCCTGCGCCGCGGGGGTGGCAACCAGACGAATGCAGTGTGGCTCAATCACGATCAGGCCCTGCTTGTAGAGGCCGCCGATGGCTTTCTTGAAAGTACCCTTGCTCATGGCCAGCTGCTTGGAGATGAGTTCCGGCTCGCTCTTGTCCCCCAGCGCCAGCTCGCCGCCCTGCTTGCGCAGACGCGTCATGATGATGCCGCCCGCATCGTCCATCCGCTCGCCAATGTCCGGCTTTTGCAGAGTCAGATCCAGCTTGCCATCGGCCCGTACCTGCTTGACCCAGGCCGTCTGGGGACGACCTGTCATCACGCGGCCAAACACCTCGTTCTTGAACAGCATGCCGGGGTAGCGATCGTTGACCACCACCTTGATACCAAGGGGAGTGTGCTCACCGGGCAGGGCCGTCACCTGATCCCCCACCCTGAAGGGCGGCTGCTCCTGGGCAAGGAAACGCTCGATGCGGCTGGTGCCCACCATGCGCCCTTCGTTGTCGAGCATCAGATAGACCAGATAGACGTGGCCGACCTGCATCGGCTTGTTCTGCTCCCGGGTCGGCACGAACAAGTCTTTCTTCATGCCCCACTCCAGGAAGGCACCAATCTTGTTGGCGTTGACCACCTTGAGACCGGCCAGCTGGCCCACCATGGCGAACGGCTTGTCGGTGGTGATCACCGGCTCGCAATCTGCATCCAGATAGAGGAAGACGGCAACCTCATCACCCTCGGCAACCCCGTCAGGCAATTGACGCTTGGGCAGCAGCAGCTCACCGTACTCTTCACCGGCGGCAAGCCAGGCGCCCCTGTCTTCGAGTTCGATCACTGTGAGGTTGTTCATCTTGCCAATCTGTATCATGGTGCTCTCTTGTCTCTTTAGTTCACGGACAGTCTGTCCCCGGACTGCGCCCGGATGGGCGCGCATATTACCGCAAAGGGCTGGCCTGGGCCTAGTCTCTTGCAGAGATATGGGGTGACATTTGCCACTCTCAAGCACGGTTTTTGGTCGAGACAGCTTCGGATTTCGTCCCGAAGGCACTCGCAGGATTGCTGATAATAGCAGCTGTTCGCCGCCGTTTACTGCATTCTTCTCCATTTTTGGCTAGACTACGCCGCCATTTATGCCGTGTCACCGTGCCTGGTACAGATGCCATCCATCGAGAGAGGAGCCCTGATGACCCCCGCCAATCGAACCCGCCTGCTCAATAGCTGGTTGCAGCAGCAAAGTGGTGACGACATGAGCTATCCCGCGCTGCACGGTTTTCTCTGTGCCCGCCTCACAGGCCCCCAGCAGCCAGACTGGCAGACGCCGCTCCAGGGGTTGCTGGCCCAGGGCCGCACGGCAACCCTCGATGAGAAGAGCGAGCTTGCCCTTGCTCACCTCATCGAGGAGCTCCAGGTCCAGGCCGACGCGGGAGCGCTCTCCTTGCCCAGCCAATGTCGTCTGTCAAATGATCGGCCCGAACAGGTATTCGAGACCAGCCACCCCCTGGGTCAATGGAGCTACGGCTTCAGCCAGGGGCTGGCCTGCTGGCCCACCCCCGCCAATCTCAATGATCCCGTCACCCAGCGCCGCCTGCGCCTGGCCGCCGAGCTCAGCCTGTTTCGGGACCTCTCCTTGGCGCGCATGTTGCACCAGGCGGCAGCGAGCGAGCTGCCCTTCCTCGATTTCTGCAAGCGCCAGCGCCAGCAGATGAAGGGTGCGCTCAATGGCTTGCTGGAGGCCCACCAATGGTCCCTGCCTCAAGAAGAACCACACACCCCGGCCAGCGAACAGGCCAAGCAGTGGCAGAGCTGGTTCGAGCAAGCCAACGCCTGCCGCTCGCCTCAGGCGCGACTGGTCTGGTTCGAGCGCATCATTCAGGATGCCGAGCCGCGCTTTGATGACCCATTCTGGCAAGGGCTGGAGGGGCACGGCTGGGTGGCCCAGGAGGCGCGCCCTCTGCTCGCCGCCTGGGCGGGACGAGCCGATTGCCTGTTCGAGCTGGGGTTGCTGCCCCAGGCCCGCCGCGAGTATGAAGCCTTGCTGGCGCGCTGCCGTCTGGATGAACCCGGTTGCCGCTATCCCCTGGCGAGCCTCTATGCCATGACGGCAGAGTGGCACGCCCTCGAGGCGTTGCTGACCCGCTTCGATGAGGCCTCCTGCGCCCTGCTCTACAGTCAGGCCCTGATGTGGTTTGCTCGCAAAGAGCCAGACCAGGCGAAGAAGAGCCTGGCCCGGGCGCTGGCCAGCAATGCCCATGTGCCAGCCTACCTGCTCGGCCAGCGCAAACTGCCCAAGCAGGCGCCTCACTATTGGCAGAGCGGGAGCCGGGACGAGGCCGCCAGCTATGCCCTGCAGGGACGCACCGCCTGGTTGGCAGAGGGAGCACTGCTCTGGCTACGGGCGCAGGCAAAATAAGGCAAAGTGCCAGGCGAAGCTGGGAGATAGGGCTAATCTGACAGGGCGTGGATGGTCATTTGGAACGCATTTTTGCACCTTTTGCCTGCTGCGCCGTGCGCCAGTGCACAATTCTCGGGCCCTTTTTCAGACAAAGGCTCCTGAGTTACGTATCATCAAAGTATCAAGAGAAACTGCATCCGATGCAGTGATAACAGCAGGAGTTCACATGCAAAAACTCATCGGTCTGCTTGCGCACTATCCCCCTTACCAGCTGGTGCACGCCGCCGAAATGGTGCGGGAGACCTTCGAGCAGTTCTATCAGGCCCGCTACCAGCTGACCGTGCCCCAGTGGCGCCTGATGATGGTGCTTGGCCCCAACTACCCCATCAGCCAGAAAGAGTTGGTGGAAGCCAGCGGCATGGACAAGGTGCGCATCTCCCGGGAGATCCATCGCCTCAGTGAGAAGGGCATACTCCAAGCCCAGAGCAGCGAACAGGACAAGCGGGTCAGCCTGGTCTCCCTCACCGAGCAGGGCGAAACCCTGTTCTCCCAGCTCAAGAGCGAGGCGAGCAGTTGGCAGCATACCCTGACCGACTATCTGCCAAGCGAGGCGCGCCAAAGCATACGCCAGCATCTGCAGAGCGTGAACGAGGCCATGGAGCAGCTGCACAAGCTCGACGAGGAGCAGCAACCATGAATCTGCAACGCTTCAATACCATGGACGTCAACATGCTGCTGAGTCTGGTCAATATGCAGCTGCGGGATCACTACGCTGATCTGGACGATCTGTGCCGGGCCCAGGATATCGACAGAGCTGCCCTCGAGGCCCGTCTCGCCAGTGGCGATTTTCACTATCAGGCCCAACAGCAGCAGTTTCGCTAAGGCAACGGAGTAGAGCCCGGGCAAACGGCTCCGATGAAGGCCTCAGATAGCCCCAAGATACCGGCGCCAGGCGCCCCATCCCGTCGCTTGCGATCTGCAACCATCCCTGAATCCCGTCCATCGCAGAGCAGGCCGCCATCCGCAGCCCCCTCGGCAAAGGGGGGATAGCCCCATCATCGGCGGATCCGATCTCATCTCAACCGAGATCGGGATCACAGCGCGACGCCCCCGTCGATCCCGGCCGAAAAAAACTGCTAGGATAAGATTCCCTCCCCATAGAGAAGTGCCTGATCAGCACCTTGATATGAGGGCGGGACGCCACACAGCCTGGTGCACGGATGCATCAAACTGTCATCTGCGGCGATTACTCTCTCGCACAACCCACAAGGAGGTACCCATGATCCCAACCCGACAGACCAGCTTGATCACCCTCTGCGCCCTGCTGATGATCAGCCTGTTCACCCCGACCCTGCCCGGCAATGCCGAACAGTGGTTAAGCCTGGTGCTCATTGGCTCGCTGGTTGTGGTCCTGCTGCTGGTTCTGGGCGGCTGTCGCCGCTTCATCCTGGAGTAGTCCAAGCCTGATGCCCGGATCATCGAAACAAAAAACGCAGCCGAGGCTGCGTTTTTTGTTGGGAGCAGGTTGCGCCGTTTAGCTCAACCCTCAGTAGGCCAATGCCTCAAACTGGGTCTTGGCGGTTTCAATGCCCTTGGCTTGTGCTTCCGGGCCCATGCCCATGCCTTCGGCGTAGATGAAGTCCACCTCGTTGATACCGATGAAGCCGAGCACGGTACGCATGTAGGGGGTGACCAGATCGGTGGGGTTACCCAGGTGCAAACCGCCACGGGGGCTGACTACCAGGGCGCGGGTGCTGTCGACCAGGCCGACCGGACCGGTTTCGGTGTAACGGAAGGTGACGCCGGCACGGGCAATCAAGTCAATCCAGTTTTTCAGCTGGGTCGGGATGTTGAAGTTGTACATGGGGGCCGCGATGATCACCAGATCGCTCGCCTTGAGCTCGGCCACCAGCTCGTCGGACTGGGCCAGCACGGCCAGTTGACGCTCATTGAGGTTTTCGCCGCCGCGCAGACCCATGGCCAGCTCGCCATCCAGCACCGGCAGATCCAGGGCCGCCAGATCACGCACCTGCACCTTGTCTCCCTGACGCTCGGCCAGATAGCCGTCGATAAGGGCATTGGATTGTGAGTATTGACCCAGGATGCTGGATTTGAGTACGAGGATATTCGCCATGGTAATGCTCCATTTGATTGTCAGTTGGACAGCAGGACTGTCGATAGGGTTACTATAAACACTGCGTTTCCGGCCTGATAGCGAAAATAGATGCTCAACTCATTCAAAAAATTTGACGATAGCTCGTTCTATCAACCCTAAGGAGTGCGGCCAATGGCCCTGCCCTTGGCAGGACAAACGATTGCCGTTATGATCCGCCGCACTTTTTTCAGCGACCCGGATCCCATGGAACCCTCCCGCAACCACGCCCCCTTTGCCGGTGCCATCTGGATGATGGTGGCAGGCCTCTGCTTCGCCGCCGTCAACAGCCTCAGTCAATATGTCAGCTTCAAACTGGACCTCCCCTCGACCCAGGTTGCCTTCCATCAATATCTGATAGCCCTGGTCTGCCTGCTGCCCTGGCTCATCCGCCACGGCCTGCGCCAATCCCTGCTGACCAACCAGTTCCGCCTGCACCTGCTGCGGGTCGCCCTGGCAGTCATCGGCATCCAGTTCTGGCTCTGGGCGCTGGCGGTGCCCGTGCCCATCTGGCAGGGCATAGCGCTGTTGATGACCTCCCCCCTGTTTGCCACTCTGGGCTCGGCCCTGCTGCTCAAGGAGCAGGTGAGCCGGGCGCGCATCCTGGCCACCCTGGCGGGCTTCGTCGGCGCCATGCTGATATTGGCGCCCTGGACCGATGATTTCAGCTGGGCCTCCCTGCTGCCAGTGGCGGCCGCCCTGTTCTGGGCCGGTTACTCCCTGCTGGTGCGCTATCAGGCGGCGAGCGAATCGTCCCACACCATAGTGGTCTACCTGCTCATCTTCAGCACCCCCTTCAACGCCATGCTGGCCCTGCCCCAATGGCAGTGGCCGAGCGAAACCCAGTGGCTGCTGGTCGCCGTCTCTGGCGTGTTGTCTGCCCTGGCCCAGATGTCCATCGCCCGGGCCTACAGCGTGGCCGAGGCCTCCTTCGTACAACCCTTTGACTTTGCCAAGCTGCCCATGAACGTGCTGGCGGGCTGGCTGGTGTTTGGCTGGGCGCCTCCCGGCCGATTGTGGCTCGGCGCCGCCATCATCATAGGCGCCATCACGCTGCTGACTCATCTGGAGCAGCGCGCCCACAAATCCGTTTCCTGAGGTACGCCATGCGTGCCTCTTTTTTTACTCACTCGGGTCAGCAACCCTGACCATGGACATCAGGAGAGATCAGATGTTTGGAACCGCCACCCGCCCCGGCGCCACCCGTGCCCTGCTGCTCGGCTCAGGCGAACTCGGCAAGGAAGTCGCCATCGAGCTGCAACGCCTTGGCATAGAAGTGATCGCCGCCGATCGCTACCCCAATGCCCCCGCCATGCAGGTCGCCCACGCCGCCCAGGTGCTGGACATGCTCGATGGGGCCGCCCTGCGCGCCCTGGTGGCCGAGGTCAAGCCCGACCTCATCATCCCCGAGATTGAAGCCATCGCCACCGATACCCTGGCAGAGCTTGAGCAGGAAGGGGTCAGGGTCGTGCCCAACGCCCGCGCCACCCAGCTCACCATGAACCGGGAGGGGATCCGCCGGCTCGCCGCCGAAGAGCTCGGTCTGCCCACCTCCTCCTACCGCTTCGCCCAGAGCAAGGAGGAGTTCATCGCCGCCGTCGAGGCCATAGGCCTGCCCTGCGTGGTGAAACCCGTGATGAGCTCGTCCGGCAAGGGCCAGAGCCTGCTGCGCGACCTCACCCTGCTCGATGAGAGCTGGCTCTATGCCCAGGAGGGGGGCCGCGCCGGCCGTGGCAAGGTGATAGTCGAAGGCTTCGTCCCCTTCGAGTACGAGATAACCTTGCTCACCGTGCGCGCCGTGGACGGCATCCACTTCTGCGATCCCATAGGCCATCGTCAGGAAGACGGTGACTACCGCGAATCCTGGCAGCCCCAGGCGATGAGCGAGCTGGCGCTGGCCCGCGCCAAGGAGGTCGCCGCCAAGGTGGTCGAGGCCTTGGGTGGCCATGGCCTGTTCGGGGTGGAGCTTTTCATCAAGGGTGACGAGGTGTGGTTCAGCGAGGTCTCTCCCCGCCCTCACGACACCGGCATGGTGACCCTGATCTCCCAGGATCTCTCTGAGTTCGCCCTGCACGTGCGCGCCATCCTAGGGCTGCCGGTCGGCACCATCACCCAGTTCGGGCCGAGTGCCTCCGCCGTGGTGCTGCGCGATGGCCACAGCCAGAACATCCGCTATCAGGGGGTTGCCGAGGCGCTGGCCCTGGTGCCGGGCGCCCAGTTACGTCTCTTTGGCAAGCCCGAGATCGCCGGTCACCGTCGTCTCGGGGTGGCGCTGGCCCGTGGGCAAGAGTGCGAAGAGGCGGTGGAAAAGGCCAAGGCGGTCGCCGCCCGGGTCGAGGTGCTCCTCTAGAGCGCATTCTTTGCCGCGTAAAAACAAACGTTTATCTGCGTGATCCGACGCAAGGGGCGGGCTTCTGCCCCTTTTCCATTGAGTCGCCGGGCTTATAATCCCCCCTTCACCTATGTCAGGAGTACAAGATGTTAACTGCCGTGATCTTCGATATGGATGGTGTTCTGATCGACTCGGAACCCTTTTGGCAACGGGCCCAGATGGCCGTCTTCTCCGAGCTGGGCCACTTCCACACCGAGGAGGACTGCAACTCCACCATAGGGGTGCGCATCGATCAGCTGGTGGCCCACTGGTATCGCCTGCGTCCCTGGAGCGGCCCGACCCAGGAAGAGGTGGTGCAGCGCATCCTGGATCAGGTGATAGCACTCATCCTGCAGGAAGGTCAGGCCAAGGAGGGGGTGCTGGCGGCACTGACCCTGATCGAGGCGCAGGGGCTCAAGATAGGACTGGCCACCTCCTCCCCCTTCAACATGGTGGAGGCTGTGCTCGGCAAGCTCGGCATCCAGGATCGCTTCATGGCGGTCCACTCCGCCGAGGTGGAGCGCTTCGGCAAGCCCCACCCGGACGTCTATATCCACGCTGCCGAGAAGCTGGGCGTCGAACCTGTGCACTGTCTGGCCATCGAGGACAGCTTCACCGGCCTGCTGGCAGCCAAGGCGGCGTCCATGCAGGCGCTGATTGTGCCCGATCCTGCGTTGATCAATGACCCTCGTCTCGCCATCGCCGATCACAGACTCGACTGCCTGAGTGAGCTCGATGCCGGGCAGCTGGCCTGCTGGGTCGCTGGCAAATAGAGATCCTACGCCGTGCAGGCACTGGCTGCACGGCGCTATTCATTGCACTCCCACTGCAATCCGCTCCTTCTTCTCCCTGCATCCCACGCCACGCCCCCCACCACAAGTTCCCTTTATGCGCGGGATCCCAGTCTGCGGGCGGCCCACTGACTAGACTCTAGGCGTTGGCCATTCACTCTTGGCCTTAGGGAGATCACCATGATCGACTACATCAACAAACGGATCGTCTGCCCCCATTGCGGCCACCATACCCAAGTGGCGCTGGATGCCAGCCAGGGGGATCAGGAGTTCTATGAAGACTGCATGGCCTGCTGCAATCCCATCCACCTGCGTCTGCACCGGGACGAGGCGCGGGATAGATTGCAGCTGTTTGTGGATGCGGATGACGAACAGCTGTTCTGAGCCTCGACGACTCATCCTGCCAGCCATGACGGCCCTCCTGAACCTGGCCGCAGATAAACAGAGCCCGCATGATGCGGGCTCTGTTTATCTGGCCTTGGCGACCGGCAACTCATCCAGGATCAGGACGGGCGCTGTGCCAGCACCCGTTCGACGGTGTCGACGATGGCCTGGGTCTGGGGATCGATCTCGATGTTGGTCTGCCAGCCCGCCTTGACCCAGCCGAGGTTGGTGCGGGCCAGGGTCTCGGGGATAAGGTTGACGCAGAACTCATTGCCGCGCACCTCGCCCAGGGTCAGGCTGATGCCGTCAATGCCGATATAGCCCTTGGTCAGCACGTATTTCATGAGCGCGGGGGCTAGGCGGTACCAGACCTGGCGATTGTTCGGGCTGTCGATGACGGCGCTCACCTCGGCCGTGCCCATGATGTGGCCGGACATGGCATGGCCGCCAATCTCGTCGCCAAAACGGGCGGCCCGCTCCACATTGACCTTGTCCCCTGCCGCAAGTGCGCCGAGGTTGGTGAGGCGCAGGGTCTCCTGCATCAGATCGAAGCTGACCAGCTCCCCCTCGATGCGGGTCACGGTCAGACAACAACCGTTGTGAGCCACCGAGGCCCCCAATGCCAATCCCTCGCCCCAAGCCGGGCTCGGCATGCGGATCACGTGGGTGCGAAAGTTGGGCAGCTCTTCGATGGCCACCAGTTCGGCGGTCCCCTGCACTATGCCGGTGAACATGTCTCGTCTCCTGCTACGACAAAGGAGGCAGGTTAACCTCGCTCCGCCCTGCAAACAAGGGCACCGGCTGACAAGCCAGCCCCTGCTCGCTATAGTGGCGAGGTGCTCACTCAGGCTACCAAGGAGTAAATAATGCAGGTGTATCAATGTTGTGAAGCTATTCGCATCGCCTATAACCAGATTGGATCCGGGGATCAGGGCTATGTCCCTCAGGCGATCGCCGCCAGCATCCGTGCCCTGGATGCGGTGGCCCGGGATGAACGGGTACCCGCCGAATTGCGCCAGCAGGCCGCCTACGCCGCCGCCAACCTGTTGATCAGCGATCACGAAGACGCCTGATCCCGCCAGCGCTCCCCTGTGATGGCACAGGGGAAGCTCTCATCCGCCGAGCCCGCGCCAGCGCTCCCCTGTGATGACGCAGGGGAAGCTCTCATCCGCCGGGCCCGCCCCTCCTCTTCAATCTATCTTCGCGAGCCGCCAAGCAGATTACCCCATAGGGGGCAGAACCCACTCAATCGTTTCGCTTGACGGTCAGTTGCCGTTAGAATGACTCACTCGGTGCCCCGTTCTGGTGCACCGATCTTCTCGTTTGTTCCATCATGTCATGCCCAAGCTGTTCCCACCGGAGGTGTCAGTGCAACGTTATTGGTCCGAGGCGAGGCAACTCATTCGTCTTGCCAGTCCTATTCTGGTGGCGCAAGTTGCGCAAATTGCCATGAACTTCGTCGATACCGTGATGGCCGGTCAGGTCAGTGCGGTCGATCTCGCCGCCGTGTCGGTCGCCTCCAGCTTCTGGCTGCCGGTGATCCTGCTGGTGCAGGGCATCATCATGGCGCTCACCCCCATCGTCTCCCAGCTCAATGGTGCCCGTAAGCGGAATGAAGTTCGCCCGGCCGTGCACCAGGCGTTCTGGCTCGCCCTGATGGTGACCCCGATAGCGATGCTGGCACTCTATGTCAGCCCGCTGGCACTGGAGTACATGAAGGTGGATCCCGTCATGGCGGCCAAGACCGCCGGTTATCTGCATGCCATTCTCTGGGGTCTGCCTGCCTTCGTGATGTTCCAGGTGCTGCGCAACTTCAGTGAGGGGCTCTCCCATACGGTGCCCACCATGGTGATCGGCTTCGTGGGGCTGGCAGTCAACATCCCGGCCAACTACATCTTCATCCACGGTCACTTCGGCATGCCCAAGCTCGGCGGTGTCGGCTGCGGGGTGGCCACCGCCATCGTGCTCTGGGCCATGCTGCTGGCCATGATCCTCTATGTGAAGTTCTCCAGCCATTTTCGGAGCATTGCGCTGTTTGCCAATCTCTGCCGCCCCAATGGCAGCCGGATCTGGCGCCTGTTCCGCTTAGGCTTCCCCATCGCCATGGCCATCTTCTGCGAGGTGACCCTGTTTACCGTGGTGGCCCTGATGTTGGCGCCTTTTGGCGCCGAAATAGTGGCCAGCCACCAGATTGCCCTCAACTTCTCCAGCCTGGTGTTTATGTTGCCCTTATCGATTGGAGTAGGCGTGACCATCAGGGTCGGCCACAGCATCGGAGAAGGGCTGCCGGATCACGCCCGGGTTGCGGCCCGCACCGGCCTGATGCTGGGCATCACTGTCGCCGCGGGCACCGCCGCCCTGACGGTGCTGTTGCGCGAGCAGATTGCCGCCATCTACACCGAGGATCCCAAGGTGATCACCCTGGCGGCCCTGCTGCTGTTCTTCGCCGCCATCTATCAGATCTCGGACTCGGTACAGGTGATTGCCGCCGCCGCCCTGCGCGGTTACAAGGATACTCAAGCCATTTTCTACATCACCATAGTGGCCTATTGGGGTCTGGGACTGCCCAGCGGCATGATACTGGGGCTCACCGACTGGGTGGTGCCGCGCATGGGGCCACAGGGCTTCTGGGTCGGCTTTATCGTCGGCCTGACCGGTGCGGCCCTGATGCTGGGTGCCAGGCTCAGGGTGATTTATGGCCGCTTTGCCACTCCTCGCGCCTCCTGAGCCTCCTGGTGGCGGCTTGCTGCTTTCGCTGTCTGATGGCAGGTTTTTTGGACGGCTCGCCTGCAAAATCAACAGGCTGCGCAAGAACTGGGCAAACAGTCCCCTTTGTGCATAGCGGCTGTTGACAGCCTTGGGGGCCATGGGTAGTATGCCGTCCACGTCAGCACAGCTGGCGTGATGAAGTGGGTTCGTTGCTCAGTTGGTCAGAGCAATGCCATGATGTGATGCAGATCGTGTCCCTGGTGCGAATTCATCTCTTCGAGTGGGTTTATAGCTCAGTTGGTTAGAGCACTACCTTGACATGGTAGGGGTCGTTGGTTCGAATCCAATTAAACCCACCACTTTCTGATATGCGATGCGTCCTTAGCTCAGCTGGTTAGAGCACCACCTTGACATGGTGGGGGTCGGTGGTTCGAATCCACTAGGACGCACCATCAGCACAGAATTTTTGCGTCCTTAGCTCAGCTGGTTAGAGCACCACCTTGACATGGTGGGGGTCGGTGGTTCGAATCCACTAGGACGCACCATATTACTGCGATAGCAGCCGTGGGTTTATAGCTCAGTTGGTTAGAGCACTACCTTGACATGGTAGGGGTCGTTGGTTCGAATCCAATTAAACCCACCACATTTTGATATTCATGCGTCCTTAGCTCAGCTGGTTAGAGCACCACCTTGACATGGTGGGGGTCGGTGGTTCGAATCCACTAGGACGCACCATGATTTATCGCAAATATCCCGCCTTGTGCGGGATTTTTGCGTTCTGCTCCCCTCCTCCGCCATCACGGCAGCGCCCTTGACGCCTCGGGGAGCGCACCTTATTGTCCCTTGTCATCAGGCTGACATCTGAATGTCATCCAATGAGACCGCCAGGGGAACACGACCCCTTCGGCTCTTCCGCTTTTGTCTTCCTTGCCTTCATCACAGGATCAGCCATGCAAAGCCCGGCTCTTCATTATCAGATCATCAGTCAATCCATCGAGCAAGAGATCCTGGCCGGTCGCATCCAGGCCCAGGGCAAGCTGCCCGCAGAGCGTCAGCTGGCACAGACCTTCGCCACGACTCGAGTCACCCTGCGCGAGGCGCTGGCACTGCTCGAGGGCAAGGGGCTCATCTATCGGGAGAATCGCCGCGGCTGGTATGTGTCCCCTCCCAGGTTGCGCTACAACCCGACCGAGCGGGCCAGCTTCAACGAGCTGGTCACAGCCCAGGGGCGCCTGGGTCATACCCGGCTGCTCAGCTGCCAGCTCGCCTACCCGGCTCCCGAGGCGGCCCAGACCATGGGGTTGCCCGCCTTTACCAAGAGTTGGAACCTGCAGCGGTTGCGCAGCCTGGATGGGCGCATCGTGCTGCTCGAGGAGAACCATATCTGCGTCAGCTGCTGCCCGGATCTTGCTCGCCACGATCTGAGCCAATCCCTGACCCGCTTGTTCGAGGAGCACTACCAGCTCTACCTGGCGCGTACCCAGATCCAGTTCTACCCCATCATCCTGGAGGGGGAGCGCGCCAGCTTGCTCGGCCTCACCCCTGGCTCCTCCGCCCTCTTCATCCGTCGTCTCAACTTCGATGAGGCTGGCCGTCTCTATGAACTCGATCACGAATACTGGCGCCATGACGCCCTGGCCATCGAGCTGGAACGAGTCAACTCGCCCCTCGTCCAAAACCCCTGAGCGCAACCGTCGCCTTATTCCTGCTCTGCCCTCTACTCCTCTGCCATCAGGCTGTCACTGTGCCGTCATGGCAACGTCATCGGCGGCCCCCATACTGGCGCCTTTTGGTATAGACCAATAGGCAGACCATGACCCAAGAAACACTTCCCTTCTGGTTGGCCGAGGCCCTGGCCCTGGAACAACCAGCCGACCCCATCCCCCTCGGGCAACACATCGAGGCCGACATCGCCATCGTCGGCGGCGGCTACACCGGCCTGTGGAGCGCCATCAAATTGAAGCAGCAGGATCCGGCCCTGCGAGTGGTTATCATAGAGCGGGCGCTGTGCGGCAGTGGCGCCTCAGGGCGCAATGGCGGCTGCCTGCTCACCTGGTCCACCAAGTACCCCTCCCTGCGCCGCCTGTTTGGTGAGCAGGAGGCCGCCCGGCTGGTACAGGCATCCGAGCAGGCAGTCTTTGCCATCCGCGACTTTTGCCAGCATCACGCCATCGAGGCGCAGCTGCGTCTCGATGGCACCCTCTACACCGCCACCAGCCCGGCGCAGTTGGGAGGATTAGCCCCTGCCCTCGCCGCCCTCGAGCGGGCAGATATCAGCCGCTGGCAATCCTTGTCCCAGGAGGAGGTGCAAGCCCGCGCCGGCTCCAGGGCGCACCTGGCGGGCCACTTCAGCCCGGCGGCGGGCAGCGTGCAACCCGCCCTGCTGGTACGCGGGTTGCGCCGGGTGGCCCTGGCCCTTGGCATTGTCATCCATGAACAGACCCCCATGACCCGGCTGGTGCACGGCGCCAGGCCCCTGCTCGAGACCCCCCTTGGCAGCGTCAGGGCCGACAAGGTGATCCTCGCCATCAACGCCTGGCTGCCGCGCCAATGCCGCCAGTTCTCCCGCAACCTGATCCTGGTCTCCTCCGACATGGTGATCACGGATCCCGCCCCCGAGCGTCTGGATGCACTTGGACTGACGGATGGGATCAGCGTGGTGGATGGCCGCACCTTTGTGCACTACTACCGGCGCACCCCGGCCGGTCGCCTGATGCTGGGCAAGGGGGGCAACCGCTTTGCGTTTGCCAACCGCCTCCACCCCTGGTTCGATCGCCCCAGCGCCTTCGCCGCCGATCTGCGCCGCCGCCTCGACGGCTTCTTTCCCTCCCTCGCGAGTCTGCCTATCGCCGCCAGCTGGACCGGCCCTTCTGATCGCAGCGCCACCGGCCTGCCCTTCTTCGGCCATCTCGAGGATCACCCCAATGTCCTCTATGGCGCGGGTTATTCGGGCAACGGCGTGGTGCAGAGCTGGATGGGGGGAGAGATCCTCGCCGCCCTGGCGCTGGATCTCGACAACGAGTGGCGCCACTGCCCCCTGGCCATGGGCCCCCGGGGCCAGTTCCCACCGGAGCCAATACGCTGGCTCGGCGCCAACCTGGTGCGCCGCGCCATCCTTCGCAAAGAGCAGGCCGAGGACGAGGGGCGCCCCGTGCCCTCCTGGGCTCGCCATCTTGCCCGCCTCGCCGATGCCGCCGGCAAGGCGGACAAGGGCTGAACCGCGCCACTTATCCCCTTGGCCCCCCCCGTTTCGCCGGGGTGGTGCCTGGGGGTCCAGATGCAGGCAACAGCACAATGAGGCCGAGAAGCGGTGCTCACTTTTCCATAGAGCGCCTATTTTCATCAGCCCGGATAAGTGGTTGCCTCGTCACGCCGGCTCGCCCTTGCACCCCTGCCACTGACGCCTCACTTGATTATCTCGCCTCTCCAACCCAGCACTGCGGCTGCCGCTTCTGGTTCTACTCCGCGAGTGCCTCGCTTGACCTGCTATAAACCCAGCGACTCCTCCTCCCTCGCCCCGCCCTGTAGACGGCCTGCTCCCCCGAGGTGGCAGGGTGTGGATCCTTTCCTGACGATCCTGGTTTGATGGCATATGTGATGATTTTTCACTCCAGCAGCCGCGTATCCCGACGCTGATACCCCTGATATGGGACCAGGGCACTGCGCCCAAGGCCTATGGTGCGTGCGAAGAGAGAATGAATGAGGGAGGAGAAGACCGGAATAGGAGCCTGACATCGGATAGAGCAGATACAAAGCACTAAGCCCATGAGGGAGTGTGCGTCGCAGGCGGGGCGCCCACCGGGCCAAGTCATGGGACGCAGCGGCCTGTTTGCATGCGCAGCATCCGCAGCATCCGCAGACCGCCATTGTTCCCTCAGGCAGTGAGGCCCGCATCGCGGGCCTCTTGTAGCATCTGACACGCTGACGTGACGATGGATCAGGGTTTCTCCCCCGCCCCCAATCGGCGATTGATCTCTTCCACCACGGCGGGCAAGTCGGCCAAGGTATCAATAAGAAAATGGGCCCCCGCCTGCTGTAGTCTGGGGGCCGCCTTGGCGCGGCACACGGCCAGGGTCTCCGGGCTGGCGGCCTGATATTGGGCCAGGGTGAGACCCGCCTCGTTGCCGGAGAGAGTCAGGCCGACAGTCCACATGCCGGCGTTGATCCCCTCCTCTATGCCGGGGGCCGCATCGTCCACCTTGATGCAGGCCTGCACCGAGCCCACTCCCAGGGCATTGACGTTGGCAAGCGCCATCCAGGGGCCGGGCCTGCCCCCTGCGGGCAGATCGTCGGTGGCCACCACATGATCCGGGCGGTAACCCGCGTCCGCGGCGGCGGGCAGCAGGGCCTCCATCACGGTTCTCGGGTAGCCGGAGCAGGAGCCTATCTTGATGCCCCGCTCCCTCAGCCAGGCGATGGTGGCCAGGGCTCCCGGGATGGGCTCGGCGAACTCGGCCACCTTGGCCCGCTGCAACGGCATGAAGGTGTGATAGAGGGTATCTACCTCGGCCTCGCTCATGGAATGGCCAAAGCGGGCGCGCCAGCGCGCATCCACCCCAGGCAGGCGGCCCAGGGCCTGGATGTGATCCCATTTGCCAAGACCCATGGGCACCCTGGCCTCGGCCAGGGTCACCTCGAATTCATAGGCGCGGGCGAAGGCCTCGACGAAGATGCTGGTCGGGGCAAAGGAGCCAAAGTCGACCACGGTGCCGGCCCAATCGAGGATCACGGCTTCCACTTGCTTGTTCACTGACTGCTTGTTCATTGTGCTCTCCTGGCAAGGGTGGCCTTGCCGTTATGGGTGGTGCATGGCATGGGATGCCTGACATCAGGGGGCGCCCCGGTGGCCTGGTCAGGCCTGCCAGTCACAGTTGGCGGCCACGGCGACCAGCAGGCGATCTATGTCAGCGAGATAGACTTCCCCTATGTTGCCGATGCGAAAACAGTCGGCCTGGGAGACCTTGCCCGGATAGATGACGAAACCCGCCCCCTTGAGCCGCTCATAGAAGCGTTTGAAGTCGTAGCCCGGCGCCGTCGGGGCCAGGAAAGCGGTGATGATGGGGGACATCTTCGCCGCAGCGAGCAGGGGCTGGAACCCCAGGGCCGCCATACCGGCCACCAAGCGGCGCTGGTTCTCGCAATAGCGGGCATGACGAGCGGTTACCCCCCCCTCCTGCTCCAGCTCCAGCAGTGCCTGATAAAAGGCGCGCACCACATGGGTCGGGCTGGTGAAGCGCCACTTGCCACCCCCCTGCTCCATCACTCGCCACTGGTCGAACAGATCCAGGGAGAGGGAGCGGGCAAGCCCCTCGCAGGCCAGCAACCGGCTGCGTCTGGCCAGCACCAGACCAAACCCGGGCACACCCTGGATGCACTTGTTGGCCGAGCTGATCAGAAAGTCGATACCGGCGCGCTGAAAATCGATGGGAATGCCGCCAAAGCTCGACATGGCATCGACGATGAAGCAGCGCCCCGCCTGCTGCACCACCCGGCCAACAGCCTCCAGGGGGTTGAGCAGGCCAGTGGTGGTCTCGCAGTGCACCATGGCCACATGGCTGATGGTGTCATCCTCGGCCAGCAGGCGGGCCAGCTCCTGAGGGTCGGCTGGCTGACATTCGTCCAGATGGTAGACCCGATGGAGTAGGTTTAGTCTGCGTGCTATCTCGACCATGCGGGCCCCATAGGCGCCGTTGTCGACGATCAACAACTTGTGGTTCTGGCCGATCACGCTGCCCAGGCAGGCCTCGACGCTGGCGGTACCCGATCCCTGCATCAAGACGCTGCTGTAAAGAGCCGGGTAGCCGGTCAGGGCCTCCAGCCGGGCACGGATGGCCTGCACCACCCCCAGGTTGTAGTCGTCGTCCCAGGTACACCAATCCTTGAGCATGGCTTCACGCACGGTGCGGGAGGTAGAGAGCGGACCCGGGGTCAGCAGCAGGTAGGGATTGTCCTTGTTCATATGGCCTCATCGTCGGCAGCTAGTGGGCAATTCATTCTGGTCTATACCATTAAGCGCCATGGTATGAGGGCCACTTGCGGGGGTAAAGCGCCCAGCTGCAATCTTCATCAAAGCTTCATATAGCCCAGTCACGGCCAGCTATTACTGGCCAGCAAGAGTCACAGGATTGCCATCGCATCGTCATCCAGCCGTCATTTTTCCTTCCTAGCATGCCAATCCAACCATCTGGTATGAACCAGATTGGTGGCGCGGGTCTCCCGCTCCAATCACCCCACTCCACCGCAATAGGGAAAGTTCGATGAAGATGACCAAGCTCGCCGCCCTGCTGGGCATGATGACCCTCGCCACAACCGCCCACGCCAAGGAGGTGTTGACCGTCTACACGGCATTTGAGACCGACATCATGGGTCCCTATCAGCAGGCCTTCGAACAGGCCCACCCCGACATCGAGATCAAGTGGGTGCGCGACTCCACCGGGGTCATCACCGCCAAGCTGCTGGCCGAGAAGGCGCGGCCCCAGGCCGATGTGGTGTGGGGACTGGCGGGATCCTCCCTCGCCCTGCTCAAACAGGAGGGGGTGATCAAGCCCTACCATCCCGTCGGCGCCGAGGCCCTGGATCCGGGTCTGACGGATCCCGAGGCGAACCCGGCCTGGTATGGCAACGACGCCTTCTTCAACGCCGTCTGCTTCAACGAGGCCATGGGCAAATCCCTCGGCATCCCGGCCCCCACCAGCTGGGACGATCTGCTCAAGCCCGAGTTCAAAGGGAAAATTGCCATGCCCAATCCCGCCTCCTCCGGCACCGGCTTCATGATGGTCGCCGCCTGGTTGCAGAGCCTGGGGGATGACAAGGGCTGGGCCTACATGGAGAAATTGCACGGCAACATAGCCCAGTACACCCACTCGGGCTCCAAGCCCTGCGTGCAGGCGGCCCAGGGCGAGGTGCTGGCGGGCATCTCCATGAGCCTGCGGGGAGCCAAACTCAAGACTCAGGGCGCTCCCATCAGCGTGATCCTGCCCAAGGGCGGCATCGGCTGGGATACCGAATCCGTGGCCCTGGTCAATGATCAATCCGCCGCCGCCAAGGCGCTGGTTGACTGGTCCATCGGCGAGAGCGCCAACCGCCTCTATAGCCAGAACTACCCCGTGGTCGGCATCGCAGCCCTGAGCAAGCCTGTGCCCAACTACCCGGACGTGAAGCAGGCGATGATCCCCCTCGATTTCGCCAAGATGGCCAGGGAGCGTGGCCAGATCCTCGCCGACTGGAGCAGCCGCTTCGATGGCAAGTCCGAGGCCCAGTGATCCGCATCGGGTCAACTGGCTCTGTCACTTCGCGGCAAGTCCGAGTTCGGCGACCCTTGATCAGGGTTGCCGCACGACTGTGATCCCCACCGGCTGGCGGCAGAGCGGCCGGATCGAAGATAAAGCAACAGCGGCGCCCAAGGGCGCCGCTGACGTTGCCGGGACTCGCCCCTTTTTCTCCCTCGCCGCCATTGTCATCAAGCTGCAATCTGACGACGGGATAATCTGGTCTACACCAAGAAGGAGTCCTCTGATGAGCGCCTATCTGCAACTCGAACACCTCTCCAAGCACTTCGATGGCTTCACCGCCGTCAACCCCCTCTCCCTGGCCATCGAGGCGGGGGAGTTCGTCTGCTTCCTCGGCCCCTCCGGCTGCGGCAAGACCACCATGCTGCGGATGATCGCCGGGCTGGAGACCCCGAGCAGCGGCAGCATTCGCCAGGGGGGCCAGGATGTCACCCTGCTCCCCCCCGAGGCCCGCGATTTTGGCATCGTCTTCCAGTCCTATGCCCTGTTTCCCAACTTGACGGTGACCGAGAACATCGCCATCGGCCTGCGCCAGCAGAAGCTGCCGAGCCAGACCATCGCCACCCGGGTCGCCGAGTGGCTGGCCCTGGTCCATCTGGAGGCGGCCAAAGACAAGTACCCGGCCCAGCTCTCCGGCGGCCAGCAGCAGCGGGTCGCCCTGGCCCGGGCGTTGATCCTCTCCCCCGGCCTCTTGCTGCTCGACGAGCCGCTCTCGGCCCTGGATGCCAAGGTGCGCGTGCATCTGCGCGACGAGATCAAGCGCCTGCAACGGCGCCTTGGCATCACCACCATCATGGTGACCCATGATCAGGAGGAGGCACTGACCATGGCCGATCGCATCCTGGTGATGAACGCCGGGCGCATCGAACAGTTCGGCACCCCGGAGGAGATCTACCGGGCCCCGGCCAGCCGCTTCGTCGCCAACTTCGTCGGCCAGATGAACTTCCTGCCAGGCCTGCTCGCCTGTCCGGGGGAAGGGATAGGCGGCGAACTCGGCATTCGTCCCGAGGCGCTGCGCCTCTCATCTCTGGGGGGGCAACTGCCGGTCGAGATTTCGGACTGCGCCTTCCAGGGTAACCACATGCGGGTCGCCTGCCATCACCCCGCCCTGACCGAACCGCTGCAGGTCAATGTGCCATTGCGGGAGCTCGCGGCGCTGGATCTCGCCCCTGGCCGCCGCCTGCACCTGGAGATCCCCCGGGATCAGCTGCATCACTTCCGCCCGGAGCCCACATGCCACGCCTGAACTCCCCCCACCCCCAGTCTGAGCCTCTGTGCCTGTTCGGAGTCCCCATGCCGACCCTCTCCCTGCTTGCCCGGTCCCAGTGGCGTGCGGATCGCCTGCTGACTCTGGCCCTGCTGCTCGCCGTCAGCCTCTTCCTGCTGCTGGGGCTGGCCGCCCCCCTGCTGGCCATGCTGCAAAAGAGCGTGCAGGACGGCAACGGCCAGTTCGTCGGCCTGGCCAACTTTCAGCACTATCTCGCCTCTCCCCAGCTGCGCGCCTCCGCCGGTCACACCCTCTTGATCGGGCTGACGGTGAGCGCCGGGGTGGTGTTGCTCGCCTTCGGCTACGCCTTCGCCCTGACCCGCAGCTGCATGCCGGGACGGCGATGGTTTCGCCTGCTGGCCAACCTGCCGATCCTCGCCCCCTCCCTGCTGCCCGCCATCAGCCTCATCTATCTGTTTGGCAACCAGGGCATGCTTAAATCCTGGCTGATGGGGGAGTCCATCTATGGCCCCATCGGCATACTGCTCGGCCTGGGCTTCTGGTGCTTCCCCCATGCCCTCATGCTGCTCTGCACCACCCTGGGCACAGCGGATGCGCGCCTCTACGAGGCCGCCCGGGTGCTCAAGCTGCCAAGCTGGCGCCGTTTCTTGCTCATCACCCTGACCAATGCCCGTTATGGCATCCTCAGTGCCCTGGTGCTGGTGTTCACCCTGGCGGTGTGCGACTTTGCCGTTGCCAAGGTGATCGGGGGTCAATATTCCCTGCTCGCCACCGATATCTTCAAGCAGGTGGTAGGCCAGCAGAACTTCACCATGGGCGCGGTCACCAGCGTCTTCCTGCTGCTGCCCGCCCTGCTCGCCTTCGGCCTGGATCGCTGGCTCGCCCGTCGCCAGCGGGGACAGCTTGCCAGCAACGCCGTCATTTACCGCCCCGCCCCCCACAAGCTGCGTGACGGCTGCTGCCTGATCTTCTGCTCTCTCATCGCCCTCTTCATCGTCACTCTGATAGGGGTCGCCATCTATGGCTCCCTGATCAGCTTCTGGCCCTGGGATCTGACCCTCAGCCTGCGTCATTATGATTTTGCCAGCACCACCCCCTATGGCTGGCAGCCCTGGTTCAACTCCCTCACCCTGGCGGCCGGGGTCGCCCTGTTTGGCAGTGCCCTGGTGATGCTGGGCAGCTATCTGGTGGAGAAGGGGGATGGCTTTGGCTGGCTGCGCCGCCTCATCAGTCTGCTGGGGCTGCTGCCCATGGCGGTACCCGGCATGGTGCTGGGACTGGGTTACATCTTCTTCTTCAACCAGCCAGGCAACCCCCTCGCTCTGCTCTACGGCACCATGACCCTGCTCGTCATCAACTCCCTGTGTCACTACTACACGGTCGGCCAGATGACGATGCAGGCCGCCCTCAAGCAGATGCCGAGCGAGATAGAGACGGTGGCCAGCTCCCTCAAGCTGCCTCGCTACCTCACCTTCTGGCGCATAACACTGCCGGTGTGCAGCCCGGCCCTGCTCGATGTCGCCATCTATCTGTTCGTCAATGCCCTGACCACCACCTCGGCCCTGGTCTTCCTCTACTCCCCCGATACCCTGCCCGCCGCCATCGCCATCCTCAATCTGGACGATGCGGGCCAGACCGGCAGCGCAGCCGCCATGGCCGTGCTCCTGATGTTCACCGCCATGGCGGCCAAGGGGGTCTATTTCCTGCTGTCACACTGCCTTGGGCTGCGTACCCAGCGCTGGCGTCAGCGCTGAATCAAGGGCAAGCAAGAGACAGGGCCAGTTGGCCCTGTCCGTCTCACTGAGTACATTGGAGTCCTATGTCCCCCCTCGTCTTTAGCCTGGTTCTCGGCTCAGCACTGCTGCATGTAAGCTGGAATGCCCTGATCAAGGGCGCCCGCGACAAGGGCGCCATGACGCTGCTGGTCAGCCAGGGTTGCGCCATCATCGCCCTGCCCCTGTTGCCATGGCTGCCTCTGCCCGCCCCGGCCGCCTGGCCTTTTCTGCTGGTCTCGGCCCTGCTCCACGTCGGTTATTACCAGCTTCTGGCCCGCGCCTATGGGGCTGGCTCCCTGGCCCAGAGCTATACCCTGATGCGCGGCGGCGCCATCCTGCTGCTGTTCATCCCCTCGCTGCTGCTCGAAGGCATGCCAGAGGGACCTGCCCTGGCGGGCATCGCCCTCATCGCCGCCGCACTGATCCTGCTTGGACTCAAGGGAATGAACAGGGGGGATCCCAGCCCCTGGCAGTGCGCCTGCCTCATCGCCTGCTACACCCTGGTCGATGGCATGGGGGCCCGGGCCAGCGGCGGTCAGCCGGTGGCCTATGTGCTCTGGTTGGTGACTCTGGAGGGGGGGCTGATGCTGGCGCTGGCGCGCCGGGCCCTCGGGAGGGCGATCTGGCCGATATTGAGGCGGGGCTGGTGGCTCGCCCTGCTGGGGGGCGCCTGCTCGACCCTGGCTTACGCCATCGTGGTGTGGGCCATGACCCAGGCGCCTCTGGCGCAGGTCAGCGCCCTGCGCGAGAGCGGCATCCTCATCTCCTTCCTGATTGGCGCCCTTTGTTTTCAAGAGCGCCTCGGCCGTGGCAAATGGCTGGCCGCCCTCACCCTGCTTGGCGGTGTCTTGCTGCTGCGGCTAGGTTGAAGGCGAGTGCGAACCTTGCACAGCGCGTTGTGTGATCTGATAGCTGAGTGCATTGATCTGCGCTTTTGAGTCTATCCCGCTTAGCCAGAAATCCTCCGCCACGATCCAGGTGTGGTCTGAGCACGCCCGATCAGGGAACGAAATGGTAGATCCACCCCTCGTCCAGGGGAAAATCGGCAGGGGGGGCTTGCAAGGGAGGCAATGCTTTCACTTTATCCCCGGCAGCATATTGCAGCGCCATCAGGGCACAGAGGGCGGCGTCATATTGATCCGTGCCCGGTTGCAGCGTCTTGGGCAGGAGGAGATGGATCTCGGGACGGGCGCAGGATACCCTGCCCCCTTGCTTGGCCAGGGCGGGATAGACCTCGAGCAGCGCCCGAGGTGCCGCAGGGACCTGCTGTGGCACCCGCTGTAACGGGGTCAGGGCCGGAGCCATGGCCAACGCCAGAGTGGCATTGTTGCCAAGCCTGTCGAAACTCGCCGAGAGTGGCTTCTTGCCATAGCGTTCATGGAGCCAGCGCTCGCAGTCACGATAGGCATAGGGGTTGTCTATCTCCCGCGCCGGAATGGCGATCTGCTGCACCTCCCCCCGAAGCAAAGCAGTAAACCCTCGGGGAAAGGCGAGTGGCGCATCCATTCCCAAGGCGAAACGGGGGTGACTCAGCAACTCATCGCAACGTGCCTTGCTTTTGAGCAACGGCATCAGTAACGAAAAGATATCAGGTACCCCCCGTGAACTGAGCCGAAACAGCGGCGAGACCCCGAGCCAGTGCAGGCTGTCATCCTCCCGGCGCCATCCCGCCAGTGCCACCGCCTGGGCTTTGCCCTGCCAGCCACGAACATCCCAGCCAATGCCGATGGCATCCCAGTGATGCCAAGGAAGCATGTCTGGTGCCATATGAGAGTGATGCTCATCTCCGTGCGAGGCCACAGACTCCCCCTCGTTATCCATCATGTTTCGCTCTGTATTCGGGCTCATAGGCCAGGCTCCCTCATGGGTGATCTGAAGGGGCACAGGGTAAACAGGACGCCGCCATTCATAAAGGGATGACGGCGTGCTATCAGAAGGATTTCTTGAAATTGATCAGGGGCAAGATGGGGAAGATGCCATTCTCGGCGTAGTTGGCCAGGCCAATCTGCAGACCATCCAGGTGCTTGGTGGCATTGATGAAGCCTATCTGGAAGGTGGTTCGTTCGGCATAGTTGACGAAACCGACGTTGGCCAGGGCATTGCCACGGGCGATGTTGACCGCCCCCCAGTTGAGGCCTTGCACATTATTGGTCAGGTTGACAAAACCCAGGTTCACGCCCCTGTCCTGACCGTCATGCCAGTTGAGGGCGTTGATGGCAACACCGTTGAACTGATTGCGCACCCGGCCTGCGCCAAAGAAAACACCCAGCTGCAAACCGGTAAAGTTGTTGACATCCGACAAGGCAAACACCGGCAGGTCGAGGCCCTTCACAGAGGCGGTGCGACCATAGAGCAAGGAGGCGCGCGCCCCTTCTACCTGCTGGGAGGCGGGCAGGTTGATGCCGGGCAGGGAGATCTGAATGGGGGTAGCCGCCTCGGCCACCCCGGCGAGGGTCAGGGTGGAGCAGGCAATCAGTGTGGTCAGCTTGTTCATGGGCACTCCTTGGCGCAGGATCTGGGTTGCTAGCCTAGCAAGCTGGTATCCGGGACACGAGCCCACCCCGACTGCGCTGCGACCAGTCTGGTCGAACCCCGCACCACCAACCCTGCAACGCGCGACACTCGCCGCTATGGTGAACCGGGCCCCTCAGTTCCTCCCAATCATGGCATCGATGCGGCTAACCCTTTCCATGTGGAGGTTAACTGCCTAAAATGGCCGCCCTGCGCTTATGCATCATAAATAGAGGAAGTTCCCATGGAGACGTTTCTGCTGGAAGGCCACCCCTTCGTTGCCCTGTGCGATCTGATCAAACACCAGGGGTGGGCCGATTGCGGCGGCGCCGCCAAGGCACTGGTTGCCGAAGGCCTGGTCGAGGTGGATGGACAAGTAGAGACGCGCAAGCGCTGCAAGATAGTGGCCGAGCAGGTGGTGAACTTCAATGGCAGCAAGGTGGTGGTCAAGGCTGGCCTGAGCCCGGTGATAGCGTAATCCCCCAGCCTGCCGTCAGCGCCCGCTGGCGGCATCTGTCCGAGCTTCTCTTGATCTCCTTGGTGACGCCGTCGGCCGAGCATCTTTCATTGCCTCGACACCCGATGGGCCCTCTTCGCGGCAACCCTGCTCGCTAACTGGCCTTGATTGACAAGGTCAGCACGAAGCGCGCCACTGGCTCATCACCGCTGAGTGAAGGACAGCTGGCCACCACCTCGATAGGCCGGTTGATACGCTGGCCGCTGGCCAGGGAGGCGTCAATCATGGCGTCAATCGCTTCGCCGGCTGCGCAGTCAAACTGCACATCCCCCTCGGGACGCTTGAGGAAGTCTCCCTGCACATCCTTGAAGGCAAAGTGTACCTTCTTGCCCCTGGCCCGCCCCTTCTCCATCACCAGCAGCCCACCCACCAGATCGGCGCCGGTTGCCAAGGCGCCAAAATACATGCTGCCCAGATGATTGCGGGTACGCCAGCCAAGGGGCATGCGAATGCGCAGGGCGCGTTCATCCATCTGTTCGATGACGGGGCCACAGAAGCCGATGAGAGGGATATAGCGCCAGGCGAAGAGGCGCAGGCCAAGGTTGGCCTTGAGGCGTTGCAGGTCCATTGCTAACTGATCCGATGAGTGGGTGTGAACGAGATGTTGCCTGTATGACAATTCAGATTCAAGGGCAGATATCCCCCTCATTGAGGTTATTTTCCCCTCAACCGGCTTCTTACCCCTCGACATCGACCTGCTAACGCCCTGAAACCGCCCTCTTTTAACCTCATCCAGCCCCACTAGTTCAGCCCGACAGGGTCACAACTGACAGATATAACAGTAACGTTCTGCTCTTTCCGTCACTAGGCTCTTCAGGCCCTGAGCTGGGCAGCCAGCCAGGGTCAATCACAGGGTCCATTTTCTTTAAAAGGATATAGAGATGAGTAACGATAAACAGTTGTTCAATGGCGGTGAGAGCGCAGGTACTTTCTCTTTGGATTTCAACAACAATCGTGCCTACGAGCTCTTTGGCAAGGAGTACCTCAAGTGTTATGCAAACCTGTCTGTCAAGGGCCGGATGAGCAGGCCATTGCCCTCCGGCCCCCTGAGCTACTCGGTGGATTTCGCCATGGACTGCGGCTGCAACTCGGTGCTGATCGACTTCAATCATGCCTATAAGAAGACCTTCGGCAATCAGATCCAATTTACCCTGCGCGAGTCGGACTACAGTGCCGAGCTGGTGCTCTGCCGCCTGCTGCCCGAAGCCAGTGCCAACCGCCTCAATACCCGCGATCAGTTCGCCGAGGCCAATGCCTTCTTCGGTGATGCACGTCTGGCCCAGAGCAAGTCGGTCGGCAACGATCCCTATGCCGACAAGGATGGCCTGGTCGAGTTCATCGTGGCCAACGAGCTGCTGACCGACCCCGCCGTCATGGCCAAACTGGCCGAGCAGAAGGCGTATCTCATCGCCATCACCTCGGTGGTCACCTCTTACATCAACCGCTACGCCGAAGCCTATGGCGAGCAGTACAAGACAGATGCCGACCTCTGGGCCCTGGCGCTCTCCAAGATACCCTTGATGGGGCCAAGCAAGATCGACCAGCAGAGCTACAGCCGCCATATCAAGGGGCTCAGCATCGCCACCGACTTCATCAACTTCATCATGGATGTGGTGGTGAGTCAGGGCACCAGCGCCCTGGCCAGCTTCAACAAGTTCCTGGAAAAACAGGGGGATGCCATCCGCTTCGGGGTGGAGAACAACAAGGACTTCTACAAGACCATCACCGTCGGGATCACGGTGGAAGTCTTCAAGGTAGGCACCGAGCTGGTCTATGTGCCGAAGATCAAGCAGTACCGCATCAACTTCGACAGGCAGAACAGCAAGTTCACCTCGGCCTGTGCCAGCGCCGAATTTGTCGATATCTACTTCAACTATCTCTACGCCGCCAACGTGTTCGACTACGAAGCGCTCAAGGATCCCGAGATCAAGAAGGATTTCGATGCCTTCATTCAGAAGCAGCGCAAGGCACAAATTGAAGAGGCCGACACCTTCTTCAACGATGACTTCCCGCCCCAGCAACCCAAGCTGGAGCAGCGCAGCAAGGCAAAAGTGTAATCCGTCGCAACACAGCACCTAAACAAACAGTCGGCCAAGGCCGACTGTTTTATTGCTGGCATGTTGCCTGAACCAAGATTCAGGCCCGCTTCTCTTCGAGCCAGGCCCCCTGGCTCTGCATCTCGAACAGCTGGGCATAGTGGCCTTGCTGGGCCATCAGCCTCTGGTGGCTGCCACGTTCACTCACCTGGCCGCGCGTGAGTAGCAGGATCTCGTCGGCATCCACTATGGTGGAGAGCCGGTGGGCAATCGCGATGGTGGTGCGCCCCCGACGCGCCGCCGCCAGCGCCTTGGAGAGGGCCAGCTCGGTCTGGGAGTCCACACTCGCCGTCGCCTCATCCAGGATGAGAATACGGGGATCCCCCACCAGGGCCCGGGCAAAGGAGAGCAGCTGACGCTGACCAGCGGAGAGGTTCTTGCCCCCCTCTTCCAGCTGGGTCTCTATTCCATCGGGCAATTGGGCCACGAACTCGGCCAGCTGTACCTCACCCAGGGCCTGCCAGAGCCTCGCCTCATCAATGCCATCGCGGCCCAGACGCAGGTTCTCGGCCAGGGTGCCGACGAAGATGAAGGGGTCTTGCTGCACCAGACCTATGCTGCGCCGCACCGCCGCCAGTGACAGCCTGGCCAGGGGGCTGTCATCAAAGCGGATCTCGCCGCGCCCTATGGGGTAAAACCCCATCAGCAGGCTGATGATGGTGGATTTGCCGCTGCCGGTGTGGCCCACCAGCGCCAGCATCTGGCCGGGGGAGACGGTGAAACCCACCCCCTGCAGCACGGGCTGCTGGCCATCGTAGGAGAAATCCACCTCCTGGAAGCTCACTCGGCCAGCCAGGGGAACAACCGCGCCCTCGGTACTCTCTCGCCCCTCATCGAGCAGGGCGAACACCCGCTCCCCCGCGACCATGGCTTGCTGCAACTGGTTGAGCTGGTTGGTCATCTCGATGAGGGGCTCTATCATGCGCCCCAGATAGCTGATGAAGGCATAGAGCACCCCCACCTGAATGGCCCCCCCCACACTGGCCCCTTCATGGGCAAAAAGCGCCAGCAGACCGATGAGCACCATCATGTAGAAGAGATCGATGAGAGGACGCAGCAGTATGCCGTTGATCTTGAGGCTCTTGAGCCGCGCCGCCCAGTGGCGCTGGTTCAGCTCGGAAAAGGCGTTGGCAAAGCGCACCTCCTGCACCATGGCCTGGATGACGGGCATCCCCTGCAGGGATTCGTTGAGTCGGCTGTTGATGTCCGACAGCAGGCTGCGGGTCTCGCGCACCACGGGCACACTTAACCGCTGGTAGAGCCACATCACCGCCCCCACGGCCGGCAGCAACGCCGCACACACCAGCATCAGCCGCACGTCCAGCAACGCCATCGAGATGAGGATGCCGCACAGCAGCACCAGCTTCTGCACCAGCAGGCCTATCACCTGGACATAGAGGTTCATGATGGCCTCGGTGTCGTTGGTGATGCGCGAGATGAGCGACCCCGAGCGATGCGTATCAAAATAGCTGGCGGGCAGGCGGATGGCGGTGGCAAATACCTGTTCGCGCAGGCGCTGTACCACCCCTTGGGCGATGCGATTGAAGCGCAAGGATTGCAGATAGAAACCGGCGGCAGAGAGCAGTTGCAGCCCCAGATAGCTGGCCCCCAGGGTGGCAATCATCGGCCAATCGAGATTGCGCGGCGCCAGGTAATCATCGATAAACAGCTTGATGATGAGCGGGCCTGCCACTTCGGCCCCGGTGGCGAGCAGCAGGCAGATGCCCGCCTGGGTCAGCCAGGCCGGATATTGCGCACAATAACCCAGCAGTCGCTTAATGGTCGGATTCACAGACTCTCCTCCACATCCTGTCCCAGAGGCTGATAGCGCAAAACCTGCGAATAGGCAGCGTACATGGCATTCATCATCGCGTTCACAGGCTCTCCTCCAAGTCATGCTCCAGACGCTGGTAGCGCACCATGTCCGCATACCAGCCATCATGGGCCATCAAGGCCGCATGGCTGCCTCGCTCGCTGATGTGCCCCTTGTCGAGCACCAAAATCTCGTTGGCCTGCTCCACCGCCGTCATCCGGTGGCTGACCAGGATCAGGGTACGTCGGTGCGCTTTCAGGGCCATCAATATCTGCTGCTCGGTATGGGCATCCACCGCGGAGAGCGCGTCGTCGAGCACCAAGATCGGCGCCGCCAGCAGCAGTGCGCGGGCGATGGCGAGCCGCTGTTTCTGGCCGCCAGAGAGGGTAATCCCCTTCTCGCCCACCTCGGTCTGATATCCCTTGGCAAAGCGCACTATGTCATCGTGCACGCAGGCGATGCGCGCCACCCGCTCAATCTCCTGTTGGCTCGCCTCGGGACAGCCCAGGGCGATGTTGGCGGCGATGGTGGTTGAAAAAAGGAAGGGCTCTTGCGGCACATAGGCATACTGGCTGCGCAGCACCTCCAGCGATAAGCCATCGATGGGACTTCCCCCCATGCTGATGGTGCCTGAGCTCGGATTGGCAAGGCGCATCAACAACTTGAGCAGGCTGCTCTTGCCGGCGCCGGTACGGCCAACGATACCCAGCATGCCGCCCTCGGTCAGGGTGAACTGGATATCGGCGAGCAAGGTGCGCTCCTTCAAGGCAAACCCCAGAGCCTGCGCCTGCAACGGAAAGGCATCGGTAAAGGGCACGGGAACCTCGGGTTCGTTGATCTCGCCCCGCTCCCCAAGCAGATGCTCGATACGCGAGTAGGCGGCGCTGCCCCGCTCTATGATGTTGAACAGCCAGGCAATGGCAAACATGGGCCAAATGAGCTGACCGAGATACATGGTAAAACTGGTCAGTTCCCCCAGGGTCATGTCGCCTTTGAGCACCAGGGCACTGCCACCAGCCACCGCCAGGAAATAGGAGCAACCGATGCAGAGATAGATGACGGGATCGAACTTGGCATCGATGCGCGCTACCGCCATGTTGCGCTCCCCCGCCTCCCGGGTCAGGGCGGCAAACCCTTCATCTTCGAGGGACTCCACCGCATAGGACTTGAGTACCCGCACTCCAGAGAGTGCCTCCTGGGTCTTGTTGTTGAGCCGGGAGAAGGCCCCCTGCGCCGACTTGAACGCCTTGTAGATCTGCTTGCCAAAGCGGTTCATGAAGTAAGCCATCACCGGCAGGGGCAATAACGAAAGCAGTGTCAGCTGCCAGGAGTACTGGCTGCACATGATGGTAAGCACCAGGGCCCCCACCATGATGGAGTCGACCAGGGTGAGCACCCCCTCGCCCGCCGTCATCTCCACCGCCTGGATGTCATTGGTGGCGTGGGCCATCAGATCCCCGGTGCGATGGCGCTGGTAGAAATCCGGGCTCATGCGGGTGAAATGGACGAAGAGCCGGTTTCGTAGCACGTAAGCGAGGCGGTAAGAGGCGCCAAACAGCATGACCCGCCAGACGTAACGCAGCAGATAGATGATGACGCCAAGACCAAGCAGCCCGAGCAGATACTGGTTCAGCTTGAGTTGATTGAGTTGACCACTGCCGATGCCATCGACGACCCAGCCCACTATCTTGGGCGGGATCGCCGTCAGCAGCGCCACCACGGCCAGCAGCGAGATGGCGATCAGATAACGTCGCCACTGCTCCTTGAAAAACCAACCCAGACGAAGAAATACGCTCACACAGGATCCTTGATGATGAAGGCGGTGCCACAGGCAAGGGCCCGCATGGCGGGCGAAGATGATGCCCAAACGGGCATGGTCACAGCGCCAACATGATAGCGCGAAGTGGCGGCCGTGAGAATAATTGCCATTTGATGAGCCCCGCCTGCTCAACGCCGGCGCGGGGAGCAGTCAGCAACGAGGGGCCATCAGGCCCCTCGTTGCATGGCTGTCCAGCCGGGTTAGAAGCGTGGTAATCGCCCCTCGCCATGGGCGAGCATCTCCTTGCCATCCCCCGTCATCAAGTAGTGAGATACCCTATCCCGGGTCTGGCTGAAGATATGTTGCAAGCGATCCAGGTCCTGTTCACTGAGCTCCTCCTCCTGATGCAGCCGCCATTCGAGCTCGGCGGCGATCAGATTGAGTCGCCTGGCAGAGATATTGGCCGATACCCCCTTGAGGGTGTGCAACAGCCCCAGCGCTACCTTGGGTGCTGGCCGGCGCAGGGCTGAGCGGATCTCCCACAGGTCATCTTTATGCTCCGACATGAACAATTTGAACAGGATCTGCAGGGCCTCCCTGTCCTGATCGAGTCGATGCAGCGCATCGGGCAAATCCAGTAAATCCATGGTTTCGGGGGGCTTGACCACCACAGCCTGACCACTCGGTACCTGCTTGAGCCACTGGATCAGATTGTTGTAGAGATCCAGCTTGCTGACCGGTTTGGTGACATAGCCATTCATGCCAACCCCCAGGCAACGCTCCCGGTCGCCGGGCATGGCACTGGCGGTGAGGGCGATGATGGGCACATCGTGCTTGTCGACCATCTTGCGGATCTGGCGAGTCGCATCCAGCCCATCGAGCACCGGCATTTGCAAATCCATCAGGATGACATCGAACGGCTGCTCGGCGACTCGCTCCACCGCCTCGCGCCCGTTGCTGACCACGGTCACCTGCACATCGACCCGCTTGAGGTACTCGAGGATGAGCTGCTGATTGACCCTGTTGTCTTCCGCCAACAGCACCCGGGTGCCCTTGAGCAAGTCATGGAAATTCTGCTGATCCCCCTGGACCTCCGCCTGGCGCATCCGCCTGTCGAAGGAGCTGCCATTGAGCAGTTCATCCACCTTGGCGAGCAAGGCGTTCTCCGTCATGGGTTTGGCGAGGAAATGGTTGAGGCCTATGCTCTCCATCCGTACCTGTAGCCCCTCCTTGGCCCAGGCGCTGGTCATCAGAATGGGGATGAGTCGCCACTGACTGTGCTGACTCATCTCCAGCGCCAGGTCCAGGCCATCTTCCTGGCCCATTCGCCAGTCAAAGATGGCCAGTTGCAGGTTATTGCCCTCTTCACGCAGCACCATCCGGGCCCGCGAGACGCTGTTGGCCTGTATCACTCTGGCCCCGGAGCGCCCCAGTATGCCGCTGATGAGCTCAAGCACCAGCTCGTTGTCATCCATCACCAGAACGAGCGGCTCTTGCTCGAAGAAGACCCGCCGCCCCGAAACCCCATAGAGCGCCTTGTGCATCGGGATCTCGAACTGGAACAAAGAGCCGGCCCCCGGCTTGCTCTGCACCGTGATCTTGCCGCCCATCAGCTCCACCAGCCGCTGGGAGATATTGAGGCCAAGACCCGAGCCCCCATATTTACGGGTATTGCCCGCCTCCAGCTGGGTAAAGGGCTGGAATAGCTGAACCTGCTTCTCCTCGGCGATGCCGATGCCGGTATCACGCACGCTAAAACGCACCCGCATGGGATCGACACTGGCAAGGGTAATGGCAACCTCCACCTCGCCGCGTTCGGTGAATTTGATGGCGTTGTTGACCAGGTTGACCAATACCTGCCCCAGGCGCAGGGGATCGCCACGCAGAAAATCGGGCACCGCCACCGATTTGTTGATGATCACCTCGACCTGCTTGCGCTCCGCCAGGTCGGCGAACATGCCAGCCAGGGAATCAATCTGCTCGGCCAGGTCAAAATCGATCTCCTCCAGGCTCAGCTTGCCAGATTCCACCTTGGTCAAATCGAGAATGTCGTTGATGAGCAGCAGCAAGGTGTCTGAGGAGGACTTTATTTTGCCAAGGTAATCCCGCTGTTGCTGGCTGAGGGGGGTCTGCAGCGCCAGGGTGCTGAAGCCGATGATGGCATTCATGGGGGTGCGGATCTCGTGGCTCATGTTGGCCAGAAAATCACTCTTGGCCTGGGCCAGCAGTCCGGTCTCCCGGGAGAGTTCGCTCAACCGCTGATTGCGTCGCCACAGGGTCAGGGCCACCAGGGCAAAACTTATCAGGGCACCGGCCAACACCAGCAGGAAGAAGCGGCTCTTGAGCTCAGATGCTTGCCGGATCTTGTTCTGCTTCCAGTCGACCAGCCCCTCGAGCTCGTGCATGTCGATCACCTGATTGCGCAGCTCATGGTAGGCGGCAACTTGCTCGGTCACATCCTGAGTGAGCGAGATCAGACTGCGCAGGGACGGCACCTTGTCGCTGTGCGTCTCCAACTGCTGCAGCAATTGGTTGATGGCTTTTTGATCGGCTGGATCCCAGTTGCGTTTCAGGTAATGAACCTGTTGCGCCAGGCTATGCAAGGCCAACTGCAGACTGGCATCGGCCTCCCTCAGCACTGTCTGCAACTGCTGCTGGAAGGGCCTTTCTATATACGACAGCCCCATCTCCATGGAGGAGAGGCGGGTCAAGTCGCGTAGATAGCGCTCGACATTTTGAAGCAGCGCCTGGGCATAGGAGTTGCCAGCAGAATCTGGATCCTGCTGCACTTTGCGCACAAACCTGTCCAGATTGACCGAGAGTTGTTCGAGGCGTTGTTGTACCTGTTCATCATTGGCTTGCTCGTGCCCCAACAGATAAACGGTGTCGGTATTGACCCGATTGAGGATCATCTCGGCGGCCACACTCAAGTCGAAAGCCCGTTGCTGCTGGATAAGCAGGCGCCAGCAGTAGCCGCTAAACAGCAGCAGGGTGGCGATGACCACACATAAGATCAGGCGGTTGGACCTTGTGTTACTATTCATCCCGTTTTCACTCTCATGTATGACGTGCTCCCGCAGGCAGAGGATATCGAGGCGCTGCCATGTTAGCGCCAGCGAGCCCTGAAAGTGAAATGGATGTGCTAAATCAACACATAACGACTAGGAGGAGCGCCCAATGACAACTATTACCACCTATTGTAGCCAGTGCCTGACCCGCAATCGGCTGCCTAGCACAAAATTGCAGAACGATGCCAAATGTGGCCGCTGCCAACAGCCCCTGTTTGCTCGTACCCCCGTCGAGGGGGACAGCAGCCACTTCGATCTGTTGATCCAGTCCGATCTGCCCGTCGTGGTCGATTGCTGGGCCAGCTGGTGTGGCCCCTGCCAGCAGTTCGCCCCCGTCTTTGCCGAGGTGGCCCGCGAACTCGAACCCAACATACGCTTCGTCAAACTCGATACCGAGCAGCAACCCCAGATAGCTGCCCGTTATGGCATTCGCACTATTCCCACCCTGCTGCTGTTTCATCGGGGTGCGCTGATCGCCAGGCAATCAGGCTCGCTCCCCAAGATGGTGTTCAAGCAGTGGCTTGCCGAGAAAACCACCACAGATTGATACACCCTTGTTTCAGTTATGTTTCATTTTTGTGGGGGATGCGAACAGCTCTGTGAGCCCCTCCAAAATTTGGGGATCTCCCCCTGTTTGAAACGCCCCAACAGTCGTAACCTCGGCAACACAACAACAACCATAAATTAACCGAGAGCATAACATGCAAACCTCTGCCGCCCCTTCCGCCCCATCACGCTGGCTGGACATCAAGGCCGGGATTGTCATCCTGGACGTCCTGCTGCTCTGTGCCATGCTCGCCTGGCTCCCGTTTGAACCCATGGTCAACAAGGGGATCGGCATCCTGATCTTCATCGCCATCCTCTGGCTGACCGAAGCGGTCAACATCACCATCACCGCGATCGCCATTCCGGTACTCGCCACCCTGCTCGGGGTGTTCGACATGAGCAAGTCGTTGACCGACTTTGCCAACCCTGTCCTGTTCCTCTTCTTCGGCGGTTTCGCACTGGCCGCCGCCTTGTCCAAGCAGGGGCTCGATACCCAGATAGCCGCCAAGGTGATGCAACTTGCCAAGGGCCACCTCGGCTGGGGCGCCCTCGTGCTGTTCACCATCACGGCCGCCCTCTCCATGTGGATCAGCAACACCGCCACCGCCGCCATGATGATGCCGCTCGCCCTCGGCATGCTCAAGGGCATCGATATCCAGAAAGAGCGCCGTACCCTGGTCTTCGTCCTGCTGGGGGTGGCCTACAGCGCCAGCATCGGCGGAATAGGCACCCTGGTCGGCAGCCCCCCCAATGCCATCGCCGCCGCCCAGATGGGCCTCGGCTTCACCGACTGGCTCAAGTTCGGCATCCCCGTGGTGCTGATCTTCATGCCGGTAGGCATTGGTCTGCTCTATCTGGTGGTGCGCCCCAACCTCGCCCACCAGGTCAGTGCCGAGAAGGTCACCATCGAGTGGACTGGCCAGCGCAAGACCACCCTGTTCATCTTCCTGGCCACCGTGCTGCTGTGGATAGGATCGCAACCCATCGCCAAGGCGCTGGGGGGCATTCCCCAATTTGATACCCTGATCGCCATGGGCGCCATCCTGGCCATCGCCGTCAGCCGGGTCGCCAGCTGGGACGACATCAACCAGAACACCGACTGGGGTGTGCTGCTGTTGTTCGGTGGTGGCCTGACCCTGAGTGCGATCCTCAAGCAAACCGGTGCCAACGCCTTCCTGGCCGAGCACCTGTCCAGCGCCCTCGCCACCATGCCTATCTTCATCATCCTGCTCTGTCTGGCCACCTTCGTGATCTTCCTGACCGAGCTGGTCTCCAACACCGCCACCGCCGCCCTGCTGGTGCCCCTCTTCGCCGGTGTGGCCGAGGCGCTCGGTGTCTCCCCCATCGTCATGTCGGTACTGATTGCCGTCGGAGCCTCCTGCGCCTTCATGCTGCCGGTCGCCACCCCGCCCAATGCCATCGTCTTCGCCAGCGGCCATATCCAGCAGCGGGAGATGATGCGGGCCGGCCTGGTGCTGAACCTGGTGTTCACCGTCATTCTGACCATGCTGGCGTACTTCATGGGTGACATACTGCACTGATCAGCCTCATGAGCCTGCCAGTACTGGCGGGGCGGGTAGCGTCCCTGAACCCTTGAACGAACAGCAAAGCCCCGCATCGTCGGGGCTTTGCTTATGGCATCCCCGACCCAGTCGATTGCTCCCCTTGCCACGTCATGGCCGCGCCAGCCCCGATGACGGATCCCTGGCTACCTCCTTTCTACCCGTCCCCCATCGACCTTAATGCGACCTTAAGAAAGCGCCTTCATGATGCGGACAGCGGCACGCCAGGGATCTGGATGCATCACAACGAGAGGAGAATGTCATGGCGAACACGATGGGAAGCAGCAATGAGATCGCGGTATGGGATCCCCTGATCAGAGGTTTCCATTGGGCCACCGTCCTGCTCTGCCTGCTCAACCTGTTCATTCTGGAGGAGGGAGAGCGCAATCATCGCTATGTCGGGTACGCATTGGCTGGCTTGTTGCTGCTGCGCATCCTGTGGGGCCTTGTCGGCGCTGACTACGCTCGATTTGCCCAATGGTTTCCCACCCCGGCCCGCATCACCCGTTACCTGCAGGCTACCTTGCAGGGGAAACACCCCTATTATCTCGGCCACAATCCGCTCGGTGCCTTGATGGTACTGCTGCTGTTGGGCTGCCTGGTGGGAACCGCCGTCACCGGGATCATGACGGAGTACGAGCAGCTGTTTAATGAGGAGCTCATGGAGGAGCTGCACGAGTTCTTTGCCAAGGCGCTGCAGATTGCCATCTTCATCCATGTGCTGGCGGTCATCGTCCTCGATCGCCTGACCCGGGGCGATCTCATCAGGGCAATGGTCACCGGCAAGAAGCGCGTGCCGACAGAGACCGAGATTGCCGACAAGCGTTGAAGCACGCTGCCTGGCCAATGGCATAAAAAAACCCCGCAATGCGGGGTTCTTCAGATCTGATGGGGATTAGCCGATCTTGCAGGCACTCAGGTTCCAGATCCGATCCACATAATCCTGGATGGAGCGGTCGGAGTTGAACTTGCCCATGGTGGCCGAGTTGATGATCGCCTTCTTGGCCCACAGCGCCGGATCCCGATACCAGGTATCGATCAGCTTGTGCGCGTCCGAGTAGGCGGCAAAATCGGCCAGGGTCAGGTAAGGATCCCCCCCTTCCAGCAAGGAGCGCTTGATGGAGGAGAGCTCCCCCGGCTTGCCCGGCGTGAAGTAGTCGGTATCGAACCAGTCCAGCACGGCCTTGAGCTCGGAGTTGGCATAGTAGAAGTCATAGGGGTTGTAACCCCGCGCCTTCAACGCCTTCACCTCATCCACGTTCAGACCGAAGATGGCGCAATGCTCGGCCCCCGCCTCCTCCACTATCTCTATGTTGGCGCCATCCAGGGTGCCGATGGTGATGGCACCGTTCAATGCCAGCTTCATGTTGCCGGTGCCCGACGCCTCGTAGCCAGCGGTAGAGATCTGCTCGGAGACGTCGGCGGCCGGGATCATCTTCTCCGCCAGGCTGACCCGGTAGTTCGGCATGAACACCACCTTCAGCTTGCCCTGGATGCGGGTATCGTTATTGACCCGCTCCGCCAGCTTGTTGATGGCATAGATGATGTCTTTGGCCAGCTTGTAGCCGGGCGCGGCCTTGGAGCCGAAGATGAACACCCTCGGGTGCATGTCATAGTCGGGGTTGGCCAGCAGGCGACGATAGAGGGCCATGATGTGGATGAGGTTCAACTGCTGACGCTTGTACTCATGCAGGCGCTTGATCTGGATATCGAAGATGGCATTGGCATCCACCTCGATCCCGGTCTCGGCCTTGATCACCTTGACCAGCTTCTCCTTGTTATGACGCTTGATGGTCATGAACTGCTGCTGGAACGCCTTGTCGTCGGCAAACTTGACCACGCCGCGCAGCTTGTCCAGCTGCAGCGGCCACTCCTTGCCCACCACCTCGTCATAGAGGGCGGCGAGCTCGGGGTTGCAGGCCAGCAACCAGCGACGGGGGGTGACCCCGTTGGTGACGTTGCACATCTTGTCGGGCCAGAGCGCGGCAAATTCGGGGAAGAGATCTTCTTTCACCAGCTTGGAGTGGATCTCGGCCACGCCATTCACCTTGGAGGAGCCGATCACGCACAGGTTGCCCATGCGCACCTTGCGTACCTCCCCCTCTTCGATGATGGAGAGCTTGGCCTTGATGGCATCATCCCCCGGCCACTTGACCTCGACCAGATCCCCAAGGAAGCGGGCATTGATCTCGTAGACTATCTCGAGATGACGGGGCAACACCTTCTCGAACAGGCTGACGCTCCACTTCTCCAGGGCCTCTGGCAGCAGGGTGTGGTTGGTGTAGGAGAAGACCTGGTAGCAGATGGCCCAGGCCGCATCCCAATGCAGATCCTCTTCGTCCACCAGTACCCGCATCAGTTCGGGGATAGCCACTGTCGGGTGGGTATCGTTGAGCTGGATGGCAATCTGGGCGGCAAAGTTGGTGAAGTCGCTGCCATGCACCCGCTTGTAGCGGCGCATGATGTCCTTGATGGAGCAGGCACAGAAGAAGTACTGCTGGATCAGGCGCAGCTCTTTGCCTGCATCTGTCTCGTCGTTCGGGTAGAGCACCTTGGAGATGGTCTCGGCCTGGGCCTTCTCCGCCTGGGAGTCGACATAGCCCCCGGCGTTGAACACATCCCAATCGAAGAACTCGGAGGCGCGGGACTCCCACAACCGCAATATGTTGACGGTGTGACCGCCAAAACCGACCACGGGGATATCCCAAGGCACCCCTTTGATCTTGCGACCGGCATGCCACACCTTCTTCAGGCCACCGTTGTCGCCAAAGACCGTCTCGACGTAGCCATACAGGGGGATCTCCTGCACCGACTCGGGACGGCAGATCTCCCAGGGGTTGCCATATTCACGCCAGGAGTCCGGGCGCTCAATTTGGCGACCATCCTGGATCTCCTGACGAAACAGGCCGTGCTCATAATGCAGACCATAACCTACCGCCGGGTAGTTCAGGGTGGCGAGTGAATCGATGAAGCAGGCGGCGAGCCGACCCAGACCACCGTTGCCGAGGGCCATGTCAGGCTCCTGCTCGCACAGATCGGTCAGCTCCAGGCCCAGCTCGCGCAACGCCTCTTCACAGATACTGTAGAGGGAGAGGTTATGCAGGTTGTTGGAGGTCAGTCGCCCCATCAGGAATTCGGCCGAGAAGTAGTGGATCGCTCGGGTATCTTTGTTGAAATGAGTCTGCTGGGTGCGGGTCAGCCGTTCGTACACCTGTTCATTGACGGCGGCGGCGGTCGCCTTCCACCAGGCTTGAGGTGAGGCTTTCTGTTCGCTAGTGCCCAGCGTAGCGCGCAGATGGCGCACTATGCTCGCCTTGAGCTGATCCTTGTTCAGTTGCAGATCCAGCTCTGT
This sequence comes from Aeromonas sp. BIGb0405, assembly GCF_024807335.1. Lineage (NCBI taxonomy): Bacteria > Pseudomonadati > Pseudomonadota > Gammaproteobacteria > Aeromonadales > Aeromonadaceae > Aeromonas > Aeromonas sp. BIGb0405. The sequence goes on from NZ_JANUEP010000001.1 coordinate 59,706, forward strand.
CTTCTTCTTGGTAGCCATAACGCTGTTTCCTTCGTTACTTAAATAATTTGATTGCCCGCCAGGGACCGGGGTTATTGTTATCTGAGAATATGTTCCGGCGTGGGCATACTAGCTAATGACGTTGCCAGAAAAGTTAACGCAAGTCACAGTTTAACGTATATAAATGACAGTTTTACCATGAAAACCCTTTCCTGCACCCCTTTCGAAAACAACAACAAAATACTTATAATTCATGCTGTTATGAATTAAATTCAAAATAAAAATTATGAATAGGTTTTCAGCGCTTGCATGGATTTCAAATAGCTTGAAAATATCTGAAAATAGTTAACACCTTGAAATCGTTTTCAATTCAACCTTCCTCAATGATCCCGTCACCGATTGTAAAACAGCCGCCAGATAGGCGGCTGTTTTATCCTGGCGAGTTGACCGAGCTTAAATCGGACTCACAAAAGCCTGGATTTAAACTGGTTGCTGACCCCGTCATATTGATAACCAATTTGCTGCAGACGGGTGGCAAGCTGATCCTCGCTCATGTCGTAGTAAGCAAGCAGCTCGTCGAGATTGTCGCATTCGAGCCTTAGCTTCTCATTGACGATGCCCAGCAAGATATTGGCATCCAGGCGCTGCAAAGTACTGGCATCCATGGTACGGCTCCTCTGTTAAACCCTGTATAACCATGGTCCCTTATCGCAGGGTTGTCCATTTCTCACACAAGGCACACGCCCTGAATAAAAATTTAAATCGTATATATCAATAAGATATGAGCATGGCATGCAACCAATGTCACATTTTTGAGCATAAACGGCTTGTCTGATGGAGGAGATACAACTACTGTATACGCATACAGCATGGTAATTCATACAGGAAACGCAGATGAACCAGCCAATGAGCCGCCCTCTTGCCCCCCTTATCGCCGGACTGACCCAACCCTGGCCGACCCGCTATCTGAGTCGCCGGCCAAGTTCCCCCGCCGCGGGGGCCGAATTCAGTGGCTCGCAACTGCTGGGTGCCCTGAGCCAGGCGAGCCAGGCGGCAAAAGGCTGGATCCTGCTGATCGCCCCCCCGGGTCTGCCCATTGCGGCCCAACTGCAAGCCAATGGCATCAATCCAGCCCATGTGCTGGTCGTCCATGGCCACAAGATCAAGAACTGGCAGCGCACCCTGGAACAAGCCCTCAGCCAGAGTCGCTGCGCCGCCGTACTGACCTGGCTGCCAGAGACCATCAGTCTGGACACCGGCCGCCTCCATCACTTGAGCCAGCACCATGGGGTGCTGACCCACTACTTCCATGCTCAGGCCGCCACCGACAAGGCCGTGCACTATGCAGGGCAAGATATCTACCTCAACCACTGACCCCCCTCGCGGTGAGACAACCGTATAGAGGCCATCAGTGCTAGCGATTGAGGTTCATGACGGCTTGGCCGATTTCAGAGTGCAGCGTGCAGGCCACCCATGTGGCAGCCATCGCTCTGTGGCGCATCGGTTGACGATCGTTTCGATGGGGTTGGGGAGGCTTGGCGGTATAACGCCTCGTCAGCCCGGTCAGGGGCCGATGTTTCATTCTCAGGGAGAGAGGAGCAACAGATGGGTGATGGGGAGGAGTCCCGGGAGCATCTTGCCAAAACAACACGGCGGCCCTGGGGCCGCCGTGTGAGCTGACGCCGTGCCAGATCATGTCTGGATCTGGGTTGGCGCTTTTGATGACTCAGGAAGAGAGCTTGCCGTCGAGCTCGGCAATCTTGGCTGACCAGATGGCCGGACCTGTCTCGTGGACATTATTGCCACTGGAGTCCACGGCCACGGTGACCGGCATATTCTCCACCTCGAACTCATAGATGGCTTCCATGCCAAGGTCGGCAAAGGCGACGACCCGCGCCTTCTTGATGGCCTTGGCCACCAGATAGGCGGCGCCACCGACGGCCATCAGATAAACCGCTTTGTGCTGACGGATGCTCTCGACCGTTGCCGGGCCACGCTCCGATTTGCCTATCATGCCGATGAGCCCCGTGTCGCCGAGCATCATCTCGGTGAACTTGTCCATCCGGGTCGAGGTGGTGGGGCCGGCCGGGCCGACCACTTCGTCTCGTACCGCATCCACCGGGCCGACGTAATAGATGAAGCGGTTGGTGAAGTCGACCCCCTCTGGCAGACCTTCGCCATTTTTCAACATGTCGGCGATGCGCTTGTGGGCGGCGTCCCGTCCGGTCAGGATCTTGCCAGAGAGCAGCACGGTTTCGCCGCTCTGCCAGGTCGCTATCTCATCGCGCGTCACCGTATCCACATTGACCCGGCGCACATTGTCACCCACTTCCCAGGTGATCTCGGGCCAGTCGGCCAGCGAGGGGGCGGCCAGTTCGGCAGGGCCTGAGCCGTCAAGTTCGAAGTGAACATGGCGGGTAGCGGCGCAGTTGGGGATCATCACCACGGGTTTGGAGGCCGCATGGGTCGGCGCAGACTTTATCTTCACATCCAGTACTGTGGTGAGGCCGCCCAGCCCCTGGGCCCCGATACCGAGCTTGTTGACCTTGTCATGGAGCTCGAGACGCAGCTTCTCTTCCGTGGTCTGGGCACCGCGCGCCTTGAGTTCCTGAATGTCGATGTGCTCCATCAGCGACTCTTTGGCCAGCACCGCTGCCTTCTCTGCGGTGCCGCCAATGCCAATGCCCAACATGCCAGGCGGGCACCAGCCCGCGCCCATGGTGGGCACGGTTTTCAGCACCCACTCGACGATATCGTCCGAGGGGTTGAGCATCGCCATCTTGGATTTGTTCTCTGAGCCACCGCCCTTGGCCGCGACGCTCACCTCAACCTTGTCCCCTGGCACCATGTCGATGTGCACCACGGCCGGGGTGTTGTCTTTGGTGTTCTTGCGGCTACCGGCCGGGTCGGCCACTATGCTGGCCCGCAGCGGGTTATCGGGATTGGTGTAAGCGCGGCGCACCCCTTCGTCCACCATCTGTTGCACCGTGAGATCCGACTCCCACTGCACCTGCATGCCGATTTTGACGAAGCAGGTAACGATACCCGTATCCTGGCAGAGCGGACGGCGTCCCTCGGCGGCCATGCGGGAGTTGATCAGGATCTGGGCCAGGGCATCTTTGGCCGCCGGGTTGGCTTCCTTGTCATAGGCCTCTTTCATGGCGTTGACAAAATCGAGGGGGTGGTAGTAGGAGATGTACTGCAGGGCGCCTTCGACGGAATCGATAAAATCCTGTTTTTTTATGATGCTCATATCATCCTCACTGGTCCTTGTCTTCACGAACGGCAGCAAAGCAAGGGCTTCCATATTGGCCGCGCCAGGGAGAGAGATTCAACTCCCTTCCCCTGTCGAGGCGCGGCGTGTCTGTTCTAACATTCGCGGCCACTATGATACGCTTAGCCCCCCATACCGGCTAGGGACCAGCGCGCAAACTGTTGCCTGTGTAACAAAAAATGAAACCAGCACTGCACATTCACCCCCTCCCTGACACAACTGACGGGGCAACCCTGTTTGCCCGGCTGCAACATCAGCCCTGGGCCATGCTGCTCGAGTCCATGGGTGCCATGGGCCCGGACAACCGCTTCGACATCATCACCGCCAATCCCCGGGCGACCCTGACGACCCGGGACGCGCTGACTCAGCGGTGGCAAGATGGCGCCTCACAGACCTTGACGGGAGACCCGCTCAGCCTGCTGGCCCGCACCCAAGAAGCGCTGCTCGGGGAGTGCGAGCCCTCTGGTTGCAGCCTCCCCTTTATCGGTGGCGCCCTGGGGCTGTTTGGTTACGATCTGGGTCGACATTTCGAGCGGCTGCCCGTGCAGGCCGAGGCCGATTTGACCATCCCCGACATGGCGGTCGGCATCTATGATTGGGCCCTCATTCATGACAAGGCCCATCAGCAGTGGCAGCTGGTACATTGGGGGGATGCCGCCGGGCTGGCCCGCCGTCTCGCCTGGTGGCATGCGCAACGAGCGCCTGAGCCCTCAGCCTTTCAGCTGCGTGGCCCCTGGCAGAGCAATATGAGTCGCAGTGAATATGGCGCCAAATTCGCCCGCATTCAGGATTACCTGGCCGCGGGGGATTGCTACCAGATCAATCTCACCCAGCGCTTCAAGGCCCCCTATCAGGGTGACGAGTGGCTCGCCTACCTGCGGCTGCGCGCCGCCAATGCCGCCCCCTTCTCCGCCTTCCTGCGCCTGCCGGGTAGCGCCGTACTGAGCCTCTCCCCCGAGCGTTTCTTGCTGCTCGATGGCCGTCATATAGAGACCAAGCCCATCAAGGGCACCCGCCCCCGCCAATCCGATCCCCTGGCCGATGCCGCCAGCGCCCGGAAACTGGCGAGCGCCGAGAAGGACAGATCCGAGAATCTGATGATCGTCGATCTGCTGCGCAACGACATAGGCCGGGTCAGTCAACCGGGCACCGTCTGCGTGCCACAGCTATTTGCCGTCGAATCCTTCCCGGCGGTACATCACCTGGTGTCAACCATCCATGGGGAGCTGGATAGCCCCTGGCAAGGGGTGGATCTGCTGCGTGCCTGCTTCCCTGGCGGCTCCATCACGGGGGCCCCCAAGATCCGCGCCATGGGGATCATCGAGGAGCTCGAACCCCACAGACGCAACGGCTACTGCGGCAGCATTGGCTATCTGAGCCAGCATGGCCGCATGGACACCAGCATCTGCATTCGTACCCTGCTCGCCACCGAAGGGCACCTTTACTGCTGGGCGGGGGGCGGCATCATCGCCGACTCCGAGGTCGACAGCGAATACCAGGAGACCTTTGATAAATTGGCGCGGATCCTGCCTTTGCTCGAGCAATCATCGTCATGACCCACGCCGAGCTGCTGACCCGCTTCCTGCTGCAACGCCTGCCGCTCGCCCCCCTGCGCGCCCCTGCCCCGGCACTGAGTCCGGCGGCGGTGTTGATGCCCCTGGTCGAGCGGGCCGATGGCCTGCACCTCTTGCTCACCGAACGCAGCCGACACCTTCGCCACCACGCCGGGGAGATCAGTTTTCCCGGCGGACGCCAGGACCCCGGCGATGACACTCTCTACCAGACGGCGCTGCGGGAGACCCGGGAAGAGATAGGCATCGCCGCCGATCAGATCCAGCTGCTCGGCCATCTGCCCAGGCTGCCTACGGTATCGCGCTTCGAGGTGCTGCCCGTGGTTGGCCTGCTCGACGCCGACTACCGGTTGCAACTCAATGCCGATGAGGTCACCGCCGCCTTCGAGGTCCCCCTCGCCCATCTGCAAGACCTGGGCAACTATGTCAGCATGCCGGTACAACGCCGTGGCCAGCACTATGAGCTCCACTGGATCCCCTGGCAGCACAGATACATCTGGGGAGCCACCGCCAGCATGATCAGGCAACTCATCGCCCAGATAGCGCGATAACCTTTTCGTTACACAATGTCGAAGCAAATGCGGGATTTAACATTCAAATAACACCGCAAATGATAAACAAAAATTGAAATTATCTTCTTTTGATCACGTTTCCATAAAAAAGTACGGGTTTCGACGATGGAAAAGTGAATTTGATCAACATTTTTACCTGCAAAGCCAGTATCCTTGCGCCGGATTAATAAAAACTACACATCTGGGGTCAGACACATGTCAAATACCGTCTCTCACGCACAGGACGCTGCGGTCGCCAAGGAGCAAGGAACAAGCTCCGTTCAATCTCGTAGTTGGGGAAAACAGGATACCACCTGGGTCATCAGCCTGTTTGGTACCGCCGTCGGTGCCGGCATCCTGTTCTTGCCAATCAATGCGGGTATGGGTGGCTTCTGGCCGCTGGTCTGCATGGCGCTGCTGGTCGGTCCCATGACCTATCTGGCCCACCGTGGTCTGGCCCGTTTCGTGCTCTCTTCCAAGAAGCCGAACGCGGATATCACTGAAGTCGTGGAAGAGCATTTCGGCGTCGGCGCCGGCAAGCTCATCACCTTGCTCTACTTCTTTGCCATCTACCCCATCGTCCTCATCTACGGTGTGGGCATCACCAACACGGTCGACAGCTTCATCGTCAACCAGTTGCAGATGACGCCGCCCCCGCGCTGGATCCTCTCCATCGTGCTGATCATGGGCATGATGTCCGTGATGCTGGCCGGTGAGAAGCTGATGCTCAAGGTGACCCAGTTCCTGGTCTATCCCCTGATCGCCATACTGGCGGGCATCTCCCTTTACCTGATCCCCGAGTGGAGCGGTGCCGCTCTCTCCCAGGTTCCCTCCGGCAAGGATTTCGCCACCACCCTGTGGCTGACCATCCCGGTACTGGTGTTCTCCTTCAACCACAGCCCGGCCATCTCCAGCTTCGCCCTGGCGCAACGTCGCGAGCACGGCGACAATGCCGTGGCCAAGTCCGATGCCATCTTGAAGCGCACCGCCATGCTGCTGCTGGGCTTCGTGATGTTCTTCGTCTTCTCCTGCGTCATGAGCCTGAGCCCGGCCCAGCTGGCTGAAGCCAAGGCCCAGAACATCGCCGTTCTCTCCTACCTGGCCAACCAGCACGAGAGCCCGATCATCTCCTACTTCGGTCCTCTGGTGGCGTTCGTGGCCATCGTCTCCTCCTTCTTCGGTCACTATCTGGGTGCCCGTGAAGGTCTCAAAGGGCTGATCGTCCAGCAGCTGCGCAGCTCAGGTAAAGAGGCAAACCACAAGCTGATCGACATGATCATCATCGGCTTCTTCATCATCACCCTCTGGGTCGTTGCCGTGGTCAACCCCTCTATCCTGGGCATGATTGAATCCCTGGGTGGCCCCATCATCGCCACCATACTGTTCATCATGCCGATGTACGCCATCAAGCGCGTCCCTGCCATGGCCAAGTATCAGGGTCAGATCAGCAACCTGTTCGTGACCGCCATGGGCCTCATCGCCATCTCCGCCATCCTCTATCAGCTGTTCGGCTAAGCCGACGCGGATAACGGGATCAAAAGGGCTGCCTCGGCAGCCCTTTTTCATGCGGCCATCACATCCCTCAGCTCCCCCTCTTCCCATCGACTACAAAAAATTTACAATGTTTAGACAAAACCCATAATCGGAGTGATGTCATGATCAGTGTCTTCGACCTGTTTTCCATCGGAATAGGCCCCTCATCCTCCCACACCGTTGGTCCCATGCGGGCCGCCCATGCCTTCGTGACCCAGCTCAAGGCAGCTAAGCTGCTGGCTCGCACCGGCAGGGTCGAGACAGAATGCTACGGCTCCCTCGGCCAGACCGGCAAAGGCCATGGCACCGGCAAGGCCATCATTTTGGGACTGGCAGGCTTTGAACCGGACAGTGTCGACATCGAAGGGATCCCCGCCTTCCTGACCGGGGTCGAGCAGAGTCAGACCCTTATGCTGGCCGGCGAGCAGCCAAGCGCTTTCCCCCGCAATGGCGCCATCATCTTCAACCGCCGCAAGACCCTGCCCGCCCACTCCAACGGCATGACCCTGCGCGCCTATGACGGTCAGGAGCTGTTGCTGTCCCAGACTTACTACTCCATCGGTGGCGGCTTCATCATCGAAGAGAGCCACTTCGCCAACGCCCGCGAAGAGGCGGCCAAATTCGAGGCGGATCACCCCATTCCCTACCCGTTCGACAGCGGCGCCCAGCTGCTGGCCCACTGCCAGGAGAGCGGCCTCTCGGTGTCCGGGATCATGCTGGCCAACGAGAAGGTGTTTCGCAGCGAACAGGAGATCATCGCTGGCCTGCGCAAGATCTGGCAGGCGATGAAAGGCTGCGTGACGCGGGGTTGCCAGCAGGAGGGGGTGCTGCCCGGCGGACTCAAGGTGCGCAGACGCGCCCCGGCGCTGCTTCGTCAGCTCAGCGCCGAGACCAACTTCAATAAAGATCCGCTGATGGTGATGGAGTGGGTCGATCTCTTTGCCCTGGCCGTCAACGAAGAGAATGCCGCGGGGGGACGAGTGGTGACGGCCCCCACCAATGGCGCGGCCGGCATCATTCCCGCCGTGCTGCACTATTACGATCGCTTCGTGCGCACCGTGGATGACGATCTGCTGGTGCGCTACTTCCTCACCGCCGCCGCCATCGGCATCCTCTATAAGAAGAACGCCTCCTTGTCCGGTGCCGAGGTGGGTTGTCAGGGTGAAGTCGGGGTCGCCTGCTCCATGGCGGCAGGTGCCCTGGCCGAACTGCTCGGCGGCAGCCCGGCCATCGTCGAGAACGCCGCCGAGATAGGTATGGAGCACAATCTGGGCCTGACCTGCGATCCGGTCGGTGGCCTGGTACAGGTGCCCTGCATTGAGCGCAACGCCATGGGTGCGGTCAAGGCGATCAACGCCGCCCGCCTCGCCCTGCGTGGCACAGGTGAGCACAAGGTATCCCTCGACAAGGTGATCAAGACCATGTGGGAAACCGGCAACGACATGAAGACCAAGTACAAGGAGACGGCCCGGGGTGGCCTGGCGGTGAACATCACCGAGTGTTAACAAAAGGCCATTCGAGCCCCATTTATCCTGCGATACCCGGCCTGGCCGGGTATTTTTTTGCAAAACGTTTGCTAAGCGTTTAACAAAATGGATAAGCATCAAAATAAATTTTATACTCGCGGCCTTTGATTCAACAAAAATAGATCTATTTCAACTTTTTTTAAGGCTAGTCGCGTTACACTGCCGCTATCAGGTCCAGGACCTTAGGGCGATGTCACGACGCAAGCGCCATGGATCACCCCCTTTTTGCAAGCTGGCAACACGTCGGCTTCTACCCAGAGGTAACTATTAGATGATCAGCGTTTTTGATATTTTCAAAATCGGTGTTGGCCCCTCCTCCTCCCACACTGTTGGCCCGATGAAAGCGGCCAAGCAGTTTGTGGATGAATTGCGTGCTGGCGGCAAGATCCGCGACATCACCCGGATCCAGGTTGACGTTTATGGTTCCCTCTCCTGGACCGGCAAGGGTCACCATACCGATACCGCTATCATCATGGGTCTGGCCGGCAACCTGCCAGAGAATGTCGATATCGACGGCATCCCCGAGTTCATCTCCCGGGTCGAGCAGACCGGCCGCCTGCCGATCGGCCTGCACTGCCATACCGTCAGCTTCCCCCGCGAAGCCATGGTGTTCCATGATGAGGCACTGCCTCTGCATGAGAACGGCATGAAGCTGACTGCCTTCATCGAAGACACCGCGCTCTACAGCAAGACTTACTACTCCATCGGTGGCGGCTTCATCGTCGATGAAGAGAATTTCGGCAAGGCCGACAGCGGTGACATGCCCGTCAGCTATCCGTTCAAGAGCGCCGCCGAACTTCTCGCCCACAGCAGCCAGACCGGCCTCTCCATCTCCGCCCTGATGATGGAAAACGAGAAGTGCTTCAACACCCCGGAAGAGATCTACAAGAAACTTGGCAAGATCTGGACCACCATGCGTGAAGGCATAGAGCGCGGCTGCCGTACCGAAGGGATACTGGCCGGCCCCCTGCGGGTACCGCGCCGCGCCGCGCCCCTCTATCGTCAGCTCACCACCAACGAGAGCCTGTCGAGCGATCCCATGAGCATCATCGACTGGGTCAACATGTTTGCCCTGGCAGTGAGTGAGGAGAACGCCGCCGGTGGTCGTGTGGTCACTGCCCCCACCAATGGCGCCGCCGGCATCATCCCCGCCGTGCTGGCCTATTACGACAAGTTCATCCAGCCGGTTGGCCGCGACGAATACACCCGTTTCTATCTGGCCGCCGCTGCGGTGGGCATGCTCTACAAGATGAACGCCTCCATCTCCGGCGCCGAAGTCGGCTGCCAGGGCGAAGTGGGTGTCTCCTGCTCCATGGCCGCCGCAGGTCTGACCGAACTGATGGGTGGCAGCCCGGAACAGGTGTGTGAAGCGGCCGAGATCGGCATGGAACACAACCTGGGGCTGACCTGCGATCCGGTCGGTGGCCAGGTGCAGGTACCCTGCATCGAGCGCAACGCCATCGCCTCCATGAAGGCGATCAACTCCTCGCGCATGGCCCTGCGTCGCACCTCCAAGCCGCGGGTCTCCCTGGACAAGGTGATCGAGACCATGTACATCACCGGCAAGGACATGGACTCCAAGTACCGGGAAACCTCCCGTGGCGGTCTGGCCATCAAGGTGATGCAAGTCGCCTGCGAATAAGTGCTTCGCACATCATGAAAAAGGCGGGATACATCCCGCCTTTTTGCTGCCTGTCATGTGCCACGCCAAGAGGCAGGCGGCCCCCATCACCGCCTCACCACGGGATCCCCAGTCCCCTTGCCGCCATCCCCCCACTGGCATTGATCGGCCCTCGCTGCCGCCCCTCCCCTCAGATCTTGGCCACTCGCCTGGCCTCCGGCTCACGGCAAGCCTGCCCCAAAAGAGGTGGCGTTGCCCACAAATGAGTCAAAGGAGAACACTCAGACGAAGAAGGGAGACGATGAAAATAATGGTGGGGGAAAACAACTGTATATTTATACAAGTTGGTCGCTGTTTGAAAATATTATTTTCAAGGCTCATTCGAAGGCGAAAGACTTTATCATCCTCCACTCGCGCAGACATTATCGGCCGCCCTCAGGGGCCGCCAGCAATAATGCCAGGGTAGATCTGAGCCTAATAAACAAGGCGAATGGTGATATGCGGGATTAAAACATCCCGCGCAAGGACGCAACAGTGCCAAACGACAGGTTGCGTCCGGCAATATCAGGAGGTCTGTGGGGGCGTTTGCGCCAGCTTGTGCTGCTCGAGCAAATTCTCCACCGGCGGGGGGACCTGCAGGTAGAAGCCTTGCAGCTTCAGCGCCTCCATCACCCGACTCACGCTGGCCATGCCAAGGGGCTTGCCTGGGGCGAGCTTGGTCATCAGCACCAGTTGCGGCGTGCCGAAGGTCTGCATCAGGGGGGCCGGAACCCGGGAAAAATCATCCCTTTTTTCAACAAAGAGATAGGTGTCTGCTTTTTTGCGACTTTTATAGACTGCACACAACATGGAAATTGATATAATCCATTGAGTTTATTGCCTCGGAAGTGGGCAAACTATAACATCAGGCCATCAATAACAATAACGGATTACCGTCTCTGTCTCGGGGAAAGTCATGGTTGAGCGCGATAACGAATTGAAAGGGACTACCTTCACTATTTCTGTGTTGCATATCAACGATGCCGCGCCGGACAAGATACGCCAGTTATTGGCCACCAAGGTGGCATTGGCGCCCCAGTTTTTCAATTGCGCGCCCCTGGTGCTCAATGTGGAAAAACTCGAGCAACAACCGGATTTTGACGAACTCAAGGCGCTGGTCGAGTCGGAAGACTTTGTACTGGTTGGCATTACAGGGGCCAAGAGCGAGGCCATGAAGATAGCCGCCAAGGCCGCAGGCCTGGCCGTCATGGCCTCGGGCCGCAGCCGCAAGGGGGATCCCCTGCCTGAGGTTGTGACCAGACCCACCGCCAACGACCTGCCCGTCGTCGATCTGCCACTGCCCAGCACTGTGCCCGCCCCCCTGCTTGCCAGCAAGGTTCATGTGGGCCCGGTTCGGTCCGGCCAGCAGATCTATGCGGCGGGAACCTCGCTGGTGGTGCTCGGTTCAGTGAGTCCAGGCGCCGAAGTCCTGGCCGATGACAGCATTCATATCTACGGGGCCCTGCGGGGCCGGGCAATAGCCGGGGCGCGCGGTAATACCGATGCCCGTATCTATTGCCAACAATTACAGGCCGAGCTCATCTCCATCGCGGGCACCTTCCAGCTCAGCGATGCGTTGCCAGCAGGCCAGACTGAGCAGCCGGTGCATATCCGGCTGGATCAAGAACAACTCCGAATAGACCGAATCAAATAGAGTTACAAGGAAGCGAGAATGGCGCGAATCATAGTCGTTACGTCCGGCAAGGGTGGCGTTGGCAAGACCACCACCAGCGCGGCATTGAGTACAGGGCTGGCCCAGCGTGGCCACAAAACGGTGGTCATCGATTTCGATATCGGCCTGCGTAATCTCGACCTCATCATGGGTTGTGAGCGCCGTGTGGTCTATGACTTCGTCAACGTCATCAATGGCGAGGCGAACCTCAATCAGGCCCTGATCAAAGACAAGCGCAGCGAGAATCTCTTTATCCTGCCCGCCTCCCAGACCAGAGACAAAGATGCCCTCACCAAGGAAGGCGTGGAAAAGATACTGGATCAGCTGGGCGAGATGGGTTTTGAGTACATCGTCTGCGACTCCCCCGCCGGGATAGAGTCAGGGGCTCTGATGGCGCTCTATTTTGCCGACGAGGCCATCGTCACCACCAACCCGGAAGTCTCCTCGGTACGCGACTCGGACCGGATCCTCGGGATCCTGGCCTCCAAGTCTCGCCGGGCCGAGCGCGGTGAAGATCCCATCAAGGAGCATCTGCTGCTCACCCGCTACTGCCCGACCCGGGTCAGCCGTGGTGACATGCTGAGTGTGCAAGATGTGCAGGAGATCCTTGCCATCCCGCTGCTCGGGGTCATCCCGGAATCCCAGGCGGTGCTGCGCGCCTCCAACTCGGGAGAGCCCGTCATCCTGGACAAAGAGTCCGATGCGGGCAAGGCCTATGAAGATGCCGTTTCCCGTCTGATGGGAGACGCCACCGAATTCCGTTTCCTGCAAGAAGAAAAGAAGGGCTTCTTTAGCCGTCTGTTCGGGAGTTAAGCATGTCTATTTTTGATTATTTTCGTTCGACCAAGAAGCAGGCGACGGCCCAAACGGCCAAGGAGCGCCTGCAGATCATCGTTGCCCACGAGCGCTCTTCCAGAGGGGGGCCGGATTACCTGCCCCAGCTCAAGCAAGATATCCTCGACGTGATCCGCAAGTACGTGCAGATAGACCCTGAGAAGATCACGGTACAGCTGGATAAGAAGAGTGATGAGCTGTCGGTACTCGAGCTCAATATCACCTTCGCCGATGACAAGAAGGGATAAGCCAGGCGCCCTATGCGTGACCCCTTCCCTCAATGAGACCGGATCCCGACCCAGGATCCGGTTCTTTTTTATCGCTTAATCACCCTTTGCCACTCGGCGATACCCCTGAGGAGTGTCCTGCACATGCAGGGGGCTCAGACCAGCTCGTGTGCCTGCTTGCCCTGCAGCATCAGAGGATCCAGCGTCACCTCCGCCTTGCCATTGCTCACCCACAGCTGACCATCTGAGATGGTGCAGGTGAGCTGCATGGTGCGCTCTATCATGGCCGCAAGGGGCAGGGTCTGACTGTCGCTGAGCTCTATGATGCTGAGGTTGTCATGCTGACTGAGTTTGCCCTGATTCTGCTTCCACCAGACGCTGGTACCCCGGCCGCCGTAGAGATAGAGCACCACTTGGCGCGAGCGGTTACAGGCCTTCTTGAGACGGCGCTCATCGGGCTGGCCAAGCTCAATCCAGAGTTCAATCTCATCGGAGTAACTCTTGCGCCACAGTTCGGGCTCATCGTCCGCCGACAGCCCCTTGGTGAATTCGAGCCGCTCGGCCGCATGCCAGGCAAAGGCCGCGAGACGGATCATCATGCGCTCGTCGGTTTCGGAGGGGTGGCGAGCCAGGGTGAGGGAGAAATCCTGATAGAGCCCCCTGTCCATGTCAGAGAGGGAGAGCTGGGCCTTGAATACGGTTGCCTTGAGAGCCATGAGGGACCTTATGGGATGCAAAATACGAGACGCTATTACACTGGCCGCCAGTGTAATCAAATTTTCTCCCGGGTTCGACCTCCATGCTCATCGCCCCAGCCTCCATCGCGCATCTCGAGCCCTGTATCCGGCCCCAGAGACAACAATGCCAGTCAGAAGACTGGCATTGTTAACGCGCTATGGCGTGGGGAGGCATGGTAGCCATGCGCTTCACTTCTCGGCGGACTGCACCCCGAATGCGTTGAGCAGCACGCAACAGGTCACAGCCACCGCCACGAAGCCACTCAGGAAGATGAAGGGCATGACGCCATAGCCCAATATTGTCCAGATGGTTTGTTCAAGAAAGCTCATGATGTGTCCTTTGTCCTGTGACGCCCATCTCTGGCGCGAATGTCCATGGCGGCGCTGGCCGCACTCTGACTACTTTCGTTCCTATTTGAGCCTAATACGCCGCCTCCGCCTATGCCACCAAAGGAATATATAGGGGGTAAGATTGCGCTAGATCAATCTTTGGGGGCAAAAAGTGCAGGGATCTGCCGCTCCACCCCCGGATCAGCGGCCAGGTGATCGACTCCCCTCCCCTTGATCCCCTCCGGAACGGCATCAAACCGGCAACGCCTGGTCAAGACGCCCATAAAAAGAGGCGACCCTGGGTCGCCTCTTTGTTCATCATGGGGTCACTGACCCCTGAGCCGGTGGATAGCTCCCGTTGATCTGGGGTTTCTCAATAGAAACGCTGCCCCTCGGCCGCCATCGCCTTGAGTCGGCTGCAGGGTGCGAAACGCTCCCCATGGCGCTGTTGGTAGTGTTCGAGGCGAGCCACCAGCTCGGCAATCCCCAGGCTATCCATGTAGCGGAAGGGGCCACCGAGGAAGGGAGGGAAGCCGATGCCGAAGATGGCGCCAATGTCACCATCCCGCGCCGAGGCTATCACGCCGCTATCCAGGGCCATGGCTGCCTCGTTGAGCATCAGCAGCACGCAGCGCTCCACCAGTTCAGTCTTGGCAAGCTTGGCCTGAGGTTTGACCCCGAGCAGCTCGTAGACGCTCTCATCGACCTGCTTCTTGCTCCCTTTGCCCGTGAGTCGACTCAGCAAGTCCGGTTTGCCATAGCGGTAGAAACCCTTGCCATTCTTGCGACCCTTGCGGTCATCCTTGAGCAGCTTGTCAAAGGCCGCTGGCGCCTGGAAGCGCTCGCCCCCCAGTTCCCGTTCGAGGATGGGGGAGATCTTGGCCCCCACATCGATGCCCACCTCGTCGAGCAGATTGATGGGGCCGACCGGGAAACCGAAGTCGAGCAGGGCGCCGTCAAGCACCTCGACCGGTTCCCCTTCCAGTACCAGGCGCGCCGCCTCGTTCATGTAGGGGGCCAGGATCCGGTTCACATAAAAGCCCGCCTCATCCTTGACCACGATGGGAGTCTTGCCCTGGGCCCGGGCAAAGGCGATGGTGGTGGCCACCGTCTCGGCGCTGGTGCCTGCATGGGGGATGATCTCGGCGAGCGGCATCTTGTCCACCGGGCTGAAGTAGTGCAGGCCCACTATCTGGCCCGGCCGCGCAGCCCCTTCGGCAATCTGGTGGATGGGCAGGGAGGAGGTGTTGGAGGCGAAGATGGTCTGCTCACCACACTCGCGTTCCACCTCCTGCACCATCTGGTGTTTGAGGGCCAAGTCCTCGAACACGGCCTCCACCACCATGTCCACCCGCGAGAAGCCGGAGAAATCCAGGGAGCCGGACAGCAGGCTCATCTGCTTCTCCAGTTCGCTGCGCAATATATGGCGGCGCTTGAGCTTCTTGTTAAGCAGGTCATAGCTGTAGCGCATGGCGTTGCTGATCCCCGCCTGCGCCACATCCTTGATCCGCACCGGCACCCCGGCCTTGGTGGCGGTGACATAGGCAATGCCGCCCCCCATCAGCCCACCGCCCAACACGGCGGCATGGCCTATCTTGCGTGGCGCGGCTCCCTGATAGCTCACCTCCTTCTTCATCTGAGTCGTGGCGAAGAAGAGCGAGCGCAGGGCGGCGGATTCCGGGGTCATCACCAGTTCACCGAAGCAGCGCGACTCGGCAGCCAGGCCAGCCTGGATCCCCTCCTCCATGCCGATGCGCACCACTTCCAGGATGCGTTCCGGGGCCGGGTAGTTGCCACGGGTCTTGGCCCTGACCCCTTTGCGCGCCTGGCTGAACAGCACATTGCGGCCCAGCTTGTTGGTCTCGAGCAGTTTGCCTTGCACGTCTCGCTGCAGCACATGGCGCGGCTTGCCCTTGCGCGCCAAGGCAATGGCCGCCTCCATCAATATGGAGAGCGGAACCACCTCATCCACCAGCCCCATCTTGCCCGCCTGCTTGGCCCTGACTTGCTTGCCAGTCAGCATCAGGTCGAGCGCCTTGGCCACGCCGATGAGGCGCGGCAGACGCTGGGTACCGCCGGATCCCGGCAGCAGGCCGAGTTGCACCTCGGGCACCCCGAGCACCGTCTTGCCATGATCGCTCGCGACCCGGCCGTGACAGGCCAGTGCCAGCTCCAGCCCGCCCCCCAGGCAGGGGCCATGGATGGCGGCGATCACCGGGATGTCGAGATTCTCGATCTCGGCGAAGATGATCTGCCCTTCTCGGGACAGTGTCTGGGCATCTGCGGCGCTGGTACAGGCATCCAGCATGCTGATGTCTGCCCCGGCGATGAAGGAGTCCTTCTTGCCGGAGGCGATCACCAGACCGATCAGATCCTTGTTGGCTCGCACGCCCTCCAGCACGGCGCGGATCTCCTCGACGAAGGCGGCCTTGAGGGTGTTCATGCTCTCCCCCGGCACGTCCATGGTGAGGATGCCGATGCCGTCTTTACGAATATTCAGGGAAAAAGTTTGCTCGCTCATCATTCCACCTCCAACACCATGGCCACACCCAGTCCACCCGCCGCGCAGGCGGTGTTGAGTCCCAATCCACCGCCGCGGCGGCGCAGCTCATGGAGCGTCTGGGTGATCATGCGTGCGCCGGTCGCGGCGAAGGGGTGGCCATAGGCCAATGAGCCCCCCAGCACGTTGAACTTGTCCATGTCGATCTCGCCAATGGCGCTGTCACGGCCCAGCTTGTCCCGGGCAAAATCCCGGCTGGCAAACATCTTGACGTTGGCCAGGGTCTGGGCGGCAAATGCCTCATGCATGTCGATCAGAGTGAGATCGCTGAGGGTGATGCCCGCCCTGTCCAGGGCGATGGGGGTCGCGTAGGAGGGCCCCATCAACATGTCCTGCCAGACATCGATGGCGGAGAAGGCGAAACTGCGAATAAAGCCAAGGGGTTCCAGGCCAAGCTCCTTGGCACGTCCTTCACGCATCAGCAGCACAGCGGCGGCGCCATCGGTGAGCGGGGTGGCATTGGCGGCGGTGACGGAGCCATGCACCCGGTCAAACACCGGCTTGAGCTTGGCGTAGCTTGCCAGGTCAGAGCTTTCGCGAATGTTGTTGTCGCGCTCAAGGGCCGCCTTGTAAGGCGCCACATGGGCGGCAAACACCTCCTGGGCCAGCTTGCCCTCGGCCCAGGCCTGGGCGGCCAGGCTGTGGGAGCGGTGCGCCAGGGCGTCTTGCGCCTCACGGCTGATGCCATGACTCTTGGCCATCTGCTCGGCGGTCTGCCCCATGGAGAGGCCGGTCGAGTATTCGGCCACCGCCGGGGGCACCGGCAGCAAGTCTTTTGGCCCGAGTCGGCGCAGGATGGCAAATTTTTGCGCGAAGGTGCGCGCCTTGTTGAGATCGACCAGGGCGCGAGCCAGCCGCTTGCTGACCCCGATGGGCAACACAGAAGAGGAGTCGGCGCCGCCGGCGATGGCGATGTCGACCGTGCCGGCCATGATGGATTCGGTGACATTGGCCACCGCCTGGAAGCTGGTGGCGCAGGCGCGCGACACGCTATAGGCGTCAGTGCTGACGCTCATGCCGGTGCCCAGCACTATCTCGCGGGCTATGTTGGGCGCTTCGGGCATCTGTACCACCTGGCCGAACACCAGTTGATCGATGAGGGCGGGGTCTAGATTGGTGCGGGCGAGCAGCTCGCTCACCACCAGCTTGCCCAGATCCACCGCCGGCACCCCATGAAAGGCGGTGGCCTGCTTGGCGAAGGGAGTACGCAGACCCGCCACGACGGCAATCCGTTCGCCCTGGCGAGTGGTCAGTTGTAAAGGCTGTTTCATCCTGGCTCCTTGGGTTAATCAGGTAGAGGTCAGACCTCATTGCGCCACATCTTAACAATCCGCTCACAAGTTTCATACGGCTGATTGAAACTAAATCTGCACCGGGAGGGACTCGGTTCTCGCACCCTGAGGGTATCTGGAGTATAAAAAGATCAACTTCTATTAAAACAATAGGTTTATCTCATGGCTCTGGCCGAATTTCGACAAGTACGCGACCATATTGCCAGCCAGATCCTGGGGCAGGGCGAACTCATCGACGGCCTGCTTATCGCCCTGTTATGTGAAGGCCATGTGTTGATAGAGGGGGCGCCGGGTCTGGCCAAGACCCGGGCGGTCAAGGTACTGGCGACCGCCATCGAGGGACGTTTCGCCCGCATTCAGTTCACCCCGGATCTGCTGCCAGCCGATCTCACCGGCAGCGAGGTGTTTCACCCTCAGGATGCCAGTTTCCAGTTCCAACCTGGCCCCCTGTTCAATCATCTGGTGTTGGCGGACGAGATCAACCGGGCGCCGGCCAAGGTGCAATCCGCCCTGCTCGAAGCCATGGCCGAGCGCCAGATCACCGTCGGCAAGAAGAGCTGGCGCCTGCCGGGCCTGTTCATGGTGGCGGCGACCCAGAACCCCATCGAGCAGGAGGGGACCTACCCCCTGCCCGAGGCCCAGCTCGATCGCTTCTTGCTCAAGCTCAATGTCGATTACCCCAGCCCGGCGCTGGAGCTCGCCATACTGCAGCTCAATGAGCGGGGCGAGACCTTGCCCCCCTCCCCCTGCCTCATCGGCCCCGATACCTTGCAACGTGCGCGCGATGCCGTGCTGGATGTCATGATGCAGCCCAGGCTCGCCAACTATCTGGTGCAGCTGGTGTGCGCGACCCGCCCCGGCAGTGGCATAGCCCCCGAGCTGGGCAATCTGATTGATTTTGGCGCCAGCCCCAGGGCCAGCCTGGGCCTGGCCCGCGCCGCCCGCGCCCGTGCCTGGCTGGCCGGGCGGGACTATGTGGTGC
Source organism: Aeromonas sp. BIGb0405 (assembly GCF_024807335.1). Lineage (NCBI taxonomy): Bacteria > Pseudomonadati > Pseudomonadota > Gammaproteobacteria > Aeromonadales > Aeromonadaceae > Aeromonas > Aeromonas sp. BIGb0405. Next base: position 78,434 of record NZ_JANUEP010000001.1, read on the forward strand.
CAGAAGATATCCAGCAGTTGGCCCCGGCGGTGCTGCGCCATCGCCTGTTGCCAAGCTACCAGGCTCAGGCCGAAGGAATCGATGCCGAAGAGATAGTCCGCCGCCTGCTGGATTGGGTGCCATGTCCCTGAGCCACGGCGCCTCCCCCCTGGCAGATCCGCCCCTCGGCAGCTGGCCGCCCGAGTTGCAACTGCCCCTCGCAAGCCTGCTCGCCACCCGGTTGCTGGCCCAGACACCGCAGCCCATGAGGCGAAAGGGCCCTGCCCAACGCGGCGCCCAGCGTCGTCAGCCCGGCCTGAACTTTCGTGAGCTGCGTCCCTACCAGGCCGGGGATGAGGTGCGCCACATCGACTGGCGGGTCACCGCCAGGCTAGGTCGCCCCGTCACCCGCCTCTATGAAGAGGAGCAGGAACAACACCATTGGTTGTTGCTCAACCTCTCCCCTGCCCTCTATTTCGGTTCGAGAGAGCGGCTCAAGGCCCAGCTGGCCTGCGAGCTGGCCGCAGCTCTACTCTGGCGAGGGGAACCTCATCCCCAGACATTGCATATCCACGGCGCAACTCCCCAGACCCTCGCCTGCAAGGGCTCCCCTCTGCCGCTGTTGCCAGCCATCTGCCTGCACTATCAGGCAGGGCTTGGGCGCCGCCCCTTGCCAATCACCCTGGCGCAGGCGCTGGAGCGGCTACGCCCCCGTCTGCCCCATGGGGCGCGTCTGACCATCATCAGTGACCACCTTCCCCCGCCCCCTGGGCAAGAACTGCAACTCCGACTCATCGCCCGGCGCCACGATATCCATTACTGGCAGATCCGCGATCCTCTGGAAGCCGAGCTGGGTGGCACTGAACGGCTGCCGGTGATGAGCCCCCTCGGCCCAGGCTGGCTCGATGGCAGCAATCCTCAGTTCGTGCGCCGCTATCGGCACCAGGCGCAGCAACAGCTGGCCCTGAGTCAGGCCCGGCTGCTGCCCCTGGTACAGCGGCTGACCCTGCTCGACAGCGGCCTGAGCCTGCAAGCCCAGTGGCCATCCCTATGACCATGGATGCCGCGCCCCCCTTCACAGCATCGATCACGCAACAGATAGCCCAGCAGATCAGGGACATTCATCCAGGCCCTCCCCTAGAGGCAGGCTGGCTGGACCCGCGCCTCGGCGCCCTGCTCCTGCTGACCCTGACCCTGTTGCTGATCGCCGCCCTCGCCTGGCTTGGACGCAGGCTCTGGCGGTACTGGGAGTGGCGCCAGGCCCTCGCAGCGCCGCCAGCCAGCGATCGGCGTCTCTGGCTCGGCCAGTTGCACGACAGGTTGCGCCAGGAGGGGCTGCGCCGCTGGCCAGCAAGTCGCAGCTTGCAAGGGGCAGAGTGGCTCGCCTGGCTCGACAGCCAGGGACCGACCGATTTTCAACGCTGGCAGCACCATTGGGATGAGTGGCTCTATGGCCACCGCCAGCCGAGTCACGCCCAGTGTCAGGCGCTCCATGCCGACTATCTGCGTCTGGGTCGCCAGCTGCTGCTCGGCCGACTCGTGCACCCGAGGGGAACCCCATGATCCTGGCCTGGCCCTGGTTTGCCCTCGCCCTGGCGCTGCCCCTGCTGGTTCGCTCCCTGCCCCCCTTGCATCGCCCCCGGTTGCACCATGACGGCTTTGCGCTGCAAGGGCCCCAGGGTGGCTTGCCACGCTGGTATGGCGCCCTGCTGTGGGGGGCGCTGGTATTGGCCCTGTGCCGACCTCAGCTGATGGGTGAGCCCATCGTCCAGTATCAGGGCAGTCGGGATCTGCTGCTGGCCGTGGATCTCTCCGACAGCATGCGCACCCCGGACATGTTTGATGGCAGTCAGCAGCAAGACAGGCTGAGCGCGGTGCGCAAGCTGATAAAGCAACTCATCCTGACCAGGCAGGGTGACAGGATCGCCCTCATCGTCTTTGCCGACCACGCCTACCTGCTCAGCCCCCTGACAGAGGAGACCCAAGCGCTGCTGACTCTGGCCAACGAGCTGGATTTTGATCTGGTCGGGCGCACCACGGCGCTCGGCGAGGCCATCGCCCTCGCCAACGCGCACAAGGAGCCTGATCGCGATGCGACGCTGTTGTTGATCACCGATGGCCGCAACACCGCGGGCAGTGCCGATCCCCTGGCCCAGGCGCGCCAGGCCGTCGCTGCCGGACTCAAGATCTATACCCTGGGGGTGGGGGCGGATCCCGACAGTCAGGCGCTGGCCCCGGCCCAGCCCGATCCCAGTACAGAGCTTGACGAGCCCCTGCTCACCGAGTTGGCCACCCTGGGGCAGGGCCGCTACTTCCGCGCGCGCACTCAGGACGACCTCATCGCCATGGATCTGAGCCTCGAACAGCTGGAACCCGCTGCCAGGGCAAGTCACAGCTATCGCCCGCTGACCGAGCTCTATCCATGGCCACTGGCCCTGTTCACGCTGCTGCTTCTGCTGCCGATGTTGTGGTCAGGCGTGAAGGGGAGGTCAAGATGAAGGACAAGACGGTGCTCCGCAGGTCAGCCCCTTCGAGTGGGGGCCCTCGTTCATGGAACTAGTCCTGCTGCGCCCTTGGTGGTTGCTGGCCTTGATACCCTGGCTCTGGCTTGGCTGGCGCCTGCGCCGTCACTCTCCGCAGCTCAGCCCCCTGATGCGGCGCTATCTGTTGCCAGACTCCAAACCTGCCGTGCCCTGGCGCTGGTGGGCGATGCTGCCCGCCATCCTGGCCCTGGGCGGCCCGGCGCTGGAGCGGGGCCGGGCCGCCCAGGCCGCCCCCCCTCTGGACATCTGGCTGCTGAGCCTGTCGCGCTCCATGGAGGCCCAGGATCTGGCACCGGATCGCGCCACTCGGGTGCGCCTGCTGCTGCAAGATATGCTGGCCCAGCGCCAGGGGCAGCGTATCGCCCTGATCCTGTTTGCCGCCGATGCCTATCTCGCCATGCCGGCCACCCGGGATCACGAGGCCATCGCTCGCCTGTTGCCGGACTTGCGCCCCAGTATCATGCCGCTGCAAGGGGCCAATCCAGAGCGAGCCCTGGCCCTGGGGTTGGCGCAGATCCCCCCTGGTCAGAGCGCCCGCCTGCTGCTGGTCACCGATGCCCTGACCCAGGCCCAGGCCCGGCGGATTGCCGACCACTGGCCCTGCCAGAGTCGCTGGCAGTGCCTGCGTCAGGCGGGCGCCCCCCGGCTCGACATACTGCTCGCGGCGACGGCGCAGCCCGTCACACTCTCCCTCGAGCTGGCTCAAGCATTGGGCAAGGGCAGCCTGCCCGCCCCTGACAGCACGCTGATGGCTGATCTAGCCAGTCGCCTCGGCGGTCAGCTGCACCCCCTGGGCAGTCGCCCGCCTCAGTTCTCTCCCCTGCCCACCAGCCTGGCCCCAGATCCTGCACATCGGCAGGATCTGGGGCCCTGGCTGCTGTTGCCCCTGTTGCTGCTCGCGCTGCTGGCCAGACGCGGCGCCCTCTGGCTGGCGCTGCTGCTCTGTTTGCCGCTCCAGCCACCCGTGCAGGCGGCCGACCCTCAACCTGATCAGGCCGAGGCACAGGCCGCATATCAGGCGGGGGATTACCGCACAGCGGCCATGGCGCTGCGCGACCCCATCTGGCGTGGCAATGCCTGGTATCGCCTTGGTGATTTCGAGCAGGCCCTGGCGGCCTATGGCGCACAACAGAGCCCAACCGCCCACTACAATCGTGGCAATGCCCTGGTGCAACTGGGTCGCTTGGAAGAGGCCAAACTCGCCTACCAGGCCTGCCTCTCCCTCGACTCGGACCATCACGATGCCCGCTACAACCTGGCGCTGCTCGAGCGCAGTGTCCCACCGCCCCAAGCCAGTCCGAACAGGGCCCCCGACGAGTCAAAGAGCCAGCCGGACGCCCCCGCCGAACCGGCCCCCCCCGTGATCCTGCTCAAGGAGCGGCTGCGCAAAGAGGCCCTGCGCCGAGGCCTGCAGACGTTGCCGGTGTCACAGTGGTGAACCCGTTGCGCAGGCTAATAGCGTCCAAGAGCAGACTCTGTCGTGCCCTGCTCTCTCTTCTCTTCGTTCTGGCATCGGTGCAAGGGGCAACCGGGGCGGACGTGCAGTCGGCGCCGCCCGCGGCCTCATCGACGGTGCCAGGCACACAGGGAGAGAAGCTCGCCCCCTCTGCCGCGCCCAGGGTCGAACTGCTGCCTCAGGAGGGCGCCGAGGATTGGTTGTTGCTGATAGATGCGCCTGGACACTGGCCCCTCGATGCCCTGAATATCCAACCCTTGCTGCACCAGCTCGCCGTGGGCCGGATCTCCCGGCAAGAGAGCATGAGCGAGTCCGGGCCGCAGACCCGCTGGCTGATCCCCTTGCACGGGAGCGCCGATAGCCTGCCCGCGCTCAAGCTGGGCCCCTGGCATCTTGCCCCCCTTGCCTTCCCGGGCAAGTCCCTCAACCAGACCAGTGCGGCTGACCCTGAGCCCAGGGTAGTGCTGCGTGCCAGCATTGATCATCGGGGCCCCCTCTACCCTGGGCAGCCCTTCATCTATGAGCTCAGGCTCTGGTTACCGGATCAGATAGTGGATCCCAGCCTCAACGAACCCGAGCACCCGGATCTCACCATTCGACGTCTGGGGGATGATGAGTGGCACCCCGCTGCCCGGCCCGGCGAGAGCGGCGTGCTGACCCGCCGCTGGCTATTGCAGGCCAGGAGCCCGGGCCAGTTCACCCTGATGGCGCCCAGGCTTCAAGCGAGTTACCAGCTTGATGACCATGCAGAGCCCGTCTCCGGTCGCGCTGCCCCCGCCATCATACAAGTAGACAAGGCCCCCCTGCCGCTGGTGGCCAGGCGCCTCACCCTCAGCCAGCAATTTACGCCGGCGCAGAGCGTCGCCCTTGGCGAGCCCATCATCCGTACCCTGCGTTTGCGCCTCGAAGATGGAGATGGCAACCGCGTGGCGATCCCCGCACCGCAGGTGGCGGGGCTCAAGGTACTGGGGGATGGGGGAGATCGCCATGAACGCTTTCTTGCCAACGGTCGTTTGCTCTTTGAACAGGAGTGGCGCCAGGCGCTGCGCGCCCAGACGCCCGGCGTCTACCTGCTGCCCGAGATCCAGCTGCCCTGGTTCAACACCCAGACCGGGCGGGAGGAGCGGCTGACGTTGGCGGCCACCCCCTTGAGTTTTACGCCATCTCCTGCCGACCGGCCGGATACTCAGCCACCCAGGCCCACCCGCCTTGGCCCCTTCTCTCTGCTCGGCTGGACGCTGCTCGCCTTGCTGCTGACTGGCAGTCTGCGCCGTCAGACTCGATGGCGCGCGTTTTATGCCCTGCAGCTCGCCTTTTGCCAAGCAGACTCTGACGCGAGTCGCCATGCTCTGTTGCATTGGGCGAAGCTGCGCTGGCCCCCTCCCAGGCACCCTGCTATTACCTGGTTGCGGGATATGCCGCTGGATCCTGCGCTGGCAGCACGGCTCTATACCCTGGAGGCTGCCTGTTTTGGTACACTCACTCACTTTGATGGCGCAGCGCTCGCCCTTGGCCTTTGTGCCTATGAGACGCCAGGGGTCGCCACTTTACTCAGGCGAGTCGCCTGGCTGAACGACACACATCACCACAAGGAGGCGCACTGATGGCGATATCGCTATTTCGCAAGAAAGTGGGAAAGGAACCGACGCCATCCCCGGTCAATGAGGGTATGGCGGATAAACAGACAAAATACGAAGCCCTGGTCAATGCCCTGCATGGGGATATCTACCGCTATGCCTATTGGCTGTGTCGGGACCCTCATGTCGCGGAAGATCTGGTGCAGGAGACCTATCTGCGCGCCTGGCGGGCAATCGACAGCCTGGTCGATGACAAGGCCGCCAAGGCGTGGCTCATCACCATCTTGAGGCGGGAGAATGCACGCCGCTTTGAGCGCAAACAGTTCGATCTCATCGATCTGGATGAGTTCCCCCAAAGCGATAGCGGGGCACTGCACAGCGAACAGGAAATGGAACACGAATGGCTCCGCCGCCACATTGCCCGCTTGCCTGAGGAGTATCAGGAGCCCTTGTTGCTGCAAGTGGTCGGCGGTTTTAGCGGCGAAGAGATTGCCCAACAGCTGGGCCTGAACAAGAACACCGTCATGACCCGACTGTTTCGAGCACGCAATCAGATCCGAGAGGTCATGGAGTCATCCGCACAATCAAGAGGGCACAGCAATGGATGAGCTTGAGTTTCGTCGTCAGGCTGTCGTCGATCCTCACGACACCCGGGAAGAGTTTGCCGACATGGCCAATGCTTCTCCCGCCAATCGCAAATGGCTCGAGGAGATGAAACAGTTCGACCGTCAACTCGGCAAGGCGATGGAGGTGGAGGTCCCCGCCGGTTTGGCAGAACGCCTGCTGCTCAGGCAAGCCATGCTGGCCGACCCCATCCCCGACGCGCCCGTTGTGACACTGCCACGGCGCAAGGCGTCGGGCTGGAAACCGCTGGCCATCGCCGCCTCCGTTGCCTTCCTGGTCGGGGTCAGTACCCGCTGGTTGCCTTGGCCCCTCCCTCAGACGAGCGAGGCATCCCTGGCCCAGGTGGCCCTGGCCCACGTTTATGGTGAGGAACCCTTTATCCAGGGGGTCGATGAGCAGGTGTCGCTGCAAACCATCAACGCCAAGATGGAAAAATATGGGGCGACCCTGATGAACATGCAGGGCATGGCAAGGATCACCTATGTCAACCACTGCGCCTTCTATCAGGGCCCTGCCCTGCACATGGTGCTACAAGGCAAGATGGGACCTGTCACCCTCTTCCTGGTGCCCAAGCATGTGCCACTGCAGCTCGAGCACAACTTCGATGATGGCCAGCTCAAGGGCGAAATCATCAAACTCAAGGGCGCCAACCTGGTATTGATTGGCGAGATGGGCGAGTCGCTGGAACCCATATCCCGGCAGATTGAGTCCCGCCTGCACTGGTCCATTTAGAGGCTGGGTTACCACCATTAACACACGCAGAGTACGATGTACTCTGCGTGTTTTTTTTCCATTTTCCCCTCTTGTTCCTCCCCTGTTCGGCACCATTGACCACCAAGATGCCAAAATATTTATCTGGCACCTCCACGCTTAATCGCCGTTTAAAACAACAATAAGGCCTTTATTTGCTCATTTTGGCGCCAACAACAAACAAATCGTTAACACAATAGATACTTTTATGTATTCTGCTCTCACTGGTCTGATTTCTTACCTCCTACCAGATCCATAGAATCACACCAGCAACTATTGGGAAGATGCGAACATAACAACAGATCTTGTCAGCTTTTGCGGCGATTGCGCCGGGATTGCATGGCAAAAAATCTGCCAAAAAATAGAGAGAACTCCATGACTACTGCCTTTTTCAAGAAAAGCCTGATTGCCGCCGCCCTCACACTGGCCAGCACCCAAACCTTTGCAGCTGCCTTCCAGCTCAATGAACACTCAGCCTCCGGCCTGGGTCGTGCTTTTGCCGGTGAAGCCGCCATTGCCGACAACGCCGCCGTACTGGCCCGCAACCCGGCTGCGATGACCCGCTTTGACAAGATGGCGGTCTCTGTCGCTGGCACCTATATCCACCCGGATGTGGATGTCGACGGCAAAATTGCCGGTGCCATCGATTCCAGCGAGAGCAATATCGCCCCGGATGCGTTCGTTCCGGCCGCCTATTTCATCCAGCCCATCAATGAACAGTGGGCCTGGGGTCTGGCGATGTTCTCCAACTACGGCCTCTCTACCGAGTACTCGGATGACTTCACCGGTGGCGCAGTGGCGGGTAACACCGAGTTGATGACCATCAACATCAACCCCAACATCGCCTACCGCATCGACTCCAACTGGAGCGTTGGTGCCGGTTTGAATCTGGTCTATGCCGAAGCTGAATTGAACCGCCGTGCCGGTGCCCTGGCCCCCGTCGTCAGTCAACAGCTCGGCGGCGCTCCTGTCAGTCCCAGTACCAAACTCGCCCACATGAAGGGTGATGACTGGGGTTGGGGCTGGAACGTCGGCACCATGTATGAGTACAACGAGAACAACCGCTTCGCTCTGACCTATCGCTCCCAGGTCGACATCACCTTCGAAGGTGATTACGAAGGCACCTCCTCCGGTTTCCAGACCGTTGATGGAAAACTGGGGCTGGACATGCCTGCGCAGGCTGAATTTGCCGGTTACCACCGTCTGAACCAGCAATTTGCCGTGCACTACTCGGTCAACTGGACCGACTGGAGCTCCTTCGAAGAGCTGAACGCCACCAGCGACAGCTGTGTCAGCACCGACGGTGCCGGGGTCTGCCTCTACAAGCCAGAGAAGTTCAAGGACTCGGTACGTTATGCACTCGGCGGCACCTGGTATGTCAACCCGGCTTGGGAAGCGCGCATCGGTTTCGCCTACGACAACACCCCCATCGAGGCCGAATACCGCAGCCTGAGTATTCCTGACTCGGATCGTATCTGGTACAGCGCCGGCGCTACCTACCACATCGATACTGACATGAGCATCGACTTCGGCATGGCCTATATCGATGGCAAGTCCGTCGATGTCAACGAAGGTCTGACCGGCCATGACAGCCCCCTGCGCTGGCAGGGCACCTCCCACGGCAACGCCTTCCTGGCCTCTGCCCAGTTCAACATGATGTTCTGATAACCGAGCATCGAAAAGAGCGCCCTGGGGCGCTCTTTTTTTTGCCACTCTGCCAGTTCGGCGTACATCTGTAGCAAACAGCTGTACGCTTTTCCTTTTTTATCAGCCTGTTATCCGTTCGTTCTCAGGATTTCCTCCTCTTTTTAGCGCGGCACCATACGCCGGATTGCAATAGTGGTCGTACCATATAAAATCCCGCCTCCATTTTATATACAATAAAAAATGCTGATATGAGCGTAAGAAGCACTGTAGTTCGTCCATCCACTCCCAGTCTGCTCGCCCTGCTGCTTTGCCCCACCCTGGTGCAAGCCGCCGGTTTCCAGCTCGCCGAGCAATCTGCCACCGGCATGGGGCGCGCCTTCGCCGGTGAGGCCGCTATTGCAGACAATGCCAGCGTGCTGTCGCGCAATGCCGCGGCCATGACCCGCTTCGAGCAGATGGCCTTCTCGGGCGGCGTCGTCTATGTCCGTCCCGATGTGAACATAGAAGGAGATACCCGGGTACCGACCGCCCACGGCCCGGTCACCCTGGATGCCAGCGCCCATGACATCGCCGATGCCGCCTGGGTGCCCAATCTGTCGCTCATCATTCCCCTCAATGAAGAGTGGCGACTGGGTCTGTCTGCCAACGCCTACTTCGGCTTGGGGGTCGAGATGCCCGCACCCTACAACGCCGGACACTTCGGCAATGTCTCCGACATTCGCACTGTGGATCTGGGGCTGGCCCTGGCTTATCGCCTCAATCAGCATTGGTCCCTTGGCGCTGGCCTCAATGCCATTCAGGGCGAAGGCGAAGTGGGGGGCACTTTCCCCGCCAATGAGATGATCGCCAAGCACCTCAAGGGGGATGGTTGGGCCCTGGGCTGGAACCTGGGCGCACTCTATGAGTATTCGCCACAGACCCGGGTCGGCCTCTCCTATCGCCATGATGTGACCCTCACCCTCGAGGGCGATGCCATGGGCATCGATGAACAGGGGCGGCCCTTCGAGGACAAGGGCAAGCTGGATCTCGCCTTGCCAGCCAGTGCCGAGCTGGCGCTGTTCCATCAGCTCACCCCGGCGCTGGCCGTCCATTCAAGCATCAACTGGACCAACTGGAGCCGCTTTACCCAGCTCGAGGCCGAGCTGGATCATCACGGTACCATGCACATCAAGGATGAGCAGTGGCAGGATAGCTGGCGCTATGCCCTGGGCCTGACCTATCAGCTGACCCCGGACTGGCAGCTGAGATCCGGTCTCGCCTATGACAAGAGCCCGGTGCCCGCCGAACGTCGCACCATCTCAATCCCGGACTCGGATCGTGTCTGGTATAGCCTGGGCACAGGTTATCGCTTCAGCCCGGCGCTGAGCCTGGATCTGGGACTGACCTTTATCGATGGCAAGCAGGCGGCAGTCAGTGAGTCCATGGAGCTCAAACCGGGCATAGCCGCCACCACCTCCACCTTCGAGGGCAGCTCCGAAGGGGACGCCTGGCTGGCCGGCCTGCAGCTCAACTATCTGTTCTGATCGCCACGGCCGACGAGTGAATGATCATGACCCATGGCTCCCGGAAGGGAGCCTCTTTCTCCTGGGGCGACAGGACTAACATCACGCCACCACGCTGGATTGACGCCGCCCCCTCACCCCTCAAGAGATCGAGCCGAGCACGCCCTTGCCGGGCAATCGCCAGATACTGACCTGTCGCCGCGAGCCCCAGGCGTTATTACCCTTGCTTGTCCCCGGCAAGCTGGCATAGTCCGCCGCTTCGCCATACTATCAAGCCAACATTCATCACGGAGAGTTCCATGTATTCCTACGTGGCCAGGCAGCCGATCCTCGACAGCAAACTGCGGACCCATGCCTATGAGCTGCTGTTTCGCGATAGCCTGGACAACGTCTTCCCGCTCATCTCCTCCCAGCAAGCCACCTCGCGCCTGGTGGTCGAGCAATTTTTGCAGCAAAACATTGACCAGCTGCTCGGCGGGCGGCCCTGTTTTATCAATTTCTCCCATGACTCCTTGCTGGATGGACTGGCGGAGTGTCTGCCCCCCGAACAGGTGGTGATCGAGATCCTCGAAGATGCGATGCCCGATGATGCCCTGCTGGCCAAGGTCAAACAGCTCAACCAGCTCGGCTACCGGCTGGCCCTTGACGATTTCAGCATGTCCTCGGATTGGGAGCGTTTCCTGCCCTGGATCCAGATCATCAAGTTTGACCTGCGTCTGAGCAGCCTGTCCCAGATAGACGACTTTATCCGCCGCCATCAGCACCTGGCCCTCACCTACCTGGCCGAGAAGGTAGAGAGCAAGCAGGAGTTCGAACAGACCCAGGCCCTGGGCATCAGTCTGTTTCAGGGTTTCTTCTTCAGTCGCCCCGAAATGGTCAAGCGCGCCACCATGCAGCCGACCCAGATGGTGGTGATCCAGCTGCTCAACGAGGTCAATCAACCCGAGCCCAATCTCGACAAGATAGAGCAACTGCTTGGCCAGGATGTCTCCCTCTCCCTCAAGCTGCTGCGTTACGTCAACAACCTCAAGGGGCGCAGCAAGCCCATCGCCTCCTTCCGCCAGGCGGCCATCTATCTGGGTCATGCCCAGCTCAAGCGCTTCGTGACCCTGATAGCGGCCAGCAGTGCCGGTCAGGGCAAGAGTGCCGAGCTCTATCAGATGTCGCTCATCCGGGCCCGCTTCTGCGAGCTGCTGGCCCTGGCCCATGCCCCGGCCCCCCAGAGTCAGCAAGCCTTTATGGCGGGGCTCTTCTCCTTGCTGGATGTGTTGATGGAGCAATCCATGGGAACCCTGCTCGGCAGCGTGCCCATCACGGACGAGATCCGCCAGGCCCTGCTGACCCGCGAGGGCCAGCTCGGCTTCTATCTGGCGTTTTGTGAAGATTATGAGAATGCAAACTGGCCCAGGGTGCAGATGCGCACCGCACGCCTGGGCCTCAATGAAGAGAAGGTCAGCCAGCTCTATCTGAGCGCCACCGCCTGGGTGAACGAGCAGCTGAGCGCCATGAACAGAGACTAGACAAGCTCCAGTGCCAGGGCGGTGGCTTCGCCGCCGCCAATGCACAGGGATGCCATGCCCCGCTTCAGTCCCCGTGCTCGCAAGGCATGGATCAAGGTCACCAGCACCCGGGCGCCACTCGCCCCCAGGGGGTGACCCAGGGCGCAGGCGCCGCCATTGACGTTGAGTCGCTCGGCCCCGATGCCGCATCCTTGCATCGCCAGCATGCTCACCATGGCAAAGGCCTCGTTCACCTCATAGAGATCCACTTCATCACTGCGCCAGCCAAGCTGAGCCAGCAGACGATTGATGGCGCTCACCGGCGCCGAAACGAACTCGGCAGGTAGACCCGCATGACTCAAATAACCCCGGATCCGCGCCAGCGGCACCAAGCCTTGGGCCAGTGCCGTCTCTTCACGCATCAGCAGCAGCGCCGCGGCCCCATCCGAGATGGAGCTGCTGTTGGCCGCCGTGATGGTGCCATCTGGCTTGAACGCAGGCCGAAGGCTGGGGATCTTGTCCGGACGCGCCTTGCCGGGTTGCTCATCCTCGGCCAGCAGCAGTTTGCCTGCCTGATAGACCTCGGCCAGCTCGGCGGCAAAGTCTCCCTCCCGCTGGGCGCGCAAGGCCCGTTCCAGGGAGCCCATGGCAAAGGCATCCATATCGGCGCGGCTCATGGCGGCCCGATCTGCACTCGCCTGGGCATGGACCCCCATCAACTGGCCGTCGTAGGCATCCTGCAAACCGTCGAGGAAGAGGCTGTCCTGCACTTGTTGATGGCCCATGCGAAAACCGCTGCGCGCCTTGTCGAGCAGGTAAGGGGCACGGCTCATGCTCTCCATCCCCCCCGCCAATATCATCTCCCCCTGCCCCAGGCGCAGGCTGTCGGCAGCCAGCATCACCGCCTTCATGCCCGAGCCACACACCTTGTTGACCGTGGTGCAAGGCACACTCACCGGCAGACCCGCACCAAGGGCTGCCTGACGTGCCGGAGCCTGCCCCATGCCCGCCGCCAGCACATTGCCCATCAACACCTCGTCTATCTTACTTGGGTTGACACCCGCCGCCTTCAGGGTGGCCGCCAGGGCGCAGGCACCGAGCTCGGCGGCACTCAAGGTGGAAAGGACTCCCTGGAAGGCCCCCATGGGGGTGCGTTTGGCGGCAACTATGACGATATCCATCTCAATGACTCTCCCGATGACTTTTCACCAACTTGACGTTGAAGCGCGGCCTCTTGAAAGACACACACTCCATCTCGCTGACTCTGCTCATTACATATCGGTAACATAAGGGGATGTCCCTTGGAGGACAAGCACTTGCGAGCAAGCAGCGCTTTGGGTAAGGTGCCAACCAAGATTGACAGCCAGGACGATACCAGGATGCCCCCCAAGGATGAGGCCCGCAGCTACAGCATCAGCGAGCTGGCCAAAGAGTTTGATGTCACCACCCGCAGCATCCGCTTTTATGAGGATCAGGGCCTGTTGACTCCGACCCGTCAGGGTCAGACCCGCATTTACAGCCGTCAGGACAAGGTGCGCCTCAAGCTGACCCTGCGTGGCAAACGCCTGGGTTTCAGCCTTGCCGACATTCGCGAGCTGTTCGATCTCTATGACGCCGACAAGAGCAGCCGCACCCAACTGCGCAGCATGCTCTCCCTGATCGAGGAGAAGCGCCAGACCCTGGGCCAGCAGCTGGAGGACATCAAGATGGTGCTGCTGGAACTGGACGCCGCCAAGCAACGCTGCCAGCACGCCTTGCAGCAGCTTGGCTGCGAAGAGCGTGAAGGGGCCAACGGATAAGAAGGCAAAGAGTCGTGGCTCAGGGCGCGTCACAGCTGGCACCACCCCGCGCGCCATTGGCTCGGACGGTATCGCCAGCCTCAGGACAGCAGAGATAAAAAAGAGGGGCCACAATGGCCCCTCTTTTTGTCAATGGCTCCCAAACAGGGGATCCGTCAGGTCAATCGCCCTGATCCTATTTCTGCCAGCGGGCAGCATCATAATCCGGACTGAATCTGTCCACTATGATGGCGCAAGCCGCATCGCCGGTGATGTTGAGGGCGGTACGGATCATGTCAAACAGACGATCCAGCGCAAACAACAGCGGCAGACCCTCGATGGGGATGCCCGCGGCCAGCAGCACGGCCACCACCAGGAAGCTCGGACCCGGCACCCCTGCCTGACCAATGGCCCCCAGGGTGGAGGTCAGTATGATGGCAACCCAGGCTCCCAGAGAGAGATCGATGTTGAACACCTGAGCGAAGAAGATGGCGACCAGACCGTAATAGATGGCGTTGCCGCTCATGTTGATGGTCGCGCCCAGGGGCAGCACGAAGGCGGCCGTGCTGTTGCTCACCTTGAGCTCTTTCTCGCACACTTCCATGGTGACTGGCAGCGTCGCCATGGAGGACGCGGTAGAGAAGGCAACCACCTGGGCCTTCTTCATGGCCGACAGGTACTTGAGCACAGGGGTGTTGGAGAAGACGGCGATCAGCAGCGGGTAGATGATGAAACCAAACACCAGGATGGCGGCCACGTACACCACAAACAGGTTGAATACCAGTGAGAGGACGTCAAAGCCATAGGTGCCGATGGCATCGGCCATCAGACCGAATACCCCCAGTGGTGCTATCAGCATCACCTTGTTGATCATCCATACGAAGGCATCGACCAGGGTATTGAGGCCATCGATCAGCGGCTTGACCCGCGCCTGCGGCTGCTTGGCCAGCGCAATGCCGAGGAACATGCAGAATACCAGGATCTGCAGAATGTTCGCCTCGTTGAGGGACTGGAAGACGTTGGTCGGTATCATGCCAAGCAAGGTGGCAACCGCATCCGGTAGCTCACCCTTGTCGGCATAGTCGCCGGAGAAGAGTGATTTCATCGAGCTGAGATCGACCCCGGTCCCCGGTTGGAACACTTGTCCCATCATCAGCGCCAGGAAAACGGCCAGGGCAGAGGTACCGAGGAAGAATACCAGGGTCGTGCCCCCGATCTTGCCCGCCGCCGGGCTGGCGCCCAGATTGGCGGCCCCCGAGATGATGGCCACGGCCACCAGAGGGATCACCAGCATCTTGATGAGCTGGATAAAGAGGCTGCCAAGGGGGGCAAAGACGGAGGCTTGCTCGCCCATGAGCAATCCGACCAGCGTGCCCAGCAGCATGGCAACCACAACCTGGAAGCCAATGTTCTTAATGAGTCCTTTAGTTAACACAAAATGTTCCTTAAACGAATAAATGTCACACTTTCCCAGTGCAATTCACCAAACAGGGGAATGAACTGCTGCTCATTCCCCTGCCGGGCGGTTTTATCTCATATTTATCTGCTGTTTTAAATCGCTAATTTATGACGAAGATTTATTGATAAGTTTGCAACAAAGTTAAGATTCAAAAGGAACAAGTTAAAAAATCACGATTTTACTATGCCCACAGACTATTATCTGTGCTAGCTTGACTCGGTAACCGCATATACAGGGATAGAAAGATGCTGAAAGTAAACGAGTATTTTGACGGAAATGTAAAATCCATCGGCTTCGAGCAAAACGGTGAGCAATCCACAGTTGGTGTCATGGCAGCCGGCGATTACCTGTTCAATACCGCCGCCCCCGAGCGCATGACGGTGATCAAGGGGAGTCTGACCATACAGTTGGCCGGTGCCAGCGACTGGCAGACCTATGGCCAGGGGGAAGCTTTCGAGGTACCAGGCCACTCCTCCTTCTCCCTCAAGGTGAGCACACCGAGCGCTTATCTGTGTGAATTTTTAAGTTAAATCAATATATTGAAGATTAAGGGGCTGAGGCCCCTTTTTTCATGACGACATCACAGCCAGAGGGGGCCTTCTCTTTGTCCCCTCCCTTGGTTAAGCTGTGAGGCCGTTATCAGGATTCAATCGACCGTCATGAGCATCCAGATCCGCCCCATCACACCCGAAGATTGGCCCCAGATCATGGCCATCCAGGCCGAGTGTTACCGCCAACTGGCTCCGGAGCCTCTCAGCGTCATGCGCAACAAGGCCGAACTCGCCCCCCAATGTTGCTGGGTTGGCGAAATAAAGGGGGCCGTGCTCGGCTATCTGCTCTGCCACCCCTGGCACGCACATCAGCCGCCCCCTCTCTCGGTCCCCATGGCGGCACTGACTGGCGATGAAGAGTTCTACCTGCACGATCTCGCCGTCTCGACCAGAGCGCGCGGTCTGGGGCTGGGCCAGGCCTTGCTGGATCAGGCGTTGCACCATGCCAGCCACTCGGGTTACGCCAGGCTCGGACTGGTGGCGGTGCAGGATGCCCCCGCTTTCTGGCTGCGCCAGGGCTTTGCCCCGGCTCAGTCTCGCAAGTCCCTGGCTGAATACGGTGATGGTGCTCTCTATATGGAGCGGCTGCTGGACCAGGCCTGCCAACCCACCCTGGCCTGATGCGACCATAAAGCCGGATAAGCAAAAACAAGAAGGGCGCCCTGAGGCGCCCTTCTGTTATTTATCCCGACGGGATTCAGCCCTTGAACTTGCTGAATACCAGGGAAGCGTTGGTACCGCCAAAGCCGAAGCTGTTGGACATGACGGTATTGAGATCCGCCGTTTCGTACTCACGCACTATGGGCAGACCCACGGCCTTCTCGTCCAGGGTCTCGATGTTGATGCTGGGGGCGATGAAGCCGTGCTGCATCATCAGCAGGGAGTAGACGGCCTCGTGCACACCGGCGGCGCCGAGGGCATGGCCCGTCATGGCCTTGGTGGCGGAGAGCTTGGGCGAATTGCTGCCAAACAGAGTCTGGATGGCCTCCAGCTCCTTGGTATCGCCGACCGGGGTGGAGGTACCGTGGGTGTTGATGTAGTCCACGGTGCCGACGCCCTGCATCGCCATCTTCATGCAACGCACCGCGCCTTCGCCGCTCGGAGCCACCATGTCATAGCCGTCGGAGGTCGCACCGTAACCGGTGATCTCGGCGTAGATGTGGGCGCCGCGAGCCAGGGCATGTTCCAGCTCCTCGACCACCAGGATGCCGCCGCCACCGGAGATGACGAAACCGTCGCGGTCCGCGTCATAGGTACGGGAGGCCTTTTCCGGGTTGTCGTTGTACTTGGTAGAGAGGGCACCCATGGCGTCGAACTGGATGGTCGATGACCAGTCCAGCTCCTCGCCGCCGCCAGCGAAGATGATGTCCTGCTTGCCGAGCTGGATCAGCTCCAGCGCGTGACCGATGCAGTGAGCAGAGGTGGCGCAGGCAGAGCTGATGGTGTAGTTGACACCCTTGATCTTGAAGGGGGTCGCCAGGCAGGCGGAGGTGGTGGAGGACATGGTGCGCGGCACCATGTAGGGACCCACGCGCTTGACGCCTTTCTCACGGGCAATATCTGCAGACTCCGACGTGTTCTTGCCGGACGCACCGCCAGAGCCGACCACGATGCCAGTGCGCTCGTTGGAGACCTGATCCTCCGGCAGCCCGGCATCTTCGATGGCCTGCTGCATGGAGAGATAGGCATACGCGGCGGCGTCGCCCATGAAACGCATGACTTTACGGTCGATCAGTTCAGACGGATCGAGTTTGATGTTACCCCAGACACGGCTGCGCAGGTTGTATTGTTCAAACTGCTCGGAATAGGTGATGCCGGATTTACCTGCTTTCAGGGAGGCCAGCACTTCTTCCTTGTTGTTGCCGATACTGGAGATGACGCCGATACCGGTGATCACTGCTCTTCTCATTAATTCATCTCGTCTGGAAAAACTGGCACCGAGTCTACCCGCTTTCGGCTGCCAAACTGGTCTGCTTTCACGTAGAATGCCCGCGAATTTGTGACGCGAGCAGAGGAAAACGTGAGTCAAACATCCTTACATCATGCCCGATTGGACTGGAATGAAGCGGGAACTCCAGTCTCCAGTGAGTTCGGGGATGTGTACTTTTCCAATGATAACGGTCTAAGTGAAACCCGCTACGTCTTTTTACAGCAAAACCGGTTACCGGCGCGATTTTCACACCACGATAGTGACAATTTCGTGATTGGCGAAACAGGTTTCGGCACAGGCCTTAACTTTCTGGCGACAATGGCCGCCTTTCTGGAACATGGCCCCCAAGCCGGCAACGGCTCGCGTCTGCACTTTATCAGCGTCGAAAAATTCCCTTTGACCAGGGACGATCTGGCCCAGGCCCTCGCCGTCTGGCCCGAGCTGGCCACCTTCAGCGCCGACTTGGTCGCCCAGTGGCCGCTGGCGGTCGAGGGGTGCCATCGCCTGCTGTTTGCAGGGGGACGGGTGCGCCTCGATCTCTGGCTCGGCGACATCAAAGACGCCCTGCCCCAGTGGCCCTGCCCCGCCGATGGCCTCATCGACGCCTGGTATCTGGATGGCTTCTCGCCAGCCAAGAATCCCGAGATGTGGACCCAGGCGCTGTTTGACGATCTGGCCCGCCTCGCCCGACCCAGTGCCAGCGTCGCCACCTTTACCTGCGCCGGCTTCGTGCGCCGCGGTCTGATTGATGCCGGTTTTCACATCAACAAGGTCAGGGGCCATGGCAACAAGCGCACCATGCTGGCCGGTTACCGCCAGGGCAAACAAGATGCCCCAAGCCTGGCCCCGTGCTACGCCCGTCCCGCGGGGCGTGACGGCGAGGTGCTGATCATCGGAGGGGGCATCGCCTCGGCCATGACGGCATTGTCGCTCGTGGAGCGGGGCCGACGCGTCACCTTGTTGTGTGAAGATGACAAGCCTGCGACCGGCGCCTCCGGCAACCGCCAGGGGGCCCTCTATCCGCTGCTGGGCGGCGAACACGACGCCCTGTCACGCTTCTATGCCCTCGCCTTCGGCTTTGCCCGCCAGCGACTGTTACAGCTGGCCAAACGGCACCCCATCGCTTTCGAGCTGTGCGGCGTGGTGCAGCTGGGCTTTGATGAGAAGTCGGCGCAAAAACTGGACAAGATGGCGCTAGGTCCCTTCCCCCCCGAGCTGATGCGCCCCTTGACCGACGCCGAGGTGGCGCAAGCCTGCGGCCTGCCCATGGGCCTTGGTGGCGTCAGCTATCCGTTGGGGGGCTGGCTCTGTCCGGCTGATTTGACCCGTGCCGCCCTCGATGAGGCGCAGGCCGGCGGCCTGCTCCAGCTGGCATATGGCGCCCCCATCACCACTGTCGACGAGCACAGCGATGGCTGGCGCGTGACCGCGGCCGATGGCCGCCAGTGGCAGGCCCCCAATCTGGTGGTGGCAGCCGGTCACCGCTTGCCCGCCCTGCTCCCCTTTGCGGAACTTCCCCTCTACCCGGTACGCGGTCAGGTGAGCCATGTGCCGACCAACCCGGTGTTGCAGCAGCTCAAGACGGTACTCTGCTATGACGGCTATCTCACCCCTGGCCATGCTGGTTATCACTGCATCGGTGCCAGCTATGGCCGTAACCAGAGCAGCCTGGCCTTCAGCGCCGCCGAGCAGGTTCACAACAAGGCCCGGCTGCACGCCTGCCTGCCGAGTCAGCAGTGGCCAGACGAGGTGGATGTCAGCGGCAATGAGGCCCGGGTCGGGGTGCGCAGCGCCAGCCGGGATCACTTGCCGGTGGTGGGCGCCGTTGCCCGGGTCCAGGCCCTGAGCGAGCTGGAGTCGCTGGCGCTCAAGGCGCGCCCCGAACACGCGCTACCGACCTACCCGGGCCTGTTTGTGCTGGGGGCGCTGGGGTCGCGAGGGCTCTGTTCGGCGCCGCTGTGTGGTGAACTGCTCGCCAGCGAGATCTGCGGCGATCCCCTGCCCTTGGCCACGGATCTGCTGGCCGCCCTGCATCCCGCACGCTACTGGGTGCGCAAATGGCTCAAGGGCAAGCCCGTGCGCTAAGCCCGGTCACAGGCTAAAAGAGAGATAAAACAAGACGCCGCCAGGGGATCACTCCACTGGCGGCGTCTGCTATCTGGCCTGGTCATCCTCTCATGAGGAAGCGGGGTTATCGTCACGCGCTCAGGGATTGAAGGGCCAGCTCAGCCCCAGCTTGCGACCATGATCGGTCTGCTCGGCGAGCCGGGCGAAGCGGGACTTGGCCTCGGCCAGCAGCGCCTGCCCCTGCAGATCCCCCTGATGGCGCAAGGCGGCGCAATCGTTGCTACGCGGCAACTGCGACAATTTGAAACCGATGGCACTGGCGGTTTCTTGCACTATGTCCTTGTGACGACTCTCGTAGTCGAGCATGGCGCCGACCATGATGTTCCAGTTTTGCTGCTCGCGCACACTGGCCCGGGACTTGTTGACCCACTCGGGCACCATCACCTTGATGCGCGTCCTCACCGTGACGCCGTTGAGGTTGCAGCGCCCGGCCAGGGGATAGGCCAGCATGGACCAGTCGAGCTGATAGCTGGCCATGCCGAGCCCTTGCTGGCCCACGCTACCCTTGGGGCCGATGCTGGACGCCTGCGCCAGGGCAGCCTGCATGGTGGCGCCCTTGACCTTGTAAAACTGGAAGTCGACCCGGATGTCCGGCTCTATCTTGACCCCGGTATAATGGGCCTGGGTGGCCCCCACCGCGGCGCTCCACAGCAGACTCAGTCCCCAAGCCAGGTTGCACAACTTGCCCATGGTGATCTACGCCGCCTCATCGTTGCCATCTGGTGTATGAATATGATGAATAATCAATATATTAATTAACTGGCGCCCTGCGCAAGTCTCATCATGATAGCTGTCGTTCATCTTCGCAACTTGCCGTCCTCTCGATCTCCATATTGCATCATAAAAAATATGTGCGGCATGACCCGCTTTCATCATTTCACGGGTAAAGAGCCGGTCTAGCACCATGATTTGCTGACCTTAATCAACATCACAGACAAGTTTGCTGGTTACATTAGCGTCCACCGAACGAATCCCCACCACCACAGTGCCGTGCCGCAGGCGTTCAGGGCCGCACTTAGCCTCCATTGACCAACAGGAACCTGGATATGGTTGAACTTATTATTGGCACCCTGGTGACCCTCCTCGTGGGTCGCTGCATCTTCAAGGGCTACTCGGCCACCGGCATACTGCTCAGTGGCGGCTTGCTGCTGCTGGCCATCACGGCCTTGCTCGGCAAACCTGTGCTGCCTGCCAGCGTGCCCAGCACAGGCAACGTGATCACCGACATCTTCGAATATGTCCGTTTCCTGCTCAATAGCCGGGGCGGTGGTCTGGGCATGCTGATCATGGTGCTGTGCGGCTTCGCCGGTTACATGAGCCACATAGGTGCCAACACCATGCTGGTCAAGATAGCGAGCAGACCACTGGGGGTCATCAAATCCCCTTATGTGCTGCTGGTCGCGGCTTATCTGGTCGCCTGCGCCATGTCCCTGGCGGTGAGTTCGGCTACGGGCCTCGGCGTATTGCTGATGGCGACCCTGTTCCCGCTCATGGTCAACATGGGCATCTCCCGGGGCGCCGCCGCCGCCGTGTGCGCCTCCCCCGCCGCCATCATTCTCTCCCCCACCTCGGGAGATGTGGTGATCGCCGCCCAGGCCGCCAACATGGAGCTGCTCGACTTTGCCTTCAAGCTGACCCTGCCCATTTCGCTGATCGCCATCGCCTGCATGGCGGTCGCCCACTTCTTCTGGCAGCGTTACCTGGATAAGCGATCCGGTGAGGTGAACGAGAAAGTGGCGGCCAGCGATCTCATCACCGACGCCCCCGCCTTCTACGCCATACTGCCGTTTGCCCCCATCATAGGGGTGCTGATCTTCGATGGTAAGCTGGGCCCCCAGCTCGACATCGTCACCATCATCGTCATGTGCCTGACCCTGGCCGCGCTGCTGGAGTTGGCTCGCCATCGGGATGGCAAGGGGCTGCTCGATGGCCTGCAGATCTGCTGGCGCCACATGGCCGATGCCTTTGCCGGCGTGGTCATGCTGCTGGTCGGCGCCGGGGTCTTTGCCCAGGGGCTGATGACCATCGGCTTCATCGATACTCTGCTGGCTCATGCCCAGGATCTCGGCACCGGCGGCACTGTCATGATGCTCTCCCTGGTGGTGATCACCACCCTGGCGGCCTTCACCACAGGCTCGGGCAACGCCCCCTTCTACGCCTTCGTGGAGCTGATCCCCAATCTGGCCACCACTCTTGGCATCAACCCCGCCTATCTGGTCATCCCCATGCTGCAAGCCTCCAACCTGGGTCGCACCATATCCCCGGTGTCGGGGGTAGTGGTTGCCTGTGCGGGCATGGGCAATCTCTCGCCATTCGAGGTGGTCAAGCGCACCTCGGTGCCGGTCGCCGTCGGCCTGGCCGTGGTGCTGATTGCCACTCAGATCATGGTGCCCGCCTAAGCTTGCCCGCCCGGCCCATTCGAGGGCCGGGCTGGCATCCCCTCCCGCACCTAAGGTAGACTCTCCCCCTTCTTTTTCCCCAAAGGAGGACCGATATGAGTACGACGGTTCAACTTGCCCATTTCAGTGACTGTCACTCCCACTTCGATGGTGCCCAAGTACGTTTCAGCCCACCGGGGCAGGCCCAGTGGCTATGCCAGAGCGGCGGCTATGCCCGTTTGCTGACCCGAGTCAACCAGCTGCGCCGCGAGGCGGCAGCCGCAGGCACTCCCTGTCTGTTGCTCCATGGCGGTGATACCTTCCAGGGCTCACTCTATTTCAACCGCTTCAAGGGTCGCGCCAATGCTGACTTGCTGAGCCTGCTCGCCCCCGATGCCATGGTGCTTGGCAATCATGAGTTCGATCTCGGCAACGGCCCTCTGGTGGAGTTTCTCCGTCAGCTTGATTTCCCCGTGCTCGCCGCCAACCTCGATAGCAGTCAGGAGCCTGCCGACTGCCCGCTCCCACTGCGGGGCCTGCCGCATCTCCATGATGCCAGCCAGCCCTGGTTGGTACGCGAGCTGGCCGGCGTCCCCTTCGCCCTGCTCGGCATCACGCTTCCCCAGATGGCGGCCATCGCCAACCCGGACGAACATACCCGCTTTCATGGGGTGACTGAGACCTTGACCCGGCACCTTGGCGCGATCCGTGGTCAGGGCATACGCCACATCATCTTGCTCAGTCACCTGGGTCTGGAGCAGGACAAGCTGCTGGCGGCACGCTTCCCCGAGATAAGCCTCATCATTGGCGGTCACACCCACAGCTTGCTTGGGGATCTCGCGGCGCTGGGACTGCCGAGCGAGGGGGATTATCCGCTGATGGTCAATGGCGTGGCCCTGCTCCACGCCGGTCACAGTGCCCAGAGCCTGGGAGTCTGTGAACTCAGCTTCGACGGCCAGGGCCGGGTCATCGCCAGCAAGGGGCAGATAGAGTGGCTGCCCTGGCAACCCTGGCCTTATAGCAGCCCGGTGCCAGCCAATCTGCGCTTCTGCGCGCCAGACGCCCTCATCGAGGATCACATGGTGCGCCGCTACCGCCCCGCCCTCGAAGAGATGGCGGCCAAGGTGGTGACCCAGCTCAGCCAGCCGCTGCTCCATCAACGGATCCCCGATGCCAGACTGCCCCATGGCAGCCAGGTCGCACCGCTGGTTGCCGCCGCCATGCTGGCCGGGGCGCGCGAGCAGGTGGGTCAGGTCGATTTCGCGCTCCACAACGGGGGCGGCGTGCGCTGCTCCCTCGAGCAGGGCCCGCTCACCGAGGCCGACATCGCCGGTCAACTGTTACCCTTCGCCATCCCGCTCACCCTCTATCGGGTGCATGGTCATGAATTGGCAGAAGCGCTGGAGGGTGCCATCGACAATGCCACCGATAATGGCGTGGTCGGCAATGGCAGCGGCAGCTTCCCCTACACCGCCGGGATCCGCTTCCACTATCTGGCCGCCCTGCCCAAGGGCGAGCGTATCCGCCAGCTGGAGTGGGAGGCCGCACCCGGCCACTGGCAACCGGTGGAGGCCAACCATGTCTATCGTGGCGTTTCAAGCGCCTACACGGCGTCCGGCAAGGAGGGCTATACGGCGCTCGCCCGCACCCTGACCCAGCACAACCAGGAGCTGGGCATCACCCTGGCCGATGCGTTTATTCGCTGGGCACGCCAGCACCCCGAGCTGCCCGCCCCGGCGCCGCTGATCCACTACCGGGTTGGCGCTGGGCCAGATTAAGCTGACCCACTCGCTCCTAGCCCAGAGAAACGGATGATTGGCGCGGAGCCAAACGCACACTAACCTGTGATAAGTGGCTGTTTTTAGTTCGAGAATCCCCAAGAGTCGCTCGGCAAGCGGGATTATTTTCTCCCCGACCCGCGCCCCCATTGCATCGGGGGCCCGGGCTCGGCAAGATAGGCCCGCTTTCGCATGCTCAGGCAAAGGATCAAGGCTTCATGAACCACACCATTCGTTTCTCTTCTTCTCGCAATAATCCGCCGCTGCGGCCCCTTGCCGTCTTGCTGACCGGGCTCATCGCCTGTCTGTTTTGCCTGCGCAATCCCCTCTTCTATGACATGGCCCCGGGTTTTGATGCCTCGCTCTTTGCCGTCATGGGCAAGATGTGGAGCGAGGGCGGGGTGCTCTATCGCGACATGATCGACATCAAGGGCCCCATGATCTTTGCCCTCGATGCCCTGGGTTACCGACTGGATGGCTTTCGCGGCATCTGGTTGCTGGAGCTGGCCCTGTGCTGGCTCGGCCTGCTGGCAAGCTGGCAAGCCTTCAATCAGCTCGGACTGTCATTTCAGGCCAGGCTCGGCGCCATGCTGGCGGTGTTGGCACTTTATGGCACCCGTTATTACTACGGCAACATGACCGAGGACTGGACATTCCACCTGGCGCTGATCGCCCAGTGGGCCTTCCTCACCCTGCTGCTGGACAAGGAGTTTCGCTGGTGGCCAGCCCTGGTGGCCGGGCTCACCTTCGCCATCGTCGCCTGGATGCGCGCCAACAACGGTGCCCTCTGGGGAGCCTGGTATCTGACCCTGTTCCTCTGCTGGTGCCTGCGTGAGCAGTGGCGTGATGCCCTGCTGTTGCTGATCTCCAGCCTGCTTGGACTGGCGCTGGTAGGCGGGCCCCTCTATGGCTACTTCCAGCACCATCAACTGCTGGCCGAATTCAAATACTACGCCTTCGATATCTTCTTCGAGGGGAGCTATGGCAACGGCTTCTCCGTCTATGTGGGGGCGGTCGGCCTGCTGCGTACCGGTCTCATCATGCTGCTGCCCGCCTTCGTGCTGCTGATGATGAGCCGACGTCAGGAGTGGCATCTGCCCGCCCTGTTCGCCACCCTGTTTGGCGTACTGTTCACCCTGATAGCCAACTCCGTCTCCGGCCATGTGTTTGATCACTATGATGTGCTCTACCTGCAGCTGGGGCTGCTGCCGCTGGCCTGCCTGCTCGATCGCAGTGAGCGACAGAGCGATCTGATGGGTCT
The DNA here is from genome assembly GCF_024807335.1 of Aeromonas sp. BIGb0405. Lineage (NCBI taxonomy): Bacteria > Pseudomonadati > Pseudomonadota > Gammaproteobacteria > Aeromonadales > Aeromonadaceae > Aeromonas > Aeromonas sp. BIGb0405. The sequence goes on from NZ_JANUEP010000001.1 coordinate 103,273, forward strand.
GTTCTGCATCTCGCTGGTGGTGCTCACCGCCAGCTGGCTGCTGGCCCAGCAACTGGTGTTTGGCTGGAGCAACAAGGAGTGGAGCCTGGACAGGGTCAGCGAAGTGCTCGGCACCAGCCTGCTGTGGGCCCTGCCCGTGTTGATCCTGCTCCCCCTGTGGCGGGCCTGGGATGTGCGATCCGCCACCCCCTGGCTCGCCAGCCTGGCCATGCTGGCCCTGATGATCAACAACGCCTGGGAGGGCAGCCAGAAGGGACGCCCCTTCAATGTCGCCGCGCAAGTCCGTGTCGATCGCATCCTGGCCGAGACCACCCCACGGGACAAGATCTGGGTCGATGCCATTCAGCCCCAGTATTACCTCTGGACGGATCGCCAGCCCGCTTCCGCCTATCTCTTCTTCAGCAACGTCAACCCGCCCTATGATGTGCGTGAGCGTGTGCTTCAGGATCTGCAGCGCCAGCAACCCAAGTTCATCATTGCCAAGCCGGAAAAGCTGGCCGAGGGGCTCAAGCCTGCGTCCCCTCCCTCCACCCAGGCCTTCTATCGCTATCTGCAAGACAACTACAGCGAGGTGGATCCCGGCCTCTATCGCCGCCACTGAGTCGATGACAAGGCCCGCCATCCCCCGGTGAGGAGAGCCGCAAGGGGCTGGTCAAGGTACTCCGGGTTGCGGCGCCGGTTGAGATTGGCCCAGGCCCGGATATAAAAAAGGACGCTCATTGGCTACAATGAGCGTCCTTTTTATCTGTCTCATTCACCCGACAGGAGTTTCATGACGGCACTGACCTATCTCGGCGGTTATCCAGAGCCCCTCAAGGCTCAGGTGTTGCAGTTGATCGAGGGCGGCAAGCTCGGCGCATTTCTCGCCAAGCGCTACCCGGACAGCCACAGCATCCAGAGTGACAAGGCCCTGCTCGCCTATACCATGGATCTCAAGAACCGCTATCTCAGAAGTTCGGCGCCCCTGGCCAAGGTGATCTTCGATGGCAAGATCAACGTGATCAAGGATGCCCTGGGTCTGCACACCTATGTCAGCCGGGTGCAGGGCAACAAGCTCAAGGCCAAGAACGAAATCCGCATCGCCGCCCTGTTCAAGGCCGCCCCCCCTGCCTTTCTCAAGATGATCGTGGTGCATGAGCTGGCACACATTAAGGAGAAGGATCACAACAAGGCCTTCTACCAGCTCTGCCAGCACATGGAGCCCGACTATCACCAGCTGGAATTCGATCTGCGGCTCTGGCTCACCTGGCGAGACCTGGAGAAGGACGCCCAGTGAAATATCTGGGTGGCCTGCTGCTATTGCTTGCGCTGCACAGCGCCCAGGCCCTGGAGCGCTGGCAACAGGATGCCTATCTGGTGGCGAGCTTTCATCAGGTGGCACTCAAGCGGGAGTATCAGGACAGGGGGCAGGATCACTTCAACCGCTGGCGCGAGCCGGTGCGGATCCTGCTTGTCAATGAAGTTGGCGACAAACCGCTGCAAGCCGAGGTGGTGAACATCCAGGCGGCGCACCTGAGCCATATCACGGGTCACAGCGTGGCGCTGGTGCAGGATCCGGCCAAGGCCAATCTCACCCTGGTGATGACCCGTCGCTCGCAAGTGACCCTCTGGGCCAGGCAGTTGATGGGCCAAAACCCTGCGGTTCAGGCTGCCCTCGCCGATGGCCTGTGCCTCGCCAACTATGTCACCGACCGGGAAGGCGCCATCAGCCGGGCCAGCATCATCATCCCGGTCGATGCCAGTCGCGACAAGGGACGCTTTCTCGATTGCGTGGTGGAAGAGCTCACCCAGGTCATGGGACTGCCCAATGACTCGGACGCCGTCTTCCCTTCCGTGTTCAATGACCGCAGCACCGACAGCTTCCTGACCGGGCTCGACTATCTCCTGCTCAAGATGGCCTACCACCCGGCCTTGAGCCCCGGCATGACTCAAGCCGAGGTGGATGCCGCTCTGCCTGCCGTGCTCAAGAGCCTCAAAGCCCAAGGGGACATACAGCAGGCGAACCGCCGGGTACAGGAGCAGAGCCTCAAGCGGTGGGCCGGGCTCTAGGCTCTCCCTCCCCCAACGCACCCATCGACCAGATCCGGGGAAACAGCGTCCAGGCATCCTCATGCTGTCATCTGAGGCGTATCAGGCAGCGCTCGACTCCGGCAGCCAGCTCTCGGCGTTTTCCCACACTTCCTGCACCAGCTCCTCCACCAGCTCTTTATCTTCCTTGCTGGCCCGGGTGATGTTGAGCGCCATGTTGCTGCCCCCCGCCACCCGCACCTGGATATCGGGGAAGCGGCGGCCCAGCTGTTTGAGCAACTCTTGCTCCAGGGCGGCCATGGTATCGGGGGAGACCTGTTTTTTCCTGTCGATGATGATTTCCAGACGCATAAGCACCTCTCATGTTGATACTGTAATTTTATACAGTATATTTAGCGTCTGTAAAGAGCCGCTTCCCAAAAATCTCAGGGATGAAGATGACGGCCCTGCAGCCACCCATAGACCTCGCGCACCCCGGGCCGCTGGCTGTCGGGGCGAGCCAGCAGCGCATATTCATGATCCGTGCTGAGTATGGGGGCAAAGGGGGCCACCAGCGCCCCTGTCTCCAACTCCTCTGCCACTATGGTGGGATCCCCAAGGGAGAGACCAAAGCCCTGCAGTGCCGCATTCATCGCCAGATCCAGGGTATCAAACAGCTGCCCTCCCTGAGGCAACCAAGGCGTGTCGACAAAGGCGGCGAACCAGTTCCGCCAATCCCGTCTGTCCGCACTGGCATGCAGTAGCGGCAGGGCAAGCAGATCGGTGATGGGGCGTTCAAACAGCCGGTATTTGGCCGCAAAGGCAGGGGCGCAGATGGGGGTCAATCGCTCTCGAAACAGCGGCTGGCTGTGAAGCAGCCGGGCCTGAGTGGGTTGATAGACGATGGCGAGATCGAAGGGCTCGCGGGCAAAGTCGATGCCGTGACTGTGGCTGCCGCGTACCTCGACCGCCTCCCCCTCGAAATCTTGCAAGCGGCGCAGCAACCAGCGGCTGGCGCAGGAGGGCACCTTGATGCTGATCGCCTGTTGCCGTGGCAAGGTTTGCAGAGCGCCCAGCCCCTCCCCCATGCGGGCCAGCCCCTCGCTGACGAAGGGCAGCAGCCGTTCGGCGGCCGGCGTGAGACTCAGGCAGCGGGTACCACGCAGGAAGAGGAGATGACCAAGGCGCGCCTCCAGCTGGGCGATCTGCTTGCTCACGGCACCTTGACTCACGCACAGCTCATCGGCCGCCAGGGTGAAGCTCAGGTGACGGGCTGCGCACTCGAATACTTGCAAACCATACAGGGGCAACTGACTACGGGGCAGGGTCGTTAACATACAAGCCTCCATGCTTGAGAAAAACTCATGCGTACCATGCCGAATAATCCTTTGCCGGACAAGGGCCCAGAGGGCTAAAAGAGAGACATCTTTCACATATTCAGGTGACGGCATCATGTCTTCTCCCCGCATCATCAGCAAATTGCCCCAGGTGGGTACCACCATCTTCAGCGTGATTGGGGATCTGGCCGCCCGCCATCCCAGCATCAATCTCTCTCAAGGGGCGCCGAGCTTCCCCTGTGACCCCGACTTGATCCGGGTCACCCACGAGGCGATGCTGGCCGGTGAAAACCAATATGCGCCCATGACGGGACTGCCCGAGTTGCGCGAACAGCTGGCGACCAAGATAGCGACCAGCTATGGCCACACCTATGATGTCGGCGAGGAGATCACCATCACCGCCAGCGCCAGCGAGGCCCTGTTCTGCGCCATCACGGCCCTGGTCCACCCCGGTGATGAAGTGATCATGTTCGAGCCGGCGTTTGACAGCTATCGCCCCATGATCCAGTTGCAGGGCGCCACCCCCGTGGTCATCGCCCTCAAGGCACCGGACTTCACTATTCCCTGGGATGAGGTGGCGGCCCGCATCAGCCCCCGCACCCGCATGATAGTGCTCAACACCCCCCATAACCCGACCGGCACCATCTGGCAGGCGGCGGATCAAGAGCGGCTCGCCCACCTGGTGCGCGGCACTGACATCATCATTCTCTCCGACGAGGTCTACGAGCATGTGGTATTCGATGGCGCCCTGCACCAGAGCGTGATCCGTTACCCCGAGCTGATTGAGCGCTCCGTCGCCGTCTTCTCCTTTGGCAAGACCTTCCATGTCACCGGCTGGCGAGTGGGTTACTGCGTGGCGCCCCGTCCGCTGATGGAAGAGATACGCAAGGTGCACCAATTCGCCATGTTCGCAGCAGACACCCCCATGCAGTACGGCTTCGCCCATCTGTTGCAGCAACCGGCTCACTATCAGGGGCTGGCGGCCTTCTACCAGCAAAAACGGGATCTGCTGGTCTCGGCCCTGGCCGAGTCACGCTTTACCCTCTTGCCCTCGGCGGGCAGCTTCTTCATGCTGGCCAGCTACGAGCGGATAAGCGACGAAGCCGACAGCCTGTTCGTACAGCGGCTGATCCGCGATCACGGGGTCGCCACCATTCCCGTCTCGGCCTTCTATCACGACGGCACGGATCAGCGGGTCATTCGCCTCTCCTTCTCCAAGGATGACGACACCCTGCTGGCGGGCGCCGAGCGCCTGTGCGGCGTCTAGGAGGCACCATGGATTCAGTACGCGTCGCCGTGTTGCAAATGGTGTCCGGGGATTGCCTCGCCACCAACCTGACCCAGGCAGAGGCCCTGTTGCGCCAGGCTGCGGCCGAGGGGGCCGTGTTTGCCCAGTTGCCGGAATATTTCTATCTGATGCCCGGCGATGAGCGGGCCAGGGTTGCCCTTGCCGCCCCCGAAGAGAGCCACCCTCTGCTGGCCTGGGTGAAAGATCTGGCCCGGGAACTTCACATCTGGATCCTGGCAGGCACCCTGCCGCTGGCAAGCCAGGAACCTGGCAAGATGCACAACAGCAGCCTGCTCATCGACCCGCAAGGGGCGCTCGCCACTCGCTATGACAAGCTGCACCTGTTTGGGTTTTCCACCGAGCAGGAACACTACGACGAAGCCACGACCATGAGCCCGGGCCAGACGGTGGTGAGCCACGCGCTGCCTTGGGGTCAGCTTCGCCTTGGGATCTGTTACGATTTGCGCTTCCCCGAGCTATTCCGGCTCGGGCCTGCGCCCGATTTCATCGCCCTGCCCGCCGCCTTCACCCACACCACGGGACAGGCGCACTGGGAGCTGTTGCTGCGGGCTCGGGCGGTGGAAAACCTGGCCTTCGTGCTGGCATCGGCTCAGGGTGGAGATCACCCGGGCGGACGCCGCACCTTCGGCCACAGCATGATCATCGATCCCTGGGGCCGGATCCTGGCCCGGATCGAAGAGGGTCAGGGCATGGCCATCGCCACCCTGGATCTGGCCGCCCAGCGCACACTGCGTCGCCAGTTACCGGCCCTCCATCATCGCAAGATAAGCGTCGGCCCATGAAGCCGACCCCTGTTCACTACTCACGACTATGCGCATGACGCCACACTCAAGGGATTGACCATGAAACTCAACGCAATAATGATGCTGATGGCGCTGGTCGCCACAGGCCAGGCCGCCGCCAAACCCCTGGTGATCGCCACCGATGCCACCTATCCCCCTTTCGAAATGGTCGACAGCAGCGGCAAGGTTGGCGGCTTCGAAGTCGAATTGGCCCAAGCCCTGTGCGCGGCCATGAAGGCCGAGTGCGAGGTGATTAACCAACCCTGGGATGCCCTGCTGCCGGGCCTGCAGGTACGTAAATACGACGCCATCATGTCCTCCATGAACATCACCGATGAGCGCCGTCAGAAGGTCGACTTCAGCAAGGTCTACTACATGATGCAAAACCGCTTCGTAGGCCGCAGCGACAAGGCTGCCGACTTCAGCGAGGATCCGGCCCACTTCAAGGGCAAGGTGATCGCCGTACAGGAAGGCACCCCGCAGGATAACTTCATCACCGCCCGCTATGGCGACGTGGCCAGCATCAAACGCTACGTCAATGCCCAGTCCCCCATGCTGGATCTGCAATCTGGCCGCGCCGACTACACCTTCGGCAACATGGTGCAACTCAAGGTCGGCTTCCTCGACAAGGAGATGGGCAAGCAGTTTGAATTCGTGGGTCCCCAGTTCAATGGCACTCAGGACAAGATCCTGGGTGAAGGGGTGGCGGTGGCGCTGCGCAAAAACAACGACAAGCTCAAGGGGGAATTTGATGCCGCCATCGATAGCGTCAAGGCCGATGGCACCTTCGACAAGCTGCTCAAGAAGTATCAGCTCGAAAATCTGCTCTGATGGCAGACTGCGGCTGCCCACGAAGAGACAAAAAGGGCGACCCTGGGTCGCCCTTCAGATTGAAGGCAGGCCAGCGGCCTCCCTTCATCCCTGCCGCGCCTTGAAGCGCGGATTGCTCTTGCAGATCACGAACAACTTGCCACGGCGGCGCACAACCTGACAGTCCGGGTGACGCGTCTTGGCCGATTTGAGGGATGCGAGAACCTTCATGCCGCCCCCTGCTTGCCGAGGAAAGCGCCAAAGCGCTGACCGAAGCGAGCAACTTGCCCCTCGGTACCCACCTGCTTCTGCTTGCCGGTGTAGAACGGATGGGACGCGCTGGACACATCCAGCGTCAGATAAGGGTACGCCTGACCATCCTGTTCCCAGACCTGGGTGCGATCCGTCTTCAGGGTGGAGCCCACCAGGAAATAGGTGTTGGCCGTCACGTCGTGAAATAGCACCTTGCGGTACTCGGGATGCATATTGGGTTTCATCATCGCCTCAACTGTTATGTTATAACGAAACATAAACTACCCCAATCAAGAACAGTTATCAATAGCCATCAAGCATTTTGCACCGGCAGACCATCGGGGAGCCGTCAAGCCGGACCGCCCCGAGCTATTTCGACAGATCATGCAGAATCCAGAAAGAGAAAAGAGAAAAGAGAAAAGAGAAAAGAGAAAAGAGAAAAGAGAAAAGAGAAAAGAATAACGAACGCAGCATGCCCATCGGCCACGAGAACTGGCAAACCGCAGCGAAGAGGATGAAGGGATAGATTCCCGTGATGACAACGGGAGTGATACCGAGTCAGTCTGGAGCCGACACTGTCATCCTCGCCTATCAGCTGGCCACGCGCTGGCAGCCGAATGCAAAAAGGCCCGTCAGTGACGGGCCTTTTTATCTTGGACAGGGGAACAAAAACCCTGACCCAATCGATTCTATCGATCAATGATGGTGCGGAAGGAGAGACTCGAACTCTCACGCCTAGGGCGCCAGAACCTAAATCTGGTGCGTCTACCAATTTCGCCACTTCCGCAAAGCTGACTTTGTACTGCTCGCACCCTGCTAAACGCGGAAGATACCAACAGACAACAATAATGGGGTGGCTGATGGGGCTCGAACCCACGACAACCGGAATCACAATCCGGGACTCTACCAACTGAGCTACAGCCACCACTGAAACATCTGACCATGCTTGCCGCAGCAAGATGGTGCGCCCTGCAGGATTCGAACCTGCGACCCACGGCTTAGAAGGCCGTTGCTCTATCCGACTGAGCTAAGGGCGCATTTTGCTCAACGACCCTCTATGTGTCAGCACCATGGATTGGGCATACATAAAGCGTTGTCGATAAAAATGGTCGGTGATAAAGGATTCGAACCTTTGACCCTCTGGTCCCAAACCAGATGCGCTACCGGGCTGCGCTAATCACCGAGATACTTCACTTAACTTGCAGCCAACAGCTTATCTGCGATAAGGCTGATGGGCAACGGGCGGGCATCATACCCAAGCGCTCGAGCCAGCGTCAACGAATTTTTCCATCAATAAATTCAAGTGTCTACTTCTTGCCCGCCCGCATCGCGCCGCTAACATCCCGGATAAAAAAATGCGACAATGCGCACAGTTGAACCCATGGTGAGTGAAGAACGATGTCTGCCAAAATCATTGACGGAAAACAGGTTGCGCAAACGATTCGCAATCAGGTAGCAACCGAAGTCCAGCAGCGGCTCGCCGCCGGACAGCGTGCCCCCGGGCTCGCTGTGATACTGATAGGGGCCGATCCCGCCTCCCAGGTCTATGTCGGCAGCAAGCGCCGCGCCTGTGAGGAAGTAGGATTCATTTCCCGCTCCTACGATCTCAGTGCCGAGGCGAGTCAGGACGAGCTGCTAACCCTGATTGACCAGTTGAACCAGGACCCCGAGGTCGATGGCATCCTGGTACAGCTGCCGCTGCCCGCCCACTTCGACACCACCCAGGTGCTGGAGCGGATCCGTCCCGACAAAGACGTCGATGGTTTCCACCCCTATAACGTCGGCCGACTGGCACAGCGCATTCCCGCCCTGCGCCCCTGCACACCCAAGGGCATCATGACGCTGATCGAAGCCACCGGCGTCAAGACCCATGGTCTGCACGCCGTGGTGGTGGGGGCATCCAATATCGTCGGTCGTCCCATGACCCTCGAGCTGCTGCTGGCCGGTTGCACCACCACGACCTGCCACCGTTTCACCCAGGATCTTGAGACCCAGGTTCGCCGCGCCGACCTGCTGGTCGTCGCCGTCGGCAAACCGAACTTCATCCCGGGTGAGTGGGTGAAGCCTGGCGCCCTGGTGATCGATGTGGGCATCAATCGCCTCGCCGACGGCAGCCTGGTGGGTGACGTCGAGTTCGCCACCGCCCGCAGCCATGCCGCCTTTATCACCCCGGTTCCGGGCGGCGTCGGTCCCATGACGGTGGCCAGTCTGATGGAGAACACCCTGATAGCCTGCCGTGACTACCACAGCTAAGCACCCAGGCTCTGAATAACAGAAGGCAGGCCCAGGCCTGCCTTCTCTCTTTGCACATCTTGCACATCCCTCGCCCGCCAACCGCTCAGCCTCACTGCGTCACTTTCTTCGGCGCACCTCGGCGCTGCGTCCGAAATGATCCTGTAACGCCGCCAGCACCCGCCGCACCTTGTGAGACACCTCTCGTTCAGGCGTGATGGCATGCAACGCCATGGTCGCCATCCGGTGATCGGGAAGCACCTCCTGCAGGCGTCCTTGCGCCAGATCGTCAACCACCTCGGTCTCGGGCAACAAGGCAATGCCCTGCCCCGCCAGGGCGAACTGGCGCAGGGGCAGCACGTTGTTGCACAGCACCCTGGGAGCGAGCCGCAGCGGCTACGGCACCCCCTGTTCATCCGGCAGGGTCAAACCAGCCCCGGGCAGATCGGTCAATAGCCAGTCATGACTCGTCAACTCCGCGAGGCGAGTCGGCACCCCACGCCGGGCCAGGTAGGCCGGTGATGCACACAGCAGCATGCGCGTCTCGCCGAGGCGACGGGCCACCAGACTCGAATCGGCCAGGGTACCGACTCGCAGTGCCACATCGATGCGCTCTTTGAGCAGATCACGCTTCTCGTCATCGGCGATGATGATGAGGCGCAAACCGGGATGCGCCTGCAACAGGGGGGAGAGCGCCTGGGCCAGGGGCAGGCCCGCCATGCCCACGGGGGCCGTTATCCTCACCTCCCCCATCAGACTGTCGCGCACCTCCCCAAGCCGCAGTTCGGTCTGAGCCAGGGTCTGGCGCAGGGACTGACAACCTTGCCACACCACCTCTCCCGCCTCGGTCAGATCGAGACGGCGCGTGGATCTGTGCAACAGGGTGAGGCCAAGCAGGGTCTCGAGCTGGCTGATATGCTGGCTGACCGCCGAGGGCGTCATGCCCAGGGCCTTGGCTGCCCCCGTCATGGTCCCCGCCTCCACCACGGCGGCGAAGATGGCATAGCGTTTAAGCTGCTCCATTGTTAAGCCCTGCTTATGAGTGAGTGAATATTTTACCCGATTATTAAATCATACCGGGAGGCGTAGGCTAGCCCTATCTTAATAGCGCAGGAGAGTTTCCCATGAAGATTGCCCTGATAGGCGCCACTGGTTTTGTCGGCCATGCCATCCTCGAGCAAGCCATTGCCCGTGGTCACAGCGTCACCGCCATCGTCCGTGACACCAGCAAGATTGCTCCCCATTCGCAGATCCAGGTGATGGGGGTGGATGCGCAGGATCCCCAGGCATTGGGGTTGGCGATCGCAGGCCACGATCGGGTGATCAGTGCCTATAACCCGGGCTGGGCCACCCCGGACATCTATGAACAATACCTCACAGGGGCGGCCGCCATCGTGCAGGCGACCAAGGCGGTAACAGGCTGGCTGCTGGTGGTCGGCGGTGCCGGCAGTCTGGAAGTGGCCCCCGGGGTCCAGCTGGTCGATACCCCCGAGTTTCCGGCCGAATGGCGCCAGGGGGCCCTGGCGGCTCGCGATGGGCTAGTCGCACTGCGCAGCGAGTCTGAGCTCGACTGGCGCTTCGTCTCCCCGGCCGTCATGCTGGTGCCGGGGGAGCGCACTGGTCAATATCGGTTGGGGGGCGATCAGGTGTTGTTCCTGGAGGATAAACCGGCCGAGATCTCTGTCGGCGATCTGGCCGATGCCATCCTCAATGAGGCCGAGCACCCAGTCCACCTGCGCCAGCGCTTCACCCTGGGCTACTGAACCCGCCCATGGAGCGCGATATGCGCTCAATAAAAGAGTAGGGAGGCCATGGCCTCCCTACTCTTTTTGCATCAGACAAGCTGGCTCATGTCGCCCGACACCAGCGGTTGCGTCCCGTCTGTTTGGCCCGATAGAGCGCCAGATCGGCGTCGGCCAGCAGCTCACTCAGGCTCTCCCCTGGAGAGGCCTGGCGCAAGCCGCCGCTGATGGTGACCCGCATTGCCTGCACCAGGGGACGATCTGCGACCCCCTGGATCAGGCGATCGGCCTGCTCCGCCAGCTCGCTCTCCCCTCCCGGCGGGAGCAAGACGGCAAACTCCTCGCCGCCCATGCGCCCGAGCAGGGCCCGGGGTGGCAGTAATCCCTCGAGTCGTTGGCAAAGCTGCACCAACACGGTATCCCCCGTGGGATGACCGTGTTCATCATTGATCTTCTTGAAGAAATCAACATCGAGCAGCAACAGGGCTCCACCTTCACGTTCCAGACGTTGCTCGGTCGCCTCGCTGAAGGCGCCGCGATTGAGCACCCCGGTCAGATGATCATGACTCGCCACTTGCTGCAGGCGGGCGAACAGCTGATCCCGCTCGGCCACGGCGCAGGCCGTGGTGATGGCACTCAGGGCCAGTATGGAGATACCGGTACGAAAGGAGTAGACGGTGGCCGCGTCCTTGCTCCACTGATGCAGCAGCTGGTCATCGAGCACGGTGAACATATAGAGGGAGGCGGCGCAGGTGGCCAGACAGGTAAAGAAGCGGTTGCCAGAGAGGGCCAGCCAGATGAGGGCGGGCACCGGCAACACCAGCAGACCGGGGCCCCCCAGATGCTTGTCGAGCAGCAGGATCAACAGCAAGAAGAGCAATGCCGGAACAAGATAGCGGCGGTCGCGCCACATCTCCTGGCGACATTGCCGCCAGGAGCCCGGCAGCGTCAACAGGCTGGGTAATAACACCGAGAAGTTAATCAGCTCGGCCAAATACCACATGATGGTGCTCTTCCAGCCGGTCGAACTGCCCAGCCAGACCACGGCGGCGCCGCCACACAGAGCCCCGGCCAGGATGGCAGGTTGGCAATGGAGCATCAGTCTGGGGATCGCCGTGGCGCTGATCAGGCCTTCGGGACCCCACCCCTGACGACGCAGGCTGAGCCAGGCGATGGCGACGGTGAGAATATTGGCGCCGTTGAGCAGCAGACTCTTGCGCAAGGGGGTGCCATAACAGGCATCGACCAGCAGGAGGCCAAGCAGCGCCACCAGCAGATGCACCAGCCCAGCCCTGGGATAGTAACGCAGCAAGATGCCAACCAGAGCGGCATTGGCGGGCCAGAGCAGGGAGAAGCTGCTGCCACCTCGCGCGGCCACCCCGATCCAGGTGAGCAGGGCACTGATCAGCAGCAGGCACATCAGGGCAGCAAACTCGCGACCTAGTCGTGATCCAGACTGGAGTGAGGGGCTGGCCGGCCCGGGATCAATAGACAAGAGGATCTCCCTGTGTGGCAAATGAGCCTCGATACTAAGGGAGCGAGCGCCCGACGCCAAGCCAAGAGTGGTTTGGTGTTGCAATAGAACAGTATTAATACCGCCAAACCGAACTCTATTTCGATTTTTGTCTATAACTAAGAATTATTTGTTGTTTTGCCATCTCAATCCGAAGGGATAGCATCCTTCCAACCCAAATGGCGCCGCGCTCTGCGACGCTGTCATCCCAGGATCCCAGTTGGAGGTGCTCATGGTATTGCTTTCCCCCCTGTGTGACTCACGTCATGCTTCCAACGCAGTACTCTCCCCTGCGGCCCGGCCAGTCAATGACTCATCTGCGCCCATTGCGCCAACCAGCAGTCTGCCCACCTTGGATTACGGCCAGTTGTTGCCGGGATCCCCGCACCGGAACCAGGCCCTCATGGCGCTGCGCCGGGCGGCGCGCGACCCCGGCTTCTTCTATCTGGAGAACACCGGGCTGGATCTGGGCCAGCAGACCGAGCTACTGGCCCTGGCAGCCCGGCTCTTTGCCCTGAGCGATGCCCAGAAGCAAGAGGTGCAGATGGTGCACTCCCCCCACTTTCGCGGCTACAACCGGGTGGGGGTCGAGCTGACCCGGGCCCGCCCGGACTGGCGTGAGCAGTTCGACATCATGGCCGAAGAGCCCTGCCTGCCCGATGCCCTGTTGCACCACCCCTGGCAAGGATTACAGGGCCCCAACCTGTGGCCCTCCGCCCTGCCCGAACTCAGGGGGGCCCTGCTGGGCTGGCAGGCGCAGTTGACCCTGATTGGATTGACCCTGATCCGCGCCTTCGCAGAAGCCCTGGCGCAACCGGCCGATGCCTTCGATGAGAGCTTGAGCCCGCTCCCCTATCGCCATACCAAGCTCATCCACTACCCGGGACGGGACGAGGATGACGGTCAGGGGGTGGGTGCCCACAAGGATCCCGGCTACCTCACGCTCCTGCTGCAAGATAGTCACGGCGGACTCGAGGTCCTGACCGAACAGGGGTGGACACCGGCGCCCCCCCGAGCGGGAGCCTTGCTGGTCAATATCGGTGAACTGCTGGAACTCGCCTCGAACGGTTACCTCAAGGCCACCCTGCATCGAGTGGTCAGCCCACCCCCGGGGGTGTCGCGCCTCTCCTGCGCCTTCTTCATGGCGGCCCGGCTCGATGCCACTGTGCCCTTGCTGACGCTGCCCCCCTCCCTCGCGGCCGAGGCGACAGGGCTCCAGAGCGATCCGGACAACCCGCTCTTTTATCAGGTGGGGGAGAACGTGCTCAAGGGACGACTGCGTTCCCACCCGGATGTGGCGGCCCGCCACTATGCCACCCCACCGGCCCGGGAGCCCCGGCGGCGAACGCTCGCATAACCTGCCACCCTTATCCCCTTATGGCGATCGGTCGCCACAAGGACACCCCATTCACCCGGGGCGCAGCCGCGCCCAGGGCTATAAGAGGCCAGTCCACTGGCCATGACGGAGAGATGATGAAATTCAAGACCATGAGCGTACACAGCGGCCAACGGCTCGATCCCCAGACCGGCGCCCTGACGACCCCGCTCTATCAGAGCAGCACCTTCAGCTATTTCACGGCCCAGGCTGGCAAGGAGCGGTTCGCCGGGCAAGCGCCAGGCTACATCTACAGCCGCTTCGCCAACCCCACCACCGCCGAGCTGGAGGTGAAACTCGCCGCCCTTGAGGGTGCTGACGAAGCATTGGTGGTCGCGAGCGGCATGGCGGCGGTGAGCGCCATTCTCTATGCTCTGGCCGACAGCGGGGACGAAGTGGCCTATGTCGGCCCCCTCTATGGTGGCACCGAGGCCTTCCTCAAGCAGACCTTCAGCCGCGCGGGTATCCGCATCACCGGCTATGACAGCGACCGGGATCTGCTGGCCAATATCCACCCGGGCACCAAGTTGGTACTGTTTGAAACCCTGACTAATCCCACCCTCAAGCTGGTGGATCCCCGCATTGTGGTCGACGCCGCGCGCAGGGTCGGTGCCCTCACCGTCTGCGACAACACCTTCCTCACCCCCTATCTGCTGCGCCCCCTTGAGCTTGGGGTCGACATCGTCATGCACAGCGGCACCAAGTATCTCGGCGGCCACGGCGACATCATCGCCGGGGTGGTGGCCGCGCGCCACGAACTGATGGCACGCATCCGCACCGTGGCACTCAAGCACCTGGGCTCCCCCATTGGCCCCCAGGAGGCTTACTTGCTGCAACGGGGGGTCAAGACCCTGCCCCTGCGCCTGGATGCGCACCTGCACAACGCCCAGCGGGTGGCCCAGTTCCTGGCCGCGCACCCTGGCGTCAAGAAGGTGATCTATCCGGGACTCGCCGATCATCCCGGCCATGGGGTGCTGGGAGAGATCGCCACAGGTTACGGCGCCATGATCAGCATAGAGCTGGAGGGGGGCTTCCCCCGCTGTGCCCGCCTGCTCGATCAGTTGCAGCTCTTCGTGCAGGCGGTGAGTCTGGGGGATCTGGAGAGCCTGGCCTGTCACCCGGCCAGCACGACTCATGCCGCCATGGATGAGGCCAGCCGAGTGGCCGCCGGGGTCAACGATGACCTGATCCGGCTGAGCATTGGGGTCGAGGATGCCGATGACCTGATTGCCGACCTGGCCGCGGCCCTGGCCCACACGTGAGCTTGAGCTTGGCGTCATGATGGCCAGCCACAGAGAGCAGAAGGGAAGGCAGATGCCTTCCCTTCTTGTTTCGAGCACGCTAGCTCAACGGCTCTCGCGTTTCATCCAGAGAGCCGGTGGCTGCCATCCCTTAGCCACGGGCCAGCAGGATGCGCAACATGCGGCGCAGCGGCTCGGCAGCGCCCCACAGCAGCTGATCACCGACCGTGAAGGCGGCCAGGTATTCCGGGCCCATGTTGAGCTTGCGCAGGCGGCCAACCGGTATGTTGAGGGTGCCGGTCACCGCGGCCGGGGTCAGCTCGCGGGCGCTGATGTCGCGCTCGTTGGAGATGACCTTGACCCAGTCGTTGTGGCTGGCCAACAGGGCTTCAATCTCGGCCAGCGGCACATCTTTCTTGAGCTTGATGGTGAAGGCCTGGCTGTGGCAGCGCAGGGCGCCAATGCGCACGCACAGACCGTCGACAGGCACCGGGGCCGCCTCGATGCCGAGGATCTTGTTGGTCTCGGCCTGACCCTTCCACTCTTCCCGGCTCTGGCCGTTGTCGAGTCTGGTGTCTATCCAGGGGATCAGGCTGCCAGCCAGGGGCACACCGAAGTTGTCCACCGGCAAGTCGCCGGAGCGGGTCTTCTCGGTGACCTTGCGCTCGATATCCAGAATGGCGGAAGCGGGATCCGCCAGCTCGACCGCCACTTCATCACGCAACATCCCCATCTGGGTGATCAACTCACGCATGTGACGGGCGCCGCCACCAGAGGCCGCCTGGTAGGTCGCCACGCTCACCCACTCCACCAGATCGGCCTTGAACAGACCGCCCAGGGCCAGCAGCATCAGGCTGACGGTGCAGTTGCCACCGACGAAGGTCTTGGTGCCGGCATCCAGTGCCTGGGCTATCACATCGCCATTGACCGGATCCAGGATGATGACGGCCTCTTCTTCCATGCGCAAAGAGGACGCGGCATCAATCCAGTAACCCTGCCAGCCGGCGGCTTTCAGGCGCGGATAGACATCCTTGGTGTAGTCGCCGCCCTGGGCCGTGATGATGATCTCCTGCTCAGCCAGCGCCGCTATGTTGAAGGCATCCTGGAGCTGACCGGCATCGACGCCGAAGTTGGGGGCGGCCTCACCGGCCTGGGAGGTGGTGAAGAAGGTGGGTTGAATGTGCGCAAAATCCTGCTCTTCCTGCATCCGGCTCATCAGGACAGAGCCCACCATGCCACGCCAACCGACCAAACCTACTTTTTTCATAATGTCCTACCCTGGATAACGACTTGATAGTGCGGAGCCTCTATCGTTCCGACCCGGGAGGCATATGCCTCCTGACACCACAGTGGCGCCATGTAGATCCTGAACAGATAAAATTCTGCTGCGAAAAATGTGTCTATCCACATTACGGATTGTGGCGAGGGACGCAAGTCGATTTGCGCAATATTCCCTGCCGTTTGCTGCAATATCAAGCGATGAGGCCCGGGGAGGCGCCTCTCCTTGGCAAGCGCGATCCGGCTCTGGCAATATGAGTCCCAACGGCCATCGCGCCCGGCGGGGACGACCCCGCTGCCTGACCGCTGGCAGGGACGACCCTGCCCCCTGATGGATACCCCTTTTATGCCCTGGATATTGCTGCTCATCGCCGGTCTGTTCGAGGTCGCCTGGGCCATTGGTCTCAAATACACCGACGGCTTCAGCCGCCCCCTTCCTACCTTGCTGACCCTCGCCGCCATGGGGGTGAGCGTCTTGTTGCTGGCCCTGGCGGTCAGGCATCTGCCCCTTGGCACCGCCTACGCCGTCTGGACCGGCATAGGCGCAGTCGGCACAGTGCTGATGGGGATCTGGCTGTTTGGCGAGCCCGCCACGGCGGCGCGACTGTTCTGCCTGGCGCTCATCATCGGCGGCATACTGGGTCTCAAGGCCATCGGCTAACTGGCCCTCTTCTCTGTCCCGGATTGGCAACCAATCAGCGCTTTCTCTATCCGGGCCCCTGGCATCATCTCCAGCAAGCCGGCGATCAGCCGATCGCCGGCCTCCTGCAAGGCAGCCAGCGGCATCTCCGGCAGACTCTCCAGAATGAACCACATCTGCTCAGACTCCACGCTGAGTCGGGTTCTGACACCCTGCCGCCAATTCCAGCGGCGACAGGTCACCCCCATGTCATCCCGCCAGACGACCTCTCCCGGCTCGGGCGTTTCCTGCGCAGGCAACCCCCCTTTCATGGTGTCAAACCGTTCGCTGCCATCGGCAATTACCAGGCGGGGCACCCCCTCATAGGCCACCAGATTTTCCCCTCCGACCGGAATGGCATACTCGATGCTAATGGCGTTGTAGAGATCGACGATAGGATCGATGCTCGGCAGTGCCCCCTCCCGCAGCACTCTCTTTCGCAGGGCTTCGGCCGAGCAAGGGGTGCGTTGTGGTTTGGCACCGAACCGCCTGAACACCTCGGCCCACGCCGACAGATGAGCGTGCGCCCAGGGCGCGCCTCCCGCCGCGACGGACTGGCAGGCCCGCTTTAATGCCTGGGCACCCACGCTCATATCGGTGATGGCGGCCGCATCGACCTGGATGCTGAGGGCTCTGAAGCCGGGCGCCAGTGTGGTGATGTCAGACTCCACTCGCGGTGTCATGGATGGCATAGGGACTCCCAATTCGTGATCAACGGCCGAGCCGATAGAGGAATAGTGAAGGCGAACAACTTGTCGCAGCAGCAATGGGCGCTATCACGCCGTGTTCACCCGGCAAAACGTGGCAGCATGATGCGCAACGGCCAGACATAATGAAATCTACTTTTCCTTAATATCATTAAGAATTTCTAATGATGGTCAGACAGGCTCGCACTTGCCGCTCGCCACAACAGGCGCAACAGCCTTGTCCACTCCCCTTTCAGACACTGAAAAGAGCGCGGACGGCGCCATTGTCTAGGCCGCATCTCTTGCGACTCATGCTATTATCTGCGACCAAACATGAGCCAATAAAAATCAGGATATCGTGATGACAGACCACACTTTTATTCCCGGCAAGGACGCGGCGCTGGAAGACTCCATCGAGCGCTTCCAGACCAAATTGCAGGCCCTGGGGTTTGATATTGAAGAGGCCTCCTGGCTCAACCCCGTGCCCAATGTCTGGTCCGTGCACATCCGGGACAAGGAGTGCGCTCTTTGCTTTACCAACGGTAAAGGGGCCAGCAAGAAGGCGGCCCTGGCCTCGGCGCTTGGCGAGTACTTCGAGCGTCTCTCCACCAACTACTTCTTCGCCGACTTCTATCTGGGCCAGCAAATCGCCGATGGCGACTTCGTGCACTACCCCAACGAGAAGTGGTTCCCCATCGAGGGCGATCACTTCCCGGCGGGTCTGCTCGACGACTTCACCCGTCACTTCTACAACCCGGAAGGGGAAGTGACCGCCGACATGCTGGTGGACCTGCAATCCAACAACGAGGAGCGCGGCATCGTCGCCCTGCCCTTCGAGCGCCAGTCCGATCATCAGACCGTTTACATTCCGATGAACATCATCGGCAACCTCTATGTCTCCAACGGCATGAGCGCCGGCAACACCAAGACCGAGGCCCGCACCCAGGGGCTGTCCGAGGTGTTCGAGCGTCACGTGAAAAACAAAATTATCGCCGAGGCCATCAGTCTGCCGGAGATCCCGGCGGAGGTGATCGCCCGTTACCCCGGCATTGCGGCCTCCATCGCCGCCCTTGAGGCCGAAGGCTACCCCATCTACAGCTTCGATGCCTCCCTGGGCGGTCGCTATCCGGTCATCTGCGTGGTGCTGCTCAACCCGCGTAACGGCACCAGCTTCGCCTCCTTCGGTGCCCACCCGCGCTTCGAAGTCGCGTTCGAGCGTACCGTCACCGAGCTGCTGCAAGGCCGTGGCCTGAAGGATCTGGATGTCTTCGTCGCCCCCTCCTTTGATAACGAGCAGGTGGCGGATCACCACAATCTGGAGACCCACTTCATCGACTCTTCCGGTCTCATCAACTGGGATCTGTTCAAAGAGGAGTCAGACTTCGAGTTCGCCGACTGGGATTTCCGGGGCACCTCCCAGCAGGAGTTCGATCACCTGATAGGCATCTTCCACGAGCTGGAGCAGCCGGTCTACATCGCCGACTACGAGCACCTGGACGTCTACGCCTGCCGCATCCTGGTACCCGGCATGTCCGACATCTACCCGGCCGAAGACTTGCTGCTGGCCAACAACAACATGGGCGCCAACCTGCGGGAAGTGATCCTGGCCCTGCCGTCCCTGACGTGGGACGCCGAGCAGTACATGGCTTTCTACGATCAGCTGGAAGAGGAAGGTCACGACGAGCGTACCCGGGTGCGCGAGCTGCTTGGCATCGCTGCCGCCAAGGGCACCGCCCTGCACACCCTGCGCATCGGTGAACTCAAGGCCATGCTGGCCCTGGCCGCAGGCGAATTGGAGACGGCGCTGGATCTCATCAACTGGACCATGGAGTACAACCAGTCGGTGTTCAGCCCTGAACGTGCCAACTACTACCGCGCCCTCAAGAGCTGCGTCGAGCTGTTCCTGGACCAGGAACGCGAGCCCGAGCAGTACAGAGCCGTGTTCACCCGCATGTATGGCGAACAGGCATTGGCACAGGCGTGGGCCCATGCCAGCGGCGAGGCTCGTTTCCACGGGTTGGAGCCAGCCGATGAGTCCCTCAGCCAGTTCCCGCTGCACCAAAAACTGCTGGCAGCCTATGAGAAGCTGCAAAAAGCCAAGCGCAACGCCAACTGGCAGTGAGTGCTGCGCCGCAGTCATCAAAAACCGGGCCCACGTGGCCCGGTTTTTTTATGTCATGAAGGGTCAAGTCACCCAGGCCGCAGCGGCCCTATCCTCACCCCTTGCTGACTGCACCGCTCACCCCTTGCCCAGCCTGGCGCGCAGGGCGGCGATCACCATGGGCAGCAGGGAGATGCCAATGATGACGAAGATGAGCAGGGTGAAGTTCTCCTTGACCAGGGGCAGGTTGCCGAAGAAGTGGCCCACATAGACGAAAGAGAGCACCCAGCACAGGCCACCCACGGCGTTAAAGGCCATGAAACGTGGATAACTCATCTTGCCCATGCCTGCCACGAAGGGGGCGAAGGTACGCACTATGGGGGCAAAGCGGGCGATGATGATGGCCTTGCCACCATGGCGGTCGAAGAAGGCGTGGGTCTGGTGCAGATAATCCTGACGGAACAGTCGTGAGTCGGGGCGGCTGAACAGCCGCTCCCCAAACAGCCGACCCAGGGTGTAGTTGGTGAGATCGCCGAGTATGGCGGCCAGCACCAGCAGGGCACTGAGCAGATGCACATCCAGGGCACTGTCTACCGTGAGGGCGCCTGCGGCGAACAGCAGGGAGTCACCGGGCAGGAAGGGCATCACCACCAGCCCCGTCTCGCAGAAGATGATGAGAAACAAAATGGCATAGATCCAGACGCCGTAATCGGCAAACAGTGCCTTGAGGTGGATGTCTATGTGCAAGATGAAGTCGACGAGGAACAAGATAAGATCCATGGATCGGGCTCGGTATTAAGGGATGGATGATGACAGAGGGGCCGAGTCTACCCCTTCCCCTCCCTTACCACAATTTCGCCGCAAACCATGGCCAACATCTGGGGCAGCGCAGGCTGGCGCCTGGCTACTCATCCCCCTCCTGTTTCCCCTTTTTCTCCCCCGCTTTTTCGGCAATGGCCTGACGCACCTCGGCGGGCAAGCAGGACTCCCAGCCCCAGATCAGCCAGATGAAGAGCGTGAGATCATCCACCCAACCGAGCACGGGAATGACATCCGGCACCAGATCGAGAGGGCTGAGGCCATAGACGAACACCAGCAGTGCCAACCCCTTGGCCCAGAGCGGGGTGGCCGGGTGGCGAAAGCCCAGATAGAGGCGACGTAACTTGGGCCCAATCCCGAACAGGGCGCGCAGCGGCCTCAACTTTCAATCAACTCGTGGCGCAGTCGCTGGATGCTGTCGCGCAGGGCGGCGGCCTGCTCGAACTCCAGATCCCGGGCATGCTGGAACATCTGCTCTTCCATGCGTTTGATCTCCTTGGTGATCTCGCTGGTGGTGCGGGCATGGTACTCCCCTTGCGGCTCGGCGGCCTTGCGACTCCCTTTGCCAGCCTTGCCCGAGATGCGGCTGCCCCCCATGTCCATCATGTCCCCCACCGCCTTGTTGAGGCCCTTGGGGGTGATGCCGTGCTCGAGGTTATGGGCATGCTGCAGGGCGCGGCGCCGCTCCGTCTCCTCGATGGCTACTTTCATGGAGTTGGTGATGCGATCCCCATAGAGGATGACCCTGCCGTTGAGGTTGCGAGCGGCCCGGCCAATGGTCTGGATCAGTGAACGGGTGGAGCGCAGGAAGCCCTCTTTATCGGCATCCAGTATGGCCACCAGGGAGACCTCCGGCATGTCGAGCCCTTCGCGCAGCAAGTTGATGCCCACCAGCACATCGAACTTGCCGAGCCGCAGATCGCGGATGATCTCGACCCGCTCGACCGTCTCGATGTCCGAATGCAAATAGCGCACCCGCACGTCGTGATCCGCCAGGTATTCGGTGAGATCCTCCGCCATCCGCTTGGTCAGGGTGGTGACCAGCACCCGCTCGTCCACCGCCACCCGCAGCCGGATCTCGGAGAGCAGGTCGTCCACCTGGGTGCCGACCGGACGCACTTCAATCACGGGATCGAGCAGGCCGGTGGGGCGCACCACCTGTTGCACCACATCACCACCGGATTTTTCCAGCTCATAGGGGCTGGGGGTGGCCGAGACAAACACCGTCTGTGGCATCAGGGCCTCAAATTCGTCGAACTTGAGCGGCCTGTTGTCCAGGGCAGAGGGCAAGCGGAAGCCGTACTCCACCAGGGTCTCCTTGCGGGATCTGTCCCCCTTGAACATGGCGCCTATCTGCGGCACGGTCACATGGGACTCATCGATGATGAGCAGACCATCCCCCGGCAGGTAGTCGAACAGGGTGGGCGGCGGCTCCCCCGGCGCGCGCCCCGACAGGTAGCGGCTGTAGTTCTCGATGCCCGAGCAGTAGCCCAGCTCCTGCATCATCTCGATGTCGAACTGGGTGCGCTGGCTGATGCGCTGCTCCTCCACCAGTTTGTTGAGGGAGATCAGCTGTTCGCGCCGTCCCTTGAGCTCCTCCTTGATGTGATCGATGGCACCGAGGATGGTTTCGCGGGGGGTGGCGTAGTGGGTCTTGGGATAGATGGTATGACGCACCACCGTCTGCTCGATGGCGCCGGTCAGGGGGTCAAACAGGGAGAGTCGCTCTATCTCTTCGTCAAACAGCTCGACCCGCAGCGCCAGCTTGTCCGATTCCGCCGGATAGATGTCGATCACCTCCCCCCGCACCCGGAAGGTGCCGCGCTGGAAGGCCAGGTCGTTGCGGCTGTATTGCAGCTCGGCGAGGCGACGCAGTATGTCTCGCTGGTTGATGATGTCGCCGAGTTTGAGGTGCAGCATCATGCTCAGGTAAGCCTGGGGGTCCCCCAGGCCATAGATGGCTGACACCGAAGCGACGATGATCACGTCCCGCCGCTCCAGCAGTGCCTTGGTGGCCGACAGCCGCATCTGCTCGATGTGATCGTTGATGGAGGCATCCTTCTCGATGAAGGTGTCCGTGGTCGGCACATAGGCTTCCGGCTGGTAGTAGTCGTAGTAGGAGACGAAGTACTCCACCGAGTTCTCGGGGAAGAACTCCTTCATCTCCCCATAGAGCTGGGCGGCCAGGGTCTTGTTGGGCGCCAGTATCATGGTGGGTCTGTTCAGGGTCGCTATCACGTTCGCCATGGTGAAGGTCTTGCCCGAGCCGGTCACCCCAAGCAGGGTCTGGTGGGCGAGTCCGGATTCTATCCCCTCAAGCAGTTGGCTGATGGCGGCCGGCTGATCCCCCGCAGGGGAGAACTGGCTGACGAGTTGAAACGACTTGCTCATGAAGACTCCGGACAAGAAACGGCAAAGGGCAAGTGTACCTCGACTTGTACCACTGCGGGTATAGCCTCCCCCCCATGTACCCCGACCCATACCACTGGGGGATCACCCTCCTCCCCCATCATGTAGTACCTCGACTTGCACCACTGGGGGTATAACCTCCCCCCATGTCCCCCGACCCATACCACTGTGGGGATCACCCTCCTCCCCCATCATGTAGTACCTCGGCTTGTACCACTGCGGGTATAGCCTCCCCCCATGTACCTCGACCCATACCACTGGGAGGATCACCCTCCTCCCCCATCATGTAGTACCTCGACTTGTACCACTGCGGGTATAGCCCCCCCATGTACCTCGACTTGCACCACACCGGGTATCGCTCTCCTCCCTCAGTCGGCGGTTGACCCCGTCCGGCGACCTCTGTATAGTGCTCCTCCTTGCCTGATGTTCCCTCGTAGTTCAGTCGGTAGAACGGCGGACTGTTAATCCGTATGTCACTGGTTCAAGTCCAGTCGAGGGAGCCAATTCCTCACCATCTCGGTGCAAGTTATCCACTTTAGTGCCCCTCGCTACCAAATTTAATGCACAAGCTGCCACGGCTTGACAGCACTCCCCCTTATTCGCCCTAACTCCCCCTTCAGCACTTTGTGCTGTTGCAGCTAACTATTTGATTTTTATGCAAACAATTATTTGCCGGTATTTTTTGAACAGGCCTTGCAACCCAGTATTGGCAAGGCCTGGCGGCCTGTTTTCAATTTTCACACACAGGGTTATCCACAGAATCTGTGGGTAAGTCGCGCCAGCCCAGACCCAGCCTGGGTTTGGCTCATTCAGCCCCCATTTATCTTGGCCCCCCAGGGCAAACCCGATTTTATGCTGTTTTGCCTCGTCTCCTTGAACCGGATTTTTTTGGCGTCTGAAGGATCTTTTTTAATACAGGATTCCCCACCCCAGATGCAGTGGGTCAGCGGTGCATTTGACACCAGACCAGGATCCTGAGGTTGGGAAGCGCCGTGCCAAACCGGCAGCAGCTTGCTCTGTAATCACCCCCATTTTTTACGGGGCACAGGATTCTATAAATGCCGAGGGGCATCCGCTTGTCTGCTGGGACAGACAGCATGAATCACTAATTGACAGCGGTTCGCGCAGACAGAAAAACCCATCCTTTCCCCCCAGCGCGATGGGTCGCCTGGGCGTGGCCGCCCAATATGCAGCTTTGTCCCAACCGGCGCTTCTTTATTGGCGGGGGATGCGGCACAATATCGGCCCCACTTTTTTCTCGGTTTGTCCGGGCATGACCATAGATTTCGTGACACTGCTACACCAAAGCGACTCCCTGCTGCTGTTCGTGGTACTGGCCTTCGGCCTGCTACTTGGCAAGGTGCGGGTCGGCAACTTCCAGATTGGCAACACCATAGGGGTGCTGTTCACCGCCCTGCTGTTCGGTCAGATGGGGTTTCAATTCTCCGCCACCACGGAAAACGTCGGCTTCATGCTGTTCATCTTCTGTGTCGGCATAGAGGCGGGACCGCATTTTTTCAGCGTCTTCCTGCGCGATGGCATCCACTACATCACCCTCACCCTGGTGATATTGCTCACGGCGCTGCTGTTGACGGTGGGCCTGGCCAAGTTCTTCAACCTGGGGCCCGGCATGGCGGCGGGCATACTGGCAGGCTCGCTCACCTCGACCCCGGCCCTGGTCGGTGCCCAGGATGCCCTGCGCAGCGGCCTGCTCAACCTGCCCCATGGCACCGACATGCAGCCCGTGCTCGACAACATGGGTATCGGCTATGCGCTCACCTATCTGGTGGGGCTGGTCGGCTTGATGCTGGTGGTGCGTTATCTGCCCGCCCTGGCCCGCCTCGATCTCAGCACAGAGGCCCAGAAGATAGCCCGCGAACGGGGCCTGTCTGACAATGAGAACCGCAAGACCTATCTGCCCATCATCCGCGCCTACCGGGTCGGCCCGGAGCTGGCCGCCTGGATAGGGGGCCGCACCCTGCGTGAGACCGGCATCTATCCCCACACCGGCTGCTATGTGGAGCGGATCCGCCGCAACGGCATACTGGCAAGCCCCGATGGTGACGCCGTCATTCAGGAAGGGGACGAGATCGCCCTGGTCGGGTATCCCGAGAGCCACGAGAAGCTGGATGTCAACTATCGCAACGGCAAGGAGGTATTCGACAGGAACCTGCTTGACCTGCAGATCGTCACCGAAGAGATAGTGGTCAAGAATGATTCCGTGGTGGGCCGTCATCTGGTGGAGCTCAATCTCACCGAAAAAGGCTGCTTCTTGAACCGGGTGGTACGCTCCCAGATAGAGATGCCGTTCGATCGCAACATCATGCTGCAAAAGGGTGATGTGCTGCAGATCAGCGGCGAGAAGATCAGGGTCAAGCATCTTGCCAACAAGATTGGCTTCATCAGCATTCACAGTCAGACCACGGATCTGGTGGCCTTCACCACCTTCTTCGTGCTCGGCTTGCTGATAGGCTCCGTCTCCCTGGTATTCGGTCAGCTCGAATTTGGCCTGGGCAACGCCGTCGGTCTGCTGCTGGCGGGGATCCTGATGGGTTACCTGCGCGCCAACCACCCGACGGTCGGCTATGTGCCGCCGGGTGCCCTGCGTCTGGCCAAGGATCTGGGCCTGGCCGTCTTCATGGTGAGCACGGGCCTCAAGGCCGGTGGCGGCATTCTGGATCATCTCAGCGAGGTGGGGGTGGTGGTGCTCTTCTCCGGCATGCTGGTCACCACCTTGCCGGTGCTGGTGGGCTACCTGTTCGGGGTCTGGGTGCTCAAGATGAACCCGGCCCTGCTGCTCGGCGCCATCACCGGGGCCCGGACCTGCGCCCCCGCCATGGACGTGGTCAACGAGGCGGCCAACAGCTCGATCCCGGCGCTCGGCTATGCGGGCACCTACGCGGTGGCCAACGTCATGCTCACCCTGGCCGGATCCTTTATCATCGGCTTCTGGTTCTAAGCCGCGTTTGAACAGGGGGCATCATCTGCCCCCTGTTCAATCCCCTCGGCCAGGGTGCAGCCTCTGCCCCCACTTTCTGACTTGCCTTTCTTGCGCTCTTCTCCCCGCCCCTCTGTCCGGCCCCTCGGCGCTCTTTTCGGGATATTTCCCTCGTAGCTGAACCCAGGCTGTCTGATCCCGGCAACTGCCATTGACAGTCATACCCATCTCCACAAAGCTGGCCCGCGCTTTAATGTGACGCAATTCTCATTCTCTTTTTCTCAGCCGGAGGCCACCATGCTCCCTCACTCCTATTCTCGTCTCGCGATCGCCCTGACCCTCGGTATCCTGCTCGGCGGCTGTGGCCAAGCGGGGTCCGACGCCAAGACCATCGCCTCCCCCATATCAGTGCAGACCCTTACCCTGACTCCCCAGCCCCTGAGTCAGGATATCAGCCTGCCGGGTCGCACCTCGGCCTCCCGGATCGCCGAGGTCCGCCCCCAGGTGTCCGGCATCATCCTCCACCGTCTGTTTGAAGAGGGGGCCAACGTCAAGGCAGGGGATCCCCTCTACCAGATAGATCCCGCCAGCTATCAAGCCGCCTTCAACAGTGCCAGCGCCCAGCTGGCCAAGAGCAAGGCCGATGCCGAGGTGGGCTACAAGACCTATGTTCGCTACCAGGCGCTCGTCAAGCGCGGCCTCATCAGCCGTGAACAGTTCGATCAGGCCGAAGCGACCTGGCAGCAGGCCAAGGCGCAGACAGGTATCGACCAGGCCAGCCTGGAACAGGCGAAGATCCAACTCGGCTATACCCAGGTACGAGCCCCCATCTCGGGGCGGATCGGCATCTCTCAAGTCACCGAGGGGGCGCTGGTCACCACCAATCAGACCAACAGCCTGGCCACCATACAGCAGCTGGATCCCATCTATCTGGACATGACCCAGGCGGTGAACACCCTGGGAGACGTGAGCGACAGCTTGCGCCCGGGGGCGGCGCCGAAAAAAGTCAGCCTGCAGACCCAGACCGGGAAATCCTATCCCCAGAGCGGCAGCCTCGCGTTTGCCGATGTGAGCGTCAATGAGTCCACCGGCAGCCTGACCCTGCGCGCCATCATCCCCAATCCCCAGCAGACCCTGCTGCCGGGCATGTTCCTGCGTGCCACCATTGCCGATGACAAGCCCGGCACCGGACTGCTGCTGCCCCAGACCAGCGTGACCCAGTTGCCTGGTGGCAAGGGCGCCGTGCTGCTGGTCAATGCCAACAACCAGGTAGAGCCGCGTCAGGTCAGTCTGGGCGCGAGTCGGGGGGATCAGTGGGTGATTGCAGATGGCCTCAAGGCGGGGGAGAGGGTCATCGTCTCCGGCCAGGTCAAACTGCGTCCGGGCATGGCGGTCAAGGCCACGGCCGCCATCCCAGTTTCCACTCAGGCGGCGGGGTAAGTCATGTCACGTTTCTTCATCGATAGACCCGTCTTCGCCTGGGTGCTCGCCATCCTCGTCATGTTGGGCGGGGTACTTGCCATCATGGGCCTGCCCATCGCCCAATACCCGACCATAGCCCCCCCCGCCATCCAGGTGAACGCCGTCTACCCCGGGGCCTCGGCCTCGACCGTGGAAAACAGCGTGACCCAGATCCTCGAACAGAACATGAAAGGGCTCGACCACCTGCTCTATATGTCCGCCACCAGCGACTCTGCCGGCAACGTCTCCGTCACCCTCACCTTCCAGGCGGGTACGGATCCGGATATCGCCCAGGTCCAGGTGCAAAACCGCTTGCAGCAGGCCAATAGCCAGTTGCCCGCCGAGGTGCAGCAGCAGGGGATCAGCGTGCGCAAGAGCTCCTCGAGCTTTATGAGCCTCATCGCCTTCAAGTCCGATGATGGCAGCATGAACTCCCAGGACATCGCCGACTATGTCGGCTCCCACCTGCTCGATCCCATCAGCCGCCTGGAAGGGGTCGGTGACGTCACCCAGTTCGGTACCCAATACGCCATGCGCGTCTGGCTCGATCCCAGCAAGCTGACCAGCTACCAGCTCACCCCCCTGGACATCTCCAACGCCATCAAGGCCCAGAACAGCGAAGTGACCGTGGGGCAGATTGGCGGCACCCCGGCCATCCAGGGCCAGATGATCAATGCCACCATCACCGCCCGCAACCGCCTCGAAAGCCTGGCGCAGTTTCGCAACATCTTGCTCAAGGTCAACCAGGATGGCTCCCAGGTTCGCTTGAGCGATGTGGCGCGCCTCGAACTTGGCGGTGAAAGCTATGACAAGATCGCCCGCCTCGATGGGGACAACGCCTCGGCCATGGGCATCAAGCTGGCCACCGGCGCCAATGCCCTGGATACCCAGAAGGCGGTCGATGCCAAGCTGGCCACGCTCTCGCAAAGCTTCCCGCCTGGCCTCAAGATGGTGAAGGCGATGGAGACGGTGCCTTTCATCAAGATCTCCATCGAGGAGGTGATCAAGACCCTGCTCGAGGCCATAGTGCTGGTCTTCCTGGTGATGTACCTCTTCTTGCAGAACCTGCGGGCGACCCTGATCCCCACCATCGCCGTGCCCGTGGTACTGCTGGGTACCTTCGGCATCATGTCGGCCCTGGGGTTCACCATCAATACCCTGACCATGTTCGGCCTGGTGCTCGCCATCGGTCTGTTGGTCGATGACGCCATCGTGGTGGTGGAGAACGTCGAGCGCATCATGCAAGAGGAGGGGCTGAGCCCCCTGGAGGCGACGCGCAAGTCCATGACCCAGATCAGCGGCGCCCTGATTGGCGTCGCCCTGGTGCTCTCGGCGGTGTTCGTGCCCATGGCCTTCATGCAAGGGTCAACCGGCGCCATTTATCGCCAGTTCTCCCTGACCATCGTCTCGGCCATGGCGCTCTCTGTGCTGACCGCGATGATTCTGACCCCGGCCCTGTGCGCCACCCTGCTCAAGGGGGATCACCAGCCTCACCAGCACGGCTTATTCGCCTGGTTCAACCGCCGCTTCGAGTGGCTCGCCCATCGCTATGAAGGGGGCGTCAGCCGGATATTGCAGCGCTCGGGCCGCAGCCTGATCCTCTATGTGGCACTGCTGATCACCCTGGGCTGGATGTTCCATCTGCTCCCCTCCTCCTTCCTGCCGGAAGAGGATCAGGGCAACTTCATGGTGATGGTGCAGCTCCCCGCCGGCGCCAGTCAGCAGCGTACCGAGGCGGCGGTGGCCAAGGTGCAGCACTATTTCGCCACCCATGAGCAAGCGACGGTGCAAACGGTGCTCGGCATCACCGGCTTTAGCTATTCGGGCAACGCCCAGAATGCGGGCATGGCTTTTGTCTCTCTCAAACCCTGGGATCAACGCCAACAACCGGGGCAGGATGTCAACGCCATCATAGGCCGCGCCATGAAGACCTTCAGCAAGATTGACGATGCCATGGTGTTCGCCGTCAACCCGCCCTCCATCCGTGAGCTGGGCCACGCCACCGGCTTTGATTTCTATCTCGAAGACAATGGCGGTCTGGGGCATGAGCGGCTGATCGCCGCCCGCAACCAGCTGCTCAAGGCCGCGAGTCAGGATCCTGCTCTGCAGAAGGTGCGACCCAGCGGCCTCAATGACAACGCCCAGTTCTTCATCGACATCGACTACGAGAAAGCGATGGCCCTGGGGCTGAACGTCGATGAGATCAACCGCACCCTCTCCATCGCCTGGGGCTCCTCCTACGTCAACCAGTTCGTCGACCATGGTCGCACCAAGAAGGTCTATCTGCAGGCGGATGCCCCCGATCGGATGTCAGCCCAGGATCTCGACAAGTGGTTCGTGCGCAACACCAAGGGGGACATGGTGCCTTTCAACGCCTTCAGCAGCACCCATTGGGGTTATGGGGCGCCGCAGCTGGCGCGCTATAACGGCAACCCTGCCGTTGAGATAGTCGGTGAAGCGGCCCCGGGGCACAGCACGGGGGAAGCCATGGCCGCCATCGAGCGGATGGCCAGCACCCTGCCCCACGGGGTCAGCATCAGCTGGACCGGCATGTCCTACCAGGAGCGCCAGGCTGGCAACCAGGCGCCCATGCTCTATGGCATCTCCATCCTGATCGTCTTCCTCTGCCTGGCGGCGCTCTATGAGAGCTGGAGCGTGCCGCTCTCGGTGATCCTGGCCGTGCCGCTCGGGGTGCTGGGCGCCGTGCTGGCCACCAGTCTGCGGGGCCTGGAGAACGACGTCTACTTCCAGGTGGGCCTGCTCACCACCATGGGGCTCACCGCCAAGAATGCCATCCTTATCGTCGAGTTCGCCAAGGAGCTGCACGAACGAGGCATGGACTTGCTCGAGGCGACCATGACCGCCTGCCGCCAGCGGCTCAGGCCCATCATCATGACCTCCCTCGCCTTCATGCTCGGGGTCTTGCCCCTAGTGCTCAGCAGTGGCGCCGGGGCCAATGCCCGTCACGCCATCGGCACCTCGGTGCTGGGCGGCATGCTCAGCGCCACCCTGCTGGCGATCTTCTTCATTCCGCTGTTCTTCTTGCTGGTGTTCAAGCTCAGCCATCGCAAGTCAACACTCTGACGCCGGGACAGCCATCACCACAAGGGGGAGCCTCAGCTCCCCCTTGTGCTCTTCATGATGTGAACGGCCAATCACCCACTGGCCTCAACTCTCGCGCACTATGTTGCGATCCTTGGGCCATTGATCCCCGAGCTCGGCATATTTTTGCTCGAGCAGATGACGACGGATCTTCATGGTCGGGGTCAGCACGCCGTTCTCGATATTCCAGGGGGCCTTGACCACCAAGATGCCCCGCAGCCTGGCATGGGATTCGAGCTTGTCGTTGACCCGCTGACGGGCGGCCTCCAGCTCGGCATCTATCTGGGCACTGTTCCCCTTCATGGCCTGCTCCGAGAGCTGCACCAGGGCGATGGGCTGCGGCATGCCATAACCGATCACGCACAGCTGCTCGATGATGGACTCCTGACCGAGCAGCCCCTCGATGGGCACAGGGGCCACATACTTGCCCTTGGCGGTCTTGAACACATCCTTCATCCGCCCCGTGATGGTGAGATAGCCTTCGCTGTCGAGCTTGCCCATGTCTCCGGTGCGCAGCCAGCCTTCGGTATCGATGGCTTCGCTGCTGTGTTCCGGATCCTTGTAGTAGCCCAGCATCATGCCCTCGCAGCGGCAGAGGATCTCCCCCTCCGGCGAGATCTGGATGCGCACCCCGGGCCCCGCCTTGCCGACCGTGCCTATCTTGTCGGCCCGGAAGGGGTAGTTGAGGGTGGCGTAAGCATGGTTCTCCGTCATGCCCCAGGCCTCGGTGATATTGAGGCCGATGCTGTGATACCAGGCGAGCAGCGCCGGAGCCACCGGGGCTGAGCCGCAGCCCAGCACCCGTGCCTGATCCAGCCCCAGACCCTGTTGCAGCTTGCGTTTGATAAGCGTGCTGACAAAGGGGATCTTGAGCAGCAGGGCCAGCTTCTTCTGGGGCAGTTTTTCGTGGATCTTGATGCGGAACATGGCCCAGAGCCGGGGCACAGAGATAAATACGGTAGGACGGCAGCGTTTGACGTCCTCGATAAAGGTATCCAGGGATTCGGGGAAGCTTATCTCGGCGCCGCTAAACAGGCTGCCACCATAGATGTAGACCCGCTCGGTGATGTGGGCGAGCGGCAGGTAGGAGAAGCCGCGATCGGCCTCCCGCAGCCCCACGGCCTCGACCAGCTTCTCGCAAGACCAGGCGTAACGCTCGACGCTGAGCATGGCTCCCTTCGGCTTGCCGGTGCTGCCGGAGGTGTAGACCAGGCTGAGCAGATCCTCGCCCCGTTGCGGGGCCAGATCCCGGGCCGGTTCGTGGCTGGCCAGCAGGGCATCCCACTGGTGCTGGGCCGGCATGGTGTCATAGGGCATGGCGATGCGGGGCAGCTCCGCGGGCAGACCCGCTTCCTGGCTATGCCAGTCATCGAGTTTGCCGACGAATACCGCCTTGGCCTCGCTGTGGCGCAGCACATACTCAATGGTGTCTATGTTGGCGGTGGGATAGATGGGGACGCTCACATATTGCCCCATCTGCAGCGCCAGATCGGCGATGAACCACTGGGCGCAGTTCTTGGAGAGCAGGGCTATCTTGTCCCCGGGCTCGAACCCCAGGGCGCGCAGGGCTGTCACCAGACGGCGCGCCTCGTCGGCGACCCTGGCCCAGCTGAAATCTTGATACTGACGGTTGATGGTCTGACGAAGATAGACTCGATCCGGGCACTGTTGTTCCCACTGATAGAGCATCTCAAGCGGCAGCCGTTGGGCTATGGTAGAGGCGCTGGTCATGGTGCTTTCCCTGAAACAAATGAGGTAGTTTATTATTAACCTTTTGTTAACCTTCGGGAAAGCACAACCTTAAACTTGTGTTTGAAATGTGTCTGGGATCAAGCTTCTGCCTGCAGTTGCAGTCGCTTCCACATGGCCTGTACCAGGGTCTCATCCTGCTCCGACAACTCCCCCTGCAAGATGGCGTCGTTGAGGCTGCGCAGCACGTAGCTCTTCACATCCCGGATCAGCGTCTTGCCCTCCAGCTCGGCCCTGGCCACCGCCAGGGAGATATGGCCCCGCAGATAACCCCCGGCAAACAGCTCATCTTCGGTCGCCGTGGCCACCATGCTGTCTATCAGTGCCAACAATTTGTGTTCAAATTCATGAATCGTCATTTAACGCAGCCTCATTCGCCGGGATTGCCGGCAAGATAACTTGGGGTTGGAACCCTGATCCGGTTGATCGGGCTCCACAGGGCATGCCGCATCCTTGCAGTGCTATTGTGGGTTGGCCACCGGATAGATGACCTGATCCCTATATCCTGTCGTGATCCTTTGATAACCGCACAGCGCGCGATCCAGCGCCTCGTCACCGGTATCCACCAGCAGAGGGCGCCCTTCCAACGCCGCCAGTTTGCGCTTGCTCGCCACCACCAGGATGTTGTCCAGACCGACCGCCCGGATCACCTCCGGGCTGAGCTGCTGGTTGCCGCGACCAAACAGGTGCCCCTGTCCGCCTATCAGGGTAATGATCAGTCGGCAGTGGCGGCCACGAGTCCGGGTCAGGATCTCGTGAGCGCCCAGATCCTGCCCGATCAGCTGACCATTTTCCACCAGATCCACACCGAGCAGACTATTTTCCAGACCCAGCCGGTCCATGCAGGCCGCAACGGTCCCCCCTGAACCCATCAGGTAGAGGGTATCGGGCTCCATCTGCTCCATCACTTCGGCCGCTATCTCGTCGAGCACCAGCTCTTCACTCTCCCGGCCCCCCTGTTTGACCGACTGCACGTAGCGCAGATCGTTCGGAACCTTGAGCTGACCATAATGGCGGGCTCGCACCCGCCCCTCGCGAAAGGCGACCTCGTCGATGTCCATCACCTCCCCCTCCATCAGGCTGAGCAGCTCACCTGCGATCATCCGGGCCACAACCCGGCCGCTCGCCTGAGGGGTCACGCCATAGACCCCAGAGTGAATTTTGCAGCCAGCCGGGATACCGAGCACGTGCAGCTGCTCTCCCACCTCGGCGCAGATATCCCGGGCCGTGCCATCACCGCCAGCAAACAGCAGCAGATCGACGCCAGCGTGCATCATCAAACGTGCCGCGGCTCTGGTGTCTTCCGGTGTCGTCTGGAGCGAAACGGGGTCATAGATCACCCTATGGGGCAGGCCAAGCTCATCCGCCAGGCGCCCTCCCATCTCACCGGCCACCGTCACTATCTCAAAAGAGTGAGCCAACCCAATCAACGGTTGCAGCGCCTGGCGGGTACGCTCATTGGCCCTGGGCACGGCACCCCGGGCCAGTGCCTCGCCCAGCATGCCGTCACTGCCCTTGAGGGCGACCTGACCACCTATGCCGGCCACGGGATTCACTATCAGACCTAACCGAAACATGTTCTTCCTCTCAGGGCCAAGGGTTGGGATCACGCGATGGCACCATGGTACAACGTGATAAGCACTGTTAGAATGCACCGCTTTTTTATTCACTCACAAGGCTAGTTACATCATGTTTGAATGGATGCTTGACCCCACCGCCTGGGTTGCCCTTGCGACCCTGACACTGCTCGAGATCGTACTGGGCATAGATAACATCATTTTCATCTCTATCCTGGTCGGACGTCTGCCTGAAGCGCAGCGTCAGCGCGCCCGAGTGATTGGCCTTGGCCTCGCCATGGGTACCCGCATCCTGCTGCTGCTCTCTCTCGCCTGGGTGATGCGCCTGACCGATCCGATGTTCAGCATCTTGGACGAGGCGATCTCCGGCCGTGATCTGATCCTGCTCATTGGTGGCCTCTTCCTCATTGCCAAGAGCGTGCATGAGATCCATGTCTCCCTGGAGGGGGCGGCCGAAGCAAGTACCGCCCAGACAGTGGGGGCCAGCTTCGTCAGCATACTGATACAGATCGCTATCCTGGACATCGTCTTCAGTCTGGATTCTGTCATTACCGCCGTCGGCATGGCCGACCATGTTCCCGTCATGGTCTTGGCCATCATGATCGCAGTCGGGGTCATGATGTTTGCAGCAAAATCCATCGGTGACTTCGTCGATGAGCATCCAACCATCAAGATGCTGGCCCTTGCCTTCCTGATCCTGGTCGGGGTCGCCCTGATGGCAGAAGGTCTGGATCTGCATATTCCCAAGGGTTACATCTACTTTGCCATGGCCTTCTCCCTCGTCGTGGAGATGATCAATATCCGTCTGCGCAGCCACAACTCCAGGCCGGATTGAGAGCCATTCGTCCAACAAATGAGGGCGCTGTGGCGCCCTTTTTATTGTCTGCCAAAACGTCCTGTTATTGGTTGGGCACTATGATGGATACCCGACGATTCTGGGCCCTGCCTTCACGGGTCTTGTTGTCGGCGATGGGTTCAACCTCGCCTCGCCCCTGAATGATCAGGTTGGCCGGAACCATGCCGGCCAGGACCATGACATCGGCCACCGACTGGGCACGGGTCAGAGAGAGCCGCTGGTTATAATCGGCCGGGCCGTTGGTGTCGGTATGACCTTCGATCCGCACCCGGTTCAAACCGACCAGTTG
The DNA here is from genome assembly GCF_024807335.1 of Aeromonas sp. BIGb0405. Classification (NCBI taxonomy): domain Bacteria; kingdom Pseudomonadati; phylum Pseudomonadota; class Gammaproteobacteria; order Aeromonadales; family Aeromonadaceae; genus Aeromonas; species Aeromonas sp. BIGb0405. The sequence continues at coordinate 137,817 of NZ_JANUEP010000001.1, forward strand.
CAAATTGTCGGCCAATGTACGCACAGCCCCTTGCGTCTGCTCGCTGAGTCGGCCCACATCGTTGGCAAACAATACCCGATTGGAGAGATCCAGGGTCCAGCCCTCTTCGGTCAATCGAAACCCCTGCTCCTTGAGCATGGCGAGCTGTTCGGCGCTCAGGCCCGTCTGGGTTGCGCAGCCACCAAGCAGCGTCAGCAGCAGCCCGGTCAGGGCGACACGAATAACCATCTTCATTACCTACTTTCCTCTTTGGGTGTGTGAACCTTTGACTCCCTGGCCCGCTGCGCCTTGTCTTGTCGCTTGGCAAGATACATGGCGTGATCGGCGTGCTGCAACAGGGCCTCGGCGCTGTCGCCATCGGTGGGGAAATGGGCCGCCCCTATGCTGAGGGTGCAATCGAGCCGACTGCCATCGGCCAGGGCAATGGGTTCGGCCATGGCCTTGCCGATGCGATTGATGATATCGACCACATCCCGATCGGCCGAGATGGGGCTGAGCAGCACCACGAATTCATCGCCCCCCAGGCGCGCCACCAAGTCCTGTGGCCTGAGCTGATGCTGGACACGCCGAGCGATGGCCACCAGCACCTCATCCCCGGTGCCATGGCCCAGGTTGTCGTTGATCTGCTTGAAGTTGTCACAATCGAGGTAGAGCAGGGAGAAACGCTCGGCGCGGGCCCGGCCATTGTTCACCGCCTGTTGCAGGCGAGCTTCAAACAGCGCCCGATTGGGCAATTCGGTGAGGTTGTCGTGGGTGGCCAGGTGCAACAGGCTGGCATTTTCGCGCTCTTGATGGGCCTGCCAGGCCTCGAGTTCATCGAGCAGCGAATTGAAATCCTGGCCCAAGGTATTGAGTTCGGTGATGCTCGCTTCGGGCACCCGCAGTTTCAGGGAACGCTCGCGGCTGACCCCATGGGCCACCTGTGCCAGGGATCTCAGCGGTGTGGTGATGGATCGTTGCATCAGGCGAGCAATATAGAGCGCCCCCAGGGTACTGAGCAGCATGCAGACCAGCATGGCCGCCAGCACCTGTACCAGGAAGCTGAGCAGATACTGGCCATGACCAACCAGCTTGATACGGGCAACCTCGTGGCCATTGTGGATCATGGGCAGTTCGATGGGCCCGGGCAGCACCAATTCGGCCAACTGCCGCTCCAGGGCGAACCAGGGCAAGGAGGCGGGTCTGGACCAATAGGCCAGCAACTTCCCCGAGGCGAGCACTATGCTCACCTCGGCCACATCCTCATGGGAGGCAATATTTTGCAGCGCCTCCCGGGCCGCCTCCCCATCCTGAAACACCACAGCGGCCTCCGTGGTATAGCCGATGGCGCGCGCCACCAGGTCAAGATTGTGATCCGTGTAAAAACGCAGCGAGAGCATGGCCATGGCGGTGAGCAAGCCCCCCACCAGGCAGACCGCCGTCAGGGAGACCATCAGGTGGGTGCGATCCAGGCTCTGCCGCAGGGTCAGCCGTTTTTTGCCAAGGCGGATGAAGGAGATCATGGTCGCGCCTCGTCAGCCCGGCCCAGCTTGAGCACGGCGGGATGCACCTTGACCCCGCTCAGGGCCAGGGCATCGAGATTGACGTTGAAGCGCACCCGCTCATCCCCCACCTGCAGGCAGAAGACACTGCTGGTGCTGCAAGGGCCATCCTTCTCACTGATGCTGAGTACGGCATGGCCTTGCAAATGGGCAAACAGCGCCAGCCGTTCGGCCTCGGTGACATCCCCCAGATAGATCACATCGCAATGCCCCGGGATCAGGGGATCGCCAACACTGTAGCGGCTGACCGTGACCCGGCGGCCATTGGCTTGCTGGCGGAGATGAAAGAGGCTATCGGCATACTCGGTCGGCCCCAGCACACAGAGTCGCAATGCCGGGGGTTCCACAGGCCAGCGGGTATAACTGAGAATATCGAGCACCGTCTGGCGCACGTGTTCCACGCGCAGCTCGGCCTGGGTGCCAGGACGGCCAGGGGTCTGGATATCGGCCAGAGCCAGGGAGCTTGCCAGCAGGAAGAGACCGGCAAACAGATGAAGCAGATACGATAAGTGCATAGGTTTGATCATAGAGATAGCCGAACAGATCCTAACATGTCCCTGAACCACAGGGTTAGCCCGACAGTGCCGTGCCACGGCGCTTCCTGTCAACCGCCAGCGCCAGCATGACGCCGTTATCCACAGCGCTGGCCTCCAAGGCCATGATAGATCAAGACAGGTTCTGGCCTCTTTCCATAGAAAAAGAGGCCAAACGGCCCCTTTGCATTGGCTGAAGAGCGGGTCTGTTACTTCTTGCCGATGCCATATTCCCGCAGCTTGTTGGCGATGGCGGTGTGGGAGACCCCGAGGCGCTTGGCGAGCTGGCGGGTCGAGGGGAAGGCCGGGTAGAGACGCGCCAGCAAGCGGCTCTCGAAGCGCTTGACCGCCTCGTCCAGTGCCCCTTCGAACCACTCGTCAATGAGTGGCATGGCATCGGGGGCGACCGGCAGGTCTATCTGTTCGGGGCCAATCTCGTCCCCTTCCAGCAGCGTCATGGCGCGGTAGAGGCAGTTGCGCAGCTGACGCACGTTGCCCGGCCAGCGGTAGGCGGTCAGGTATTCGGCCATGTTACGGGTGAAGCGCGGGCGCGGGCGCTGCAACTCGCTGGCGAAACGGGCGACGAACTGCTGGGCCAGGGCCATGATATCCGCCTTGCGCTCCCGCAGGGGGGGCAGCGCCAGACTCAGCACGTTGAGACGGTAGTAGAGATCTTCGCGAAACTTGCCCTCGGCCACCAGATCCAGCAACTGCTTCTGGGTGGTGCAGATGAAGCGCACATTGACCTTCACCTCCTGCTCGTCGCCGACCCGGCGAAACACCCCGTCTTGCAGCACGCGCAGGAACTTGGTCTGCAGGTGCGCGGACATGTCCCCTATCTCATCGAGCATCAGGGTGCCGCCGCTGGCAAGCTCGAGTACACCGCGCTTGCCCTCGGTGTTATTGCCAAAGGCGCCGGGGGCATAGCCAAACAGCTCGCTCTCGGCCACGTTGTCGGGCATGGCGGCGCAGTTGAGGGCCATAAAGGGGTGGCTGGAGCGCAGGCTGGCCCCATGACAGGCGCGGGCCAGCAGTTCCTTGCCGGTGCCGGTTTCGCCGACGATGAGCAAGGGAGCATCCTGCATCGCCAGCTTGCTGGCCTCGGTCAGAACCTGTCTCATCTTGGGGCTCTCTGCCTGCAGATGCTCGAAACCGCCCACCTCGATGGCATGCAGGGCGCTGAAATGCAGACCGACCCGGCGGGCAGACTTGAGCACCACCACGGCGCCAGCCAGGGCTTGCTTGCCCTTCTCTTCGGCCACGAACAGCGGCATCAGATCCGCCAGGTACTCCTCACCGCCCAGGCTCAGCTTGCAGGTCTGCGGCTTGATGTCGCTCGACTCGAGCCAACGGGTGAAGGCGAAGCCCTTGATCAGGGAGCCAAGGGCTACCCCCTTGACCTCCTCCTGTGGCAGGTTGAGGGTGGTCAGGGCCGACTGGTTGACCTGGGTGATGCGACCGCGACTGTCGAGGGAGAACACCAGATCCGGCAGCGCCTTGAGCAGGGCGCGGATCTCGTGATGCTCCCGCTCGGAGGGCAGGTAGGGGATGGTCTTGACGTCATGTACCCCGGGGATGCGGCGGATCTCGGGCATCAGGTGCTGGAAGTCGCGAAACTCCAGCTCGGGGAAATTGAGGTAGATGATGCCTGTGGTATCGATTTCGATGCCGCGCAGATCGATATTGTGCTCCACCAGACGATCGAGCAATTCCCGGGTCAGACCCAGGCGGTCTTCACAGCTGACTTCAAGACGCATTCGAGGCAGGCTTCCTGGCTAACTTCATGATGGGCGTGATAATAACGTCTCCCCCCCGCCAGTGCGAGACTTGCCCGGTAAAAATGAGGGCCCGCCCCGGTTTGCACCGGGCAGGCCCACGACGCCGTCACTGCCGTCCCCCTTGAGAGGGCTGGCGTGCACTATTTGAACAAGCTGTCGGTGCGCGCCGCCATGATGAAGTCATTTCGGTGCAGGCCGTGGATCTTGTGGGTCCACCAGGTCACCGTCACCTTGCCCCACTCGGTCAGGATCCCCGGGTGATGAAACTCCGCCTCGGCCAGTTCGCCGAGCCGGTTGGTGAAGGCGAGCGCCTCCTTGAAGTTGCGAAAGGTGAATTCACGGCGCAGTTGCAGTGCACCCTGTTCACTCACCGGCTGCCAGTCGGGAAGGGCGCGCATCAGCTCGGCCAATTCATGCTCGCTCACCCTGGGGGCATCGGCCCGGCAGGCCTCACAACGCTGGGTTGCCAGTTCAGACATGTTTTTCTCCTTCTCTAACGACAGCGGGATGTCAGGCACCATGCCTGGATGATCGGGTTCAACGTGCGGCCTGGATCTGCCTGGGGGGATAGAGGGGCTCGAACAGACCCAGCTCCCTGGCCCTGGTCAATTGCGCCAGTATCTCCTCCCGGGTCAGGGTATAGAGGCTGTCCAGGCTCGGCAGCACATAATAGAGGGGCTGCATGATGTCGATGCGATAGGGGGTGCGCAACACATCTTGCAGCACGAAAGGGGCGCGGCGCGGCGTGCCGGACAGGGCATAGGCGGTCTCGCCGATGGAGGAGAGGATGCCGCCGCCATAGATACGCAACCCCTGCTCGGTTTGCAGCAAACCAAACTCCACGGTGAACCAGTAGAGCCGGGCCAGGAAGACTCTCTCCTCCTTGCTGGCACTGAGCCCCAGCTGGCCATAGGTGTGGGTGAAATCGGCGAAGGCCGGATTGGTCAACATGGCGCAGTGGCCGAAGATCTCGTGGAAGATGTCCGGCTCTTGCAGATAATCGAGCTCATCACGGCGGCGGATGAAGGTGGCCACCGGGAACTGGCGATGGGCGAGCAATTCGAAGAAACGGTCGAAGGAGATGAGCGCCGGCACCGCCACCACCGACCAGCCGGTGCAGGGCGCGAGCACGGCATTGATCTCCCCCAGCTGAGGAATGCGATCCCGGGGCAGCTCGAGCAGATCCAGCCCGGCCTGATACTCGGCGCAGGCCCGCCCGGCCAGACAAGGCAACTGACGCTCGATCAATATCTGCCAGGTAGCATGTTCATCGTCGCTGTAGTCGATGAATCCCTGGCTATCGGCTTGGCGGGCACTGTAGTGATTTCCCATGCTGGCATCCTGCGACATCGGTGGCGATAGCGAGTCGGTCGCCATGTCCGTGAGCCACTCCCATTGGCTCAGAAGAGGTTATCTTGCCCCACCACTGACAGCAGGGCCTGATGGGATCACTGTAACGATTTCTCCCCTAAAAAAGCAGCCGACCCAGGGTCGGCTGCTCATTGATGAATGTAAAGAAAATGTGACAAGCGGGCTCATCCCCCGACTACCCCTTGCTCAGGTAGCCCGCTATCTTGCGCACCAGCCCCTTGCGCATCTCGGAGAGTCTGGGCTTCTCGTCCGCGCACCAGGGCAGCGGGCGGCACGCCTCTATGGTGCGCAGGCCAAGCCGGGCAGTGAGCAGACCGGCCCCCACCCCTTGCGCCGCCCGGGCCGAGAGCTTGGCGGTCAATTCCGCCCCCAGCAGATCCATGCCCACCTCGGTCACCAGCTCGGTCGCGCCGGCATAGAGCATGTTGCGAAATACCTGACGGATCAGGTGAATGCGGCTCCAGTAGCCGAGCTCAATGGCATAGACATCGGCGATATCTTCAATCATGCGCAGGTTGCGCCACAGCATCAGCATCATGTCAACGGCGGCGAGGGGGCTCAGGGCCACCAGCACGGCCGCCTCCCCCGACCACTTGGCCACCCGGGCCTGGGCTAGCTTGTCGCGCTCGGTCAGCACCAGCTGGCTGTAGAGCGTCAGCACCTCGCGATCGCTGTGGCTCTCGTCGAGCTGGGCGAGCCAGTGCTGATAGCCCTCCCGCCCCTTGTCGCCACTTTTTACCGCCAGCCCTTCGCAAAAGGCTTGCCCCTGCCCCACCCCCTGATGGGCCAGCAGATCCTCGGCCTTGGAGCGTACATCCTGGCGCCGCTTGAGTTTGCGCAGCCGCAGCCACTCGCGCCCGACCACGGTCGCGGTGCCGACCAGCACCAGGCCGGAGGCGACAAGCCAGGCTCCGCCCCAGAATGGCGAGGCGAGGAAGCTCTCATAGAGAAAGCCGACAAACTGCCCCAGGGAGAGCAGACCGACCGCCCCCAGGCCCCAGGCCAGCAATCGGTGCCGGCGTCGGGGGCGCACCGTCAAGGCGGGTTCAACCTCGGTCAGTTCATCCAGGGCTTCCAGGCGCTCGAAGCTCTCATCCTCCAGCACCTGAGCCTTGGCAAGGGGGGCGGGCTCCGGGGGAGTGAGCGGCTCTTCCAGCACGACTCTGCCCTGCAACCTGGGCTCCTGTTTTAGCTCATTCATGCCGCTCTCCTCTCTCCCAACCTCTGAGCTGGGAGCTATTCAATGGATCCCTAGACCCGGGATCACAACACTGTGTGTCCCGAACCGGGCCAATTTATTCCAACCGCTCCCCAGCAGACATGCCGGGGAGCATAGAGACGTATCATGCAAGGCCATGGCGTTCTGCCCTGATGGACCCCAGTGGCCGCTATTCCAGCTTGTCGCCCAGCAAGAACTCCAGGGCGGCATCGAGGCGAATATGGGGCATCGCCTGATGGGGGCTCATGGGCAGAGGACGGAAGGCCTGGAAGTCGAATTGCTGACCCTGCCACCAGGCGGCAGACGGGATCTGGGCCGGCACTTCCCCCGGAAAGATGAGCAGTGGCTCACCGGCGAGACTGGTGCCCTTGATGGCAGGAAACTCGCGCCCGCCCGCCATGCCCTTGCCCGCATCGGTCGCCTTGATGGAGGCCAGCGCCAGACACTCGGTCGCGATGCCTTCGAAGCGCGCCTGGCCCCGTCCGCTCTGCACCAGATGCTGCAGCAAGGAGACCAGGGGAGCATGTTGATCCGGGGTGACGTGATCGGCCTTGCTCGCCACAAACAACAGCTTGTCGATGCGCGGCGCAAACAAGCGGCGCCACCAGCTGCTCTTGCCATAGGCAAAGCTCTCCATGATGCGGGCGATGGATTGCTGCATGTCGCCGAAGCTCTCGGCCCCGGCGTTGAGGGGTTGCAGACAATCCACCAGCACTATCTGGCGATCGAAACCGGCGAAATGTTGCTCGTAGAAGCCTTGCACCAGATGCTGCTTGTACTGCTCGAAGCGTCGCTTGAGGGTGAGATACAGGCTCTCTTCCCCCAGAGTTCCTGCGGGGCTCTCCCAGACCCAGGGCACGAACTGCAACATGGGGGCCCCCTGATATTCCCCCGGCAGCACGAAACGACCGGGTTGAATGAGGTGCAGCCCCAGCTCGCGCTTGCAGGCATGCAGATAGTCGGTGTAACGCTCGGCGAGACGCGCCACCTCCCCCTCATCAAATGCTTGTTCCGCTCGCCAAGGCTGACCCTGCTCGGTCAGCTGCCAGGACGCGGCCAGGGCTTGCAAGGCGGGGCGTTTGAGCTGCTCGCGCACCTGCTCGCTCCACTGCTCGTAGCTCAGCTCAAGCAGCGGCAGGTCCAGCAACCACTCCCCCGGGTAATCCACCAAGTCCAGATAGAGGGTCGATACCTCCCCCAAGTGGCGACGCAGAGGGTGGCGGGTGCGATAACGCAGCTCGAGGCGAACCTCGGCCACGCCACGGGTCGCCTCGGGCCAGGCGGGGGGATCGGCGAAGAGGCTGCCCAGCCCCCGCTCATAGGGAAAGGTGGGAATATGCAGATTCTGCTGAGGCACGCGGCGCGCGCCCAGCAGACGCCCCTGACGGGCGGCATCCCAGAGGGGCAGGCGGCCATCGATGGCGGCATGCTCGAGCTGATGGACCAGGGCGGTGATGAAGGCGGTCTTGCCGCTGCGCGACAAGCCAGTCACCGCCAGACGCAGGTGCCTGTCACGCACCCGATTCACCGCGTCCTCGGCCTTGTGCTGCAAGGCCGAGAGCTTTCTCTCTAGAGTGCGTATCAAAGTTTGTTGAATTCTCGCTGCAGGGTGAACTCCTTGGAGGTCACCAGTTTCTCGATCTGCTGCACCCTGGGCTCCAGGGCGGCCAGCTCGCGGCTCACCTTGTCCAGGGCCTGCAGCGGCGTCATGCCCGCCTGCCAGCTATGGGCCTTCATCCGGCTCTCCGCAGGAGTCGGCGAGTCGGGCGTCAGCAACACCGGCTTCTTGTCGAGCAGGAACCAGGCCGCGATATAGGCGGTGAAGGTGATGAAACCGGCGAAGATGAGGCCACTGATGGCCAGCAATCGCACTATCCAGGTCTCGACCCCAAAGTACTCGGCGAGACCGGCACAGATACCGGCGATACGCCCCTTCTGGGGATCGCGGTAGAGATTGCGGCGGCTCTCTTGTCCAAAGGATTCACTCATACCTTGTTCCTCCAGCCAGGTACCTCGGCGTCCAGAATGGACTCAAGGGCCCCGACCCGCTCCTGCATCTTGTCGGCTTTTTGCAAGAGGCCCTGCAACTGATCCCGTTCGTTATCGGCCAGTCCGACCCCGATCCGCCCCTTGGCCCTGTAGTGCAGCACCAGCCAGATGGGGGCGACCACCACCATGAAGACCATGATGGGTGCCACGAATATGCCAAGAATGTCTTCCATGCATTACTCTCCCTGTTTGCCGTCGCTGGCCTGACCCATCTTCTGGCGCAGGGCATCCAGCTCGCGGCTGATCTGATCGTCGACTTCCAGCTCGGCAAACTGGCTCGCCAGGGTCTTGTCGGACTGCCCAAGATCGGCGCGGGCCTCCATCTCGTCAATACGGCGCTCCATGCGTTCAAACTTGTCGACCACCCCTTGACTGCCGCCACGGGCGACCTGGCTCTGCACATTCAAGCGGCTGCTGGCCGCCTCGGTGCGGATGACCATGGCCTTCTGACGGGCGCGAGCATCTTCGAGCTTGGCTTCGAGCTGGCGGATCTCGTCACCCAGCTTGTCGATGCCGGCGTCCACGGCCTGGCGCTCACGCGCCAGGTTATCGCCAAGCTCAGCCTGCTTCTTCTTCTCGATGAGGGCGGCGCGCGCCAAATCTTCACGCCCCTTGGAGAGGGCCAGCTCGGCCTTGCTCTGCCACTCGTCGACCCGCTCCTGATGGCGGGCGACCTGGCGACCAATCTCTTTCTGATCGGCCAGGAAGCGAGCCAGGTTGGAGCGCTCCTTGACCAACTCATCTTCCATCTCCTGAATGATCAGGCGCACCATTTTTTGCGGATCTTCCGCCTTGTCCAGCAGCGCCGTCAGGTTGGAGTTGATGATGTCGGCTAACCGGGAAAAAATGCTCATGATGAGACTCCTTTGATTGCATGAGTGATTTACCATTCGAGTATTGCAACCATCATGCCAAATATTTAAATATCGCTAACCCAATGATTTATCTAGGAACACCATGCCACATGACTCGAATGAAGAACAGCAGGGTGATAAAAATAACCAACTCTTGGTAAGATTGACCAGCTTTTACCAACCACAGGGAACATCATGGCCACGGAAAGCCTGCTTGGCGTGTCGAACGCCTTCCTCGAGATAGTTGAACAGACCTCACGGCTGGCGCCATTGCGCAAACCCGTGCTCATCATCGGCGAGCGGGGCACCGGCAAGGAGCTGATCGCCCATCGCCTACATTATCTCTCGCCGCGTTGGGATCAAAGCTTTGTCACCATCAACTGCGCCACCTTGAGTGAGAGCCTGCTGGAAACCGAGCTGTTCGGCCACGAGGCGGGATCCTTCACCGGCGCCGCCAAGCGCCATCAGGGCCGTTTCGAGCGCGCCGATGGGGGCACCCTCTTCCTCGACGAGCTGGCCACCACCAGCGCCCGGGTTCAGGAGAAGCTGCTGCGGGTCATCGAATACGGTGAGTTCGAACGGGTTGGCGGTGCCAAGGCGCTCAGCGTGGATGTGCGGCTGGTGTGCGCCACCAATGAAGACTTGCCTGCCCTGGCCGAACGTGGCGGCTTTCGCCATGACCTGCTCGACAGGCTGGCCTTCGATGTCATCACCCTGCCCCCCCTGCGTGAGCGGCGCGACGACATCCTGTTGCTGGCGGAGCATTTTGCCCACGGCATGACCCGAGAGCTGGGTTACGATCTGTTTGCCGGTTTCTCCCGGGAGGCGAAGGCGCTGTTGCACGACTACGACTGGCCCGGTAATGTGCGCGAACTCAAGAACGTGATTGAACGCAGCATCTATCGTCAGGCCAATCCCAGGCTGGCCCTCGGCGAACTGGTGATAAACCCCTTCGACTCTCCCTGGCGTCCCGGGGCCCGGCGCACCGCGTCCACCACCGGCATCGAGCCGGTCCGAGGATCCACGGGGCAAGAGGCGGATACAGCTGATACAAATGAGGCTTTTTCATTCTCTTTGCCGACCCTGCCTTGCGATCTGAAAACCCAGGTGGCGAGCGTCGAGATAGATTTACTCAAGCAAGCGATGCGACAATCCCAGTATAATCAGCGCAAAGCCGCCCAACTGCTGACCCTGAGTTACCACCAGTTTCGCGGGATGTTACGCAAATATCAGCTGCTGGACGGGGACAATGACCCCGTCTGAAAGGTGGAGCGTCCTGTGACAGGTCGCCGCCGTGGGGGCCATCGGCTTCGCCAACTTGCTAACGACATGGTTTCATAATGAGAATGCTCACACCACTGCTGCTCGCCAGTCTCGTACTGCTTGGCGGCTGTCAGAAACAGACGGAAGCCTCCAAAACGGGGCTCATCTACTGCAGCGAAGGGGCGCCCCAGACCTTCAATCCCCAGTTGGCCAATTCGGGGGCAACCCTGGATGCCAGCGCCCGCCCTCTCTACGATCGCCTGCTGGAATCGGATCCCTATACCCTGGCGCTGCACGGCAGTCTGGCCCGCGACTGGCAGGTGAGCGAGGATGGGCTCATCTACACCCTGAACCTGCGTCAGGATGTGTTGTTCCATCACACCGCCTGGTTCTCCCCCAGTCGCCCCCTCAACGCCGACGATGTGCTGTTCACCTGGCAGCGGCTGCTCGACAGCGCGAACCCCTATCACCATGTTTCTGGCGGCCACTACCCCTATTTCACCAGCCTGGGGCTGGATAATCTGCTGCACAGTGTGCGCAAGACGGGCCCCTATCAGGTGGTATTCGAGCTCAATCGCCCCGATGCCTCCTTCCTCGCCACCCTGGCGAGTGACTATGCGGTGGTGCTCTCTGCCGAGTATGGCCAGGCCATGCTGGCCGCCGGTACCCCCGCCCTGCTCGACAGCCGCCCCATAGGGACTGGCCCTTTTCGCTTCAAGGAGTATCGCCACAACGAGTTCATCCGCTTCGAGCGCCATCCCGGTTACTGGCGCGGCCCGGCCCCCCTCGAACAGCTGGTCTATGACATCACCCCCAAATCCTCCAAGCGGCTCGCCAAGCTGCTCACCGGTGAATGTGACGTGATGAGCTACCCCTCCGCCAGTCAGCTGTCGGTGATCCAGCAGCATGATGATCTCACCCTGGCGGTGCAGCCCGGCATGAACGTGGCCTTCCTCGCCCTCAATACCCGCAAAGCGCCCTTCAACAAGGTGCAGGTACGCCAGGCCATCGCCAGTGCCATCAATGTGCCCAATCTGTTGCAAGCGGTCTATTTCGGGACTGGCCAGAGTGCCAACAGCCTGCTGCCGCCGCGCTCCTGGGGTTATGATCCCAGCTCGCCGAGTCGCAAGCAGGATCTCGACCGGGCGCGGGCGCAGCTCAAGGAGGCGGGACTGCCCCAAGGTTTCGAGATGCAGGTGCTGGTGCCGCCGGGTTCGCACCCCTACAACCCGGACGCCTTGAAGACGGCTCAGCTCATCCGCAACGATCTCGCCGAGGTGGGCATACGGCTGCGCATCGTGCAGCAGGAGGCTCCCGTCATAGAGCAGCGTCTGAGCAAGGGGAATTACGACAGCCTGTTATCGGGCTGGATGGCCGACAACGCCGATCCGGACAACTTCTTCCGCCAGTTGCTGAGCTGCAACGCCGTGGCCCAGGGCAACAACGACAGCCGCTGGTGCAACCCGGCCTTCGATCAGTTGCTCGACGATGCGGTGGGCAGCGGCAAGCTCTCGTTCCGGCTGCGCAACTACTATTATGCCCAGCGCATGCTCAACGAGCAGCTGCCCCTGATCCCCCTGGCGCATGCCCTGCGTATCCAGGCCAGTCGCAAGGATGTGCTGGGGCTGGAGTTGATGCCCTTCGGTGGCACCTCCTTCAATCAGGTCCACCGCAAATGAGCATGCCAATCCGGACATCATCCCTGCCATGGCTAGCCTCCGACCAGCCTGCTGACAGCGCTGGCCTGCTCATTCGTCCCCAGGGGGACGCCCTCTTCATCCCGTCGCAGAGGCACTAGCATGCTGTTTTACATATTGCGTCGTATCAATCTGCTGCTCATCACCCTGCTGGCATTGACGGTGGTCGCTTATCTGCTCGATTACCGTCTGCTCGGCCAGCAACCGAGCTTCTGGAGCGGCTACCCCGATTTCCTGCGCCATATCTTCGAGGGAGACCTGGGGGTCTCCAGCGTCTCGGGGCGCCCCGTACTCGATGAGATCCGCCACTACTTCCCGGCCACCTTGAGCCTGTGCGTCGCCGCCTTTGCCATCTCCTTGTGTATCGGCATTCCGCTAGGCACCCTGGCGGCCCTCTATCAGGGCCGTGGCCTGGATATGGGCATCATGACCGCCGGCCTCATCGGCTACGCGGTGCCCGTGTTCTGGCTGGCGCTGCTGGTGGTGATGTTCTTCTCCCTGGATCTCGGCTGGCTGCCCGCCTCCGGCCAGCTCAGTCTGCTCTATGACGTGCCATCGATCACCGGGGTCGCCCTGGTCGATGTGCTGCTGAGCGAGGAGCCCTGGCGTGATGCCGCGCTGCACGATGCCCTGCGCCACATGATACTGCCCTCTCTGGTCCTTGCCGTGGTGCCCACCACAGAGGTGATCCGCCATGTGCGCAGTTCCCTCATCGACGTGATGAAGCAGAACTACATCAAGGCTGCCGCCAGTCGCGGCCTCTCCCGCCGCCAGATTGTCTGGCGCCATGGCCTGAAGAATGCCCTGCCCCCGGTGCTGCCCCTGCTCGGCCTGCAGCTCGGCAGTGTACTCACCTCCGCCATGATCACCGAAGTGGTGTTCGAGTGGCATGGCATAGGACGCTGGCTCATCAACAGCATCGCCCTGCAGGACTATGCCGCCATCCGTGGCGCCACCCTGGTGGTCGCCGGTTTCGTCATCTTCATCAGTGTCAGTACCGACCTGCTGACCACGCTCATCTATCCGGCGCGGCGCAAGGAGTTGTATGCAAGACAAGGATAATCTCTACCCCGAGCTGCGGATCCTCTCCCCCCTGGAGCAGACCTGGGCGGCCTACCGGCGTAATCCACTGGCCATGGCCGGGCTCTGGTGCTTTGTTGCCCTGCTGCTGCTGACCCTGGTTGGCCCGTTGCTGGTCCCTTATGGCATAGATGAGCAGCACAGCGAGCATCTGCTGCTGGCTCCCTCCTGGGCCAACAGCGGCAATATCGACTACTTCCTCGGCACCGATGATCTGGGCCGCGACATGCTGTCGCGACTGGTGGTCGGCGCCCGGCTCACCTTCGGCTATGCCCTGGGGGTGGTGGCGATCGCCATGGTGATCGGCACCCTGATCGGCATGCTGGCCGGCATGAGCCGAGGGCTGAAATCGAGCGTACTGCACCATCTGCTCGATACCCTGCTCTCCATTCCGTCCTTGTTGATGGTCATCATCATGGTCGCCATCCTGGGCCCCGGTCTTGGCAATACCCTGATCGCCATCACCCTCGCGCTGATCCCGCCCTTCATCCGCGCCACCTATAACGCCGTCCATACCGAGATGCAGAAGGAGTACATCATCGCCAGCCGCCTCGACGGCTCGCCCCCCTGGCGCATCATGCGCCTGGCCGTGCTGCCCAACATCGTCGAGACCCTGGTGGCCCAGACCACCCGCACCCTGTCGGCTGCCATACTGGATATATCGGCGGTGGGCTTCCTCGGCCTCGGTGCCCAGTCCCCCCAACCTGAGTGGGGAACCATGCTGGCCGACTCGAGCGACCTCATCTATCTGGCGCCCTGGACAGTCACTCTGCCAGGGATGGCCATCCTGTTTAGCGTGCTGGTCACCAACCTGGTCGGTGAAGGAATAAGAGAAGCACTCAAAGAGGGAAATGACTGATGCGGGTGAACCATGATATTCGCAGCCCGGGCATCTCCACCCTCACAAGAGGGATCGCCTGATGCCGCTGCTTGATATACGCAACCTCACCATCGAAATCGACACGCCCCAGGGCAAGGTCAAGGCCGTCGACAAGGTGAGCCTGACCCTGAGCGAGGGGGAGATCCGCGGTCTGGTGGGGGAATCCGGCTCGGGCAAGAGTCTGGTGGCCAAGGTGATTGTCGGTATCCAGAAGGATAACTGGACGGTGCGGGCCGATCGGATGCGCTTCAATGACATGGACTTGCTCACCATGGAGCCCAGGGAGCGACGCCGCATCATGGGCCGGGAGATCGCCATGATCTTCCAGGATCCCACCAGCTGCCTGGATCCCTCGGAGGTGATAGGCACCCAGCTGGAGGCTGCCATCCCCACCACCGCCTTCAAGGGCAAGCTCTGGCAGAGTTTCCAATGGCGCAAGAAGCAGGCCATCGCCCTGCTGCACAGAGTCGGCGTGAAAGATCACCGCAAGGTGATGCGGGCCTATCCCCATGAGCTGTCGGACGGCATGTGTCAGAAGGTGATGATCGCCATGGCCATTGCCAACCAGCCGCGATTGCTGGTGGCGGACGAGCCCACCAGCGCCATGGAGTCCACCACCCACTCCCAGATATTGCGTCTGCTCGACAAGATGAACAAGCTGGGCAACACCACCATCCTCATCATCAGCAACGACATCGCCGCCATCGCCAACCTGACCGACAACATCAATGTCATGTACTGCGGCCAGATGGTGGAAGTGGGCACGCGGGAGCAGATCCTGGGATCGCCCCATCACCCCTATACCCATGCCCTGCTCCAGTCGATCCCGGATTTTGACAAGCTGGTGCGTCACAAGTCCAGACTCGAGACCCTGCCCGGGGTGATCCCCCCCCTGCAGCACTTGCCGATCGGCTGTCGACTCGGGCCCCGTTGCCCCCACGCCCAGAAGCTCTGCGTGCAGACCCCCTTGATGAGCAAGATCAAGGGCCATCAGTTCAGCTGTCACTTCCCCCTGAACATGGAGGAGCCCAAGAAATGATGGCCAGCCTCCCGTTGCGTACCGCAATGCCTGAACGCCTTCACCCCAGGGCGCGGATCCCTGTTCCCGTCGTTATGCTGATCCCGGAGTCATACCTGTGTTGAACGAGCCCACGTTTTCCCCCTCCCTGCTCCAGGTCCGGTCGCTCAGCAAGACCTATCAGAACCGTACCGGCCTGTTTCGATCCCGCGCCGTACAGGCCGTCAAGCCGCTCTCCTTCGATCTCGAGGTGGGCCAGACCCTGGCGATTGTTGGCGAGGCGGGTTCCGGCAAGAGCACCCTCGCGCGGATCCTGGCGGGCATGATTGAACCGTCCAGCGGCGAGATCCACATCGAGGGGCAGTTGATGCGCCATGGGGATTATCAGGCCCGCTGCAAGCTGCTGCGAATGATCTTCCAGGACCCCAACTCCTCCCTCAATCGCAAGATCCGGGTGGGCCAGATCCTGGAGACACCACTGCGCCTCAATACCGAGTTGAGTGAAGAGGAGCGGGAGGAGAAGGTGATGCAGACCCTGCGCATGGTGGGCATGCTCGCGGATCACGCCTTCTTCTACCCCCAGATGCTGTCGGCGGGCCAGCAACAGCGGGTTGCCCTGGCCCGGGCACTGATCCTCAATCCCAAGATAGTGGTCGCCGACGAGGCCCTGTCGACCCTGGATATCTCGGTACGCTCCCAGATCATCAACCTGCTGCTGGAGATGCAGGAGACCATGGGGCTCAGCTACGTGCTGGTGGCCAACGATCTGGGGGTGGTGAGCCACATCAGCGACGAGGTGCTGGTGATGCATGATGGCCAGGTGGTCGAGCGTGGCAAGACCCTCAAGGTCTTTGCCGATCCCCAGCATGGGGTGACCAAGAAACTTATCCAGAACTACAACAACGAATATCGCCGCTAAGCTTGCCGCCGCCAGCCGCCCGTCTCGGCTGGCGGCATAGCCGCTCTTCCCTCCCCCTTATTTTCCCCATAAAAAAACCCGGCACTGTGGCCGGGAATTGCGCTCAAACATGACACTTGCGTCGCTTGTGTTCAGGAACCCTTGCAAGGATAGGTGCCCCTACTGGGTGCAGCCACTGTCAGATCTGACAGGGGGACCGCTGTGGAAGCGGAACTGTTCATCGGGCGTGAGGATGAGACTCGCCTCCAGGGCGCCGAAGAAGGCGACACGCTCGCTGATATCCTCACCGGCATACTGCTCGGCCAGCGCCAGATAATCCTGATAGTGACGGGCCTCGGAGCGCAGCAAAGAGGTATAGAAACGACTCAGCTCCTCATCCAGATGCGGTGCCAACTTGGCGAAGCGCTCACAGGAGCGCGCCTCGATATAAGCGCCGATGATCATCTTGTCGACGACGGCGGCAGGCTCATAGGTGCGCACATGTTGCAGCAGGCTGCGCGCGTAGCGGGAAGCGTTCACGGCGCCGTAATGAATGCCGCGCGCCGCCATCAGTTCAAGTACCTGTTCGAAATGGTGCAACTCCTCCTGGATGAGACGCACCATCTTTACCAGCAGTTCGTTGCGCTCCAGCTCGTCAAAGACCGTCCTGGCCTCCTCCCCCATGGTGCGTTTGCCCAGGATCTGCGCCTTCTCAGGCAAGGCATCCAGCTCCCGGTAAAAATCGAGCTTGGGCAATAGGTGGCGCTTGCCCTTGGGCAGACAGTAACGACGCACCAGACTGTGAGCGGTGAGCGCGGCCTTGTTCTCGCAGTTGGCATGGTCGATGAGCAGTGTGGGCAGATTGGCAGGATCCCGCGCAACCTCAATCCATTCATCCGGGGTGTCACAGTGCAGAAATTGGCGAACTGGCGCGAGCAAGGCGTCCATCGAATGACCTCGATACGGGATGGGGGCGCCATGTTACCGGATCTTGGCGGGGAACTCGAGTCCAGCCCCCGCCTTGACGACCAGGAGATCATTAACAATAACTAATGGCAGGGCAAACCAGCCGAGGTTCGCCATATTTAGGGGTAATATCATGATCCTGAACCATATATGGGGGCTTTACGCCCACCCGAAAGATGAGTGGCACGACATAGACGACCACCAGGAAACCGTCGGCCACAGCCTCACCCATGTCGCGCTGATGGCGCTGATCCCCGCCGTCTGCTGTTACTTCTCCGCCGTGCACATTGGCTGGCAAGTGGGTCGCGGCGATCCCATCATGCTGACCATGAGTAGCGGCGTCTGGATGGCGAGCGCCATGTATCTGGCGCTCATGGTCGCCGTCGTCCTGTTGGCAGTACTGGCACTCTGGATGGCCCGCACCTTCGGCGCCAACCCCAATATGTCCCAGACCCTCGAGTTGGCCGCCTACACGGCAACCCCGCTGTTCATGACCGGCTTTGCCGCCCTCTATCCCGTGATGTGGTTCATCATGCTGGTGGGCCTGGTGGGGCTGGCCTGGTCCATCTACCTGCTCTACACCGGCATCCCCATCTTGATGCATATCCCCGAGGAGCAAGGCTTCATCTATGCCAGCTCCATGGTGACCTGCGGCCTGGTGTTGCTGGTCTGCCTGATGGCGGGGACTGTGCTCGTCTGGGATTGGGGGTTGGGGCCCGTCTTTACCAGCTAGCCGGAATGCGGCTAATGCCCATGAAAAACGGAGGCCATTGGCCTCCGTTGTCTTGCATGCTGTCTCACACAACCTGGAAAACGTTTAACTGCCTTCGTTAAAAATTTCCAGATTGTTGGTCTCTTCCTGCCACTCACGCACCGCCTTGTTGTCGTCGTTGCGCAGGGAGTTGAGGTGATCCAGATAAGCCTGATCCACATCCGCAGTCACGTAGTTACCGTTGAACACCGAGGTCTCGAAGTGACGCAGTTCCGGGTTCAGCTCACGCACCGCCTCTTCCAGATCTTCCAGATCCTGGAATATCAGCCCGTCGGCACCGATAAGCGCACACACCTCTTCCACTTCACGACCATGGGCGATCAGCTCGTTGGCGGTTGGCATGTCGATGCCATAGACGTTGGGGAAGCGGATCTCGGGGGCGGCCGAGGCGAAGTAGACCTTGGCGGCGCCGGCTTCCCGGGCCATCTGGATGATCTGCTCCGAGGTGGTACCACGGACGATGGAGTCATCCACCAACAACACCTTCTTGCCCTTGAACTCGGAGCCGATGGCATTGAGCTTGCGGCGCACCGATTTCTTGCGCTGGGTCTGGCCCGGCATGATGAAGGTCCGGCCTATGTAGCGGTTCTTCACGAAGCCCTGGCGGTAAGGCAGCCCCAGGGTGTGGGCGATTTCCAGCGCCACATCACAGGAGGTTTCCGGGATGGGGATGACCACATCCACGTCCAGATCGTCCCAGTCACGGGCGATCTTCTTGCCCAGCTTGCGACCCATGTTGAGGCGCGCGGCATAGACGGAGACCTTGTCGATGCACGAGTCCGGGCGGGCGAAGTAGACGTATTCGAAGATGCAGGGGTTTATCTGCGGCGCATCGCTGCACTGCTCGGAGAAGAGCTGGCCCTGCTCGGTGATGTAGATGGCCTCGCCCGGGGCGACATCCCGTACCGTCTCGAACCCGATGGCATCGAGTGCCACGCTCTCGGAGGCGAGCATGTATTCGAGCTGGCCCTGCTCATCGATACGGCGACCCAGGATCAGCGGGCGTATGCCGTTGGGATCACGGAAGCCGATAAGGCCATGGCCTATCACCAGGGAGACCACGGCGTAAGCACCACGGATCTGCTGATGGGTCTTGCGCACGGCCTGGAAGATATCTTCCGGACGCAGCGCCATCTTGTCGCACAGATCCAGCTCGTGAGCCAGCACGTTCAGCAGCACTTCGGAGTCCGAGGTGGTGTTGATGTGGCGGCGAGCGACCTTGAACTGCTGCTCTTTCAGATCTTTGGCGTTGGTGAGGTTGCCGTTATGGGCCAGCACCATGCCATAGGGGGAGTTGACGTAAAAAGGCTGGGCTTCCGCGGCGCTGGAGCTGCCGGCGGTGGGATATCTGACATGTCCAATGCCGATATGCCCTTTCAGTCGCTGCATGTGACGCACTTCAAACACGTCCTTCACCAGGCCGTTGGCCTTGCGTTGCCGGAAGTTTCCACTATCAATGGTCACGATCCCGGCGGCGTCCTGGCCCCTGTGCTGCAACACCGTCAAGGCGTCGTAGAGGGCCTGATTGACGGGGGTGGTGCCAACTATACCGACAATACCACACATGTCCTTGCTACCTCGAAGTCACTGTACCTGTTTAAGAAAACTCGATGAGTTCTGCATGAAATCAAAGAACCACTGGATGACCAGCCCGAATTCGGGGATCAACCGGGATCCCTGCCACCAATCCGCCTGAGGCAGGCTGGTGAAGGTATCCATAAAAAACAGCAGGGCGCTGACGATGAGCGCACCACGCAGGGCACCGAAGCAGATGCCGAGTACCCGATCCGTACCCGATAGCCCCGTCTTGTTGACCAGCTCCCCCACCACATAGTTGACGATGGCGCCAAGGATCAGGGTTGCGACGAAGAGGGCCGCGATGGCCAAGCCATTGCGCAGCAGCTGATCGGTGATGGAGGTGAAGAAGATGGCGAGATCGGGGTAGAAGTTACTGGCGATAAAGAAGGCGACAAACCAGGTAACGAGGGACATGGCTTCCTTGACGAAACCACGCACCAGGCTTATCAGGGCTGAGAGGGCAACGATGCCCAAAATTGTGTAATCAATCCAAACCATGAGTCGTTCGTGTGTCTTGCAAAATTGCGGCGAATTCTAACAAAAACGATTGCGGATTGCTTGGGAAAGTTCTTCCCTTCCCCGCCAAAAATGAAGGGGCGCCCAGTTGGCGCCCCTGATGACTTAGCCCTGTGCCGGATAGAAAGTGGCTGCGCCCGGGCCGACCGGCAGCCCCAGCACGAACACCCAGACATAGAACAGCAGGCTCCAGCCCAGCAGGAATACCAGGGTATAGGGCAGCATGGTCGCAATGAGCGTGCCTATTCCTAAGGATTTCTGGTAACGCACCGCCACCGCCAGGATCAAGCCGAAGTAGCTCATCATAGGGGTGATGATGTTGGTCACTGAATCCCCGATCCGGTATGCCGCCTGGATGACCTCAGGGGAGTAACCAATCAGCATCAGCATGGGCACGAAGATGGGCGCCGTGACCGCCCACTGGGCCGATGCCGAACCAATCATCAGGTTGATGACGGCGCACATCAGTATGAAGCCAAAGAAGAGACCGGGACCGGTCAGGCCCAGAGCCTGCAGGGCCCCTGCCCCCTTGACCGCAAACACTGTCCCGAAGTTGGTCCAGGAGAAGTAGGCAACGAACTGGGCCGCGAAGAACACCAGGACGATGTACATACCCATGGTACTCATGCTGGTGGACATCGCCTTGATCACGTCCTTGTCGCTCTTCATGGTGCCCACGACCTTGCCGTAGACAAAACCTGGCACGGCGAAGAAGACGAAGATGAAGGCGACAATGCCGTGCAGGAAGGGAGAGCCCGCAATGGCCCCCGTCTCAGGATGGCGCAATATGCCATCCGCTGGTACCACGGTCAGCGCCAGCAGGCCACTGACCACCAGCACGGCCACCAGGGCCGACCAGAGGCCACGCTTCTCCCGGGCAGTCAGGGACTCTGCCTGTTGATCCAGAGAGACACTCGCCTCGCTCGGGTCATATTTACCGAGCTTGGGTTCGACTATCTTCTCGGTCACCCAGGCGCCCAGGCCGGTGATGAGGAAGGTACTGACGAACATGAAGTACCAGTTCACCTCGGGGCCGACCACATAACCGGGATCGATGATGCGGGCCGCTATCTGGGTGATGCCTGCGAGCAGGGGATCCACGGTGCCAAGCAGCAGATTGGCAGAGTAGCCACCGGAGACACCGGCAAAGGCCGCCGCCAGACCCGCCAGAGGATGGCGACCCAGGGAGTGGAAGATCATGGCCGCCAGGGGGATCAGCACCACGTAGCCAAGCTCGGCCGCCGTGTTGGACATGATCCCGGCAAAGACGATGGTCAGCGTGACCATGCGGCGGGAGGCGCTCATCACCATGCCCCGCATGGCGGCGCTGAGCAGGCCGGAGTGTTCGGCAATGCCCACCCCGAGCAACGCCACCAGCACAGTGCCCAGCGGTGCGAAGCCGGTGAAGTTGGTCACCAGGTTGGAGACGATGCGTTGCAAGCCTTCGGCACTGAGCAGGCTGACCACGGTGATCATGCCGTCGACGCTGCGGCCGGGCGCCCCTTCCGGGCGCGGATCCACCACGCTGACGCCCAGCCAGGCGGCGATGCCGGAGGCCACAATCAGAGTGAGGGAGAAGAGGGCAAATAGTGTGATGGGATGTGGTAGCAGATTACCAAGCCATTCGACCCCGTTCAAAAAGCGGTTGAACAGGCCGGGGCGCGCGGGCGCCAATGGTGTCGTCCTCGACGTCATCAATTACTCCTTATTCATTTGAAACATGCAATCGGCCGGTGCAGCCGATACGCCTGCGTTTCTAGTGAACCTGAGCAAGGACGAAGTGCGCACCCTGATCACCGAGCCGAATCAATCCGCGATGAATTGACCGCGAGCCTTTTACCCCCGGTGCACTGAATAGAAGATGAATAAGGGATTCAAAAACAAAAAAGCCATGGAAATCCATGGCTTATGACATTCAAATGGGGCTGGTTAACCGATGTGGGTCAGGCCGCCCATGTAGGACTGCAAGGCCGCCGGAATAGCGATACGGCCATCTTCCTGCTGGTAGTTCTCGATCACCGCCACCAGGGTACGACCCACCGCCAGGCCGGAGCCGTTGAGGGTATGGATCAGCTGGGGTCTGCCATCGATGCGCACCCGCGCCTGCATGCGGCGCGCCTGGAAATCGCCACAGTTGGAGACGGACGAGATCTCGCGGTAGGTGTCCTGGGCTGGCAGCCACACTTCCAGATCGTAGGTCTTGGCGGCGGCGAAGCCCATGTCACCGGTGCACAACGCCATCACTCGATACGGCAGCTCCAGCAGTTGCAACACCTTCTCCGCATGACCGACCATCTCTTCCAGCGCATCCCAGGATTGCTCCGGGTGTACCAGCTGGACCATCTCGACCTTGTCGAACTGGTGCATGCGGATCAGGCCCTTGGTATCGCGACCGTAGGAGCCGGCCTCGGAGCGGAAGCAGGGGCTGTGCGCCGTCATCTTGATGGGCAGCTCCTGCTCATCGAAGATCTCGTCACGGGCCATGTTGGTGAGCGGCACCTCCGAGGTCGGGATCAGGGAGAGCTTGCGCTCCTTGCTGCCCTCTTCGGCGTCGGAGACGATACCGGTGTTGAACAGATCTTCGGAGAACTTCGGCAGCTGGGTGGTGCCATAGAGGCTGTCCGGATTGACCAGATAGGGCACGTAGCACTCGGTGTAGCCATGCTGCTGGGTATGCAAGTCCAGCATGAACTGCGCCAGGGCGCGGTGCAGGCGGGCAATCTGCCCCTTCATCACCACGAAGCGCGAACCCGACAGCTTGACGCCGTTCTTGAAGTCCAGCCCCTTGAGGCCCTCGCCCACTTCCACATGATCCCGCGGCTGGAAATCAAATGCACGGACGGTACCCCAACGGCGTACTTCGACGTTGTCATTCTCGTCGCGACCGACCGGGGTGCTGTCGCTTGGCAGGTTCGGCATGCCATCGGCGATGGCTTTGATATCGCGCAGCAGGGCCTCGAGTTCGACCTTGCTGGTTTCCAGCTCGTCGTTGATCTGGGTCACGATGGCCTTGAGCGGCGCCACATCTTCACCACGGCGAGCCGCCTCACCGATGGACTTGGAGCGGGCGTTGCGCTCGGCCTGCAGCTCCTGGGTGCGGGACTGCAGATCCTTGCGTTTCTCTTCCAGAGCATTGACCGCCGCTACGTCCAGAACGTAGCCACGTGTCGCCAGACGCGTGGCAGCATCGATGATATCGCTGCGCAGATATTTGGGATCCAGCATGGTTTACCTACTTTTTCAGATGGGATCTGGGCCTGGGTTATCAAACCTGGCGAGAGAACAGATCCGGAAGTTAACATCGGTTGGCGCACCCCGGGTCTTCAGAGTCGAGCCTGCAAAATCAGGCGTTCGACATCAAGAAGATGGCGCAAGGCCGAGACAAACGGGGTCAGAGGGGCAGTGTAGCAGACCGCCCCCCTGCCCGAACAGGGACTATTGCTGTCGTTTTTGCCAAGTTTGAGGGCACAAGGCGGCCAATATTCGCCGATCCTGTCGATTGGCGTGCCAATCTCCAGACCGGTCCCCTACTTCTCTCTTCGGCGGGGACTCTGCCCATCCAGCTCACGCAGATAATCGAGTTTCTGGGCTATCTGTTTCTCAAGCCCGCGATCCGTCGGCTGGTAATATTGCGTGCCGGCCAGTTCAGGCGGGAAGTAGCTCTCGCCGGCGGCATAGGCACCGGGTTCGTCATGGGCATAGCGATATTCGGCGCCATAACCCAGATCGCTCATCAGCTTGGTCGGGGCGTTGCGCAGGTGCGGTGGCACCTCGAAGTCCGCTTGCTCCTTGGCATCTCGCAGCGCCGCCTTCCAGGCGGTGTAGACCGCATTGCTCTTGGGGGCGCAGGCGAGATAGACGATGGCCTGGGCGATGGCCCGCTCCCCTTCTGCCGGGCCGATGCGGTGGAAGCAATCCCAGGCCGACAGCGCCACCTGCATGGCACGGGGATCGGCGTTGCCGACATCTTCCGAGGCGATGGCCAGCAGACGACGAGCGATGTAGAGCGGGTCGCAGCCCGCGCTCACCATGCGGGCATACCAGTAGAGCGCCGCATCGGGGGCCGAGCCGCGAATGGACTTGTGCACCGCCGAGATGAGGTCATAGAAGTGATCGCCCCCCTTGTCGAAGCGCGCCACGTGCTCCCCCGCGACGGCGGCGAGCAGGGCGCTGTCGATCACTCTCTCCCCCTCCCCGTTCGCCTCGGCCATGTCCCCCAGCAGCTCCAGATAGTTGAGGGACTTGCGCCCGTCCCCATCCACCGCCTTGGCCAGCGCCTCCTTCACCCCGGGGGCGAAGGTGAGGGTCGGATCATTGAGGCCCCGTGGGTCGGTCAGGGCCTGACTGATCATGGCGAGGATATCTTGCTCTTCCAGCCGTTTGAGCAGATAGACCCGGGCCCGGGAGAGCAGTGCGTTGTTGAGTTCGAACGAGGGGTTTTCGGTGGTGGCGCCGATGAAGGTGATGGTGCCATCTTCGATGTGGGGCAGGAACACATCCTGCTGACTCTTGTTGAAGCGGTGCACCTCATCCACGAACAGTATGGTACGCACTCCGCGCCAGCTGTTCTCCTTGGCCTTGTCGATGGCGGCGCGGATCTCCTTGATGCCGGAAGTGACCGCGGAGAGCCGCTCCACCTCGGCCTGGCAGTAGTGGGCAACGAGTTCGGCGAGGGTGGTCTTGCCGGTGCCGGGGGGGCCCCACAGGATCATGGAGTGGCAGTGCCCCGCCAGGATGGCTTTGCGCAGGGGCTTGTCCGGTCCCAGGATATGCTGTTGGCCTATGTACTGGTCAAGAGTCTGCGGCCGCATCCGTGCGGCCAGTGGACGAAAGTCCGATGAGAAGTCCAAAGAGAGATTGCTCATCAGCGTTGGTCGTCCAGCGCGACCCCCTTGGGCGTCTTGAACACGAACTCGTTGCCCTTGAGCGCCGGCTTGCGATTGAAACCGCTCAGGGTGAACTCGCTCCACTGACCCTGGGCCTCTTTCACGTCGAAGCGGCTGATGTTCTCCTGCCGATCGAAGGTAATTCTGAAGGAGGCGATCAGTTCGTCCTGATTGCGGCTGGTGACGGTGAACACATCATCCTGCTCGGTCACGTCGTAGTTTTTCCAGTACTTGTCATCGCTGCTGGCGATCAGGATGAAAGGGGTATTGACCACGGCATCTTGCAACTTGAGGGCGGTGACCTGTTCGACGAAGGGATCGTAGATCCAGACATCCTTGCCATCGGCCACGATCAGGCTCTCGTCCGGTGAGGTGGTGTGCCAGTTGAAGCGATTAGGGCGCGACACCAGCAGATCGCCGCTCGCTTTTTGCAGCTCTTTGCCCTTGCTGTCAAAGACGGTCTGCTGGAACTGGGCGGAGAAGAGGTTGACGGCTGCCAGCTTCTGCTTGAGATCACTGGCCGCATCGGCCCACACCTGGCTGCTGGCGATGAGCAGCACGGTTCCCATCAATAACTGTTTTTTCATAAGGTCTCTCGCTAAAAGGCCACACCCGCTAAGGGCATGGCCAGGACACACACGCTATCAATCACGTACCGGAGGCGGTGCCAGCACATCCCGTTGGCCGTTGCCACCGGGGCTGCTGACGATGCCCTGGTTCTCCATCTGTTCGATGAGGCGGGCCGCTCTGTTGTAGCCAATCTTGAATTTGCGCTGCACGCTGGAGGTTGAACCACGACGGGATTCCACCACGAAGGCCACCGCCTCGTCGAACAGCGGGTCCAGCTCTTCATCACCACTGCTGCCATAATCACCGCTGCCGCCCTCCTCCGACTCACCAGAGAGGATCTCCTGGATGTAGTTGGGCTCACCGCGCAGCTTCCAGTCCGCCACCACCTTGTGCACCTCGTGGTCATCGACGAAGGCGCCGTGCACCCGGGTCGGGTTGGAGGTGCCGGCCGGCATGTAGAGCATGTCCCCCATGCCGAGCAGGGATTCGGCGCCGCCCTGATCCAGGATGGTGCGGGAATCTATCTTGCTCGACACCTGGAAGGAGATCCGGGTCGGGATGTTGGCCTTGATGAGGCCCGTTATCACATCCACCGAGGGACGCTGGGTCGCCAAGATCAGGTGAATACCGGCGGCCCGCGCCTTCTGGGCGATACGGGCGATCAGCTCTTCCACCTTCTTGCCGACGATCATCATCATGTCGGCAAACTCGTCCACCACCACCACGATGTGCGGCAGCTTCTCGAGCTCGGGGGCCATCTGATCCATGGAGTCCCCCGGGCGCCACAGCGGATCGCGCATGGGGTTGCCCGCATCAGATGCCATCTGCACCTTGGTGTTATAGCCCTTGAGGTTGCGCACCCCGACCGCCGACATCAGCTTGTAGCGACGCTCCATCTCGCCCACGCACCAGCGCAGGGCATTGGCGGCGTCCTTCATGTCGGTCACCACCTCGGTAAGCAGATGCGGTATCCCCTCGTAGACCGAGAGTTCCAGCATCTTGGGATCGATCATGATGAAGCGCAGATCGTCCGGGCTCGCCTTGTAGAGCATGGAGACGATCATGGTGTTCACCCCGACCGACTTGCCCGAGCCGGTGGTACCGGCCACCAGCAGGTGCGGCATCTTGGCGAGGTTCACCACCACTGGCTCACCGGCGATATCCTGGCCGAGCACCATGGTCAGAGGGCTCTCACTGTTGTGGAAATCTTCGCAATCCACCACTTCGCGCATGTAGACCGTCTGGCGAACCCGGTTGGGCAGTTCGATGCCGATGAAGGTCTTGCCGGGGATCACCTCCACCACCCGCACGCTGCTGGCAGAGAGCGAGCGTGCCAGATCCCGCGACAGGTTGGTTATCTTGCTCGCCTTCATGCCTGGGGCAAGGTCGAGCTCGAAGCGGGTGATGACAGGGCCCGGGTAGACGCCGACCACCTTGGCCTGCACGTTATAGTCGGCAAGCTTGGCCTCCACCAGACGCGCCATGCGCTCCAGCTCCTCCGGGCTCATCGACTGAGTCTTGGCCGGGGGGCGGTCGAGCAAGTCCAGGCTCGGCAGCGGCGCCATGTTGGCCATGGCGGTGCGTTTGGAGACAGGAGGGCGGGCCGCCGCAGGGCTTGGTGCATCGTCACCATTGTCAGCCCAAGGCAGGTCCATCTCCTCTTCGCTGGCCTTTACCACCGGCTGACGGGGACGCTGGCCACGTTTGACCGGGGCCGGAGCGGGCGCATCGTCCTCATCATCGAAATCCGGATCGAACTGGAAGGTATCTTCGTCCAGCTCAGGCAACCACTCCTCGGATTTGACCGCCCTCTTCCCCTTGCCGCCTTGGGGCCCCTTGGCACCGCGCAGCCAGCCACTGTGAGGCTCATCGTCCTCATCATCCAGGGCCAGGGTACCGGCACTGCCTTCCAGCAGCGGATCCGGCCCGTCATAACGGGGTTGACGCCAACCGCCACTGAGCCAGTGTCCCAGGGTCGTGGGCAGGTGGTAGATAGCAGACACCGACCCCGTGCAGGCGCTGCCGATCCGCTCGACGATGGTGAGCCAGGACCAGCCGGTGAACAGCGTGATGCCTGTTGCCACGAAACAGAGCAGCATCAGGTTGGCACCGACGCCACCAAACAGCGGGATCACGGCCGAGGCAATCACATCGCCGACCAGACCACCGGCCGAGAAGTTCTGCATGTCGTTGAAGTTCATGCTGGCGATGGCCGACATGCCAAGCACCGTCAGGATGAAGCCTACGATGCGCACCGACAGGGTCAGGTAATCGACTTCCAGCAAGCGGCTCGGTCGCCAGAACAGACTCCAGCCCAGCAGTACCAACAAGGGCGGCACCAAGTAGGAGAAGGCCCCGAAGGTGAACATGGTAATATCGGCTATCCAGGCACCGGCGCTCCCCGCCAGATTCTTCACATCCCCTTCCCAGGATGTCTGGGACCAGCCGGGATCGGCGGGGTGGTATGTGAGCAGGGCAAGCAAGAGGTAGGCAGCCAACAGTGTGATGGCGATCAAGACGGCTTCGAAGATCCGTTGGGTGCCTGATAAAGGAGTAAACAGCTTTTTCTCGGCCAAACTCCGGCTCCTTTCTGAAAACAAAATAACGCGTGGGACAAGGGGGCCCAGTATCCCTGAAAAACCTATCGTTTGTCAGCCTGTCTGCCCATTGACGCGACAGACTCGACAAGCAGAAACGAGCGGACTGGCCGCTCGTTTCTCATTTTTATGATGCATCAATTGCGTGACACATCACAGAACAAAATACTCTATCGGGTACTAATTACCAGTCGACTACTCTGTTTTACTTCTTCCATCACCACATAGGTGCGCGTGTCGTTGACGCCGGGCAGTCGCAACAGGGTTTCCCCAAGCAGGCGGCGGTAGGCAGACATGTCGCTGACGCGGGTCTTGAGCAGGTAATCGAAATCACCGGAGACCAGATGACATTCCTGGATCTCTTCGAGTACTTGAACGGCTTTGTTGAACTGTTCAAACACGTCCGGGGCGCCCCGGTTCAAGGTGATTTCCACAAACACCAGCAGAGAAGCATCCAGATAATGAGGGTTCAGAATAGCGGCATATCCTTCGATATAGCCTTGTCGCTCCAGGCGACGAACCCGTTCCAGACAGGGTGTGGGACTCAGGCCAACTCGTTTGGACAACTCAACATTCGAAATCCTGCCATCCTTTTGCAGTTCATTAAGAATGTTGCGATCAATCCTGTCCAAATCCTTTAGCCGACTCTTAGCTTCCATCATTTTATTCCATCCTTTGGCTATTTTTTGGTAAGAATCACCAGTCATTTTATAATTATGGTCACAAATCCTGTCAATACCTGAATATACTAGGCGCAAATGTCGCTTAACAATATGGCAACATAAAACACCAATCTATAGACGAGGGATAGCATGATTATCGGTGTACCTAAAGAAATAAAAAACCATGAATATCGCGTAGGCATGGTTCCAGCCAGTGTACGTGAACTGACAGCACGAAACCATACTGTTTTCGTCCAAAGCGGGGCGGGAACTGGCATCGGCTTCACCGACGCAGATTATCAAGCTGCTGGCGCCGAAATGTTGGCCTCTGCTGCCGATGTTTTTGCAAAGTCACAGATGATAGTCAAGGTCAAAGAACCCCAGGCCGCCGAGCGTGCCATGCTGCGCCCCGACCAGGTGTTGTTTACCTATCTGCACCTGGCGCCAGACCTGCCCCAGACCCAAGAGTTGATCGGCAGCGGCGCCATCTGCATCGCCTATGAAACCGTCACCGATGACCGTGGCGGCTTGCCCCTGCTGGCCCCCATGTCCGAAGTTGCCGGTCGCATGTCTATTCAAGCCGGCGCCCAGGCGCTGGAGAAATCCCGTGGCGGCAGCGGTATGTTGCTCGGCGGCGTACCCGGGGTCGAGCCGGCCAAGGTGGTGATACTGGGTGGCGGAGTGGTCGGTTCCAATGCAGCCCGCATGGCCGTTGGCATGCGGGCCGATGTCACCATCCTGGATCGCAGTGTTGATGCCCTGCGTCGCCTCGACAGCGAGTTTCAGGGCGCCGCCAAGGTGATCTACTCCACCAGCGAAGCCATAGAGCGCCACGTGTTAAGCGCCGATCTGGTGATTGGTGGTGTGCTGATCCCAGGCGCCGCTGCGCCGAAACTTGTCACCCGTGACCATATTGCCCGCATGAAGCCAGGTTCGGCCATTGTCGATGTCGCCATCGATCAGGGTGGCTGCGTCGAGACATCTCATGCCACCACACACCAGGATCCCACTTATATCGTCGATGAGGTGGTGCACTACTGCGTGGCCAACATGCCCGGGGCCGTGGCGCGTACCTCCACCTTCGCCCTCAACAATGCCACCCTGCCCTTCATCATCCGTCTGGCAGATCAAGGCTACAAAGCCGCTCTGCTTGCCGACAAGCACCTGCTGAACGGCCTCAACGTGATGGCGGGAAAATTGACCTGTGCCGAGGTCGCCGAGGCCCATGGCCTTGCCTTCACCGACCCCCTGACCCTGTTGAACTGATCTCCCTTGCCAACAAGTCGAGATGAGTGAAAATCCGCCCGCGATGGGCGGTTTTTTTATGGCTGATATTCAGGGCGGGCGATTAACACAATCGACGCACTGCCCTTTGACCCCGGATCACGAATTCCCTACAATCGCGCAAACTCATTACGTCTCGGAAATCACACCATGAGCGAAGTCATTCACAGCAAGCTGCTGATCCTGGGCTCAGGCCCGGCAGGCTACACGGCCGCCGTCTACGCCGCCCGTGCCAACCTCAATCCCCTGCTGGTCACCGGCATGCAGCAAGGTGGCCAGTTGACCACCACCACGGAAGTGGAGAACTGGCCCGGTGATGCAGAAGGGCTGACCGGTCCGGCGCTGATGGAGCGAATGAAGGAACATGCGGAGAAGTTCGATACCCGCATCCTGTTCGATCACATCAACGAAGTGTCCCTGAACCAGCGTCCGTTCCGCCTCAAGGGTGACAGCGGTGAGTACAGCTGTGATGCCCTGATCATCGCTACCGGCGCCTCTGCCAAGTATCTGGGTCTGCCATCTGAAGAGGCCTTCAAGGGTCGCGGCGTCTCCGCCTGTGCCACCTGTGATGGCTTCTTCTATCGCAACCAGGAAGTGGCCGTGGTCGGCGGCGGCAACACCGCCGTGGAAGAGGCACTCTACCTGGCGAACATCGCCAAGAAGGTGCACCTGGTTCATCGTCGCGACGAGTTCAGGGCCGAAAAAATCCTGATCAAGCGCCTGCACGACAAGGTCGCCAGTGGCAACATAGTGCTGCACACCTACCAGACCCTGGACGAGGTGCTGGGCGACGAAATGGGCGTGACCGGCATCCGCCTGCGCAGCACCAAGGATGACAGCACCTCTGAGCTGCCGCTGATGGGGGTCTTTATCGCCATCGGTCACCAGCCGAACACCCAGATCTTCGAAGGCCAGCTGGCCATGGAGAATGGCTATCTGCTGGTCCGCGGCGGTCTGCAAGGCTTCGCCACCCAGACCAGCATTGAAGGCGTGTTCGCCGCCGGCGACGTGGCCGACCACAACTACCGTCAGGCCATCACCTCGGCCGGTACTGGTTGCATGGCCGCCCTGGATGCCGAGCGTTTCCTCGACGCGCAATAAGCGCCTCTCGCCCTGTGCAGGGCCAGATGCTGTCAATGACAAAGGCATGCCTCGGCATGCCTTTGTTGTATCCAGACCCCGCATCACGTCTTTGGTCTGTTCTCGATTTGTGGCCAATACCGCCTCTTCTCTGCCACTCGGGTCAGCGACAGAGGCTGACGACACGGGTGAGTCCTTGTGCTAGCCATGACTCAATATGTCTTGTCGACCCGCACCCCATCATCAAAATAGAGGATCCGCACCTTGTCGCCCTGGGCGAAGACCATGGCCGGATCGAAGTCCTGGATCACATTGACCAGCGCGTCCTGATCGTTGCGAATGAGCAGCTCCACCAACTTGTTCTCCACCACCTCAGTGCCGGACTGGTAATACTGCGCCGCACCGGCGCCCGCCAAGGCCCCCACTGCGGTGGCTATCTCCCGGCCATGGCCGCCGCCAAACTGGTTGCCGATCAGCCCCCCGATAAGGGCGCCACCCAACGTCTTCCAGCCAGATTGCTGCGACTCAATCACCTGACGCTGGGTAATGTTGCGCATCGTCTCGACCTGACCAAACACCACCTGGTTGACCGGGCGCGCCGTATTGCGTTGATAGACCTCGGCACTGGCCTGCATCGTGACAAAGCACAGCAGGCTGGATACTATCAGGATAATGGCCTTCATCTATGAAACCTCTCGATGCTATGTCTTGCTACCTGACCCAACTGGATGATGAGCCGACCCGGTTCCCCCACCCCAAACACGCGCTGGATGAGCCCAATGGCCTGCTTGCGATTGGAGGCGATCTCTCCCCTCCTCGTCTGCTCGCAGCTTACCACAACGGGATCTTTCCATGGAATGAACCCCACCAGGCCCTGCTATGGTGGTCACCGGATCCCCGTGGGGTAATAGTCCCCTCCCGCCTGCATGTGGGGCGCAGCCTGAAAAAGTTTTTGCGCCGTCATTCATTCGATATTTCCATCAATCGCGCCTTTAATCAGGTTATCACCGCCTGCGCCGCCCCCAGGCCCACCGCCAGTGGCACCTGGATCAGCGACGAGATGATAGCGGCCTACCAGGCATTGCATCGTCTGGGTCACGCTCACTCCATCGAAGTGTGGCAAGACGGGCAGTTACAGGCAGGGCTCTATGGTATCGCCGTCGGTCGCCTCTTCTGTGGCGAGTCCATGTTCAGCCGTATCGATAACGGCGCCAAAGTGGCCATGTGGGCCCTCTGTCGTCACTTCGAATGCCACGACGGTGCCCTCATCGACTGCCAGATGCAAAACAGCTTCCTGGCGACCCTGGGCATCGAAGAGTGGCCCCGTAGCCAGTTTTTAGCGGCGCTGGCGACACTGCGGCAGCAACCACTGCGTGAGGGGTGCTGGCAAACGAGGTCAATCAGCCTATGACAGAAGAAGTGATCCTCAAAGTCGGCCTGACCCCCAAACATGCCTGCAGCTATCTGGAACATCAACAGGAGCAGCTGCTGGTACTGATGGACAACGACCTGCTCAATGCTCACGGTTACGAACGCTTGTTGACTGCCGGTTTTCGCCGCAGCGGCAACGACATCTATCGCCCCCACTGTCCGAGTTGCAGCGCCTGTCAGTCTCTGCGTATCCACAGCGAGCAATTTGTGCCCAGTCGCAGCCAGAAGCGCATCCAGCAACAAAACCAGGATCTCTCCCTGGTGCTGAGCTATGACGACAAGCCCGAGTATTACCAGCTGTATGAGCGCTATATCCGCCAGCGACACCGGGACGGCAGCATGTACCCTCCCAGCCGCAGCCAGTACAAGGGCTTTCTGCACTGCGACTGGATGCCGCCGCTCTATCTCGAGATCCATCAGAATAACCGGCTGATCGGTGTGGCCGTCACGGACCTCTTGCCTCACGCCTTGAGCGCCATGTACACCTTCTTCGATCCCGCCTTTGCCGATCGATCCATCGGGACCTTTGCCATCTTGAGCCAGCTGGATCTGGGGCGGCGGACTGGTCGTCAGTGGCTCTATTTGGGCTATCAGGTTGAGGAGTGTCGCAAGATGAAATACAAGAGCCGCTTCCTGCCCCATGAGCGACTTATTAAGGGTGAATGGAAAAATATCGTCACCAAGCCCGAGTAAACTTTACACATTGGCTTAAATCCGGCATGATCCAGCGGATTTTTGTTGTGGCTTATCAAGAGGATTCAATGGCTAAAGAAGACAGTATTGAGATGCAGGGCACTATCTTGGAAACCCTGCCCAATACCATGTTCCGTGTGGAACTGGAGAATGGTCACGTGGTTATCGCTCACATTTCCGGCAAGATGCGCAAAAACTACATTCGTATCCTGACTGGTGACAAGGTGACAGTCGCTCTGACTCCCTACGATCTCTCCAAGGGTCGTATTGTTTTCCGCTCTCGCTAAGCCAGGAATTCAGCAAAAAACCCCAACCTGATGGTTGGGGTTTTTTGTCGTTTCGTGGTTTCTAGTTAGTGAGGCACGGCTTCAACATCGACCTGAAAATCGAAGCTGAGGCTATCATTTACTACTTCAACCTTGACGATACCCCCATCGACCAGTGAGCCAAACAGGATCTCATTGGCCAGGGGTTTCTTGAGGTGTTCCTGAATGACCCGTCCCATGGGTCTAGCTCCCATCGCCCTGTCATAGCCCTTCTCGGCCAACCAGTGACGGGCATCTTCCGATATCTCGAGGGATACTCCCTTGGCATCCAGCTGCACCTGCAGTTCGACGATGAACTTGTCGACCACTTGATAGATCACCGCCATATCCAAATGATTAAACCAGATGGTGTGATCGAGCCGGTTACGGAACTCAGGGCTGAACGTCTTGTTGATCACTTCCATAGCATCGTGGCTGAGATCTTGCTGCTGGAAGCCAATGGACTTGCGCTGCGTCTCCTGTACACCCGCATTGGTGGTCATCACCAAGATGATGTTACGAAAATCCGCCTTGCGCCCGTTATTATCGGTAAGCGTCCCGTTATCCATGACCTGCAGCAACAGGTTGAATACATCCGGGTGTGCCTTCTCGATTTCATCGAGCAGCAACACGGCGTGGGGGTGCTTGATCACCGCATCGGTCAACAGGCCACCTTGTTCAAAGCCAACATAACCGGGCGGGGCACCAATCAGTCGAGAGACCGTATGACGCTCCATGTATTCCGACATGTCAAAGCGCAGCATCTCGACCCCAAGGGCCTTACCGAGCTGCTGGGTGACTTCTGTCTTGCCCACCCCGGTTGGGCCAGCAAACAGGAAGCAACCGACCGGGCGTCGCTCGTTCCCCAACCCTGAACGAGAAAGACGAATGGCATCAGTCAGCACCGAAATCGCCTTATCTTGGCCAAACACCACCATCTTGAGATTACGTTCCAGATTCTTGAGCACTTCCTTATCGGAGGAGGAGACAGATTTTTCCGGAATACGCGCTATCTTGGCCACAATGGACTCAATCTCGGCCACATTGATCACTTTCTTGCGCTTGCTCACTGGCAACATACGCTGCCCTGCCCCGGCTTCATCGATCACGTCAATGGCCTTGTCTGGCAAATGGCGATCATTGATGTACTTGGCTGAGAGCTCGGCCGCGGCCCGAATAGCCTTGGCGGTGTAGCGCACACTGTGATGCGCCTCGTAGCGGCTCTTGAGGCCCATCAGGATGCGAGTCGTATCATCTATGGTCGGTTCTACGATATCGATCTTCTGGAAGCGGCGCGCCAAGGCACGATCTTTCTCGAAGATCTGGGCATATTCCTGATAAGTGGTGGAACCCACGCAGCGCAGCAAGCCATTAGAGAGCAGAGGCTTGATAAGGTTTGCCGCATCCAGCTGGCCACCAGACGCCGCCCCTGCACCTATGATGGTATGAATTTCATCGATAAACAGAATGGCCCCTTCCTGGCGCTCGATCTGTTTGAGCAGCACCTTGAGGCGCTTTTCGAAATCACCACGATATTTGGTACCGGCCAGTAATGACCCCATGTCCAGGGAGTAGATGGTACTGCCGGCAATGACCTCAGGCACATCGCCCTTGACGATGCGATAAGCCAAGCCTTCGGCGATCGCGGTCTTGCCCACTCCCGCTTCCCCAACAAACAAGGGGTTGTTTTTACGGCGGCGGCACAAAACCTGTATGGTGCGGCTCAGCTCCTGATCGCGCCCGATCAAGGGATCAATGCGGCCCTCAAGCACCAGCTGATTCAGGTTAGTGGCAAAGCTCTCTATTTGGGCGGCTGAGACATCATCGTCAGCATCGGTATTGTTTTGCGGGGTGTCTGGCTTGTTGTCTTTACGCACACCATGGGAGAGGAAGTTGACCACATCCAGTCGACTGATATCGGATTTCTTCAGGAAATAAGCGGCTTGGGACTCTTGCTCGCTGAAGATGGCCACCAGCACATTGGCGCCACTGACTTCAGTATGGCCCGAGGACTGCACGTGGAATACTGCGCGTTGCAGCACACGCTGGAAACCTAGCGTAGGCTGGGTCTCTCTGTCTTCGTCATCGACGGCAATCAACGGCGTGGTCTGATTGATGAAGGCCGCAATCTCCTTGCGCATCAACTCCACATCCGCACCACATGAACTCAAGGCCTCATGGGCTGAGCTGTTATCCAGCAGGGCCAACAACAGGTGCTCAACGGTCATGAATTCGTGACGCTCATCGCGAGCGAGCTTGAAAGCCTCGTTCAGCGTCTTTTCTAACTCTTTGTTCAACATAGGCACCTCCCCTAAGTACAGCAACAATGTGGTGTCGTTCTGTCATCACGTCATGTCGTTTAGGCCTTTTCCATCGTACATAGCAGTGGATGTTCGTTATTACGTGAATAGGTATTGACCTGGACCACCTTGGTCTCCGCTATCTCGGCGGTGAAGGTGCCACAGACTCCTTTACCACTATAATGCACACTCAGCATGATCTGGGTAGCCTTATCCAGATCCATCCGGAAGAACCGCTGCAAGACTTCAACCACAAACTCCATTGGGGTGTAGTCGTCATTATTGAGCAGCACCTTGTACATGGATGGCGGCTGCAGCTTGGTCTTCTCGGACTGCGCAATCTCTTCATTAACAAAGAGTTCTTTTTGCTTACTCATGATTGTGCTTGGGTACCTCTAGATTACTACCACCAGGCGTCAGGCTGTCAATAGAGTTGTTAACTGGATCACATGACTTGTTAACAACTTCTTGACTCGACCATCAGTTGGACTAAATTGGTTACTTGCTAATCGGCGCCCTACCATTATTAGGTTGATATCACTAGTTATAATGGGCTGGCGCAGGTTACTCAACGACTTTAGGGTAATCAATAAAAGGATGTAGATGTATGGCAACCGGAACAGTCAAGTGGTTCAACAACGCAAAAGGATTTGGGTTTATCTGTCCGGAAGGGGGCGGTGACGATATCTTCGCCCACTACTCCACCATTCAAATGGAAGGTTACAGAACCCTGAAAGCGGGTCAAGCCGTTCAGTTTGAACTGCAGCAGGGTCCGAAGGGAAATCATGCCGCTGTTATTGTGCCGAATGAAGCACAAAACATCTGAGCCAAGGTTGGATAAATAAAAAATCCGGCCTCATTTAGGCCGGATTTTTTATTTATCACTGCCCACAATCGCCTCCTCACAATCAGTCAGGCGTCATAGAGGGAAGATACGTTGCTGTTTTCTAGCCTCAACATAAGACAGAGTGACAAATGTTGGCAGACAGCAGACAGCAAAAAGCCCGACCTGAGTCGGGCTTTTCAATATGGCGGTGAGGGAGGGATTCGAACCCTCGATACGTTGCCGTATACACACTTTCCAGGCGTGCTCCTTCAGCCACTCGGACACCTCACCAAATTCTTGACTGCTGCTTTACCTGTTCAATCACCAGGGTTGCTCACGGCCAATGCCGCGACAACGGGGCGTAATTTAGGGGAAAGCCGCTCGCCCGTCAACGGCTTTCTCTGCCTCTTGCGCTCGACTGCCGGATTAATGCACAGAACCCGGTTCAACCACCACATCGACCAGGTTGAGGAAGCCCAAACGCTCACACTCGGCAACCACGTCATGGGTCGCGGCTATGGTGCTCTGCACAAACAGGATGAATTGCTCAACCGTGAGGCCCGCCTTGGTAAACACCGTATGACCGACCACCAGTCGTGGCAGATTGTCATCAATGATGTCGAGAAACACCTTGAGGGAGGGATACTGCATGTTGAGCCGGCCCAGTTCGGCCACCATGGGCAACAGCGCCGCAGGGCGAATTTCCAGCTCGGAGGAGAACAGCAGTCCTTCCTCTTCGACAAAGACGCGGCTCTCCTGAATGCCTTCCACCGATTGCAGGGAGACGATATGGATGCCATGACACTGATCGCAGACATAGTGCTCGATACGAGCCTGTTGCAACCAACGCATTATCATTTCGGAGCTGGGTGTATTCATCATGACGTTATGGGACTCTTGAAAGCGAGGGGCGCAGTCTAAACCAATTTGTGGCCAACCTAAAGCAGAGGCCCCTGCCCGCCTCTGTTTGCGCTTCTTTTTGACACTGACAGTCCATATACTCAGCCCACCTGCGCGCAGCCCTCAGCCGAGTATCGATGACCATCCAAGAGAAATATCGCCTGCACCTCAAGTCCCTTTCCGATGAATTGCTGGTGTTGCAAAAGCCGATCCGCATTCTGGATGCCATCAAATGGCCCCATCATATCCGCCATGACTTCCTGGCAAAGGGGGGCCGTGAACTCCCCGCCATCGATGCCAACTTCTATCAGGGCTTGGATCTGGGCTTCGATCCGCGCAACAAGTACCTGGAGCTCAAGGAGCTCAGGGACAGGATCCGCCGCAAACTGGGACCCCATGACGATCTGGGCCGCATACTGCAGGCCAACGTCGACCAATATATGGTGGTGATCGAGATGCTGCGCCAACGCGGTCAGCCGGACTTTCTGCGTTACAGCCAACGTCTCTATGGCTCGGCCCGGGATCATCTGCGTGGCGATCGCAAGACACTGCGCGAGCTGGGAGAGCGGTTGTGCGACATCTTCTCCCTGCCTGGCGCCCGCCATCTGGTACGCCCCTATCCCAAGGAGTTTGAGGGGCAGGCAGCGGTCGACCGGCTGCAGGACAAGCTATCCAGTTACTTTCGCGACGGTCAGGTGCAGGTAAAGCTGAGCGATGGCATCGTCTCGGATGCCGCAGCCGGCGGCGACTATATCAAGCTGAGCAGCCATGCCCGCTTCTCCGAGCTGGATCTGCAGGTGTTGGAAGTCCATGAGGGCTGGGTTCATGTCGGCACCACCCTCAATGGCCGACAGCAACCTTATGCGACCTGGCTCAGTGCCGGCTCACCACGCATCACCGCCTGCCAGGAGGGGTTGGCTGTGCTGATAGAGACTCTGACCTTCAGCTCTTTCCCGGACCGGGCTAAACGCATCTCGGACAGGGTGATGGCCATCGACATGGCCGAGAATGGCGCGGACTTCATCGAACTCTATCGCCATTTTCTGGACAAGGGCGCGAGCGAGCATGATGCCTACAAGATCACCCAACGCGTATTCCGGGGCGGCATGGTGGAGGGGGGCGCCTGCTTTACCAAGGATCTCTCCTACGTAAAGGGCTATGTGGAGACGGTCAACTTCATCCGCAGCGCCGTGTTGGAGGGCGTACCTGAAATATTGCCCATGCTGTTTGTGGGCAAGGTGACCCTGGATGACATTCCTGTGCTCTATCAGCACTATCTGGAGGGGTTGATCGCCGCCCCCAAGTACCTGCCCCCCATGTTCCGTGACCTGACCGGTCTCTATGTCTGGTTCGGTTTCGCCTCCGGTATGTCCCTGGTCGATATAGGCCGGGTTCAGCAGCATTTTCGTCAGCTGTTTCATCGCCTGCCGGTGGCCGATCCCATCATTACCCCGGTCGACAGCGAATTCGATTAAGCTCCCCGCCTCCCCTGCCTGAGCCACTTCCCATGGCTGCACCCACCATCAGAAAAGGGTCCGACCGGGCCCTTTTCATCCTAATTCAAGCCTGCACTAGCTGAACTTAACGAAATGCCCGGCCAGCCAGATAGTGCTTGCGGCACAGGGAGACATAACGGGCATTGCCCCCTATCTCCACCTGAGCGCCATCCCGCACCACCTGACCATCGGCATTGACCCTGGCATTCATGTGCGCCTTGTTGCCACACCAGCAGATGCTCTTGAGCTCCTCCACCTTGTCGGCCAGACAGAGCAGATGGTAGGAGCCCGGGAACAGCTCGGCACGAAAATCAATCTTGAGGCCATAGGCAATCACGGGAATACCCGCCTCATCCACCACCCGGGCCAGCTGATAGACCTGCTCCTTGGTGAGAAATTGCGCCTCATCGACGATGAATACATCGATGGCCTGCTCCGCATGGCGAGCCTTGACCATCTCGAACAGATCGCAGCTGTCGCTAAACACCTCCACCTTTAACGTCAACCCGACCCTGGCGCTGATCACCCCGAGTCCGGATCTGTCATCAATGGCTGGCGTCATGGCCAGAGGGTGCATGCCCCGCTCGAGATAGTTGAAGTGTGCCTGGATCAACTGGGTGGATTTGCCCGAATTCATCGCGGCGAATTTGTAATGTAGTGAGGCCATGCCTGCTCCGATACCAATTTATGGCGCGCATGCTAACGCAGCATGGCGTCAAAAACAAAGGGGCC
The DNA here is from genome assembly GCF_024807335.1 of Aeromonas sp. BIGb0405. Lineage (NCBI taxonomy): Bacteria > Pseudomonadati > Pseudomonadota > Gammaproteobacteria > Aeromonadales > Aeromonadaceae > Aeromonas > Aeromonas sp. BIGb0405. Next base: position 177,592 of record NZ_JANUEP010000001.1, read on the forward strand.
CGCAGGCCCCTCATCATTCATCAGGCGGTGGCTGCCGCCTTCTGATTGGCTCTCAGGTAGAAGAGTGTCACCCCGAGGAACCAGACGCCGCTGGTGACAAAACCTGCGCCGACCGAGTGGGTCAGCCCCAGCACCAGGTAGCCGAAGGCAGCGCCGATGGCGATGGTCAGCGCATAGGGCAGCTGCGTCATCACGTGGTCGATATGATGGCAACCGGCCCCCGTGGAGGAGAGGATGGTGGTGTCCGATATCGGTGAACAGTGATCGCCAAATACGGCCCCGGCCAGCACCGCAGAGAGCATCGGCAACATCATGCTTATCTCGCTGGCGGCAGCCATATCACCGGCCAGAGGCAGCATGATACCGAAGGTACCCCAGCTGGTGCCGGTGGCAAACGCCATGGCGCCGGAGAGGCAGAACATCACCACGGGCAGCAACTCGATGGGCAGCCCGCTCTGGGCCAGGGAAGCCAGATATTTACCGGTCTCCACATCGCGGATGACGGCGCCGATGGCCCAGGCAAACACCAGAATATAGATGGCGGGCAGCATGGCCATGACGCCGTGCTTGATGACCTCGAGCCAGGTGCGCAGGCTCAGTCCCATGCGCAGAGTCAGCACCACGGCCACTCCAAGACCGCACAGGCCGCCATTGACCAGAGAGGCACCCACATCGGTATTCTCGAACGCGCCCAGCACCCCGAACGGCAGTCCTTTCTCGGCCAGGGCAGCAGCCCCGGTGGCCATCATGAAATAGACGGTGGACGCAGTCAGGGTCAGGATAGGCAACACCAGATCGAGGACCCGGCCGCGACTGGAGACCGGCAGATCGCCGCTGCTGCCGGGGGGCACACCCTTGGCCGGATCCCACAACTGCCCTTTGAGGGCGCGCTGCTCATGCTCACGCATGGGACCGATGTCGAGCTGGAACACTATCACCACCAATACCATGGCCAGGGTGAACAGGGCATAGAAGTTCATGGGGATCATCTGCACGAAGGCAGAAATGGGACTCTGATCCTGGATACCATGGGCCGTCAAGATGCCGCCGATGAGGGCGATGATATAAGCCCCCCAGGAGGAGATCGGCATCAACACACAGACAGGGGCGGCGGTTGAATCAAGCAGATAGGCCAGCTTGGCCCGGGAGATATTGAAGCGATCGGTCAGCGGACGGCAGATGGTGCCCACCGACAGACTGTGAAAATAGTCATCGATGAAGAACAGGAACACCAGCAGGCCGGTCAGCAGCTTGGCCCCCCGTCGGTCCTGGATACGCTGCGCCGCCCATTCTGCAAATGCCAGGGTCGCGCCCGACACCGTCAGCAGACTGATGATGCCGCCCAGCAGCAGCAGGAATATCAGTATATTGACGTTCCAGCCATTCAAGGCGCCGTCAGCCCAGAATATCCCCTTGGCCACCTGGCCGAGATACTCGGCACTGGCCAGGGGGGCAAACTGATTTACCAGCAGGCAGCCCAGCACGATGCCGACGCCGAGGGAGAGCAGCACCTTGCGGGTCGTGACGGCCAGTATGACTGCCGCCAAAGGGGGAATGAGGGACCACGCCGAATCGGCGTAATGGGTAATGTCCATGATCTCTTGACACCTACAACATAAGGTGGAGATCTACCGAGAGGATAAAGAAGAAAATGAGCCCGCGAAGGGTTACTCCTCAGCCCCTTCAGTAGCGCTCCATAGTGATTGACTATGGCAGTACTGCACCTGTTCGATGCAGTCCCAGCGACCCTGCATGATGGCATGATCACTTCGGCGCTGGCTCCTTTCCTCATGCTTCACAGGCATCACCCTCCGCATGAGTAGTTATAGGCAGCGCGCCTCTACTTAAAAGGTATTCGGCGGGCATTTTATCGTGCTGACATTTTATATCAAGTTTTTTGATTTAATACTCATTCGAATCAAGTCTTTCCGTGCAATGGCAGTGAGAGATATCACGGAGGAAAGATCTGACGAGATTTTAGCCTGACACCCACCTTGATGAGGTTTCTCACCCTAATTAACCCGTCGACAGGGATTAAAAAATAATGATCTTAATTTCAGGCAATTATTTATTAATTCTCTCGACTTGACTTAATGTCGTCCTGACGTATAAATTACCAGAAAATAGTTATCCAATATTTATCCCTTTCTTGCTCGCATGGTAACCACTATGACTGAATTTCTGAAAGTACTGCTGAATATCCGTAGCCTGCGTGCCGCTTGCCGTGAGCTGACTCTGGAACAACTGGAAGAAGGGCTGGAGAAATTCTCCGCCATCGTTGCTGAACGTCAGCAAGATGAAGCCGTCGATCGTCAAGCTCGCGAAGAGCGTCAGCGTAAAATCAATGAATATACCGAAATGCTGAAAGCCGCGGGGATCGACCCGGCTGAATTGGTTAGCACGGCTCCTTCCGCCGAACCGGCTAAAGGCAGCAAGCGCGCTCCGCGTCCGCCGAAATACCGTTATGATGATAACGGTGTCGAGAAAACCTGGACCGGTCAGGGTCGTATGCCTTCCGCTATCGCCAAGGCCGTTGAAGCAGGTAAATCCCTGGCAGATTTCGCTATCTGATTTATCCAGGCATTCCCTATAAAAAAACCTCGCATGGCGAGGTTTTTTTTTGCTCCAGACAAGGCTGCTCACTCTGTCGTCAGAACCATCTGGGTATTTACCTGTCTGCCGCTTTAATCCAATGCACTTCCGGCTTGCCCTCTTGGCAGACCAGGTAGCGAGCCAGGGTAAAGAACCAGTCGCTGAGCCGGTTGACGTAGGGGATGACGGCAGGGTTGATCTGCTCCTGTTCAGCCAGGACAAGCAGCTGTCGCTCACAGCGCCGCGTCAGTGTCCGTACCACATGGGCCAGGGCAGCCGCTTCAGATCCGCCGGGTAGAATAAACTGGCGCAGCGGCGCTAATTGTTCAGTGTAATGATCGATCTGGGATTCCAGTCGCGTCGTCCACTCCTCCCTGACCTGCCAAATAGCACTCGACTGCGCCTCACTCGAAAATGCCAATTCACCTCCCAGGTCAAACAACTCTTGCTGAATGAGGGTCAGCTCGGCTAATACCTGGGGGTGCTGAACGGTTATTTTCGCAGCAAGAAGACCTATATGAGAATTTAATTCATCTATGTCGCCATAACTGGCCACTCTTTGATGACTTTTGGCAATGCGGCTACCATCTGCCAATCGGGTCATCCCCTTGTCGCCTTGCCGGGTATATATTCTCATACTGATATCCTATCGATGATGGGTAGTATCATGGACTCGAGCCCATTTAATTTTATCTCATACGCCAATGCCAGTGATTGCCCCAGAGAGCCAGCCGGAAATCCACTCCGCGCCATCCACACCAGATAAGGTTCAGGCAAATCGATGAGCCTGCGCCCCCGATATTTGCCATAAGGCATTGGCGTGGCCAGAGTCAGCAATATCTGTTCGTCAGGCAAGCCGGTCATTTAATCGATTTCCAGATATTTATGAGTCTGGATAGAGAGGCGCCAATTACGTTCAATACAGACCGCCATGGCAAGCTGGGTTGCCCTGGGGTTCTGGCTGATGGGTTGCAGCGCGATCACCACATCCTCGCGCAGCTGGGCGCCGGCGAGCAGGGCATCCAGCTCCTCGACATGTCGCATCATGGCCACAGGATGCTTGATTTCATTGGCCCTGGCCAAGGCGTTGGGCAACACAGTCAAGCCGCCAGCCATCCCTATTTTAGGGGATACGGTGACCCAGGTCGCCGGATGGGTCAGCACCTCGCTGGTACCGCTCGTTTCTATCTGCAGCTGATAACCGGCCTGGTGCAGGGTCTCGCTGAGCTCGTTCAGATCATAGAGGCAGGGTTCCCCTCCGGTGATCACCACGTGCTTGGCCCGATAACCCAGCTCGGCAAAACTGGCCAATATCTGGGCGCCGCTCATCGGGCTCCACCCATCGGATTCGTTAGAGCAATCCAGCACCTGGCTGACCGGCACCTGGCGCGCCGGATCCACCACCCAGGTATGGCGGGTATCGCACCAGGGGCAGCCAACGGGGCAACCCTGCAGGCGCACGAAGATAGCGGGCAGGCCGGTGAACACCCCCTCCCCCTGTATGGTCTGAAAAATTTCGTTAATCGGGTAGAGCATCATAAAACTACTGGTTACCAATCACTGTGACCCCGTGCGGGGTGAATAAGGCTAGCGCCCCTGTTTGTGTTGCAGACGCAGGCTGACGCCTGCCCGATCAGCCAGATACTGATCCAGACCACGGCGGCGCAGTATGCAGGCGGGACAGGTCCCACAGCCATCGCCAATCAGGCCGTTGTAGCACGTCAATGTTTGTTCGCGCACCAGGTTCAGCTGGCCGAACGTATCGGCGAGCGCCCAGGTTTCGGCCTTGTCGAGCCACATCAAGGGCGTCTCGAAACGCAAGCCACGATCCAGTCCCAGCGCCACCGCATGGTTAAGCGCCTTGACGAACTCATCGCGGCAATCGGGATAACCGGAGAAATCCGTCTCGCAGACCCCGGTGATCACCGCCTCCGCGCCCACTTGATAGGCATAGATGGCCGCCAGGGTCAGGAAGAGTATGTTACGGCCCGGCACGAAGGTGTTGGGCAAGCCATTGTCCTGCAACTCGCCACTGACCGGAATATCGTCACGGGTCAGGGCCGATATGGCCAGCTCCCCCAGCAAGGTGACATCCATCACCTTGTGGGCAGCCACGCCCAGCACCTTGGATAGGGTGCGGGCCGTCTCAATTTCCGCCAGATGGCGCTGGCCATAGTCGAAGGTAATGGCGTGAACCTCGTCATATTGCGCCTTGGCCTGTACCAGACAGGTGGTACTGTCCTGACCGCCACTGAACACCACAACTGCTTTTCTCACTTGATAGATCCTCTTAAGGGCGCAGGGCCGCTGGCTTGCGCGTCGAATAGGAGAGCCACTGCTCGTTGAGACGATGGAACAGGCTCGGCAAGGGGGCATATTTGGCCGGGTCGCCCTCCCATTGCGATAACAGATGATAGCCCGCCTCCAGGGTCGACAAGGCCGTGGCAAAAGGCTTTTTGCGGATAAGGTACTGGCCTTGGGCGGTGGCGAGGGCAATGCGCGGCAAGGCGGCCAGCGCCGGGTTCAGACAGAGCATTTTATAAGCCTTGCGCCAGGTGCCATCGAGCAGCAGGAAGCAAGGCTCTCCCTGGGCTGAGCCCGGGGACAAGGCACGCACCTCGGCCAGAGGCCGGGCCTGTTCATCGGGCCAGAGCAGATAGCAGGGACGAGTGGCCAGCAACTGCATCAGTGCCGAGTGCTCGCTGAACGTCTCCCCGACCCAGATCTGGGCCTCGGTCAGGCTGGCGGCCAGCAGGGACGCGGTACCCTTGGGATGCCCCACCTCACTCGGGTGTTGCAAAATGACCAGGGGGGCCCGATTCACCACGGGATGAATATATTCGCATAGACAGGCTTTGAGGGCGCGGGCGCAGCGTGTACAGTAGCGACTGTTTTGTTCGTTGGGCCCTTTCATGTTGTCAGTCAAATCTGGGCTATTCTGGCTCATCACGCTTTCACTCGCCTGCCTGATCCTCTTCTTTACCGTGCCAAACGATCTCATCGCCTTCAACCGGACGCTGATAGCTCAGGGAGAAGGGTGGCGCATCATAACAGGCAATCTGGCTCACACCAATCTGTGGCACCTGCTGCTCAACCTCGCCGGCCTGCTGGTGCTCTACGCCTTGTTCTGTGATTACCTGCAGGGCTGGGTCTTGCCGCGGCTGCTGGCAGTGCTCAGTCTCGCCGTGGGCCTGGGCCTGTGGTATGGCTATCCGCACACCCAATGGTACATGGGTCTGTCCGGCATGCTGCATGGGCTCTTCGTTTGGGGGGCCATTCAAGACATTCGCCACCGCCGTCATTCGGGCTGGCTCATGCTGCTGGGGATTGCCATCAAACTGGGACTGGATCACTACTCCGGGGGGGATGGTCCGGCCGCCATGCTGATCGGGGCCAAGGTACACATAGGGTCACATCTGGTCGGTGCGGGAGCAGGCCTGGTGCTTGGCCTGCTCACGCTCTTGGTCAGCGGCTGGCGAGATCGTCGTTGATTTCTGTAAGGGTCAGGGCCGGATCGGCCGATTGGGTGATCGGACGCCCAATCACCAGATAGTCCGCCCCCGCAGCCACTGCCTCACGGGGCGTCATCACCCGGCGCTGATCGCCCTGTGCCACGCCCAGAGGGCGTATTCCTGGCGTCACCAAGGTAAAGTCATCCCCCAGCGCGGCCTTCAACTCCCTCGCTTCGTTGGCAGAGCAGACCACTCCATCGAGCCCGGATGCCCTGGCAAGGCGAGCCAGGCGCAGCACCTGTTCGGCCGGGCTGATATCCAGACCAATGCCCTGCAAATCCTCTTGTTCCATGCTGGTCAGTACCGTCACGCCAATGAGCAGCGGCGCTTTATCGCCATAAGGCACGAGGGCTGCTTTGGCGGCCCGCATCATGCGCTCTCCCCCGCTGGCATGCACGTTCACCATCCAGACACCCAATTCGGCACTGGCCGCAACGGCCTTGGCAACCGTATTGGGGATGTCGTGAAACTTCAGATCCAGGAAGACGTCGAAGCCCTTGGCAACCAGCTGACGCACAAACTGAGGGCCAAACAGCGTGAACATCTCCTTGCCCACCTTGAGGCGGCACTGGGTCGGTGAGACCCGTTCAACGAAGGCCAGGGCATCGGCTTCACACTGATAATCCAGCGCGACCAGAACTTTGGGATCTAGCATCTCTCTTCCTATAGGTTATTCACCGTCCAGACCACGGATCGGCTTGATGGAGCCCCACTGCCGGCAGGAGGGACATTGCCAGAACAAGGAGTGGGTGGCAAAGCCGCACTGGCGGCACTTGTGGGTTGATTTTATTTTGATCTGTTCGCCGACCAACTGCTGTAACAGCTCCAGGCTCTCCTTGGCGGGGCCTGGCTCCGCACTGGCAAGCTGGAAGCCTACCAGCTGGTAGAAACCCTTCATGGAGGGGTGGCGGCGCAACTGCCGCAATACCAGGGCACGAGCCTGGTTCAGGCCATCACGCTCCCCCACCAGCTTGGCTAGCGCCAGGGTGACACTCACCCCTGCGTGATCTTCCACCGCTTTCTCAAGCAACGGGATAAGCTCGGCACTGCGGCCCAGCTTTTCATAACAGTCGCTCAGCAGTGGCATGGCTTCGGAGGCAAAATCGATATCCTGCTCGAAGACGCGCAGCAGTTCGCGGCTCGCCTGCAGGTAATCGCCCTCCTCCATGTCCAGCTTGGCCAAACGCAGGCTGGCTCGAGCGCAATGGGGATTGACCCCCAGTGCCTTTTTCAGACGAGCACGCCCCTCACTCAGGTCACCATCCATCAGTGCCTGCTCAGCCAGTTCGCAATGGAAATGGGAGATGGGCTCGGCCAGCTTCTTGCCGGGGAATTTTTGCAGACGCTGGGCAACCAGAATAGCCTGCTGCCAATCCCGCAGCTGTTGATGAATGATCAGCAACTGGGTGAGCGCCGTCTCCTCGAAATCACCATCCTCGCACAGCTCAACCCAGATGGCTTCAGCCCTGTCGAGCAGACCGGCAGCCAGAAAATCCCGCGCCAGCTCCTGCAGGGCAAGCTGGCGCTGTTCGCGCGTCAGCTCGCGACTGACCAAGTTCTGGTGGATCTTGATGGCGCGATCGACCTCCCCACGCTGGCGAAACAGATTGCCGAGGGAGAGATGGGTTTCGATGGTGTCGCTGTCGACTTCAAGCAACTGAATGAAGAGATCGACGGCCTTGTCAGACTCGTCGGAGAGCAAATAGTTAAGGCCCGCCACATACTGGCGGGAAAACTGGTTGCTCTGTTTCTGGGTGTCCTGGCGAACACTCCTGCGCCCCATATACCAGCCGTAACCGGCTGCGATGGGTAACAACAGGAAAAGCAGTTCAAGCATGGAGGAACGTTATTCCTTACCGGACCCCTTGTCCGATGCTGTGGCTAGTTCTAACTGGCGAGATTGCCGACGCACGGTGCGATTCAAGGTGCGATTCTGCAGCTTGAGGCGCAGGAACAAGAGGCCAAAGACCAGCCAGCCAAGCAGGAAGCCGGTACCAAAAAAGAGGCCAAGCAAGAGGGAAAGGGAAAACTCGCCTTGGGCAATCAGATAGTTGAATTGCACCAACTGACCATTCTGTGAGCCGAGGGCCAGGGTGAAGATAAAGACCAACACCAGCGGGATAAGGGCCAAGATACGCTTCATAGGATCTTCCTGTCAGTATCGAAAAAGACCTGATGATTATCCTTAAAATCCACGGCAGACTCTAGAGAGAAAGGGAAAAGACTTTCAGAAACAAGTGAATTGGCACAATTAAAGGGACAAAAACAAAAAAGGCATACTCAGGTATGCCGTTTTCTGCATTATTCAACGAGGTTGACGCGTTCGCGTAACTCTTTACCCGGTTTGAAGTGCGGGACGTATTTTCCCGTCAATTCCACCTTGTCGCCAGTCTTGGGATTTCGCCCGACCCGCGGAGCACGATAGTGCAGAGAAAAGCTGCCAAAACCGCGAATTTCAATCCGATCGCCGTTTTGTAAAGTCGATGCCATCTGCTCAAGGATCTCCTTGATAGCGGCCTCAACATCCTTAGCCGGCATATGCATGCGGCTCGCAGCCAGTTGTTCGATGAGATCTGATTTGGTCATAACGTTAAATCTCCTTCCCCGATCACATGCAATATTCATGACGTCAAAATAAAAAAGGGCGGCGTGATGCCGCCCTTTTCTCGCATCAAGGATTACTCACCCTTGGCTGCTTTGAACGCTTCCATCATAGCATTGCTGAACACAACTTCTTCTTGTTGGTTCAGGCTATCGATAGCAACGCGCTCGTCAGCTTCGTCCTTAGCACGGACGGACAGGCTAACGGTGCGGTTCTTACGATCAACGCCCATGAATTTGGCTTCAACTTCGTCACCAACAGACAGAACCAGCGTCGCGTCTTCTACGCGGTCACGGGCTGCATCAGAGGCACGCAGGTAGCCTTCAACGCCGTCAGCCAGTTCGATCACGGCACCTTTGGCATCAACCTCGGTAACCTTACCGATCACAATAGCACCTTTCTTGTTGTCAGCCAGGTACTTGTTGAACGGGTCTTCTTCGATCTGCTTGACACCCAGGGAGATGCGCTCGCGCTCTGGATCCACTTGCAGAACAACGGCTTCGATCTCGTCGCCTTTCTTGAATTCACGCACTGCTTCTTCGCCCTGGTTGTTCCAGGAGATGTCAGACAGGTGAACCAGGCCGTCGATGCCGCCATCCAGACCGATGAAGATACCAAAGTCAGTGATGGACTTGATCTTGCCGGAAACACGGTCGCCTTTGGCGTGAGTTTCGGCAAACAGCTGCCACGGGTTGGATTTGCACTGCTTCAGACCCAGGGAGATACGACGACGTTCTTCGTCGATATCCAGGACCATGACATCTACCAGGTCGCCAACGTTGACAACTTTGGACGGGTGGATGTTTTTGTTGGTCCAATCCATCTCGGAAACGTGTACCAGGCCTTCAACGCCTTCTTCGATTTCAACGAAGCAGCCGTAGTCGGTCAGGTTGGTCACGCGGCCGGACAGACGAGTGGTCTCCGGGTAACGCTTGGCGATAGCAACCCAGGGATCTTCGCCCAGCTGCTTCAGACCCAGGGATACACGGGTACGCTCGCGGTCAAACTTCAGTACCTTGACGGAGATCTCGTCGCCAACGTTGACGATTTCGGAAGGATGCTTAACACGCTTCCACGCCATGTCGGTGATGTGCAGCAGGCCGTCAACACCGCCCAGATCTACGAATGCACCGTAGTCGGTCAGGTTCTTAACGATACCCTTAACTTCTTGACCTTCTTGCAGGTTGGCCAGCAGGCTTTCGCGCTCGGAGGTGTTCTCGGTTTCGATCACGGCACGACGGGAAACCACAACGTTGTTGCGCTTCTGGTCCAGCTTGATGACCTTGAACTCGAGTTCTTTGTTTTCCAGATGAGCGGTGTCACGGATCGGACGCACGTCAACCAGAGAACCCGGCAGGAAGGCACGGATGCCATTCAGTTCAACGGTGAAACCACCCTTGACCTTGCCGTTGATGATACCGATAACGGTAGCTTGCTCTTCGTAAGCCTTCTCAAGCTGCAGCCAGGCTTCGTGGCGCTTGGCTTTTTCGCGGGACAGCTTGGTTTCGCCGAAACCATCTTCGATAGAGTCCAGAGCTACGTCGACAGTGTCACCTACGTTGATTTCCAGCTCGCCCAGGGCGTTCTTGAATTCTTCAGCAGGAATGGCAGACTCGGATTTCAGACCGGCATCAACCAGTACGAAACCGTTCTTGATACCAACGACGGTACCCTTAACGATGGAACCTTGACGGGTTTCAACGGAATTCAGGGACTCTTCAAAGAGTTGAGCAAAAGATTCGATCATTGTTTGTGTCACAAATGAAACATCCACTAGCAATCCGGCACCAGCGGGGTTGTTTGAAATAATCTGCTCCATCCTTGGCGCAGACGACTGATGTCAGCGTGAGCTGACATCATTGAGTTGTTGCTTTGCATAGGATAATACCGTTGCCAGTACTTCCTCTATGGTCAGCGCGGTGGAATCCACCACCAGGGCATCTTCAGCCGCTTTCAGTGGCGCTACGGCGCGATTTCTGTCGCGGTCATCACGTTCCTGAATCTCGGTTAAAAGACGCTCAAAGTTAACATCAAAGCCCTTATCTTGCAACTGCTTATAGCGGCGCTGGGCCCGCTCCTCGGCGCTTGCGTCAAGGAAAATCTTGATCTCTGCTTCGGGGAAAACCACAGTGCCCATGTCGCGGCCATCGGCGATGAGGCCCGGGGTCTGACGAAATGCGCGCTGGCGGCGCAGCAGGGCTTCACGCACTCGCGGGAAAGCGGCAACCTTGCTGGCCGCATTACCCACCGTCTCGGTACGTATGGTGCGGGAGACGTCTTCGCCCTCCAGCACCACCTTCATGTGGCCATTTTCGACCGGAAACTGCACATCCAGATTGGCGGCCAGGGGGACCAGCGCCGCTTCACTCTCGAGCTCCACATCATGATGCAGCGCCGCCAGGGCGAGTACCCGGTAGATGGCACCGGAATCCAGCAGCTGCCAGCCCAGCTGTTCGGCCAGCAGTTGGCACAGGGTGCCTTTACCGGCACCGCTCGGGCCATCGACTGTCATTACGGGGGCCATTTGGGACATAACATATCTCCTGCACTTGATGTTGCGCATCATCCCGGCGGGGATGAGGTAATGGGCGCAGAGTATACCCAAATGTGAGGTCGCTGGCAGTCGCCAACGCACAGTTCCGCGTAAAAGCTGTCGTAACTGAGGTTTTTGTGTACAAAGTTTCTTCTGGGGATTCAGACTCTTCCTGACGGGTTCTGATGGTCGCGGAGCCCGAGGCGCGCTAAACTGATCCCCTTTTTTCGCGTCCTCGTTGTTAAGGAGTACCCCATGAGTAGCATTACTCTCGTGGCCAAATCCAAATTGCCAACCCCTTGGGGCACCTTCACCCTGGTGGGCTTCCAGGAAGTTGGCACAGGTAAAGATCATGCCGCCCTGATGATGGGCGATGTCAGCGGTGATGAACCCGTCCTCGGCCGCATTCATTCCGAGTGTCTCACCGGTGATGCCCTGTTCAGCTTGCGCTGCGACTGCGGTTTTCAGCTGCAGGCCGCGCTGCAGCATATTGCCGAAGCCGGTCGGGGCGTGCTCCTCTATGTGCGCCAGGAAGGGCGGGGGATCGGCCTGCTCAACAAGATCCGCGCCTATCATCTGCAGGATCAAGGCGCCGATACAGTCGAGGCCAATGTGGCCCTGGGCTTTGCTGCGGACATGCGCGATTACACTATCTGCGCCGACATGCTCAAGGCACTCGAGATCAAGAGTCTGCGTCTGATGACCAATAATCCACGCAAGGTCAAGGCGATGGAGAGTTTCGGCATCCCCGTCACCGAGCGGGTGCCACTGCAAGAGGGGCGCAATCCCCACAACGAGTTTTATCTCGCCACCAAGGCGAACAAGCTCGACCACATGCTGAAGAAATAACCCCCCGCTCTTGCACCACGCAATAAAAACGCCTCCGATGGGAGGCGTTTTTATTGCGTGTGAGAAAGCCCGTTACAGCACTTTTTATTTGGCCATCGTCATTGTTAAAGTGCCAGTCCCCGTTAGCGAACCGGCAGATCGATGTTGGCAAACATGGCATCCACGTCGTCACTGGAGCGCATGGCGATGGCCTTCTCGACCACATCTCTGGTCAGATGCGGCGCGAAGCGGGTCATGAAATCATACATGTAGGTGCGCAGGAAGGAGCCCTTGCGAAAACCAATCTTGGTGGTGCTGTGAGCAAAGAGGTGGCTGGCATCCAGCGCCACCAGATCCGTGTCCGTCTGTTTGTCCAGGGCCATGGTGGCCATGACACCGATGCCAACCCCGAGGCGAACATAGGTCTTGATCACATCGGCATCCGTGGCGGTGAAGACAATATTTGGCTCGAAACCGGCGCGGTTAAAGGCGGTATCGAGCTCGGATCGGCCGGTAAAACCAAACACATAGGTGACCAGGGGATAGTGTGCAATATCGGCGATGGAGATCTTGCTCACCTGGGTCAGCGGATGACCACGAGGCACTATCACGCTGCGGTTCCAGTGATAGCAGGGCAGCATGATGAGATCTTCATAGAGGTGCAGCGCCTCGGTGGCGATGGCAAAATCCGCCAACCCTTTCACCACGGCCTCACTGATCTGGGTCGGGGTGCCCTGATGCATGTGCAATGAGACCTTGGGGAAACGCTTGATAAAGCCCTTGATCACATCAGGCAGGGCATAACGGGCCTGGGTGTGAGTGGTGGCAATGTGCAAGGTCCCCTGCTCGGGGTGAGTATGCTGGCTCGCCACCGACTTGATGCCCTCCACCTTGCCGAGGATCTCGTTAGCAATCTTGATCACGTCCCGCCCGGCCGGCGTGATCTGGGTCAGATGCTTGCCGCTGCGTTCAAATATCTGAATTCCCAGCTCATCTTCGAGCATGCGAACCTGCTTGCTGATCCCCGGTTGAGAGGTATACAGGCTCTCCGCCGTCGCCGACACGTTCAATCTGTGGTTGGCAACTTCCACGATATAGCGCAACTGTTGGAGTTTCATGGTGTTAGGCTCTAAAGACGACTTCAACTAATACTAACAAACTTTTAGTTATTAGCCTTCGTTTCTGTCATGGGCTGTGACAGCAGGAAATCTCGCAGGGCCCGATTGGCCAGAGAGAGGGGATCCCCCCGCCGCCAAGCGACACAGAGATCCAGAAAAATGGGCGGCTCGAAGGCAATCCCCTCCAGCTCAGCGTCCTCTTCTACCACCATGCGCAGAAAGGTACTCACCGCAAAGCCCTGGCGCACCACCGCCTGGAGCAGGGGGATGAGATTGCTCTCGAATGCGATATTGGGTTCTATGCCGAGCCCCTGGGCGAGCGCCTCCATGTGCTCCCTGTGATAGAAGCCACGGCGAAACACCGCCAGCTCCTGCTGAAAGTACTCGGCCAGGGTGACACGACTGGCCCCATGCAAGGGGTGATCCTGACCCACCACCATCAGCATCTCCTCGCGCAGCAGCTGCCCCCCCTCCAGTGCGGGCGGCAGATCGCTGGTGATCAAGATGGCCAAATCCAGCTCCCCCGCCACCATACGGCTGAGCAGCTCCCGGGTCCCCGCCTCCTCCACTCGGATCTTGAGACCAGGGTACTGGTGCTTGAAGGCCATCAGAATGGGCGGGAAATAGTAAGAGCCCATCATGTAGGGAATGCCGATGCGCACCTCCCCTCGCTCCAATCCCTTGAGCTCGGCCATTTCGGCCTCGGCCTGATGCATCTGCAACAGCAGGCGCTCGGCATGACGACAGAGCACCTCCCCCTCAGGGGTGAGTCGCACCGACTTGTCCTGGCGATCGAACAGACGCAGCGCCAATGCCTGCTCCAGCTTGGCAATGGCCATGCTGACCGCAGGTTGCGCCACATGCAGTTGCTGGGCGGCCCGGGTGAAGGAGCCAGTATCCCGCACCGCCAGCAGATAGCCGAGCTGCTTGAGGTCCATATCAATTCTCGTTATGAGTTGGATAACTTAAATATATTATATTTATAGAAGGCGACCCACTAATCTAGGGAAAACCTTGGAGTCTCCCCATGATCGAAGTAGGAAGTCGCGAGTGGCTGCGCGCCACCCTGGCCCTGAGCCTGGGCTCATTTCTGGTGTTTCTGAATCTCTACCAGACCCATCCCCTGCTCCCCATGCTGGCGAACTCGTTCTCCATCAGCTCCCTTTACTCCAGTTGGACCCTGGCGGGCTGCACCGCCGGGCTCGCCTTCGCCCTGCTGGTCTGTGCCCGCCTTGCCGACCGTTTCGGCCGCCGCCGAGTCATGTTGTGGACCCTGGCCGGTGCCATTGCCCTCTCTCTGATCGCAAGCGGTGTCGAGCAATTTGAATCCCTTGTCCTGCTGCGGATCCTGCAAGGCATGCTGCTGGCCGGGCTGCCAGCCATCGCCATCGCCTACATGGGGGAGGAGTTCAATCGCCGTGCCCTCATCTCGGCAGTGGGGATTTACATCGCCGCCAACTCCCTGGGAGGCATTGCCGGTCGGGTGCTCGGCGGCCTGTTGGCTGGCTGGTTTGATAGTTGGCATGCCACGTTTCTGGGCATAGGCGTCATCAGCGTGCTGCTCTTTCCCCTGGTAGTGTGGTTGCTTCCGGTTCAGCGCAACTTCACCCCGGCCCTCGCCACGCCTGGCCAGCTCAGGCAGGCGCTGGGAAGCCACTTGCGCAATCCCTTGCTAGTCGGCGCCTACCTCATCGGCGGCCTCAACTTTCTGGTGTTCCTCAATCAGTTCAGTTACCTCACCTTTTTGCTCTCGGCCGAGCCTTTCGCCCTGCCGCCCCAGTGGCTCGGCATGCTGTTCCTGACCTATCTATCGGGCACCCTGGCCTCCTCCATCAGCGGCCGCTGCGCCCAACGAGTCGGGGCAGAACAGCTGTTGCTGGTGGGGATCGCCTTGATGGCGCTGGGGGGCCTGCTGCTGCTCGGCCAGACGCTGGCGTTTATTCTCGGGGGCTTGCTGGTGTCGAGCTTTGGTTTCTTCCTCGCCCACGCCTGTGCCAGCGCCTGGGTCGGTCAGCATGTGGAGCACAACCGGGCACTGGCCTCTTCACTCTATCTGGTGGCTTACTACCTGGGGGCGAGCCTGGGGGGCTTCTATCTGCATCCCTTCTGGGAGCAAGGGCAGTTGCCGGGTCTGGTCTTGGGAATAGAGTTGGTGCTGCTGGTGACGGCTGGCCTCTCGTTATGGCTGGCTCGCCAGAAGGCCCATCGCGATCAGCCACTGGCCGTTTGAATTGACCGGCCTTAATCTTGCTGCGTGAAGTAATCCCTCGGCACCGGCACCACGGCCGCCGTGCCAATCTCCTCTTCGATGACAGCTTCGAGGGAGCGCAGGTGGAACTTCACCTGCCCCGAGCCGAGCATCAGTCCCACATCCGGATTGCGACTGTCCCCCATGTTGCCCGTCTTGAAGGCAAGCTGGGGATGCGCCGCCACCAGGGCTGGCAGACTCGCCACCACCAGTTCGATATGCTCCAGACCCGCCTGATGATTGCGACACGGCTTGGGCGCTGCCAGTTCGATGCAGGGCACCTGGGTGTCGATCGCTGCGCCATCTTTGCTGCGCATTTGAATGTGCAGCGGTTGATGCAAACGGTAAGTCGCGATCGGGCGCCCTCCTATCATGCCCTCCACCAGCAGATCGCCTGCATCGGCCAGGCAGTCGCTTAAAAGCAGGTATTCACCCGGGCTGGCCGCGCGATAGCAGAGGTGATCGATCTCCGGTTGGCAGAGATCGATACCGAGCGCGTCCAGCTCCCGCAGCAGACCAATAACAAAAGGGGCCATGGGCCCCAGTTTTTCGTCGAGGAGATGGGTCATGTCACCACTTCTTCTTGGGTTGGAACAGGATGTCGAGTTCATCGGTCTCTTTATCCTTGATGTTTTGCAGCTCGGACTCACTCTGCTGGGCCAGGTGTTCATCCAGCGATTGCAGCCCCTGACGCATGTCCTCCTCCCGGGCCAACAAATAGGCATCCTTGTCGCCGATATTGCTCACCGCCGCCAGCCCCTTGGTGAACAGCTGGCGGCAGGTTCCATACTGCCCCTGGATCTGGGCATCCATGGCCCGTTTGAGCAGGTTGGCGATGTTGATCTTGAGCTGCATCAGTTCGAGGCGGCGATCTTCCTGGGCAAAGCCCTGAGGATCTATCTTGCCCTTGTTGTGTTCGACTCGCAGCACGGCACGCATCTTCTTGACCAGTTGCAGCATCTGGATCGCCTGGCGATCGGATTCCGGCGTCTTGAAGTGGCCCTCATCGTGGCTACTGTAGTTCTCCCGCACATTCTTGATCTGGGTCTGCACATCCAAGACACGCTGACGGATCTGAGCATTCCCCGGCATCACTTGGGCGATGGCGCGGTAAGCGTCCAGGATCCTGTGCTGGAGCAGTAACACCAGATTCTTGGAGAAAGGCACCAGGTTGACGTTGAGCAGCACCTCTTCGGTCTCATCGGCGATGGACTTGTGCTTGGCAATGGCCTGGCGCTTGTCGGCTTCCGCCTTCTGCTTATATTGCTGCATGACGTTATAGGCGATCACCAGAAACAGAAGCGCGCCGATCGACAGCAATATCAGTGTTAAAATCATAGGCTTTATCCGTTCCTTCCCTATCCAATTGCCTGATCCTACAACAGCTTACCCCAGTGCGATAGCCTGCAGGGCTCACAGTCTCACCCAGTCATCATCAAGGAGAGAGCGCCTTTAATATCGTCCGCCGCCGTCAATACTTGAGCCAAACAGGGCAGCCACCCCCACCAGAGAGGCCTTACTTGAGGTTAAATCCCTGGGATTGCAGGAAAGCATCCATGAAGGGGCGCGCCTCTTTGCCGAGGGTAGCCTCGATTTGGCTGCTCCAGGTCTGCACCTTGTTGTTGCTGCTGCGAGCCTGATAGTACGCCTGGATCTGGCGATCGTAATCGGCAAGCAGTTCCCTGTCGAGTTGCGCGGGATAACGGTTCTCATGCACCACCATGGTCTGGGGCAGACGAGGCTTCTGCTCGGGTTGCTGCTCGGGGTGACCCAGGCAGAGGCCAAACAGCGGGATCACATGCTTGGGTAGACCGAGCAGTGTCACCACCTCGACGGGGTGGTTGCGAATGCCACCGATATAGACGCCGCCAAGGCCAAGAGACTGAGCGGCCAGCAAGGCATTTTGCGCCATCAGGGCCCCATCGATGGCACCAATCATCAGCTGCTCCACGAACCCTGTGTAGGCATGTGGCACGATTTGCAGGTGGCGATGAAAATCGGCGCAGAACACCAGAAACTCGGCGGCCTGGGCCACATAAGGCTGGGGCCCCGCCAACTGGGCAAGTTGCTGGCGCAGTGCCATGTCTGTCACCCGTATGATGCTGTTGGCTTGCAGGAAGCTGGAGCTGGCCGCCGCCTGGGCTGCCTGCAATATGAGATCCAGCTGCTCGGCCGCGATGGGATCCGGTGTGAACTGGCGAATAGAGCGATGGGATAGAATAAGATCTATGGTCTGGTTCATGCTGTCTCCTGATAAGGGCCACACTCTAACCTAAAAAAACAGAGGGCCCCAAGGCCCTCTTTCTATCTATGACTGGCCGAGGACAAACTCCCCCACCGGGCAGTAGAGGATGAAGCGGCTCTCCTCAATGTCGGCCACCGTCATCGGCTTGCCAAACAGGAAACCCTGGAACACATGGCATCCCTGGGAGCGCAGTGCCACCAGCTCATGCTCCTCCTCCACCCCCTCCGCCATGATGCCGAGCCCCAGACCCGTTGCCATGGCGACAGTGGCGCGGATCACCGGCAGGTTGAGCCCCACCACGAAGGAGCGATCCAGCTTGATGGTGTCGATGGGCAAGCGGTTGAGATAGGCCAGGGAGGAGTACCCCGTACCAAAATCGTCGATGGCAATCTTGATCCCCTGCTCACTCAGGCGATCCAGAATACCGATGCAGCCGTTCATGTCGAGCATCAACACAGTTTCAGTCAGCTCTAGGGTCAGCAGATGGGGATCCACCCCATGCTCCCTGAGCGAGGCGGCCACCTGCTCGGGCAGGGAGGGCGCCAGCTGAAAACCGGACAGATTGACCGAGACAGGCACCCGCACCCCAAAGTGACGTTGCCAGTGGGCCATTTGGGCCAGCGCCTTATCCAGTACCCAGCCCCCTATCTCGCGAATGAGCCCCATCTCCTCGGCAAGGGGAATGAACTCCCCCGGGGAGACCTGCCCCAGCACGGGATTATGCCAGCGGATCAACGCCTCAAAGCCGAGCAATTGCTGGCTGGCGGCATCGACCTGGGGCTGATAGTTGAGGCTCAGCTCCTGGCGGCCTATGGCCTTGGCCAGGAACTGCTTGAGGGTCAGCTTGCGATGCAGGTTCTGCTGCATGCTGGGGGTGAAACGCTGCCAACGCAGGCGCCCCATCTGCTTGGCCTGGTACATCGCCATGTCGGCGCGGGTGATCAGGTTGTCACCATCATCGGCATCGTCCGGGTAGACGGCGATACCGATGCTGCCGCCGATAGTCACCTCGGGCACCCCGCTCAATTGCAGCGGTTTACTCATCTGGGAGAGCATCAGATCCGCCACCTCTTCAGCCCGCTCGCTGCCGCTCGTCAGAGGCACCAGCGCCGTAAACTCATCCCCCCCGAGCCGGGCCAGTTCCACATCGCGCGGACAGACCTGTTTGAGACGACCCGCCACCCGCTCGAGCAGGCGATCGCCGGCCTTGTGACCATAGTTGTCATTGACCAGCTTGAAATTGTCCAGATCCATGAACACCAGGGCGAAGCGGCCCCCCATGCCGCAGTAAGCCTCCAGCGACTTCATCAGACCATAACGGTTGAGCAAGCCGGTCAGGGAGTCATGCCAGGCGAGATGGCGATGCTCCAGCTCTTCGAGCTTGCGATCCGTGATGTCTCGCATGGTGAGCAGCGTCTGCGCCCCCTGCTGGATATGGCGAAACTGGTACTGGAACCAGCGCATGCCCCGCAGGGTGCGGCACTCCCCCTCGGTCACCACCTCATCGAGGCGCGACAACTTATTGAAGAACGCATCGTCATTACCGGAGAAGACCTGCCCAAGGGTATCAATAGTGCCCCCGAAGCAGGCGTCGAAGTGGTGATTGCCACTCACCAGCTGACCGTCATCATCGAACAAGCAGGCCAGGGTGTCACCGGTGGCGAGGGAGGATTGCTGATGGAGGCTGTCCGCATCGATCACCGCCTCGGTCATCATCATCAGGCGCCCCGCCAGCTGCACCCCGGACAAACGGAGATAGACCTGCTTCTTGACCCCCTTTGGGGAGAGGCTCCACCACTCGCTGTAGCTGCGCCCCTGTTGGAAGTCACCGAGATAGCGTTGCAGCAGCAGAGCGATGGCATCGGCCATGTCGACACCAAAATCCCGCGCCTTGAGCTCGGCGAGCGAGCTCGCCTCCCAGATAGCGAGGGCGGCTTCATTGGCCCAAAAAATGCGGTGATGGAGAATGTCATAGACCCAGATAGGTGTGTGCAGCACCTCAAAGCTGTCGAGGGTGCCTTCGTCGAGCGTATTCATCTGTTATGGTGATTCATCAGCTTGTTCCTTGAGAGTGAGGAACGATCGTCCACGGCGCCATATCTGCCTGACTACAACATATCTTGATATGGGGCTTAGACTGAAAATATAGGAAGAGCGGCAAGGTCGTCCTCATATGAAAACACTGCACGTACAACCCATGGTCAGAAGAAACGGACTCACGCTGGTATTGCTCGGGTTAATAGTAACCATTGCCATGATTTCTATACTTTTTTTATTCAGTGAACAACCACTAATCCCTGTCTATTGCGGCCTGCTGACTGGTCTGATGACACTGTTTATCGGCTCATTGAAGCTAAGAGAGCCTCATTTCAGTCTCTCTCTCTGTCACGACTGCTTGCAATATCACCACAAACAGGGTGGGTGGGTTCTCAAATGGGTAAATATCCAACGGATCGATCGACCCCGCATCCATTTGGGCTGGGATCTGGTCGAGATCCCCTACATTGGCTTGCGGATAAAAGATTACGACAGTTTTTTGAACTTGATCACACCTCGACTGGCGGTGGGCATACTCACCGAGCAACGGGCCGTGCTGATGCAGGTGCTGCAGAGCGAGCAGGCCGACTGCCCGACAGGCACCTGCGCCAGCCAGTTCGATGACTTGTTCGAAGAGAGTCACTATCGCTCAGGGGAGGGTCAGGACTACGAGGGGGTGATAGCCATGCTGGCCAACCGCATGACCCGGCTGCGGACACTGATAGGTTACGATCTGCTGGTACCGGTCAGCAGCCTGGATCGGGAGCCCGATGAGTTCGTGCGCCTGTTGCATCAGTACCAACTCGAGTCGAACCTAATCCAGATCAATTAAAGCCGTGATTGCCCTTGCCAAGGAGGGGACCGCTTCTTAAGGTCACTGTTTGACTCGAGTGCCATGCCTCCTATGAAGTTCATCGAAGAGTTCTATTTATTCGTCAAGGTGGTACAGGAGGGGGGCTTCTCCCACGCCGCCAGTGCCCTGGGCATGCCTACCGCCAGCATCAGTCGCCGCATTACTCATCTGGAAGAGGCCCTCGGCTACCCCTTGCTGCACAGATCCACTCGCAAGATCCGTCTCACCGACGAAGGATTGCGCTACTACGAGCGACTCTGTACGCCACTGGCCCAGATCGAGCAGGCAACGGGGGAGATCCAGGGCAAGGAGGCTGACCTGGCTGGCCTTATCCGGCTGGCGGCGCCGATCGCCCTCTCCAGTACCCTGCTCATCGACATGGTGGCCGACTTCTCCTTGCACCATCCAGAAGTAGAGTTCGACATCTGCCAGACCAATGATCATCAACAGCTGTTCGAAGGCGACAAGGATCTGGTGCTGTTCCATGGCGAACTGCCGCAGACCCTGGCCCATGCCACCCTGCTGGGCCGGGTCGAATACGGCCTCTTTGCCTCTCCCCTCTATTTGGAAAAACGGGGCCAGCCCGCGCACCCACATGCCCTGGCGGATCACGATCTCATCTACTGCTGGCCGCACCAGCACTGGCAACTCAACGACCGGGAAGGGGCGGTTGCCCAGATCCGCACCCGGGCCAAATTGACCGTGAGCCAGACTCAGGCCGCGGTACGGGCAGCCAGCCAGCATCTGGGCATCATCAATGTGCCCCTCCATCTGGCACACCAGGCCTGGCAGGCAGGTCAGCTTCATCCGGTTCTCGCCGACTGGAAAACCGCTAGTCGCCCCTTCTACATGCTGGTGACGCAACCCAATTTTGCCCCGCTGCGTGTTAAGCTGTTTGCCGAGTTTGTCGAAAAGTACTCGGAACGTTACCGGCGGGATCGCTAGCACTCGCCGTTGCCCACCCCAATGTCATGGCAGCTGAGGTGGACGGGCCACACTTATCTTCAGGATTTATAAGAGGGCGGCCCCATGAATGTATTGATCTGTGATGATTCGGGCTTTGCCCGCAAGCAGCTGGCCCGGGCCTTGCCCAAGGAGTGGGCCATCACCCTGCACCAGGCAGCCAATGGCGTGGAAGGGTTGGAGCAGATCCTGATGGGTCATGGCGACCTGGTGTTGCTCGATCTCACCATGCCAGAGATGGATGGCTATGGCGTGCTGGAGACCCTCCAGCGAGAAGGGATCCGCAGCAAGGTGCTGGTGGTCTCGGGGGACATACAACCCGAGGCGCATGCCAGGGTCATGGCCTTGGGCGCACTGGATTTCATCAAGAAACCCGCCTCCCCCGAGACGCTGCAAGCCTTCTTGCAACAACACGGTTTCTGGCAACCCAAGCAGGAGCAGGCCAGTCTCCATAGCGCGACAGTCCCTGTGATGGCCCTGGCCAGCGCCGATGACGCCACGGCGGATGCACCCTCGCAGAGCGAGTTGCAACTGTGCCCCCAAACTCGGGATCTCTATCAGGAGCTGGCCAACGTCGCCATGGGCCAGGCCGCCGCGCTGCTGGCCCGCCTGCTCGACGCCTTCGTCATCCTGCCCATCCCCAACGTCAATGTGCTCGAGGTGTCAGAGTTGCACATGGCCCTCTCTTCTGCCGCCCGCTCGGAGACGCTCTCCGCCCTGTGCCAGGGATTCATCGGGGCCGGTATCGCCGGTGAGGCGCTGCTGCTGTTCCACGATGCCAGTTTCACCGATCTGGCACGGCTGATGAAGCATGAGGGGGAACTCGACAGAGCCGCCGAGCTGGAACTGCTGATGGACACCGCCAACGTGCTGATCGGCGCCTTTCTGCGCGGTTTCAGTGCCCAGCTCGATACCCACTTCAGCCAAGGCCATCCGGTATTACTCGGTCAGCACAGACCCATCCACGAGCTCATCGACACCAACAAAAACCGCTGGCGCCGCACCCTGGCCATCGAGATCAACTACAAGATCCAGGGCTATGGCGTGCAGTGCGATCTGCTGCTGCTGTTCACCGAGGACTCCATCGCCACCATGAATCACAAGGTTCAACACCTGCTCTAGGAGTTCACATGGAAATACGGGAATTTCACTGGCTGATGAACATAGTCCAGAACCTGGATGTGGGCCTGATCGTGCTGGATCGCCAGTTCAAGGTTCAGGTATGGAACGGCTTCATGGAGAGCCATAGCGGCCGTCTGGCCGCCGAGGTGCGTGACCGTGAGCTGTTCACCCTGTTCGAAGAGCTGGACAGGCCCTGGTTCGAGCGCAAGGCCAATCAGGTATTCACCCTCAACAACCGCGCCTTCAGCACCTGGGAACAGCGCCCCTATCTGCTGCGCTTCTCCAACTATCGCCCCATCACGGGGGCGGCGCCCTTCATGTACCAGAACCTGACCCTGGTGCCCCTGGCAGACTTCTGTGGCCAGGTCACCCATATCGGCGTCATGATCTACGACGCCACCGACGAGGCCATCTTGCTCGGCCAGGCCCGCGCCACCCGTTGACCCACTCGGCGACCAGGCGGCCCTGACTTCGTCAAGGGCCAATACGACAGCGCCCCCGCAATGCGAGGGCGCTGTCGTTTCTGGTTGCCACCTCAGGGGGCGTCGGGCTGCTGCTCGGGCGCCGCCTTGACGAAGGCCTGCAAGGGCTCACAGTTGGCGACGATGCGCGCTATGGTGGGATATTCATCCAGGGACATCTGGTAGCGTCGGGCGTTATACACCTGAGGCACCAGCATGCAGTCTGCCAATGTGACCTCGTTGCCGACGCAATAGACGCCGGCCGTGGTCATCAACAGGGGCTCCAGCGCCCGGAAGGTCTCATCAATCCAGTGACGATACCACTCATCCCGGCGATCCTGCCCCAGACCCAGCTCCTGTTCCAGATAGTCGAGCACCCGCAAGTTGTTGAGCGGGTGTACATCGCAGGCAATCATGTTGACTATCTGGCGAACCCGCGCCCTGTCCTGAGCCTTTGAGGGCATCAGGGGGTGAGCGGGATAGGTTTCATCAAGGTACTCCATGATGGCCACCGACTGGCCTATCTCTATCTCATCATCGATGAGAAAGGGCACCAGCCCTTGGGGATTGATGCGTTTGAAGACTTTATCTTTCTGCTCACCCTTGCCCAGGTGAACGGTTTTCTGTTCGTAACTCAATCCTTTGAGTTGCAACACCAGCCTGACCCTATAGCTTGCTGACGAGCGCCAATATCCATACAACTGCAACATAGTCTGTCCCTGTCCTGGCGGGCAGGGCATGCCCGCCTTTGCATGTCATTCCGCTTGGGTCACTCGTTGAGATATGGTCCCAAACAGATTCAGTCCATTGCGATCCTGCATCGCGATGGACACTGTATCACCAAAGCGCAGAAAGGGAGTAGTTGCCTGACCCGACTCGATTATCTCCAGCATCCGGCGCTCGGCGAGGCATGCCGAACCGGCGCTGCGATCATAGTTGGAGATGGTGCCGGAGCCGATGATGGTGCCCGCGCCGAGCGGCCTTGTACGCGCCGCATGGGCGATGAGATCATGAAAATCGAAGGTCATGTCCACCCCGGCATCTGGGGCCCCAAACAGAGCGCCATTGAGGTGAGTCCGCAGTGGCAGATGCACCTTGCCATCCGCCCAGGCCTCCCCCAGCTCGTCCGGGGTAATGGCCAGTGGCGAGAAGGCACTGGAGGGCTTGGACTGGAAGAAGCCAAACCCCTTGGCCAGTTCACCCGGAATGAGATTGCGCAGGCTGACATCGTTGACCAGCATCAGCAGCCGAACGTGGCGAGCCGCCTTGCCTTTCGGCGTTCCCATGGGCACATCGTCGGTAACGATGGCGATCTCGGACTCAAAATCGATGCCCCAGGCCTCGTCGGCCATCAAGATGGGGCCACGGGGCGGCAGAAAGCTGTCCGATCCCCCCTGGTACATCAGGGGATCCTGCCAGAAGCTCGCCGGCATCTCGGCCCCGCGCGCCTTGCGCACCAGCTCCACGTGATTGACATAGGCACTGCCGTCTAGCCATTGATAGGCGCGGGGCAACGGCGAGAGGCAAGCGCCTTCGTCAAAGGGGAACGCACTGGCGCAGGCGCCGTCGGTTTCCCCCTCGTTCAGGGCCTGATAAACCGCTTCGAGACGGGGCGCCAATCTGTGCCACTCATCCAGCGCCCCCTGCAGATTAGGGGCTATCTGTGGTACCTGCACGGCGCGGCCCAGATCGCGACTCACCACCAGCAGGGCACCGTCGCGACGGCCATTATTCAGGGTTGCCAGTTTCATCCTTGTTCCTTTTCTCTCAATGCAAACATGCGGTTGGGGCTATTTCGGCAGTGGCTGCCAGCTGTTGACATACTGGCCATTCTCGACCCGTTCGCACAGATCCCCGACCTGCAGGGCATCCCGGGTATCGAGCATCACGGCCACCTCGTCGGTGAACTTCTTGGCATAGGCCTGCCCTGCCGCGAACGCCTTGGGGTGCGGGCCATGGGTGAAACCGGCCGGATGGAAGGTGACCATGCCTTTTTCTATGTTGTCGCGGCT
This sequence comes from Aeromonas sp. BIGb0405, assembly GCF_024807335.1. Taxonomy (NCBI): domain Bacteria; kingdom Pseudomonadati; phylum Pseudomonadota; class Gammaproteobacteria; order Aeromonadales; family Aeromonadaceae; genus Aeromonas; species Aeromonas sp. BIGb0405. Next base: position 202,718 of record NZ_JANUEP010000001.1, read on the forward strand.
GAAGAAGTCGCCGGCGTGATAGAAGAGCACCTCGTCAAAATCATCGTTGCTGTGATAGAAAGGCACCCGCAACGCACCGGGGTCGCTCTCTATGGGGCGCGGCACGAAGGTACAGACCACGAAGCGGCTCGCCACAAAGGTGGAGTGCGCCGAGGGTGGCAGGTGGTAGCGATGGCTCATCAGCGGACGGATGTCACGCCAGTTGAGCTTGACCAGGGTCAGATCCCCGTGCCAGCCAAGGGCATCGAGGGGGTTGAAGGGCCAGGTCACCACAGAGACCTGATTGTGGCGCTTGATCTGTAGCGACCAGGGCTGTTCATCTTGCTGGGCGAGAAACGCCTCGTCGATGGCAGGCACCACCAGGGCGGCCGAGTCGAAGATGGCATGATTGCCCACCAGCCCCTTGTCCGGCAGCTGATAGCTGTCATTGGTGGCCTCGATGAGCAGGATGAACAGGGGCTCGTGCGGCTCGATTCGCCACATGGTGCCTCGGGGGATCACCACATAGTCCCCATCACGCAGGCTGAGGTGGCCATAGTCACAGAACAGCTCGCCACTGCCCTCGTGGATGAACAGCAACTCATCGCCATCGGCGTTGCGTACCAGGAAGGGCATCTTGTCCGCCAGCCGCCAGACCCGGTAACGACAGTGCGCGTTATGGAGCAGGTCCGGCACCACCCAGGGCGACAGCGAGTCTATCTCTGCATGGAGTCCATTGAGATCGAAGGCCCTTGGTCGCAGCGGCCCCTCCCAGCTGATCCAGTCGGTCGGGGCATGCTTGTGATGCATGTGGGTGGCGGGACCGAAGAAGCCGGAGCGGCCGAGCTCCCGCTCAAAGATGGCCTGCTCGGGCAAGTCGGCATGAGCCTGGCGCGATGCCGTGCCCTCTCTATGGGGGAAGTTGATCCAGTTACGCATGACGGACTCCTTGCGCGGGGCTGATCCCGCCACGGGACAAGAGGTGAACCCCACATTGGCTCATCCCGACCTTACTCATCATTGAGCACACCCCGGCGGATCTGATCCAGCTCAATGGATTCGAACAGTGCCTGGAAATTCCCCTCGCCGAATCCTTCATTGCCCTTGCGCTGGATGATCTCGAAGAAGACGGGGCCTATCACAGTATCGGTGAAGATCTGCAGCAAAATGCCGTCCTTGGTAGGGGCGCCATCGATCAGGATGCTCAGCGCCCTGAGCGCCGCCAGATCTTCGTCATGACCGGCCACCCGCTCGTCGACCTTCTCGTAATAGGTATCAGGGGTCGACATGAAGGCGGTGCCCCTCTCCCTCAGGGTGCGGATCGTCTGGTAGATGTCCCTGGAGGCCATGGCGATGTGCTGTATCCCCTCCCCCTTGTACTGACGCAGGTACTCCTCTATCTGGGACTTGTCGTCGGAGGACTCGTTGATGGGAATGCGGATCTTGCCGCAGGGAGCCGTCATGGCGCGGGAATGCAGACCCGTCAATTTGCCCTCGATGTCGAAGTAGCGGATCTCGCGAAAATTGCCGACTCGCTCATAGAAGTTCGACCAGACATCCATGTTGCCACGCTGCACGTTGTGGGTCAGGTGATCTATTTCGTAGAGCCCGGCGTCAACCGCCTCCATCCGGGCCTGCCAGTCTGGGTGGAAGACGAAGTCGACATCATAGATGGAGCCGCGACTGCCATAGCGGTCCACAAACGACAGCGTGCTCTCGCCGATGCCATAGATGGCGGGGATGTTGAGCTCCATGGGCCCTATCTTGCCGACGAAAGGCTTGGCGCCCTGAGCCAGGGCGTACTGCTGCGCCTTGCCCGCATTGTCGACCCTGAACGCCATGCCACACACGCTCGGACCATGGACGCTGGCGAACTGCTCAGCCTGGGAGTGCGGTTCGGCGTTGACCACAAAATTGATCTCCCCCTGGCGATAGAGCCAGCACTCTTTGTGTTTGTGGCGAGCCACTTCGGCGAAACCGAGGGAGACAAACAGGGCCTTGAGCGCGGCGATGCCTTTGCCATCGGGCGCCGTGTATTCGACAAACTCGAAGCCGTCTGTGCCGAGGGGATTGATGGTGTTGGTGGCGGTCGCCTTGGCTGCAATCATGGTGCGCTCCTTTGCACGAAATCAGGTTGAACATGGGTGTTAACAACTTGTTTCATTAGAGGTGCGCTGTCGCGGGAAGGAAAGAGGACAGGCTCAGATAGTCGGCGGGCTGAACGGGGTAATGAATGTAAATAATATGTTACATTAGCAATGGCAACGGGTAGTGACGGCCCCGCCCCCCATTCAGGCTGTCAGCTTTGGCTTACAAGATGCTCAAGGGCGAGGGGGCAGCGCAGCCAGCCGCCACTGCTTGACCACAATATGGGGTAATCGAGTCCTGACACGGCGCAACAGGCTGGGCGCCGGATTGATAAGCCAGGCCACGCGGCCCAGACGCAGCAGCGGCAGGTCGTGCAGGCTGTCACTCAGGCTGAGCGCGACCTTCAACCGGGCCATGACCGGGGTTATCTTGGCGGCGCCATGGCAGTAGTGGCGCGGGATCAAGCCACCCAAGGCATAACGCAGCCGGGTCGCCTCAATATGAGCAGGCCATGGCTTGCCGTCGGGCTCATGGGCCAGTGCCAAGGCAAGCTGGCCTCGCACCAGGGCCCGGGGGCTGGCCGACACTATCCAGAGCCTGTGATGGTAGCCCGCCAGCAAGGCTTTGGCAGGAACAAAGAGCCCGGGACGGCTGGCGCTGTAAGCGCGCACCCAGGCTCGCCAGGCCAGGGGAGAGAGACCCAAGGTAATGCTCCACCAGATGAGCGGGATCCCCCACCCTCTCCCCCTGGCAAATGACCTCCCAAGTAAAAGAACAAGCAGCGCCCCCAGGATCAGCAGAGGGAACAGCAGCAGCGGCCAGCGGCGCCTGACCAAGATGAAACGCAGCAGACCGGCATGGCTGTCACCCGGCGCCAGGGTGCCATCGAAGTCGGCCAGAATGAGACCCTCACCAATGGGCCCGAGTCCCCCTTCCCGCAGCGCGGGATCCTGGCTTGCGCCGGGCGCTGGCATCAGGGCGCCAGCCTTGCCATCGCCGCCGCCAGTTCAGGAGCGCTACATGCCGGACCTGACTCGGGGGGGCACTCGAAGGAAAAAGGGGTATCCCAGAGGACAAAGTCGAGGCGCCATGCATGGAGATAACCGCGCTCAGCCGGGCTACCGCCATAGCGTGCATCACCCAGGATGGGGGCCCCTATGCTCTTCATGGCAACCCGGATCTGATGGGTCTTACCGGTCTGGGGCTTGATACGAAACAGGCGTAATCCTTCTCGCACCGGCGTGGAATCGAACCAGCTGATGGCGGGGTTCTCCAGGCTGCGGGTCAGCAGCCAGCTGCCACCTCGCCCCTTTTGCATGTCGCCCTTGATCCAGCCCTGCTTCTTCTTGGGTTTGCAGTCAGAAAGAGCCAGATACTGCTTGCTCACTTGCCGCTCCGCAAAGCTCATGCTCAGCGCCCGATTAGCCTGCGGGGTACGGGCCAGCAACAGCAGGCCCGAGGTCATCTTGTCGAGCCGGTGCACCGGATAGAGTTCGAGCCCGGTGTCGGCTCGCACCAGGCTCACCAGACCCGCGTCTCCTCCTTCGTCATGCATGCCAATTCCAGGCCCTTTGTCGATGACCAGGAAGTGTTCGTTTTGTGACAGGATGCGATACATAGGCAACATTTTGACGTATTCTCATGGTAGTTGGCACTCAAACGTGCCCGATAATAACACCCCACACTGGCTCACAAATTGAAGACTCGCACGGATGATGAGATGCCTATTTTACTTGATCTTGCTCTGCCTTGAGACCATTCCCTCGGCTCAGGCCAGCGAAGATACTGCGCCCGGGGCAGACAGCGTTGTCTTGCAACTGCGCTGGCTACATCAACCCCAATTCGTTGGCTATCACATGGCCAAGGCCAAGGGCTTCTACGCAGAACTGGGCCTGGACGTCGAGATCCGCCAGGGGGGCAAGGGGCTGAGCCCGGTGGCAGAGGTGTTGAGCGGGCGGGCCGACTTTGGTGTCGGCAATACCGAGGTGTTGACCCAGTACGCCGAAGGGGAGTCCCTTCTGGCACTGGCGGCCATCTTCCAGCACTCTCCGTCCATTTTCCTCGCCCGGCGCGACAGCAATATTCTCACCCTTGCCGACATGCGTGGCAAACGCATCATGATGTTCCCCGAGCATCAGGACGCCGAGTTGCTGGCCACCCTCTTCTATCAGGGGATCCGCGAAGATGAGCTGATCCCGTTGCAGACCTCGGTCAACATCGATGATCTGGTGGAGCGGCGAGTCGACATCTTCAATGCCTATCTGAGCAACGAGCCCTTCTATCTGGAGGAGCGAGGCATCCCTGTCTCCGTCATCAGTCCACGCAACTACGGCGTGGATTTTTATAGCGACATCCTCTTTACCACCCAGGCGAACCAGGCAGAGCACCCCGAGAGGGTCGAGCGTTTTCGCGCTGCCAGCCTGCGCGGTTGGCAGTACGCCCTGGCCCACCCTCAGGAAGCCATCGCACTGCTGCGTGATCAATATGGGGTGGCTCGCTCCCAGGCACACATGGAGTACGAGCTGCAGGTCAGCAAGGAGATGATCCAGCCGCTCTATGTGGAAATGGGCTACATGAACCCCGCCCGTTTCGAACATATTCTCGACCAGCTGGTGGAGATAGGCCTCCTCAAACACAAGGTGCCCCTGACCGACTTTCTCTACCATGCCCCCTCAGCCCAATGGGTCTTCTGGCGCCCCTGGTTCATGCTGAGTCTGGCCGCCACTGCCTTGATCCTGGGGCTGGCCCTCTATCTGTGGCTATGCAACGATCGATTGAGCAAGGAGGTCGCCCTGCGCAAGCGGCGTGAAGCGGAGATCATGCAGCTCGCCCAGCGCGATCCCCTCACCGGCCTGCCCAATCGCCTCAGCCTGATGAACCGGCTGCACCAACAGATAGCCCAACCCACTCCAGGCTGCCTGCTGTTTTGCGATCTCGATGATTTCAAGCGCATCAATGACAACTTCGGCCACAGTCAGGGGGATGCCATCCTCTGTCAACTCGCCCATAGAATTACCCGCGCCATCGGCAATCACTGCTTCTTTGCCCGGTTGGCGGGGGACGAGTTTATCCTGCTGCTGCCCGGTTACAGCCTCAAGCAGGCTCACGATGTCGCCGAGGTGATCCGCCTCGCCATGGCCGCCCCCTTCGAGATAGACGGCCAAGCCATGCAGGTGGGGATCAGCATAGGCGTCAGTCACTATCAGAGTGGCTGGAGTGCGGAGCAGTGGTTGATCCAGGCAGACAGGGCCATGTACTGCGACAAAGGCGTGGCCCTCACCACCCTGGCAGAACAGTCAGGCTGAGCCCCGACTCCCAGCCAGAACAACACAGCAGGCCCGCATCACTGTGGGCCTGCTGTTTTCAAGATGCAGAGGTGCTGGCCGATCAATGCGAGATCGCGCCTCTCTTTTGCCCTCTCAGCGCAGCAAAAACGCGAGCACGCGATCGATGAGCTTGCCATACGGGGGAGCCAGCAGCCTCAATCCCGAAAAGCGGGCCTGGTAGAACACCGGGCGCAGTTTGGAGAAAGTCTCGAACCCCTCCTTGCCATGGTAATGGCCCATGCCGGACTCACCGACGCCCCCGAAGGGCAGATCATGCTGACCGACATGAAACAGGGCATCATTGACCGAGACGCCCCCGGACATTATCCGCTCAAGTACCCGTTCAATCCGAGGGGCCTGATAGCTGAATGGGTAAACCGCCAAGGGGCGAGACCCGGCGTTAACCCGCTCGATCACCTCGTCGAGTTGCCGATAGCCGATGAGCGGCAAGATGGGGCCGAAGATCTCCCTTTGCATCAACAGGCAATCATCCGGTGCATTGAGCACCAGATGGGGAGCCAGTTTGCGGCTGATGGGATCAAACCAGGGCCCCTCCAACAGAGGGATGAGGATGGCCCCTCGAGCCCGTGCCTCATCCAATGCGTGCAACAGCCGCTCGAAGGCGCCTTGGTCGATGATGCTGGTGTAGTCCGGCGCATCGAGGCGCGGGTAGCGAGCCGCCACGATGCGCCGCGCCAATGACACGAACTCATCGATACTATCCTGCGGCAGATAAGCATGATCGACCGTGGTACATACCTGACCTGCATTGACAAACTTGGCATACAAGATGCGCTCGGCGGCGGTGTGCAGGGGAAAATCATCACAGACAATGGCCGGCGCCTTGCCCCCCAACTCCAGAGTGACAGGGCACAGGTTCTGGGCCGCGGCGGCCATCACCGCGCGCCCCGTCTGGCCAGATCCGGTAAACAGCAGATGATCAAACGGGAGCTGGGAGAAGGCGATGCCCACCTCGCCGCTCTCTTCGAAAAATTGCAGCTTCTGGGGCGGGAAGTAATCCGGCATCCGCGCGATCAGCAACTGGGCGAGATGGCGGGAGTGCTCGCTCATCTTCACCATGGCGCTGTTACCGGCGGCGAATATATAGGTCAACGGCAACAGACTGAGATTGAGTGGGAAGTTCCACGGCACTATCACCCCAACCACCCCAAGGGGCTGCGGGATCACCCGGTTGCGCGCACCGAGAAACACCAGGCGATCGATGCCGCGCCGCTGGGGACGCATCCAGCGGCGCAGATGTTTCAAGGCGTGGCTGATGCCATCGATGACCGGAAAGACCTCCAGCAACATCGTCTCGTGATAGGAGCGATGGCCATAGTCGGCACTGATGGCCTCGGCAATCGCCTCCTTATGGTCACGCACGAAGCGCTGCAGGCTGAGCAGATCGGCGCGGCGCTGTGCATAATCTGGCCCAGGCCGCCCTTGACGGGCGGCGCGCTGCATTGCCAATGCCGATGCCAACTGTGTTGTCATCATATTTGCTCCTCAGCCATCGCTAGCGTTGCTCGATCAGGCAAGGCAGCGCCGTCTCGAAGGCCGAAGTCGACAGATAACGGCCACGGGGGTAGTACTCACCCATGTCCTTGGCTTCATCCCCGGGCTTGCCGACATTCTGCACCGCATGCTGGAACTGGCCGGTGCCGAGCATATGACGCAACTGCAACACAGTCACATCGGCATCACCGGCACCATCACCATCATCGGCCATCGGCAGCCAGGCGACACCGCACTGGGGAGTGGCATTGCGCGGCCTGTCTTCGGCACGGCTGACCACTATGGTGTAATAACCGTCCGGCCCCACTGGAATATTCTCATCCTGAACGCAGTCGTTGACGCGAGTATTGGCAAAGCCTTGATTCGAGCAGAAGGACCAGTAGCGCAGATCCCCCTCCCCCATCTTGCTCTCACCGGCCAGGGTTTTCGGCGTAGTCGGCGCCTTGCCGCGCACCACGAACACCTTGCCCAACTTGCGATTAAGAATGGTGCGGATGTACTGGTTATCGAGGTTGGGGTAGAAGCCACCCTCGCTGCGCCTGGCATCCGCCTTGAGCGGTTCACCGGTATAGATGGCGTAGAGCGCCTCCCGATCCAGTTGCTGGTACCAGGTCGGCGGGTTGGTCGCCGGGGCTGCGGGGCCACGCTTGGCGGCGGCGTTGAGCAGCGCCTGATACTTCTCCATCGGCACCGCCATGGCGGCAGGGTCCAGCTGCAGCGGCTGGCGGGTTCGCAGTGCCGGGCAGGCTTCGGCCCCCTTGAGCACCTTGCCATCGGCCAGGGTCAGTACGGGGGTCGGCAGGCCCACGCCTCCCGTCTCATCCTGCCCCCGATCGGCGGCATAGATGCGATACAGGACAGTTTGCTGACCCGGGCCTTTGCCGTACTTGGGGGCGTGCAGGCTGTCACGACTTTCACCCACCAGGTTCATGCCCGTCTTCTGCTTGGGATCCGGCTTGGCATCGATGACGTTCAGGCTATAAGAACGGGCACTGCCAGTACGATCGGCCCCGGTCAGGAAGGGGTTGATCGCCCCCTCTTTCGGTTTGATCAGGTAGTCGGCCACCGATTCTAGGGGACGCCCTGCTTCGTCATAGCTGATCAACGACATATAGCGTGAGTGGGGGTACTGCCCTTCGAGAGAGAGCTTGGCCCCTTCGGGGATGGTAAACACCGCGGCCCAGTAGAAGGTAGCCGCATCCGGGTAGGCGATGTTGATGTAGGGATCGGCGCTGGCCGGGCCCCGGGCCCAGAAACAGCTACGCGGTCCCGGGATAGGATCTTTACCGGCCGAGATGGCCTTGATGCCCTCCTCGACGGCCTTGGCCTGATCCCAGGCGAAGGCGTTGTTGCACAGACCAGCCAGCAAAGCCAGCGCGGTCAGATGGCGGAGAGTAGGAGTGAGATTCATCGTTTACCTCGTCGATTAAATTAAAATGCGGCTTCTTTTGACAGATCAGAACTGCATGCCAAGGGTGGCCTGGGCGACACTGCGGTCGCGCAAGTTGTTGTAGTCGCCACCCCAGATGGGTAGCCAGGCTATCTCGGCGGTATAGGCCCTGTTCAACACGGCCTTGAGGGAGAGGATGGCGAACTTGCGATCCTCGAGTATGGTGCCGTCTTCACTCCAGCCAGAGAGATCGTGGCCGAAGAACAGAGAGGGAATAAGATTCACGCCGCTGACCACATTCTGATAGACGAGATTGGCCTGCACCCTGTAGCCATAGGCTTGCTTCGAGACATAGCCATCACTCGAGCACTGCACGCTTGAACCGGTGCAGTCGCCGTTGACCGGCCCTTGCCCGAACACATCGGAACGACGAAAACGCACGCTATCCACATCGGGCAGATCGGGCACCAGCCGGTAGATCCCCTGGATCCCGAACTGACCCTTTGCCGCGCCAAGCACTGCGTTGAATGGCATGCTGCTGCCTAGTTGCAGCTGCATCGACTTGTGGCGCTCGTAGCCATGGAAGCTCTCGCCCGGAGCCAGACTGTCGATCTGAGGGCGCAGCGGCGTCGCCCCTCCCTTGCTGGTAAAACCGCTCAGGATATCGACCGCGTTGTACTGAAATGGCTGATTGGGTCGGTAAGCCAGCTCGCCAAACAGGCTGGTATCTTCCAACTTGCTGTCAAATGAGAGGGCATACATGCGGATATCTTCCGGATACTCGGTGAAGTACTGGGGGTTCTTGCCGCCGGGATCCCCCTGGAGCAGCGGCGGACCCGCGGGGCGCTCTGACTTGACCGCACTGTAGTAGCTGGAGCGGGAGTGAAACTGGGCCGCATAGAGACCAAACTCGGTATTGAGTGCATCGACCCTGTGCTTGAGGGCAACGCCGAACTGGCCACTGTTGGAGGGGTCCTGCGTATCGGCCCGGTTGACCACGACGCCATTGTTGATGGCCTGCGGATCCGAGGCGTTGCCTATGGTGATGACATCACAGCCCTGCGCCACGAAGTCAACCTGGGAATAGAAGGTACCGCACTGATTGGGGGAGTTCGGCGTGAATGCGAACTGCCAGAATGCCTCCAGGGCCGTGCTCGGCGTCAGCTCGGCGCGGATAAAGATCGCCGGAATGGGGATCCGTGTCTCTTCGTCCCGCTTGACGCCCGGGCGCAGCTCAGCCGGGAAGTCCACCGGCATCAGATCCCGCAGGCCACCGAAGGCATAATACTGATTGCCCCAGTCGATGCGCTGCCAGCCAAGCTTCCAGCTCACCGGGATCTCGGCTATCAGATTGCGACCGAAGACGTTGGCATCGTTGAACACAGCCCCAGCAAATTTGGATCGGGTGGCGGCGCCCTCGTCCGAGAGCGGCTCCCCCCCCTGATAACCACCAGGAGAGTTGCCCCAGGCCACGGGACCCTTCTCCAGGCCTACGTCATACCAGGCCTTGCCACTGAGTTCGACGCCATAATTATCCCTGGTATAGGTAAGATGGAGCCAGCCCTTGGCCACCTTATAGACGGAATCACCACGGTCGTAGTTAAGGTCACCATCATCCTGATTGCGACCACTGCTCGCCCCGTCATGGATCCCCACTGCCGTGGCATTGGCACCGTATACCAGAGAGGGATCGCGATTGTCGGTACGAATGGAGGTCCCCATGGTCATGGCACCGTTAATCACAACGTTGCCGCCAGCCCCCTCAAACTCAACCCCCTGAGCCGTGCCCGGCAGGGCGAGGAAACTCGCCACGTTCAGTAGCGGGATCACACATAGCATGGTGTTACGCATCTTGTTGCTCCACAAATCCATTTGTGTCTGACCGGACCCGGTTTGCCCGGCTGGTCTGCCTACAATCGCGCCCTAGTGCCTAGGTCGACGAAATTGTTAAATCATTGTGAACAACCTGCACTCTGTGTTTCAATGATCAATACGCCCATAACCATGCACGGTATGCATATCGATGATGTTATCCCGCGAAATTGACTACTTCTTGCTGGTATGCGATTACCGCAACATCGCCAAAGCCGCAGACGAGCTGGGCATGAGCCAGTCGGCACTGACCCGGGCCATTCAGCGGCTCGAGTCACAGCTTGGCACCACCCTCTTCGTGCGCACCTCCCGGGGTGTCGAGCCGACCCCTGTCGGTGAGGTATTGCGCAAACACAGCGAGCATGCCCGGGTAGCCATGCAAGATGCCGAGCACGAAATTACCCAGATGACCGCAGGCTTGCGGGGCCGGATCCGGATAGGGGTCGGTCAGACCCTCGCCCGCCATATCAGCCAGCGCCTGCTGTCGCGATTGATCCATGACAGACCCGGCGCCCGGATCCAGATCCAGGTGGCCTTTAGCGCCGAATTGTTCGAGCTGGTCGAGGCCGGCGCGCTCGATTTTGCCGTGACCGGTCTGCCGGATGTCCTGCCCGCCAATCTGCTGGCCCGCCCTCTGACGCAGATAGAGATGTGCGTCGTCGTGCGCAGCGGCCACCCGCTCACCAAGATAGCGGCGCCCGGTATCAGCGACTTGCTCCCCTACCGGAGCGCCGCACCGCGCCAGGATGTACATGCCCGCCGAGTGGCCGAACAGATCCTGGCGAGCCATGGCTCGGACCTGCACCACGTCATGCTCGAATCCAACTCCTGGGAGACCATACTCGAGACGGTCTCAAGCACGGATCTGTTCACCCTGGCGCCCTGGTATCACGACTTTGAGCAACAGTGGGCAGGCCGATTGCAGCGCATCGATATCCCCGAGCTGACCCGCCAGCAGACCATAGGCCTGGTGCAGCGCCAGGATGCCTATGTCTCATCTCTGGCCGAGCGGGCGATGGCGCTGCTCATGAGTGGCGAATGGTCGCTGCCTCCCGAGCAGTGATGCCCTGGTGTGTGGTCGAAGGATGCGAGGATCCCGGTAGCTGGCACCCGCAGGCTGGTCGGTATGAGGGAGAGGCCGACCTTCGCCAGAGGTGAAACCGACACAGGCAGGTCGGTATGAGTGAGAGGTCGACCTTCGCCAGAGAGTGAAACCGACGCGGGTTGGTCGGTATGAGGGAGTGGCCGACCTTCGCCAGAGAGTGAAACCGACACAGGCAGGTCGGTATGAGTGAGAGGCCGACCTTCGCCAGAGAGTGAAACCGACGCGGGTTGGTCGGTATGAGTGAGAGGCCGACCTTCGCCAGAGAGTGAAACCGACGCGGGTTGGTCGGGGAGTCAACCAGCCCTTGTTCAGATACAATACATAATGGCTCTGGAATAGTGTTGCCAGGCATCTGGGGGTCGACTTGAAATTGCTTCTCGTCATCCCCATTTGTTCTCCATACAATAGGTTGAAGGGACGACTGGTTTCGTCCTCCCCAGTACCAACGAGGAAAACAAGATGGATACCCGTTCTGTCTATACCGGCACCCAGGGTGCCGTGCGTGATACCAACAAGGTGCTGCGCAATACCTACATGCTGCTCTCCCTGACCCTGGGCTTCTCTGCCATCGTCGCCGGGGTAGCCACTGTGATGAACATGCCGCCCCTGCACTGGGCCATCTTCCTGGTTGGCGTCTATGGTCTGATGTTCCTGACCGAAAAGAACCGCGACAATGGCATGGGCCTGGTATTCACCTTCGCCCTGACCGGCCTGCTCGGTTACAGCCTTGGCCCCATCATCAACATGTACATGAACAATGGCGGCGGCGAGATAGTGATGACGGCGCTGGGCGGCACGGCGCTGACCTTCTTCGGTCTGTCTGCCTATGCCCTGACCACCAAGCGGGATCTCTCCTTCATCGGCGGCATGCTGTTCGTCGGTTTCTGGGTGCTGCTGGTGGCCATGGTCGCCAACATCTTCCTGCAGATGAGCGCCCTGAGCCTGGCCCTGTCCGCCATGTTCATGCTGTTCTCATCCGGTGCCATCCTGCTGACCACCCAGCAGATAGTGCGCGGCGGCGAGACCAACTACATCTCTGCGACCGTGACGCTCTATGTGTCCATCTACAACATCTTCCTGAGTTTGCTCAGCCTGCTCGGCGGCAACCGCAACTGATGACCACCAACCCCGCTTCGGCGGGGTTTTTTATTGCATGCTCCCCGGCCAGCCTGATCCAAATCAGGGTCATTTGATGGCGTTCGCGTTACACTGCTGACCTCGTATCGCAAGAGACTCTCTGCCCCCATGCCTGTTGAATACTCCGGCCTGCTGCGCCGCCTGCTCACCGACAGCCATGTCTACTTTGCCCTCAAGGTACTCATCGCCATACTGGGTCTGCTCGCCATCGCCCTCGTCGTGGGCGACATCCAACTCACCGTGCTGCTCTCCCTCGGGGTGGTCGCCGGGGCCATCGCCGAAACCGATGACAGCCTCTGGGGACGGGTCAAGAACCTGACCATGACGCTGGCTTGCTTCTTATTCGCCTCCCTCTGCGTCCAGTATCTGTTTCCGACACCCTGGCTGTTTGCCCTCGGGCTGGCGGGCTCCACCTTCCTGTTCGTCATGGTCGGCGCCCTGGGGCAACGTTACGCCACCATCAGCTTCGGCTCGCTCTTGATCGCCATCTACACCATGCTGGGGGCCGCCAAGGCGCCGGATCTCTTCTACCAACCGCTGGTGCTGACTGCTGGCGCCCTCTGGTACGGGGTGGTGTCGCTCATCTGGCTCTGGCTCTTGCCCTACAAGACACTGCACGAACAGCTTGCCCAGAGTTACTTTGCCCTCTCCCGCTACCTGCGGGAGAAATCCCGCTTCTTCCCCGCCGATGAACATGGCGCCCAGGCCATTCGCCACAACCTGGCCCAGCTCAATATTCAGCTGGTCGGCTCCCTCAATCTCACCAAGACGGCCCTCAATGCCAGGCTGCACAGCCAGCGCCGCCAACCCGCCCCCGAGCTCGCGGGACTGTTGCGCCTCTATCTGCTGGCCCTTGAGATGCACGAGCGTGCCACCTCGAGCCACTACCCCTACAGTCAGCTCGAGGCCGAGCTGAAGCAGGGGCTGGTCATCGATGGCTTCCAGGAGGTGCTGCTGCAACTGGCCGAAGCCTGCCAGCAGCTCGGCTACGCCATCCTGGTGCACAGCCCCTACCGCCATCCCAAACGCATTCGCTGGGCTTTGGAGGCCCTTGGTGATCAGCTCGAGTTCACCCATCTCAAGCAGCACTATCCCAAGAGCCTGCTGACACCTATGAAGTTCCTGCGCCGCAATCTGGCCAGCATCAATCAGCTGCTGACCAGCGCCGAGGAGCTGCAGAACCCGTCGGCGACGCAAGGAAGCCTGCCCCCCCTGGCCAGGCCGCCGCACATCCCCCTGCTGACCCAGTTGCGCCAGCACCTGAGCCTCGACTCCATGGTATTTCGCCATGCCTTGCGGCTGTCGCTCGGACTGGTGGTGGGTTATGGCATCTTGCAGGCCTTCCACCTGGACAAGGGTTACTGGATCTTGCTGACAGTGCTCTTTGTCTGCCAACCCAGCTACAGCGCGACCCGTCGCCGCCTGATGCAGCGCATGCTCGGCACCTTCGCAGGCCTGCTGGTCGGCGTGCCCATTCTCTGGCTGCTGCCAACTCTCCATGGTCAGCTGGTGGTGATGGGGCTGGCCGCCTTCTTGTTCTTCACCCAGGTGCGCAGCAACTACAGCGCCGCCGTCTGCTTCATCACCCTCTATGTGTTGATGGCCTTCAACCTGCTCGATGGCATCGGTTTTGCCATCCTGGGGCCCCGCCTGCTCGACACCCTGCTCGGCTGCCTGCTCTCCTATGCCCTGGTCGCCTGGCTCTGGCCTGACTGGCAGTACAAGCGCCTGCCGCAGCTCATCGCCAACTCGCTGTCGGCCAATGCCCGCTATCTGGAAGCCGTGCTCGCCAGCTTGCACCTGCGCCGCGACGAATCCCTCGACTACCGCATCGCCCGCAAGAATGCCCACCTGGCCGACAGCGAACTGGCCATGGCCTGGCAGAGCATGCTGGTCGAACCCCAGCGCCGGCGCCGCTTCCTGGATCTCTGTTTCACCCTGACCTGGCGCAACCATGCCCTGCTCTCCTACATCTCGGCGCTGGGTGCCCACCGGGATCAACTCGAACCCATCCCAGGGCTCAGCCAGATCAGCCGCCACCTGAGTCATACCCTGGCCCTGGCCGCGGGCCAGCTGGCCGGTGATGACCCCCTGGCGGAGCAAGCCAGCTGTCCCCTGCCCACCCAGGAGAGCACGGAGGAGCAACTGATGCTGAGCCAGCAGTTGAATCTCATCAGCCAGCTGGCCGATGAGCTGCTGGCGCTGGCCAACCAGAGCCGGTTGCTCGCGGCGTCCCAAGACGCTACCATGCCGACCCCATCCTGACTTGCCCCAAGGAGGCACGCATGTCTGATAATCCGGTGCTGACATTCAACGGGCGCACTATCGAGACCGATACCAAGGGCTATCTGCTCAATGTGAATGACTGGAGTGAGGAGCTGGCCGTGGTGCTGGCCGCCCAGGAGAGTATCGAGCTGGGCGAATCCCATTGGGAAGTGGTGCGCTTCGTGCGGGCCTTCTATCTGGAGTTCAATACCTCCCCCGCCATTCGCGCCCTGGTCAAGGCGATGGAGAAGCAGTTCGGCCCCCAGAAGGGCAACAGCCGCTATCTCTACAAGCTGTTCCCCCTGGGACCCGCCAAGCAGGCGACCAAGATAGCGGGTCTGCCCAAGCCGGTGAAATGCATCTAAGACAGCCAATAAAAAGACCGCGCCAAGGCGCGGTCTTTTTATTTGAGCTCTGTGCACAGATGTCGGTGGCTATCCCCTCTCATCAGGGGTTATACGCCACCACTGAGCCGCTCAGGCCGGTCTGCTGGCTCACCTTGGCCTGGATGCTCTGCAGCTTGGCCTTGGAGACATCCGGGCCGATGAAGACCCGGTTGATCTGACCCTGTACCGGAGTACGGGGCACCGTATGGGCCGAGTAACCCGAGGCTCGCAACTTGCTCACCAGCGCATTGACGCTGTCCTTGTTGCGGAAGGCGCCAAGCTGGAGGATCCAGCTGCCCTGAGCCGGTGCCGGCGCGGCCTGAGCCACCAGCTGCTTGCTCTGCAGCAGGTCGTCCATGCTCTTGATCTGTGGCTTGACGGGCTCCGGCTTGACCTGAGGCTTGGGCTTTGGTACGGGCTTGGGTTGCACCTTGACCGGCTCTGGCTGCTTGGCCACCACGGGCTCCGGCTTGACAACCGGCGGGCTGACCACGTGCGGCGCGCCACCTTGCTGGCCCAAGGTCACAGGGGACGAGACCTCCTCGACCTGCCACTGTTCAGCGGCCCTGGCCTGCTGCTTGCTCGCCTCATGGTCGCTGGGCAGGGTACTGGCGGCGGAGACCTGAAGCGCGGGCTTGGCGGGCTCGAGCTCGGGGCGCAGCGGGATAGTCGCGAACGCCTCATCCTTTTGCGCAATTTTCTGGCCATCGAGCATATCCGGCAAGAAGATGACCACCAGAGCCACCAGGATAACCGTGCCCACCAATCTGTTTTGGAACTTAGAAGCCAAACCTTACTCCTACCCTTGTGTTGCTATCCAGCCCGGCGCCCGTGGCGCATTCAGGCCGGTTGTGTCGCCAGAATATCGGCGACAGTGTAAAACGATCCAAAGACAATGACCACATCAGCGGGACTCGAGTCAGCCAGTGCCTGCTGATAGGCCTCGGACACGGCATCATATTGGGTCGCGCTCCCCTTCCCCTGCCCCAGGGCATCCGCCAGCTGGCCTGCGGTCGCGGCGCGCGGCCCGGTGAGGCTCGCCAGATACCAGCAATCAACCAGGCCATCGAGCTCGGCAAGGGACCCCGCCATGTCTTTGTCCTTGAGCATGCCGACCACGGCGCGGCGTACCCCGCGGCACGGGATGGCGCTCAACTGACTGGCCAGATAGGCCGCAGAGTGGGGATTGTGGGCCACATCGACGATGACCAGCGGATCCGTCTGCAAGCGCTGCATCCGGCCCGCAAGACGCGCCTCACTCAAGCCCTGGCGAATGGCCGACTCGGGCAACGTCAGTCCGAGCCGCTCCAGGGCGGCCAGCACTGTCACCGCATTCATCAGCGGCAAGGCGGGAATTGGCAGGCCTTGGTAGCATTGCAGCCCTCGATAATCCCAGCCAGCCGCGGCATCGTCATGGGCTTGACCGCTGAAATCACGGCCTACCTGATAGAGATGAGCGCCCAGGCGCGCCGCTTCGCTGGCAATGGTGGCGGGGGGATTGGGCTCACCGCTAATGGCGGCTCGCCCCTTGCGGTAGACCCCCGCCTTCTCCACCGCCACTGCCTCGCGGGTATCGCCGAGCCAGTCGCAATGATCCAGGGCGATGCTGGTGATCATGGCCACATCGGACTCCACTACATTGGTGGCATCGAGCCGGCCCCCCAAGCCTACCTCCAGCAATACCACATCCGGGGCATGGCGGCGAAACAGCCAGAGCGCGGCCAGGGTGGCAAACTCGAAGAAGGTGAGCGCTATCTCGGCGCGAGCCGCTTCCACCTCGGTGAAGGCGGCGCAGTGCTCCTGCTCGCCCAGCTCCTGGCCATCGAGGCGCACTCGCTCGGTAAAACGCAGCAGATGGGGGGATGAGTAGACCCCGACCCGGTAACCGGCGGCCATCAGGATACTGGCCGCCATGGCACAAGAAGAGCCCTTGCCATTGGTACCGGCGACGGTGAGCACCTTGCCGGGCAAGGTGGTCAGCCCCATGCGCCGTGCAACGATGCCGACCCGTGTCAGACCCATGTCGATGTTGACCGGATGGATCTGCTCCAAATAAGAAAGCCAGTCGACCAGCGACCGGCTTTGAGATTGTTGCATGTTTGAACTCATGTTCAGTCTTCGACGACCTGGGTATTCATCAGCTTGGCGAGCAAGCTGGCCAGACGATCGCGCATCTCGCGGCGGTCGATGATCATGTCGATGGCACCCTTCTCCAGCAGGAACTCGGAGCGCTGGAAGCCTTCTGGCAGCTTCTCGCGCACCGTCTGCTCGATGACACGGGGGCCGGCAAAGCCGATCAGCGCCTTGGGCTCACCCACGTTGATGTCACCCAGCATCGCCAGACTGGCAGAGACGCCACCCATGGTCGGATCGGTCAGCACCGAGATATAGGGCAGACCCGCCTTGGTGAGCCTGTCCAGCGCCGCACTGGTCTTGGCCATCTGCATCAGGGAGAACAGGGCTTCCTGCATCCGCGCCCCACCGGAGGTGGAGAAGCAGACCAGGCCGCGGCCCTCCTTGATGCTCTCCTCGACGGCACGCACGAAGCGGGCACCGACCACGGAGGACATGGACCCCCCGATGAAGGAGAACTCGAACGAACAGGCGACGACGGGTACCCCTTTGAGGGTTCCTTTCATCACCACCAGCGCATCTTTTTCCCCCGTCTCTTTCTGGGCGGTGGACAAACGATCCTTGTAGCGCTTGGAATCCTTGAATTTCAAAATATCCTGCGGCTCCAACTCGGCGCCGATTTCACTGCGACCATCAGCGTCGAGGAAACACTCGAGGCGGGCACGGGCGGTAATGCGCATGTGATGGTTACATTTGGGGCAAACCTCGAGGTTGCGCTCCAGCTCTGCCCGGTAGAGCACCTGTTCACAAGATCCGCACTTGGTCCACACCCCTTCCGGGATGTTATGACGACGGGGGGTAGTGATCTTGCTCTTGGGAAGGATCTTCTCAAGCCAGCTCATGGAATTCCTTAATGCTTTTGTGCCTGACAATACGCATCGAGCCTTGATAGTTCAATGACTTACGGCTCGATGGCAATAAACGACGGATCATTAAACCACAATTTTTCGGGCGCAGTTACTAAAAACTGGTCGTACCCGGTGCCGAGTCCGGCAGCCAGAGCGGGCCGAGCGGCAGCCTGGGCAGCCCCTGTTCGGCGGGATAATCGACGTCGACCAGATAGAGACCACCGGCTTTGGCGGTGGGGCCTGCCATGTCGCGATCCTTGGCGGCCAGCACCTCGGCTATCCACTCCACGGGTTTGAGCCCCTGCCCCACCAGCAGCAAGGAGCCGGTGACGTTGCGTACCATGTGGTGCAAGAAGGCATTGGCACGGATATCCAGCACTATGTAGGGGCCGCTGCGACTGACGCACAGATGGGTCACATTGCGCCAGGGGCTCTTGGATTGGCAACCCGCGGCGCGAAACGAGGTGAAATCCCGCTCGCCGAGCAGGCTCTGGCCCGCCTGATGCATCAGGGCCGCGTCCAGAGTCTCGTGGTAGTGGCTGACGCCGCTGCCGAGGATGGCGGGGCGGAAGTTGTGGTTATAGATGACATAGCGGTAGCGACGGGCGGTGGCGCTGAAGCGGGCATGGAAGCCCTCATCCACCTCCTTCACCCAGCGCACCCCGATGTCGGGGGGCAGGTTGGAGTTCACCCCGAGCGTCCAGGCGCTCTCGCTGCGGATGGCCTGGGTATCGAAGTGGATCACCTGACCGGTGGCATGCACCCCGGCGTCGGTGCGCCCGGCGCACTGTACGCTCACCTCGTGGTTGGCAATGCGGCTAAGGGCCTTCTCCAGCTCCTGCTGGACGCTGATCACTTCCCGTTGACGCTGCCAGCCAAAATACCGGCTGCCGTCATATTCAATACCTAAGGCAATTCGCATGAGTCTGATTATCGCTCTGTGAGAGAAAACGCGGCGAATTATACCCACACCGCCGCCAATATCCCAAAAAGAAGGGCGACCCTGGGGTCGCCCTGCTTGCATCCGGCTATCAGGCCAACCGCTTGAGCAGCTTCTCGGCCTCGCTGCGTTGCTTGTCGTTGCCCTGCTCGGACGCCTCGACCAGCAGCTCGCGGGCGCTCTCCTTGTCATCTATCTCGAGGTAAGCCCGGGCCAGATCCAGCTTGGCACCCACGCCGCCATCATCGGCATCCACGTCGAAGCCGGCAGACTCTGGCAATACCTCGGGGAAGCCATCCAGCCCCACATTCAGGGAGAAGCCCTGGTACGGCTCCTGCTCGCTCTGGTTGGCATTGGCATCGGCCAGCAGGCTGTCTATCTCGACAAAATCATCGGCCGCGGCCTGGGCCCTGGGTTTGAGCTCCTCGCTAGGCTCGACTTGTGCGAAGGCATCCTCGAAATCGGCAAGGGCCAGCTCATTGGGATCCTTGACAGGCTCAGGGCTCATGCCCCACTCAGCCAGCAATTCGTCGGCGGTCTGGGATGCTTGATGGACACTGGGCGCCGGCTCGTCGTCCAGGCTGGTGTCGAGGTCGCTGAAGTCCAGCTCCGGCAGATCATCCTCGTCACGGGCCCCACGGCCAGCGGGGGATTGGGCGGCGAAGCGATCCTCTTCGGCATCAAGCTCGGCATTGAGATCCGCAAACAGGGCGGCCTGCAGCTCCTCCTCGCTCATCAGCGCCTCATCGGCAGCCGGGTTGAACTCGCTGGCGAGATCCATCTCGGGCCGCTCGGGTCGCTCAAACTGCTCGTCGGCGGCGAGATCAAGCTCGGGCACCAGCTCAGGATCCCGCATCTCGGACTCCCGCACCTGCTCCCCTTCGTCGCTAAAGACCAGATCCAGATCCTCAGGCTCATGAGCTGCGGCTTCATTGAGGTAGGGCGCGGCACGGGCGACAGGCTCTTCATCAATGTCGGCGCCGATGAGCTGATCGAACTCGCTCATCTCCTGCCCCATCACCACGGAGGTGGTCTCGGAGAGGTTCTTCTCCTGCTCTTCCAGCTCGCGGCGAGCACGGGCCCGCAGCCAGAGGGTCACCAGCGCCAATACCAGCAGCACGGGCAACAGGATGACCATGGCCAGGTTCAGAGGGGATGCGAGCAAGTCCGTCAGCCAATTCTGGGGCGGGGGGGCAACGGCCACAGGTGGCACGGGATTGGCCCTGAGCTCGGCCACCTCTTTTTGCAAGACAAGCTGATCTTGCAGCTGCGCCTTGAGGGTCTCGACCTCTTCGGTCAGGGACTGCAACCGCAGCTTGAGCCTGTGGTTCATCTCGGTCACTTGACCTAGCTGGGCATTGGCATCTTCCAGCGCCAGGGCCATCTCGGTACCCGGCTTGGCCTGAACGGTTTCAGTGGCGACCGGCAAGGGCGCAGGGGCACCGCTGGCGGCATTGGCCAATACCGGTACCGTTGCCTGTGCGCCGCTGGTGAGGGTGTTGACCTCACCGGCGGCCTTGGCGGCGGTCACCGCCAACACCGGGGCCACAACCGGGGCAGGAATGGGGGCAGCCGATGGGGCGGCGGGCTTGGTGGTCTGCTTGGGGGCTGGCTTGACAGGCTGCCTGGCCTGGGGCTGGGCACTCTGCTTGCTGGCGAGATACTTGGGACTCAAGCCTTTCCAGCTGGCGTTATCGCTGTTGAAACGTTGGCGAGCCTGGGCGTCCGTATGGCGGCGCGCTTCGGCTTCGCTTGGCAGGGTGATGCTGGACCCCACCAAAATATGATTGATGTTGCCATCGGCGAAGCTGCCGGGGTTCTTGTCATAGATGGCAACCATGGTCTGATAGACGCTCACCCGATTGGAGGGGCGATGCTTGCTCGCGAGACTCCAGAGCGTATCGGTGGGACGAACCGGGCCATAGCGGCGGCCGCTCTGAGGGGCTGCTTGTGGCTGGCGCACAGGCTGGGCCTGACGCTGCACCGGCGTCGCGGGCTGAGTCGGCTGGATCACCTGACTGGCAGGTTCATCCGGTCCCTTCAACTCCACGAAGAAGGGATCCCGGCTGGCCTCTTCGGCAGAAGCAGAAGTGGTATTGAGCAGACTTAACGCGAGAAGCGTCGCCAGTGTTATGCGGGATTGTCCCATGTTCGTTCCTTCGTATGACGGCCTATCACATTGAAAAATCTGGATAGTTGCCCCAAAACAGTCGGTTCAATATAAATCAGGCTCGAGTCTCAAGCCAGTCATCCGACGCAAATAGCACCCAATTCGTGCCCGAGTGTAGGGGCAAAGTTAATTAATTGATATTAAGGGGGAATGTCGAGGCCGCTTCCTGCAACTTCGATCACACTCGGCCCCCCTTGGACGAGAGGCCGAGTGTCGACAGGAACTTACAGGTAGTCGCGGATCAGCAATTCGGCAATTTGCACACTGTTGGTTGCCGCGCCCTTACGAACGTTATCGGCCACGATCCACATATTAATACCGCAAGGGTGAGAAATATCCTGACGGATGCGACCAACCATGACGTCATCCTGACCGGTGGCGTCGCCAACCGGGGTCGGATAGCTGGCATCCTCGTCAAACAGGCTGATACCGGGGGCCTCGCGCAGCAGCGCTTTAACCTGCTCGGCATCCAGGGGCTGATGCAGCTCGACGTGCAGCACCTCGGCGTGGCAGTAGAACACGGGCACCCGCACACAGGTGGGGTTCACGGCGATACTGGCATCCCCCAGGATCTTCTGGGTCTCCCACACCATCTTCATCTCTTCACGGGTGTAGCCGTTGTCGGTGAACTCATCGATCTGCGGGATCAGGTTGAAGGCGATCTGCTGAGGGTAGAGGCTGGGCTCTACCGGCAGGCCGTTGAGCAACTTGGCGGTCTGGCCAGCCAGTTCGCTCACCCCCTCCTTGCCCGAACCCGAGACCGACTGATAGGTCGCCACATTGATGCGGGCAATGCCCACCTCGTCATGCAGGGGCTTGAGCGCCATCAGCATCTGTATGGTGGAGCAGTTCGGGTTGGCGATGATGTTGCGATTGCGAAAATCGGCCAGGGCATCCGGGTTCACTTCCGGAATAACCAGAGGCACATCGTCTTCATAACGGAAACAGGAGGTGTTATCGATGACGATACACCCCTGTTCGGCGGCGATAGGCGCCCACTTGGCGGACACCTCGGATCCTGCGGAGAAGAGGGCTAGCTCGACCTTGCTCCAGTCAAACTCTTCCACATCCAGAATATCGAGGTGCTTGCCACCAAAACGCACTGTGTCACCGGCGCTGCGGCTGGAGGCCAGGGGATAGAGGGTGGCGACCGGGAAGTTTCGCTCTGCCAGGATCTCGATCATGGCTTGACCCACGGCGCCACTTGCGCCCAATACCGCTACGTTAAACTGCTGGCTCATCATTCTCTCCTCTCAAATGATCAGGAGGGCTCTGAGCCCTCCTGCGGCAGGACGAGTCCTGCTTATCTATGACTGTAAATCGGTGGTACTTGTCATTCGCGCTGGCAAAAGCCAAACGCCCGGCATGGGGTCAGGGTTGGCAGTCAAATCCCAGTGCCGCCAGGGCTCGGGACGCGGCAAAGGGACCGGTCAGACGCAGGGCCGACAGCTCACGCCGCTCCGGGTAGTCCTTGCGCTGGCCATCGAAGCTGCCCTGAATGCCGAGTCGGTTCCGAAAGCGGGCATCATCGCGGCGCACATCGTAAATCAGATGGACCAACTGCTTGATGAGCCCCTGATCCACCCCTCGTCCAGGGCTGAGTGCACTCACCTCCGGGGTGGGCAGCAACTTGTGCAGATCCCCGCGCGGATTGCGTCCCGTCTGCTGACAGAGAGCCTGATAGAGCATCCAGGTACCGCGCGCCTTGCCCTCCAGGCTGTAACCGGCAATATGGGGCGTGGCAAGCTCGGTATGCGCCACCAGCGCCGCCAGAATATGGGGCTCGTTTTCCCACACATCCATCACCAGCCGCAGCGGGCGTTCGCCGCGCTGGCGGGTGAGCAGGGCCTGATTGTCCCACACCTCACCCCGTGACGCATTGATGAGGATCTGCCCCCCAGGACATGCGGCTATGTGGGCGGCATCGAGCAGATGGTAGGTCGCATCGGGCCCCTCAGAGGTGATGGGCACATGGAAGCTGACGATGTCGGCCGACAGGGCTGTCTGGTAGTCGACAAACTCGTGCTCCTCCTCCGTCTGCGCCCTCGCCCGGGGGGGATCGCAGCGCAGCACCTTCATGCCGAGCGCTTCGGCCTTGCCCGCCACGCACTCCCCCGTGTTGCCCGCCCCTATCACGGCCAGGCTCATGCCCGCCAGGGTCAGCTCATAACGCTCGGCCAGCACCAACAGGGCGGAGAGCACATAATCCCCCACCGACTGCTTGTTGCAACCGGGGGCACTGAAGAAGGGGATATTGCGCGTCGCCAACAAGGCCTTGTCGATATGATCCGTGCCTATGGTCGCGGTGCCAATGAAGCTCAGCCGCGGGCAGTCGGCGAGCAGGCTGGCATCCACCCGGGTCACGGATCGCACCAGCAGCACGTCGGCATCCTGCAGATCAGCCGCGCTGATATGCCGCCCGGGCAAGGGGACCACCTCGCCAAATTCGGCAAACAACTCGCAGGCATGGGGCATATTCTCATCGACGACGATCTTCATTGGGCTCTCTTAATGTTCAAGACTGATGTGCGCAATCGGCCAAGGGCGCGCCATTCTAGCCCATACAGGCCAAGTGGTCAGACACTTATTCGTCTCTCTTCTGCCGCCACAGTCGCTTCCCCCCTAATCCGTACAGGACAACGGGTCAGACACTCAGATTCATGCCTCTGCTGCCGCCACAGCCGCTTCGCCGCCCTGGCCCACACAGGGCAACTGGTCAGGCACTCAGATTCATGCCTCTGCTGCCGCCACAGTCGCTTCGCCGCCCTGACCCACACAGGGCAACTGACTGATGGTGCCCCCTGATTTGTAACACCATGTTGTTGGCCGCCTCTCGCGACTTGACCGCCAAGCCGGGGCTGGCACAATGTCGCCTCTTTTTATCTGCCGCGCCACGGCACCGTTACGAGCCTTGTTATGTCGACGCACTCCTCTTCACTGCCGCGCAGCCAGGCGCTTGCATTCAGTGCCGCCCTGATCCTGCCGCTGGTGCTGCTGGTCTGCCTGCCCTGGCAGCCTTTTAGGGTCAATGCCCTGCAATCGGAGTGGTTGTGGTGGCCCTACGCCCTCACCCGCATGGTGGATATTCCCGGCCTCGCCATCAGTATCCTGGCCCTACTGCTGCTGACCCGCTACAAGCTGGCCCTGAGCCTGCCCGCCCTGCTGGCCTTGAGTGGCGCCCTCTTTGCCGTGCTCGCGGGCGACTGGGTCATCAAGAGCCTGATCAAGCACCTGACCCAGGAGCCGCGCCCCTATCTGCTCTGGTTGGAGAGCCAGCAGCTGATCCCCGCCATCGAGCAGTTCTATGCCAGTCAGGTTGAGGTGCGCAGCGAACAGGTACATGCGGCGAGCCAGCTGCTGGCCCTGCCCCAGTGGCTAGGCAACCACTGGCAGGCGGAGGTGAATTACGCCTTCCCCTCCGGCCACAGCATCGCCGCCATGAGCCTCGCCCAGTTCTTCGGTCTGATCTGGCTGGCCCGCGCGCCCCGCGGAGTCTGGCTGCTGCCGCTATGGGCCCTCGCCATCGGCCTGTCACGCACCCTGATCGGCATGCACTGGCCCCTGGATGTGCTGGCCAGCGCCCTGCTCGGCAGCCTGACCGCCCTGTTTGCCGCCCGCTGGTGGCTACGCCACTACTGATCCCTCTCCAGATGCTGCACCAGGGCGCGGCGCATGCCCTGTCACAGACCTCACCCTGCATGGGTTGACGAGCACTCTGCTCGGCAACCTGACGCGCTGTTTGCCGCACCGTCTGCGAGTGGCTACGCCACCACTGATTGCCCGTCGCCATCGGCGGCCCACACTGCGGCGAATATGAGCACGGGCACCCCTGGGTGCCCGTGCTCATATCAAACCATCCGTCATGGGGGGTCGGCTCACCCCTTGTTCTGCCCCTGCCAGCCTTCGGGGTATTTGTAACCGACGAAACGCTTGGCGGCATACGCCTTGAACGCGGGGGAGTTGTAGGCGGCAGCCACATCCTTGGCGAACGGGGTATCGGCATCGCCGCGCTTGACCACCACCCAGTTGATGAAGTCATAGCTGCGCTCGAGGAAGAGCCCCTCGCTGAACGGGATACCGCTCGACGCCGCATAGTTGCCATTGATCACCGTAAAGTCCACATCTTCCCGCGAGCGTGGCAGTTGCGCCGCCTCCAGCAGCACCAACTTGAGATTGTGGGGGTTGCCGACCACGTCAAACTCGCTCGCCTTGAGGGGATTAATGCCCTCTTTAAGGGTGAGCCAACCCATGTCCTGCAACATCAACAGCGCCCGCGCCTGGTTGCTGGGATCGTTGGGCAGCGCCACTGTGCTCCCCTCTTTCAACGCCGATAGTGTCTTGATCTTGCCGGAATAGAGACCCATGGGGCCGGTCGGCACCTGGGTTATCGGGGTCAGCGACAAGCCCCTGTCCTTGGCAAAGCTCTCCAGATAGGGCCTGTGCTGGAAGCAGTTCACATCGAGGGAGCCATCGGCCAGGGCGAGATTCGGGCTTACATAATCGGTGAACTCCACCAGTTTCACTGTGTAGCCTTTGGCTTCCAGCTGCGGCTTGATGGAGTCGGTCACCATGTCGGCAAAATCCCCGACCGTGGTACCAATCACTATCTCTTGCTTGACGGGAGCCGCCGCATCGGCGGCTGTGGCAGAAAAGGCGCTGCTGGCGGCCAGCAGGGCAAAGGCGGAAAGTGTGAAGAAGGAACGACGCTGCATAAGAAACTCCCTGTCAACATGGTCAAAACGGTGGCCTGGCCGCGGGGAGTGCCCCTGCAGGCAGCCTCACCACAACCATCTAGCCATCCAAATGGCTAATTAAGATCACCATAACAGAGCCTCCGCCCTTCGCCAAGCGACAAAATTGGCTGAGCTTGCGCAAAGATGGCGAGCACCAGTGCCGATGCCGAGGCGCGGTCCGTCACCGCTCCTCGCGCGAAAATCTTTGATAAGCCACACAATAATGATGAGCAGGATCTCGCCATCCCGGCCTCATCCGGCATAGGATGGTCATTTGGTGCCCTTCCGTCTGGGCGACGAGTAGCGCAGTCCGACCGTGCGGGCGCCATGCCCTCCATAGCAAAAAGCCCCGGCGTCATCGACACCAGGGCTTTGGGAATACACCGACGGATTGAACCGACAACGCCTTACTTGACCGCCTTGCTGGCGTTCTCCATCGCCTGCTTCTCGGCGGCGCCGAGGATGGCAGTCTGGCGATTTTGCTCTGCCAGGTAGCAGGTATCCTTGCTGATCCCCTGCGCCTGGCAGTCCGCCATGCGCTGGGCAGGGCTGGAACAACCGGCCATCAGACCAGCGACGGACATAAGCAGAATGATTTTCTTCATGGTGATTCCCATCGTTAAGTTAATCGCGGCGCACTCTTGAACAAGGGCTGGAACTGCTTTAATAACAAGATCTTCCCACTCGTTCGGCCGGATTCGTTGCCAAATTTGGCGACACTGGTCTTAGCACTGTCAGGTGCTTTTTCATGGCCCGACTCTAGCGCCGTCCGCCCGGTGCGTCACTGGCGCTCTGGTAACAATTTGTTTCTCTCTATATAAAAAGGGGTATCGCGCCGAGCCTGCTCGCCGCTCCCCATGCCGTTCGCGGGCCACCTAGCACGCGATCCCTTGCTAAGGAGTCACCATGTTGATCACCTCCACCACAGGCCTGCTGGTCGTCGATATTCAGGGCAAGCTGGCCCGCCTCGTCGAGGGGAGCGAGTCCCTCATCGCCAACACCGCCCGGCTGGTGCAAGGCGCCCGGGCGCTGGGCTTGCCGGTGATCTGGCTGGAGCAGAACCCGGACAAGCTCGGGGCCACGGTGCCCGAGCTGCAGCCGCTGCAAGCCGGGACACAGGTGCTGCCCAAGTTCAGCTTCGGCGCCCTGGGGGAGCCGCAGGTGGCGGCGGCGATCAGCGAAACCGGGGTGACCCACTGGCTGGTGTGCGGCATCGAGGCCCATATCTGCGTCTACCAGACGGTGCAGGGGCTGTTGGACGAGGGCGCCCAGGTATCATTGGTGGTAGATGCGGTGTCGTCGCGCACTGCCGCCAACAAGGCGGTGGCCGTCGATCAATTGGCGGCATTGGGGGCACGGCTCAGCTCGGTGGAGATGTGCCTCTATGAGTTGCTGGGGGATTGCCGCCATCCGGCGTTTCGCCAGATCCTGGCCCTGGTGAGATAAGCGCCATGATGGATAACATGGTGCCTTTTATGTTCGGGGTGGTCGCTTTCCTGATCGCACAGGTAGTGACCATAATCGGCATGGCGCTCACTCGTCGCTATCTGGCTTGGCTCTGGGCGGGCTTCATCATCTTCTACCTCCTCTGGTGGATCCTGCTCGGCTGCCCTCCCTTCCTTCCCCACGAATGGCCCGGCCCTGATGGGACAGCGGGCTGAGGGAAAACTTATTAATCTTCGAGTAAAAAGTTTGATGGCCCCCACAGATCCTGACGATGCTGCTTTTATGCACAGCACCTCTCCATCTATCTTCATTCGGCGCCCATTTGCTGGGCGTCAAATGGCAGCGATGGTGGCGTATGCCTGATCGGTTCCCATCGTGCACGGGATCGGCGCTGGCGTCATGGCCTTCCCTGCCCCCACTCAATGAAACAACACAGGGATCAGCATGAAGACAGTGAAAGGACTCCTCCTGCTCGCCGCCATGGGGCTGGCCGCCGAGGCACTGGCCGCCCGCATTGAAGCAACAGACTATCGCCTCAATTACGAGGGACGCATCGTACGCGACTGGGTCAAACAGGACGTGCGGTTCAACTGGCCGGCGACCCGGCTCACCTTTCGCTTCGAGGGACGGGAGCTCGCCATCGCCATGGACGGCCAGCAGAGCCAGTTCGATCTGCTGATCGATGGCCAATTGCAAGGCGTCATCAACACCGGCCAGGGCATGCACACCTATCCCCTGCTGCAGTGGCCGACGCCTCGCTCGGTCAAGGTCGAGCTGGTCAAACGCACCGAAACCTATGACGCCATGCTGACCCTGGACGCCCTGGTCACCGACGGAGTAGTGAGCGGCCTCTGGCAGCAAAAGCCCCACCTGCTGTTTGTCGGTGACTCCATCAGCGCCGGCATGGGCAGCGAGTCGAACAAGCGCGAATGCAGTTGGGAGGAGAACCTCAACAGCTCCAACGCCCGGCTTGCCTTCCCGGCCAAAACGGCGGCGCTGCTCGGGGCCACCCATAGCCAGGTCTCCTACTCGGGGCTCGGACTCTTGCGCAACTGGGACGGCAACCAGCCCCAGCATGCCCTGCCCCATTATCTGGACAAGGCAGGCGCCGTCTATCAGGGGGGCACGGATTTCGAGAGCCAGCACCCGGCGCTCATCGTCGTCGAACTCGGCACCAATGACTTCAGCTCCGAGCTGCAACCCCACGAACCCTGGCCGGATCAGGAGAGCTTTCAGCAGGCCTGGATCGATGGCTATGTCGAGCTGCTGCGGGATCTGCGCCAGCGCTACGACAGCCCCATCATCCTGATGGGCCAGTATCTCTGGCCCCACGACCGGCTGAACCAGACCCTGACCCGGTTGCAGCAACAGCTTGCCCTGCTGGGGGAGCCTCCCGTGCTCATCGAGCAGATGCGCTCCGAGAACTCAGGCTGCCTCTGGCACCCGACCGCCGCCGAGCATGACGGCATAGCGGCGAGCCTGGCCGGGCTTATCCGCCAGCAAGGGCTCTTGCCTGAGTAGAGATCCGACTGGCAACCCATAAAAAACGGCGCCCTTGCGGCGCCGTTGTATCGAGAGCGGATTGGCTGACTTAGCCGGCCTTGTGCTGCTCGGCCAGATAGAGCCAGGTATCGACGACCGTATCGGGGTTGAGCGACACCGAGTCGATGCCCTGCTCCACCAGCCAGGCGGCGAAGTCCGGGTGATCGGACGGGCCCTGACCGCAGATGCCGACATACTTGCCCGCCTTGCGGGCGGCCTGGATGGCCATGGCCAGCAGCGCCTTGACCGCATCATTACGCTCGTCGAACAGGTGGGCGATGAGGCCGGAATCCCTGTCCAGTCCCAGGGTGAGCTGGGTCATGTCGTTGGAGCCGATGGAGAAGCCATCGAAGTGCTGCAGGAACTGATCTGCCAACAGGGCGTTGGAGGGCAGTTCACACATCATGATGACTTTCAGGCCCCGTTCGCCACGGCGCAGACCGTTCTCGGCCAGGATCTCGATCACCTGCTCGGCTTCACCCACGGTGCGCACGAAGGGGATCATCACCTCGACGTTGGTCAGCCCCATCACATCGCGCACCCGCTTCATCGCCTCGCATTCGAGGGCGAAACAGGGACGGAAGCTGTCGGCGATGTAACGGGAGGCACCGCGGAAGCCTATCATGGGGTTCTCTTCATGGGGCTCGTAGCCACGGCCCCCCACCAGATTCGCGTACTCGTTGGACTTGAAGTCCGACATCCGCACTATCACCCGCTCCGGCCAGAAGGCGGCGGCCAGGGTGGCGATGCCTTCGGTCAATTTGGCGATGTAGTACTCGCGGGGGCTCTCGTAGCCGGCGATCATCTTGGTGATGGTGGCCTGCAGCGCCGGGCTCTGCTTGTCAAATTCCAGCAGGGCCTTGGGGTGCACCCCTATCATGCGGTTGATGATGAACTCTAGGCGCGCCAGACCCACACCGGCGTTGGGCAACTGGGCAAAGTCGAAGGCCCTGTCCGGGTTGCCGACGTTCATCATCACTTTGATGGGCAGGCGCGGCATGTTGCCCACTTGTGTCACCGCCACCTCGAAGTCGAGCTGGCCATCATAGATGAAGCCGGTATCGCCCTCGGCGCAGGAGACGGTGATGAGCTGGCCCGGCGCAATGTGATCCGTGGCATCGCCACAGCCGACCACGGCGGGGATACCCAGCTCGCGGGCGATGATGGCGGCGTGGCAGGTGCGGCCCCCCCGGTTGGTGACGATGGCCGAGGCCCGCTTCATGATGGGCTCCCAGTCCGGATCCGTCATGTCGGTGACCAGCACGTCACCGGGTTGCACTTCGTCCATCTGGCTGATGGAGCTGATGACCCGGGCCGGGCCCGCCCCTATCTTGTGACCGATGGCACGCCCTTCGATCAACACCTTGCCCGCTTGCTTGAGGGCAAAACGTTCGAGGGTGTTGGCCTCCTGACGACTGCGTACCGTCTCGGGACGAGCCTGGACGATGTAGAGCCTGCCATCCTGACCATCTTTGGCCCACTCGATGTCCATGGGACGGCCATAGTGTTGCTCGATGATGAGCGCCTGCTTGGCCAGCTCCATCACCTCGTCATTGTTGATGCAGAACTGGTTGCGCTCCGCATCCTGGGTATCTTCAATCTTGACCTGACGGCCATGACCCGCATCGCTGGAGTAGGTCATCTTGAGCAGCTTGGATCCCAAGGTCTTGCGCACCACGGCGGGGCGACCCGCTTTCAGGGTCGGCTTATGGACATAGAACTCGTCCGGATTGACCGCACCCTGCACCACCATCTCCCCCAACCCCTGGCTGCCGGTGATGAAGACCACATCGTTGAAACCCGATTCGGTATCCAGGGTGAACATGACACCGGAGGCGGCCAAGTCCGAGCGCACCATGCGCTGGATGCCGGCGGAGAGGGCCACGCCCTTGTGGTCATAGCCCTGGTGCACCCGGTAGGAGATGGCGCGATCGTTGAACAGGGAGGCAAACACATGCTTGACGGCGGTCATGACGGCATCGATGCCGCGCACGTTGAGGAAGGTCTCCTGCTGGCCCGCGAAGGAAGCATCCGGCATGTCTTCGGCGGTGGCGGAGGAGCGCACCGCAAAGGAGGCCTCCAGCCCGGCACTGAGCTTGTCATAGGCGCTGCGGATGGCCTCTTCCAGCTCCGGCTGGAAGGGGGCATCGATCACCCATTGACGGATCTGGTTACCGGCGGCGCCGAGGGCCGCGATGTCATCCACATTCAGATGGTCAAGCAAGTCATGGATCTGATCATTGAGCCCGCTGCGCTCCAGAAACTCATTAAAAGCAAACGCCGTGGTAGCAAACCCACCCGGCACGGACACACCGGCACCAGACAGGTTGCTTATCATCTCGCCAAGGGATGCATTCTTGCCGCCGACTCGTTCTACATCTTGCATTCCGAGCTGTTCGTACCAAAGTACGTACTGTTGCATTTGCATGTCTCCAGGTTGGTGGGCCAGGGTGCCGGTGCACCATCTGTGCCTTGTTGTGTGCTTTTTTTGTTAGTTTGTGCTGTCGCTGCCCGCCGAGAAAACGTTTTCTTCTCCCGGTCAAAAAAATCCCCACGCAAGATTTGGGGATAGGCCGAATGACACAGACATTCTACAATGCGAACACAAAAAGGTAACGATTCAGGTTTGCAACCGAGTTCACAACTTGGAAACGGCAGATCGGTTGACAATAGTCGTTTGGTATCGAGAGATACTTTCTTCGCAGCAAGTAAAAAGGGAGCGGCCAGTGCACACCGTTTTTTATGTTTCAGATGGCACTGCCATCACCGCCGAGGTGTTTGGCCACGCGGTACTCAGCCAATTTCCCATGATCTTCGAGCAGGTCACCATCCCTTTCGTGGAGACCCTGGAGAAGGCGCGTCTGGTCCGCATGCGCATCGACGAGCAGTTCCGCCAAACCGGGGTTCGCCCCATACTGTTCCACACCATCGTCGACCCGCAGGTGCGTGAAGAGGTGCTCAAAGCCCACGCCAGCAGCCATGACTTTCTCAACACCTTCGTCAGTCCCCTGGAGCAAGAGCTTGGCATCAAGGCCACCCCGCGTCTGCATCGCACCCACGGCATGGAGAACCGCAAGCTCTATGACGACCGCATCGAGGCGGTCAACTTTGCCCTGGCGAACGACGATGGCATCACCACCAAGGAGTATGACGAGGCGGACATCATCCTCATCGGCGTCTCCCGTTGCGGCAAGACACCGACCAGCCTCTATCTGGCGCTGCAATTTGGCGTGCGTGCCGCCAACTACCCCTTCATCGAACAGGACATGCAGGCCCTGGAGCTGCCCGCCGCCCTCAAGGCCAATCGCCACAAGTTGTTCGGGCTGACCATCACCCCGGACAGGCTCCATGAGATCCGCAACCAGCGCCGGGCCAACAGCCGTTACTCCTCCCTGGAGCAGTGCCAGCAGGAGCTGGCGAGCGTCGAGCGCCTCTATCGCCAGGAGGCGATCCGCTTCCTCGATACCAGCGCCCACTCGGTGGAGGAGATCAGCGCCAAGATCCTCGAGGGCACCGGCATGCGCCGCCAGCTCTATTGAGAGCGGCGCTCATCCGCAACAAAAGTCAGCCCAGCTTGCCATGCAAAGAGCCCTGTTCCCGCCAACGCGGGTTCAGGGCTCTTTGTCATAGGGCTGGCCGGGGAAACACCCCGGGTTCCCCTCCCGTTGTCAGCTCTTGGGCAGGTTAAGCTCACGGTTACTCATCAGTTTGCCGTAGAAGGAGATCAAACCATAACCACCGCGCACCCGCTCCGCCAGCCAGATCCCCAGTCCAAGGCCGAGCAGGCCAGCCCCCGCCATCACCCAGGGCCAGCTGGCCTGGGCCAGGAACCCGAGGCACAACAAGACACCCAGGGCCAGCAACAGCAGCAGTGGCGCCAGACACAGCACTCCCCACAACAGGGCCATCATGACCCAGCCCACCATCTTCATCATCCCAAAACCCGCCTATCCTCGTCATAACAGTGATGGATACCGCTCTTGCCACTGATTGCCCTGCCCCACCTGCCACTGACATGGGCAGGCAAGGCGGGAGCGGATGCAAAAAGCCTCCAATGAATCTCACCACCATTAATCACGGATAGTGCAGAAGATCAAGATCGGCATAATCAGTTGACCAGATAGTGAGCAATGACCAGAAAAAGTGAGAAGAACCTCAAGAAAAGACTGATGAGAGGCGAAAAAGCCAGCGAATGATAGCAAAAACAGGTGCAACACGGGTCGTTTATCACTATTCTGCTTCGGTTGGTAGCCACCATGAAAAACAACAAATGGCACCATGTAACGAAATAAATACAGGTTACGTCAGCTTTTGGCTACGAAATGACGAAAGCGACGGACTGACGAATCAAAAGGACTCAGTATGGATCTTCAACCACAAGGCGATGAGCTCAAGCGCGGCCTCAAGAACCGCCATATCCAGCTCATCGCCCTGGGCGGCGCCATCGGCACCGGCCTGTTTCTGGGGATAGCCCAGACCATCAAGATGGCCGGCCCCTCAGTGCTGCTCGGCTATGCCATCGGCGGCTTCATCGCCTTCCTCATCATGCGCCAGCTCGGCGAGATGGTGGTGGAAGAGCCGGTGGCAGGCTCCTTCAGCCACTTTGCCTATAAATACTGGGGTGACTTCGCGGGCTTCGCGTCTGGTTGGAACTACTGGGTACTCTATGTGCTGGTCAGCATGGCCGAGCTCACCGCAGTCGGCATCTATGTCCAGTACTGGTGGCCCGAGATCCCGACCTGGATGTCGGCGGCCCTCTTCTTCGTGCTGATCAACGCCATCAACCTCACCAACGTCAAGGCATTTGGCGAGATGGAGTTCTGGTTCGCCATCATCAAGGTGGTCGCCATCGTCGGCATGATTGGCTTTGGTGGTTACCTGCTGGCCAGCGGCAGCGGCGGCCCCGAGGCGAGCGTGACCAACCTCTGGGATCAGGGCGGTTTCTTCCCCAACGGTATCAGCGGCCTGGTGATGGCCATGGCGGTCATCATGTTCTCGTTCGGGGGTCTGGAGCTGGTCGGTATCACGGCCGCCGAAGCCGACGATCCGCAAAAGAGCATTCCCAAGGCCACCAACCAGGTGATCTACCGCATCCTCATCTTCTATATCGGCGCCCTGGCAGTACTGATGTCCCTCTACCCCTGGGGCAAAGTCGTCGAGGGCGGCAGTCCCTTCGTGATGATCTTCCATGCCCTGGACAGCGATCTGGTGGCGACTGTGCTCAATATGGTGGTACTGACCGCGGCGCTCTCGGTCTACAACAGCTGCGTCTACTGCAACAGCCGGATGCTGTTTGGCCTGGCCAAGCAGGGCAATGGTCCCAAGGCGCTGCTCAAGACCAGCAAGAGCGGTGTTCCCATGGTCGCCATCTCCATCTCGGCGGGTGCCACCTTGCTGTGCGTGCTGATCAACTACCTGATCCCGGGCAAGGCCTTCGAGCTGCTGATGGCGCTGGTGGTATCGGCCCTGGTCATCAACTGGGCCATGATAAGCCTCGCTCATCTCAAATTCCGCAAGGCCAAGCAGGCCCAGGGGATCGAGCCTAAGTTCAAGGCGTTCTGGTACCCCTTTGGCAACTACCTCTGCCTCGCCTTCATGGCGGGTATCCTGGTGATCATGTATCTGACCCCCGGCATCCAGATCTCCGTCATGCTGATCCCGGTCTGGATACTGGTGCTCGCCATCGGTTACCAGTTCAAACGCAAACGCCTGGCCGCTGCCGCCGTGAATCCGGCCTGAGACCAACACAAGCCCGACAAGAGGCCGAGTCAAACTTGCATAAAAGAGGCGCCCGGTGGGCGCCTCTTTCCTATCTCATTTGGCTGGTCGGCGAGCGATTGAAAGGACGAGCTGTAACGGCTGCATGGCCTCTCCTCTATTCGCCATCCCCTACCCGCCTGACCTCATAGATCACCCGACGCTTGGAGATGAGGCTGCTGCACCCCTGACAGAAATAGTCGACCGCACCGCATGCCTGCAGCCGCTCCAGCGGGGCGCCACAATCGGGACAACTGGCCTCAAAGCACAACTCGGCGTGACAGACCGGGCAGCGCTGTTCGCTATGGCGAGGATCCAGGGCCGCCGCACACGCGGGGCAACTGGGCGTGGAATCATTCATGGTGATGCTCCTGATAATATGAGTCTGGCTTGAGCCTGCCGCAGACCCGCTCCTTCTCTTATCAGCATGGCTGCTGCCGATTGTCAGGGTCAAGATAACATGGGGAGCGCCTGCGGGAATTGCACTGCATCAATGTAAAACGGCTGCCCTGAGGCAGCCGCGTTGTCTTACTTCTTCATCTTGAGCAGGCGCTTACGTTGCCGCTCCTGACTCAGGGTCATGGTGTTCTTCCTGCCCTCGAAGGGGTTGACCGACTCCTGGAACTCGACCCGGATCGGGGTACCCATGATCTTCAGGGACTTGCGGAAATAGTTGATCAGATAGCGCTTGTAGGAATCCGGCAAGTCATTGAGCTGGTTGCCGTGGATGACGATGCGCGGCGGGTTGTAACCACCGGCATGGGCGTACTTCAGCTTGACCCGGCGACCATTGACCATGGGCGGCTGGTGATCTTCCTGGGCCATCTGCATGATGCGGGTCAGCATGGCGGTGCTGGTCCGGCGGGTGGCGGACTGGTACGCCTCCTGGATGGATTCGAACAGGTGGCCGACCCCGCTACCGTGCAGGGCAGAGATGAAGTGCACCCGGGCGAAATCGATGAAGCCCAGACGACGGTCCAGCTCATTCTTGATGCTGGTCTTCACCTCGGTATCCAGACCATCCCACTTGTTCACCACCAGCACCACGGAGCGACCGGTGTTGAGCACGAAGCCCAGGATACTCAAGTCCTGATCGGTGATGGTCTCGCGGGCATCGATCACCAGCAGGCAGACGTTGGCATCTTCGATGGCCTTGAGGGTCTTGATGACGGAGAACTTCTCCACCGTCTCATGCACCTTGCCACGACGACGCACACCGGCGGTGTCGATGATGACGTACTTCTGCTCATCACGCTCCATGGGGATGTAGATGGAGTCGCGAGTGGTACCCGGCATGTCATAGACGATGACCCTGTCTTCACCCAGCATGCGGTTGGTCAGGGTGGATTTACCGACGTTGGGGCGACCGACGATGGCGAACTTGATAGGCAAGTCGGCAAAGGGGGTCTCCTTGGTGTCTTCCCGGGTGTCCAGATCACCGGCGGCTACCATGCGCAGCAGGGCTTCTTCATCGAAGTCCTCTTCTTCCTCTTCCTGCACATCGTCTTCACCGACCAGGGTTTCCAGGTGCGGGGCCAAAGAGAGCTCCAGCAGGCTCAGCACGCCGCGACCATGGGCGGCGGCTATCTGATAGACCTCCCCCAGCGCCAGGGAGTAGAACTCGGACACGGCGGAATCGCCATCGATGCCGTCGGTCTTGTTGGCGACCAGGAACACCTTCTTCTGGGCCTTGCGCAGGTGCTCGGCGATCGCCTGATCCGCGGCGGTCAGACCGGCACGGGCATCGACCATGAACAGCACCACATCGGCTTCTTCGATGGCCTGCAGGGATTGCTCGGCCATCTTCAGCTCGATACCCTCTTCAGTGCCATCGATACCACCGGTATCGACCACGATAAATTCCAGCTCGCCCAGCTTCGCCTGGCCGTATTTACGATCCCGGGTCAGGCCGGGGAAATCTGCCACCAGGGCATCCCGGGTACGGGTCAGGCGGTTGAACAGGGTGGATTTCCCCACGTTGGGGCGGCCCACCAGGGCTACTACAGGAGTCATAAAAGCCTCATTCTCAAGACGACAAAGGCTCCGGGTCCGAAGACCAGGAGCCGGATAATCAAAATATCGGACAGTTAGGGACGCTTAAGGGCGTACAACTTACCGTCACGGCTCTGTACATAGAGTACATCTTCATCCACCAGAGGGGCGGCATAGAGACCACTGCTATCGAGCTGCTGCATCGCCTTGATGGACCCATCGGTACGATCCAGCCAATACAGGTAACCTTCCACATCGCCCACCACCACATAGTCGCCAAAGACGACCGGGGCGGTGACGCTGCGATTTTCCAGCTGGGTGTTGGACCACAGCTCCAGACCGTTGCGACGGTCGATGGCAAACAGGTGACTGCGGCTGTCGGTCAGCACGATGGCATCACCGCTCACCGCCATGTCGCGATAACCGGAATATTTGCGCTTCCACACCTCATCACCTGTCATCAGCTTGCGGGCCATCAACTGGCCGTTGTAAGCGATGGCATAGAGTTCATCACCGGCGATGAGCGGAGCGGCATCCACGTCCACCATGCGATCCAGTTCGGTGGCACCGCGCGGGTCGGCAACCTTGGACTGGCGCACCGGTTGACCGTTGCTGAGCAGGGCGATGCCCACCTTGCCATCGGCGCGGCCGTACAAGACGGCGCCATTGGTGATGACGGGGGAGCCCGTGCTGCGCAGGGTCAGCGGCGGCTGCTCTTCGGAGAGTGTCCATTGCAGCTTGCCTTCATCGCTATCCAGCGCGACCAGACGACCCGAGGTAGTCAGTACCACGACCCGGCCATCTTCGACCGCAGGGCTGGCAACCACTTCACCCGGCACTGTGGTCTGCCAGAGTACGGCACCGTCTTTTTCGTCCAGGGCATAGACCTGGCCGTTTTCGGAGCCGAGGAACAGCTTGCCATAGCGAGACACCAGACCGCCGGAGAGGCGGGCGCTGCGCTTGTCTGCGTTGACCGGCAGATCCGCCAAGTCCACGCTCCACAGCTCCTTGCCGCTCGCACGCTCGAAGGCGGTCACGTCACCGCCACGGGCGGCGGCATAGATGACATCATCCTCGACCGCCGGGCGCAGCTGGGAGTAGAAGTTGCCAATGCCATCGCCTACCGAGCTGCTCCACAGGGTATCGGCCTGGAAGCTGGACTCAACCTGGGGCAAGGCTGCCATGGGGTTGAGATCTTCATCCTTGCTGAACAGGGAACAACCTTGCAGCGCCACGGCGATGGCGGTACCCAGCGCTACCCGTTTGAGGTCACGTTTCAGATCACGCATCCGGCGCTCCTGCATTGACGTTGGCTGGCAGCGCCAGATCGTCCATCTTCAGCTTGAGCTCCGGGCTGGCTTGCAGACCACCGGCATCGGCTGCGGCCTGATAGGCATCGCGGGCCTCTTCCGGCTTGCCCTGCTTGAGCAGCAGATCGCCGCGCACTTCGGCAAGCTGCGCCTTGAAGGCCTCGCTCTTGATCTTGCCGAGCTGAGCCAGGGCCTCGTCAAACTTGCCCTGATCGCCCAGCACCCGGGCCAGACGCAGGCCAGCGATGGGCTGTACGCTCTCGTCACCTTGCGCAACCACCTGACTAAGCTGCTGCTCGGCCAAGTCCAGCTTGCCCGCCTTGACGGCGGCAGCGGCCAGCTGCAGGGCCGCCAGCTCACTGTAGGATTCCCCCTTGTGCTCGCCGATGAAGCTCTGCGCCTGGGCAAAGGCGGCATCGTCCCCCTTGGCCAGGGCCTGGGTCAGCTGGTTGTAAGCCTGGGAAGCTGCCTCCTTGCTCGTCTGCTGATATTCGTTGTAATAGCGCCAGCCAAACAGGCCGACCAAGCCGATGACGGTCCCGGCAATCACCGAGGTACCGTTCTCTTTCCACCAGCTCTTGATAACTTCAACCTGTTGATCTTCGGTGGTATAAACTTCCACGGCTTACTCTCCTTTGACTGCCAGCAGGGCAATGACGGCGTCGACCTTCAGGGTCTGTTGTTCCCCCTGGCCACGCAGATATTTGATGGTCACTTCCCCGTTTTGTGCCTCGGACTCGCCGAGGATCAGGGCAATGGACGCGCCGCTCTTGTCGGCACGTTTGAGCTGCTTCTTGAAATTGCCGCCACCGCAGTGGCTCATCAGACGAAGATCGGGCAACGCATCGCGCAGTCGCTCGGCCAACTGGAAACCAGCGGACGCTATCCCCTCGCCGACCATGGCCAGATACACGTCCACCCCAGGGCGGATGTCGGCATTGAGCTCGAGGGTCTCGAGCATCAGCACCAGACGCTCTATGCCCATGGCAAAACCGACCGCCGGGGTGGCTTGACCGCCGAGCTGCTCGACCAGACCGTCGTAGCGGCCACCGGCCAGCACTGTGCCCTGGGCGCCCAGACTGCTGGTGACCCACTCGAATACGGTGAGGTTGTAGTAGTCGAGACCACGCACCAGCCGCTCATTCACTTCATATTGAATGCCGGCGGTATCGAGTAGCCTCTTGAGCCCCTCGAAGTGGGCCAGGCTCTCTTCGCCCAGGTGATCGAACAGACGCGGGGCACCCACCAGAATTTCCTGAACGCGCTCACTCTTGGAGTCGAGCACCCGCAGCGGGTTGCTGTACATGCGGCGCTGGCTATCTTCATCCAGCTCATCCTTGTACTGCTCCAGATAAGCAACCAGGGCATCGCGATAGGCGGCACGCTCTTCGCTCTGGCCCAGAGTATTGAGCTGCAGGCAGACATGATCCTGGATGCCAAACAGGCGCCACAAACGGTGAGTGAGCATGATGAGTTCGGCATCGATGTCCGGGCCATTGATCCCAAACAGCTCGACACCGAATTGATGGAACTGGCGATAGCGGCCCTTCTGGGGGCGCTCGTGGCGGAACATGGGGCCCATATACCACATGCGGCGTTCCTGGTTATAGAGCAAGCCATGCTCGATACCGGCACGGACGCAGCTGGCCGTCCCTTCCGGGCGCAGGGTGAGGCTGTCACCGTTGCGATCCTCAAAGGTATACATCTCTTTTTCGACCACGTCGGTCACTTCACCGATGGCGCGTTTGAACAGATGAGTCTGTTCGACGATGGGCATGCGCACTTCGCTATAGCCATAGCTGGCGACGACCTGACGCAGGGTCTGTTCCACTTTCTGCCATACCGGGCTCTGCTCCGGCAGGCAGTCATTCATACCGCGAATCGCTTGAATCTGTTTTGCCACGTTGCTACTCGAGAAAAAGACGTGAAATGTGGCCGCATTATAGGGATTTTCGACCCCGAGGTAAAATCGGGGCAGTTCCAGTGCGGCATGATGGCTGAACCGGCTCAGCGAGGCACCCAGGCCTTCTCTATCGGATCTGGCCAACCGGGATCAGCCGGGTGGTTAAGCCTTGTCTATTCGGATCTGGTTAGCGGGATCCAGCATGGCGGCACGGGCACGGATACGGCGCTCCAGCACGGGGATCAGATCCTTGTTGTCCAGGCGGTCGACCCGCAGGCCCCCCTCATAAAAGGCGCTCTTGTTGGCCGCCCCCGCCAGACCGAGGTCGGAGACCAGGGCTTCACCCGGACCATTGACCACGCAGCCGATGATGGAGACATCCATGGGGGTGATGATATCTTCGAGCCGCTCTTCCAGGGCATTGACCGTGCTTATCACATCGAACTCCTGACGGGAGCAGGAGGGACAGGCGATAAAGTTGATGCCACGGGAGCGAATGCGCAGGGACTTGAGGATGTCGAAGCCGACCTTGACCTCCTCCACCGGATCGGCCGCCAGGGAGATGCGCAGGGTGTCACCGATACCATCGGCCAGCAACATGCCAAGGCCGATGGCCGATTTGACGGCGCCGGCCCGAAAGCCACCCGCTTCGGTAATACCCAGATGCAGGGGCTGGTCTATCTGCTTGGCCAGCAGGCGATAGGCCCCCACGGCGAGGAAGACATCGGATGCCTTGACGCTCACCTTGAAGTTATCGAAGTTGAGACGATCCAGGTAATCCACGTGGCGCATGGCCGACTCGAGCAGTGCCTCTGCGGTCGGTTCGCCATATTTCTCCTGAATATCGCGCTCCAGAGAGCCCCCGTTGACGCCGATGCGGATCGGAATATTGAGGTCCCGCGCACAGGCCACCACGGCCCGCACCCGCTCTTCACTGCCGATATTGCCCGGATTGATGCGCAGGCAATCGGCGCCGTATTCGGCCACTTTCAAGGCGATACGGTAGTCGAAGTGGATGTCGGCAATGATGGGAATATTGGTCTGCTGCTTGATGAGCTTGAAGGCTTCAGCAGCCTCCATGGTCGGCACCGAGACCCGGACCAGGTCGGCACCCACCCGCTCGATGCGCTGGATCTGCTCGACGGTGGCGGCCACGTCTGTGGTCTTGGTGTTGGTCATGGTCTGAACCGTGATGGGGGCATCGCCCCCAACCGGTACATTACCCACCATGATCTGCTTGGATTTACGACGAATGATCGGGGATTGGTGAGCGAACATGGGTAGAGCTTACTCCTGCGGCAACGCGAACTTGGCGGTCCGGCCGTTGTTGTAACGGCTCATGTCGATGGACTTGCCTTCAAATTCAATCTTGACGGCCATGGGCGCACCAATGATGAACTTGAAGGGGGCTGTCCCGGCGAGGGTCAATTCATCATTGGCCTTCTTGAGACCGCTGAACAGGGTCTTGCCCGTGCTGTCTTTCACATCGAGCCAGCAATCGGCGGCAAAGTTCAACTTGAGTTGCGGCACGCTGGTCGCAGGTTCAGTCGCAGAGTCAGGCACAGTGGCCACCGCGTCGCTCACCACAGTCTCTTCAACCGGGGCCGTGTTGACGGCTGCACTCACCGTGGTGTTCTGGTCAACGGCGGGATCAGCGGGCTCCACCTCGGCAACAGGCGCTGTCTCTGCGACAGGCAGTTCGCCCTGAGTCGCCTCATTCACGTCGGTTGCAACCTGTGGTTCGGCCGGTGCGCTGATCTCGCTGGCGGCGAGCGCGTCCTCCCCTGCAGAGCGCTTGGCCGTACTCTGCCACCACCAGGCGACAGACAAGCCGATCAGCGCCAGGATCACCAACCAGGTCACCAGCTTGAGGCGACTGTCATTGGCCTGCTGACGGGAGCGGCGCGAGAAGCTCTGCATATCAATGTTGTCCGGCGGCGTCAGTCCCAACTTGGTGTAGGCAGCCAGGACTGTCTCTTCCGGAACGCTGACCAGCTTGGCATAAGTGCGCAAGTAGCCACGAATAAAGGTGTGCGACGTGTTCTTATCGTAAGTATCTGATTCGATAGCCGCAATCAGGGTCAGACGAAGATGAAGGCGTGATGCAACCTGTTCACGGGTCCAGCCAAG
This sequence comes from Aeromonas sp. BIGb0405, assembly GCF_024807335.1. NCBI lineage: Bacteria > Pseudomonadati > Pseudomonadota > Gammaproteobacteria > Aeromonadales > Aeromonadaceae > Aeromonas > Aeromonas sp. BIGb0405. The sequence continues at coordinate 244,685 of NZ_JANUEP010000001.1, forward strand.
CTGTTCGCGAGCGGCGCGCAGCAGCTGGCCTGGGCCTGCTGCCTGAGATTCGTCTTGAGAGTCGTGTTGCTGTTCAATAGTCATTGGCTAAGTAACGCTTGGCTTGTGGCGAAGAGGGAAAGCGCTGTACCAGCTCAGTCCCGAATTGGTGAAGTAATGCCGGTTTGTCCATCGACTGGGCGAGACGCAGTCTCAACCAGAGACTCTCTTCGTTCTCATCGGCCACGGCCGCAAAACGAACGAGATAGTCCTGCACATCGGTCAGCTTGTCATCTTTCATGGAAAGCTCGGCCAAGTCCAGCAATAACCTTGGATCCCGGGGATTATACCCCAAGGCAAGATGATAGTACTCGCTCGCTTTCTCTTTTCGATTGTTTTGCAATGCACAAATCGCCGCATTCTCATAGGTATTGGCCACCTTGACGTAGTCAGGTTGCTCAATCGCCTGGTTGAATGCCTTGTCGGCCTCGTCGAAACGGCCGCGATTGCAGAGGAAGGCCCCATAGTTGTTCATCGCGTCAGCATTGGTCGGATCCATGGCCAAGGCTTTCCGATAACTCGCCTCGGCCGACTTGTAATCCTGCACCTGCTGGAAAAAATAGGCAAAGCCAACCTGGATCTGGGCATTGTCAGGATCGTACTGCAGTGCCTTGTCCAGATTGAATTTTGCCTGTTCGGCATTGCCCTGACGCAAATATTGGAGGCCCAGGTCCAGTCTGGTCTGGGCTGCCGCCTTGAGGTCGGGGCCAACTTCGCGTTGTGTCGAGTTCGGGCCAACGTAGCTAGTCTCGGTCACGCAGCCGGACAGCGCACAAAGCGCCGCCACCAGTATCAATTTACGTGTATCCATTTCCCTGACTATACAATGGCTTAGCGGTTAGACCATTTTGACGGAAATCCCTTCCTGTTGCATCCGATTTTTCATGGTGCGTTTGGTGCGATCGATCACCTCCCCCACCAGCTGGCCACAGGCCGCATCAATGTCCTCTCCCCGGGTCTTGCGCACTATCACGGTGAAGCCGTACTCCATCAGCACCTTGGAGAAACGGTCGATGCGACTGTTGCTCGGCTTGCCAAAGGGGTTGCCCGGGAAGGGATTGAACGGGATCAGGTTGATCTTGCAGGGGGTGTCTTTGAGCACCTTGGCCAACTCGTGGGCCTGCTGCATGTCGTCATTGATATGATCGAGCAGCACATATTCCACCGTGACCCGGCCACCGTTGGCGTTGGATTTGGCCAGATAGCGGCGTACCCCGGCCAGGAAGTTCTCGATATTGTACTTGTCGTTGATCGGCATGATCTCGGAGCGCAGCTTGTCATTCGGCGCATGCAAAGAGATAGCCAGCGCCACATCAATCTGGTCGCCCAGCATGTCCAGCGCGGGGACTACCCCTGAGGTTGAGAGCGTAACGCGGCGCTTGGAGATGCTGAAACCAAAATCATCCATCATCAGTTTCATGGCCGGCACCACGTTGGCCAGGTTGAGCAACGGCTCACCCATGCCCATCATCACCACGTTGGTGATGGGTCGTTTGCCCCCCACCACCTTGGCGGCGCGCCATACCTGGCCGATGATCTCGGAGACCTTGAGGTTACGGTTGAAACCTTGCTGGGCGGTGGAGCAGAAGGTGCACGCCAGGGCGCAGCCGACCTGGGAGGAGACGCACAGAGTCGCCCTGTCCCCTTCCGGGATATAGACGGTCTCGACCTCTTGATCGCCGACTTGCAGTGCCCACTTGATGGTGCCATCGGAAGAACGTTGCTCGCGGCTGATCTCCGGGGCCCGGATCTCGGCGATGATCTTGAGGCGTTCACGCAGCGCCTTGTTGACGTTGTTCATCTGATCGAAATCATCACAACCAAAGTGATAGATCCACTTCATTATCTGATCTGCCCGGAACGGCTTCTCGCCTAGCTCGACGAAGAAGGCACGCATGGCATCCCGATCGAGATCCAGCAGGTTGATTTTTGTTTCGCTCATCAAAGGCCTCAGTCCACAAACTACAAAATTATTGCTGACAGTCGTCAGGGGGCGGCATTGTACAAATAATGTGTCCACCTTTCCACCCGCAGCATACGGGGTTATCAGCCTTTTCGCCAAAAAACGAAAGGGAGCCGAAGCTCCCTTTGCTCAATGTCACTGCCGGCATCATCAGGCGCGTGGGCAGATCTCGTCATCGCCGAAGAAGTAGGCGATTTCACGGGCAGCAGAAGCGGGGGCATCGGAGCCATGCACGGCATTGCGGTCAATGCTCTCGGCGAAGCAGGCGCGCAGGGTACCCGCCAGGGCATCGGCCGGGTTGGTGGCGCCCATGATTTCGCGATTGCGACGAATGGCGTCTTCACCTTCCAGCACTTGCACCATGACAGGACCGGAGGTCATGAAGGCTACCAGTGCGTTGTAGAAGGGACGCTCTTTGTGCTCGGCATAGAAACCACCGGCCTGCTCAGCGCTCATGTGGATCATCTTGGCTGCGACGATACGCAGGCCCGCGCTCTCAAAGCGGTTGTAGATGGCACCGATCAAGTTCTTGCTGACAGCATCCGGCTTGACGATAGAGAAGGTACGTTCGATAGCCATTAGATCTTCCTTAAACTACAGAGATTTATGATGAGAATTCGTGTTCGGCGGCGATTATACGTAAACAAAAACCGGAATAACACACAAAAAGGCAACTTTTTGTTAAACAAATTCATCGTTAAAACAACATGCCCGCCTATCTTGCCGCAGCTCAAGCACAAAAAATGTGCTCTTCCCCACGATATCTTGGTAAAGGCCGTAAAAGCTAGCGTCTCTTGCTGGCATCGCAGCCCGGTATCCGGCGGCGACTGCGCCCTTCCTTCCGACTCGCAGGCGGCTATTGGCTCAAAAATGGGTAGTGTGGCTCTTGGCAAAGCAAGAAGGCGCCATCATGGCGCCTTCTGATCACAGTGCTACAGGATCCCGCACTGGACGGTGCCTCAGCGGGTCTCTTCCTGCAGGGCACGGGCTATGGTGCGCATCCCCAGGGTATTGGCCCCCGGCGCCCACAGGCCATCGCCGTTCTCGTTGAAGCACGCAGCGAGATCGATGTGCAGCCAGCCCTGCCCCTCGTTGGCAACGAAGCGGGAGAGGAAACCGGCCGCGTTGGAGGCGCCACCCGGGCCGCCACCCGGCACCGGGCGACTGTTGGCGGTGTCGGCATAGTGGGACGGACACTGCTGGCTATGCCAGGGTTCGAGCGGCAACGGCCAGGCGGCTTCCTGCTCGGATTCCGCATAGGCCATGGCCCGGCTCACCAGCCCCTTGTCCAGGCCGAACAGGGCATTGTAACGCCCCCCCAGCGCCATCACCGCCGCCCCCGTCAGGGTGGCGCCATCGATGATAAGCGGCGCACCGGATTCACCGGCGAGCTGCAGGCCATCGGCCAGCACCAGGCGCCCCTCGGCATCGGTGTTCACTATCTCCACCGTGGTGCCGTTCTTGTAGGTCAGAATATCACCCAGCTTGTAGGCGTGGCCCGAGACCAGGTTCTCGGCGCAGCACAGGATCAGCTTTATCCGCTTGTTCAGACCGCGCAGCATGGCCAGCGCCAGGGCGCCAGTGACGATGGCGGCGCCTCCCATGTCATGCTTCATGGTCAGCATGCCCTGGGAGGTCTTCATGGAGTAGCCGCCCGAATCGAAGGTGATGCCCTTGCCAACCAGGGCCGCCGCGACCGGGGCCTTGGGATCCTTGCTCGGGTTGAAGTCCAGCTCCAGCATGACGGGTTCGCGATCGCTGCCGCGCCCGACCTGATAGAGACCGACCCAACCCGCCTGAGCCAGGGCTTCTCCCTTGAGGATGCGATGGCTCACTCTGTCCGGTGCCAGTTCGGTAATAAAAGCGGCTGCTTCGACCGCCAAGTCCAATGGCCCCAACTGCTCGGGGGTGGCGTTGGTCATCTCGCGCACCCAGCGTCCGCACAGCCAGCGAGCCTCCAGTTCGGCCCTGTCCTCCTCGCTGCAGGTGGCCCATTGCAGTTCCACCTCCCGTTTCGGGGTCTGCAACCCTTGGGCGAAAGCCCACTGCTGCTCCCTGTCCCAGTGACCAGCCAGGCTGACCTTGTAGATCCCCTGGTTGCAGAGACGACGCGCCGCCTGCTGGATATCCTGCAAGGGGCTCGCACTCACCAGATGGATCTGGGCGCCATCGGCGCGGTGGGAGACCAGCGCGCCCTCACCCCATTCGGCGCTGGCAAATTCACGACTTAACCAGATGTTCATGCAGAAACCTCTTCGAGCCAACGTGCAATGGTGCGCAGGCCATGACCCTTGGCACCGGTGGCCCACAGATCGTTACCCGCTTTCTGGTAGGCGCCCGCCAAATCCATGTGCAGCCACCCCTTGCCTTCGTCACGGACGAAGCGCGACAGGAAGGCGGCGGCCGTGGTGGCGCCGGCTGTGCCCTCGGCCGTGGCCACGTTGCTCATGTCGGCAAACGAGGAGCCGAGCTGGCCCTGGTGCCAGGTCTCCAGCGGCAGCACCCAGGCTTTCTCATGCTCCGCCTTGGCGGCAGCCAGGCCACGGGCATGTTCGGCCTCATCCAGGGCGAACAACGCATTGTAATCACGCCCCAGCGCCATCTTGGCGGCGCCGGTCAGGGTGGCGGCATCCAGGATATAAGGCGCGCCACTTTCGCCCGCCGTCAGCAGGCCATCGGCCAGCACCAAGCGGCCCTCGGCGTCGGTATTCTGGATCTCGACACTGATGCCGTTGCGATAGGTAAGGATGTCGCCGAGCTTGAAGGCGTGGCCGGAGACCAGGTTCTCGGCGCAGCAGAGGATGAGCTTGACCCGCTTGTCCAGGCCACGGGCGATGGCCAGTGCCAGACCCCCGGTTACCATGGCGGCGCCACCCATGTCCGATTTCATCGGCAGCATGCCATCGGATGACTTCATGCTGTAGCCGCCGGAGTCGAAGGTGATCCCCTTGCCGACCAAGGCCGCCGCCACCGGCGCGTCCGGGTTGCCAGTCGGGTTGTAATCGAGCTCCAGCAGCACGGGTTCGCGCTCACTGCCCCGTCCCACCGACCAGATGCCGATGTGACCCGCCTCCTTCAAGGCTTCACCGCTGGTGATGCGCGCGGTCACCTTGTCACCGGCCAGACCGCGAATGAGCAGCAGGGCTGATTCCGCCAGGCTCATGGGGTAGATCTCTTCCGGGCAGCCGTTGGTCACGTCCCGCACCCAGGCACTCGCTTTGAGCAGGCCATCGAGGGCCTTGGCATCCTCGGCCGACTGCTCGCCGAACGCCAGCACCCGCTCGCCCTTGGCGGCATAGAAACCTTGGGCAAAGGCGAAACGGCGCTCCAGATCCCAGGCTTCACCAGCCAGGCGAACCCGCTTGATGCCGGAGGACTCCAGGCGACGACCGGCACGCTGGATGGCGCGCAACGGCTCTTTATCAAGATGCACCAGGGTCTCATCGCCATTAAAACTCAACAGGGCACCCTCGCCCCAGTGAGCGGCGGCGGCCTGGGTGGACAACACTACATTCATCATCTCAGCCATCTCTCTTGCTTCCTTTTCTTTGGCATACTCTTTTTGGCAAATTGTCGGCTTCTCGCCCTGCAATCCGAACTGGCGGAACACGGAAAATCGGGCGATAAAAAAGGCCGTCCCCTTTCGGGTCACGGCCTTCACCATATCACTTTTATGTCAGGACTGACTGCATGCTCAATTAACCAGTGCGCAATCAGTGCCGCTCGGAGGCGAGGTTGAGGGTGTACTTGGGCAGCTCCACCACCAGATCCTCATCCGCCAGACGCGCCTGACAGCTCAGACGGGACTCGGGCTCCAGACCCCAGGCCTTGTCCAGCATGTCATCTTCCAGCTCATCGCTCGGCTCAAGGGAATCAAACCCCTCACGCACCACGCAGTGACAGGTGGTGCAGGCGCAGGACTTTTCGCAGGCATGCTCTATCTCTATGCCATTGCGCAGGGCGATGTCCAATATGGTTTCACCGCTTGCCCCTTCCAGGGCAGCCCCTTCCGGGCAGAGTTCGGGATGGGGCAAAATGATCAGTTTTGGCATATCACACCTTGTTAACGTCTTGGCCAGTCAGCACCTTGCGGATGGAGGCATCCATGCGACGGGAGGCAAACTCGCCACTGGCAGCATCCGCCGCCTCGATGGCATCTTTGATTTGATTGGTTGTTCCTGTGGCACGCATGGCCAGCAGGTGGGCGATGGCCCCGTCGATTTCGCTGCGCTCGGCCGAGCTCAACAGCGCCTCACCATCCACGGCCAGCGCAGCATTGAGGCTCTCGATCACCCGGTCCGCGTCCACTTGCTGTTCGGCCAGCATACGGGCGGCCATATCCTGTTCCGCATGCTCGAAGGAGGCGGTCAGCATGCTGAGGATGTCATCCTCGGCCAGTCCGTAAGAGGGTTTGACCTGAATGTCAGCCTGAACCCCGGAGGATTTCTCCATGGCACTGACCGAAAGCAAGCCATCGGCATCCACCTGGAAGGTAACTCTGATATGAGCCGCGCCTGCCGCCATCGGCGGGATCCCGGTCAGGGTGAAGCGGGCAAGGGAGCGGCAATCTGCCACCAGTTCCCGCTCACCCTGCACCACATGGATTGCCATGGCAGTCTGGCCATCCTTGAAGGTAGTGAACTCCTGGGCGCGAGCCACCGGTATGGTGGTATTGCGCGGGATCACCTTCTCGGCCAGGCCGCCCATGGTCTCGAGTCCCAGGGAGAGCGGGATCACATCCAGCAACAGCATCTCGGCATCGGGTTTGTTGCCCACCAGAATATCGGCCTGAATGGCTGCGCCGATAGCCACCACCTTGTCCGGATCTATGCTGGTGAGCGGCGTGCGGCCAAAGAAACTACCGACTTGCTCACGCACCAGCGGCACGCGAGTTGAGCCGCCGACCATGACCACTTCCAGCACCTCATCGGCACTGAGACCGGCATCTTTCAGGACCCGGCGACAGGCCAGCAGGGTCCGCTTGACCAGGGGCAGAATCAGTTCGTCCAACTGGCCGCGGGAGCATTCGCCCTGCCAGCCGGCGAAGGCACAGGAGACAGTGTCTGCATCGGTCAGTCCATGCTTGATGGCGGTTGCGGCATCGAGCAGTTCCCGTTGCAGGCGCGCATCCAGCTGCCCTTCCAGCCCGGCCCGGGCCTTGAGCCAGTCGGCAAGCAGGTGATCAAAGTCATCGCCACCCAGGGCGGAATCACCGCCGGTGGCCATCACTTCAAACACGCCACGATGCAGACGCAGTATAGAGATGTCGAAGGTACCGCCGCCGAGATCGTACACGGCAATCACCCCCTCCTGCCCCGAATCCAGGCCATAGGCGATGGCGGCGGCGGTGGGCTCATTGAGCAGACGCAGCACATGCAGACCGGCAAGGCGAGCCGCATCCTTGGTGCCCTGGCGCTGGGCGTCATCGAAATAGGCGGGTACGGTAATCACTACGCCGTCGAGGTCGCCGCCCAGGGTCGCGGCGCCACGGGCGGCCAGCGCTTTGAGAATTTCAGCCGAGACCTGCACCGGATTGACCAGCCCCTGGCGAGTGAGGATCTGCGGTGATCCCTTGTCGCTTGCCACGAATTCGTAGGGCTGTTGGCGGGTATCCAGATCCGCCAGCGCCTTGCCCATCATGCGTTTGACCGAAATGATGGTGTTCTGGGGATCCTGGGCGGCCTCGGCTTTCGCATCGAAACCGACCCGGATGCTGTCAGCCTGATAGTGGACGGCAGAAGGCAGCAGGGCGCGACCCTGTGCGTCATTGAGCGTATCGGCCTGACCGCTACGCACCGCGGCAACCAGCGAATTGGTGGTGCCCAGATCGATGCCGACGGCACGTTTATGCTGATGAGGCGCGGCGCTCTGGCCGGGCTCGGCGATTTGCAGTAATGCCATGGGGTATCACATTTCCAGCGTTAGAAGATCAATATTCGAACAGCGAGTCTTCGAAGCGCTCCAGCTCTTCGAGCAACTTGTCGACGAACTTGAGTTTGCGCACGCAATCGGCCGCCTTGAGATCCTCGCCCATGGCGAGCGTCTCGGTCAGCTGTTGCATCAGGTGGTGATGCTCCTGGTCGATTTCGCGGCGAAAATCCGCGATGGCCGTCTCAGGTTGCGCCTCGGACTTGAGGTCTGCGAGGCGTTCACGCCACTCCAGTTGCTGCATCAGAAACCCCGTATCTTGCAGGGTTTGCTGTTCGGCGCGAATGTCGGTGCCACGCAGGGAGAGCAGATACTCAGCACGGCGCAAGGGGGCTTTGAGGGTAGAGAAGGCATCATTGATGCGAGCGGCTTGCTGCACTGAAGCCAGCCGCTCCCGTTCGGGAGCGGTGGCGAAACGATCAGGATGGAACTGAGTTTGCAGTTGACGGTAGGTATCCCCCAGCTGGCGGATATCAAGTTCGAACCCCTGCGCCAGACCGAACAACTCGAAATGGTTCATGAGGTACCCTTAGACACTGAAACTTTCGCCACAACCACACTCGCCCTTGGCGTTGGGGTTGTTGAACTGGAAGCCCTCGTTGAGGCCCTCCTTGACGAAGTCCAGTTCGGTGCCATCCAGGTGGGCAAGGCTCTTGGCGTCGACGATGATCTTGACACCCTCTTGCTCGAACACCTTGTCCCCGTCATTCAACTCATCGACGAATTCCAGCACATAGGCGAGCCCAGAGCAGCCGGTGGTCTTGACGCCGAGGCGCAGGCCCAAGCCCTTGCCCCGGTTGATCAGAAAACTGGATACCCGCTCTGCCGCGGATGCTGTCATGGTAATGGCCATACTGCTCTCCGGACCTTAAACGAGACCTTTCTTCTGCTTGTAGTCGGCGATGGCTGCCTTGATGGCATCCTCAGCCAGGATGGAGCAGTGGATCTTGACCGGTGGCAGTGCCAGTTCTTCGGCGATGTCGGTGTTCTTGATGCCAGCCGCTTCGTCCAGGGTCTTGCCCTTGACCCATTCGGTCACCAGGGAGCTGGAGGCAATGGCAGAGCCACAACCATAGGTCTTGAACTTGGCATCTTCGATGATGCCAGCATCACTGATCTTCAGTTGCAACTTCATGACGTCGCCGCACGCAGGGGCACCGACCATGCCGGTGGCAATGCTGGGATCGTTCTTGTCGAAACCACCGACGTTACGGGGGTTTTCGTAGTGGTCTATTACTTTTTCACTGTAAGCCATGATTAACTCCTGCTAATTCCGTTGTAGCCACTGATCTTGAGGATCAGTGGTGTGCCCATTCGACCGTGTTCAGATCGACGCCGTCCTTGTACATCTCCCACAGGGGAGACATCTCGCGCAGACGACCGATGGAGCCACGGATAAGCTCGACTGCATAGTCGATCTCTTCTTCTGTCGTGAAGCGACCCATGGTGAAACGAATGGAGCTGTGTGCCAGCTCGTCGTTCAGACCCAAGGCGCGCAATACATAAGAGGGTTCCAGGCTGGCGGAGGTACAGGCTGAGCCGGAAGAGACCGCCAGATCCTTGAGTGCCATGATGAGGGATTCCCCTTCCACATAGGCAAAGCTGACGTTGAGGTTGCCCGGCACGCGCTGCTCGAGGTCACCGTTGATGTAAACGGCTTCCATGTCTTTCACCCCGTCCCACAGACGCTGGCGCAGGGCCATCATCCGCGGCGCTTCACTGGCCATCTCTTCTTTGGCGATGCGGAACGCCTCGCCCATGCCGACAATCTGATGAGTCGGCAGGGTGCCGGAGCGCATGCCGCGCTCATGACCGCCACCGTGCATCTGGGCTTCCAGACGAACGCGGGGCTTGCGGCGCACATAGAGGGCACCGATGCCTTTGGGGCCATAGACCTTGTGAGCGGAGACGGAGAGCAGATCGACCTTGAGGGCCTCGACATCGACCGGGATCTTGCCCGCGCTCTGAACGGCATCGACGTGCAGGAAAATCTTGCGCGAACGGCACAGGTTGCCGATGGCCGCGATGTCTTGCACCACGCCGATCTCGTTATTGACGTGCATGATGCTGACCAGCACGGTGTCGTCGCGCATGGCGCCTTCAATCTGCTCAAGGGTGAACAGACCGTTGGGCAGCGGCTCGAGGTAAGTCACCTCATAGCCTTCACGCTCCAGCTGACGGCAGGTGTCGAGCACCGCTTTGTGTTCAGTCTTGGAGGTGATGATGTGCTTGCCCTTGCTGGCATAGAAGTGTGCTATGCCCTTGATGGCCAAGTTATTGGATTCAGTCGCACCAGAGGTGAACACGATCTCGCGGGGATCGGCACCAATGAGCTCTGCCACTTGATTACGGGCCAGGTCGACCGCCTCTTCAGCCTGCCAGCCGAAACGGTGAGAACGGGAAGCTGGATTGCCGAACAGGCCATCCATGGTGAGGCACTGCATCATCTTCTCTGCGACTCTGGGGTCAACAGGGCAGGTTGCCGAATAATCAAGGTATATAGGCAGTTTCATCTTTTTCTCCGTTACAGACCCACCACACATCGGTTGGCTGTGGAAAGCACGTTTATAGTTGGACTTTCAAGCTCACATCGCCGCGTTCTACCCGATCAACCAGGGACAACACGGTCTTCATCTGTTCATCTTGCTTGTCAGCAATGCGGCGTACATCTGTCTGCCCGACCAGTTCGGCCAGGGAGATATCACCGAGGAAACTGGAGATGCGCTCACTGAGATCGCGCCACAGGGAGTGGGTCAGACACTGGGTGCCACCGTGGCAGCCACCTTTCCCCAAGCACTTGGTGGCATCGACCGACTCATCGACTGCGGTGATCACCTGGCCGACCGAGATGGCCGCCGGATCCAGACCGAGTCGATATCCGCCGCCGGGGCCGCGCACACTGCTCACCAGACCATGCTTGCGCAGGCGGGCAAACAACTGTTCCAGATAGGAGAGAGAGATGCCCTGGCGCTCGGAAATATCGGCCAGGGGCACAGGCCCCTGATCAGCATGCAACGCCACGTCGAGCATGGCGGTTACTGCATAACGTCCTTTGGAAGTCAGTCTCATATCCGTTACCGTCTTGCGAACCAATTGGCAATAATGGTCACATACCCGACTAATTCAGTCAAGTATATAGTTGACCGTTTTAGTCGGGATTAATCCTGCGGTCTTGGTTTCTGAACCGACGTCAATATGCCGCGCAAGATGTTGAGTTCGACCGCCTCGGGGCGGGCCCGATTGAACAGGCGACGCAGCTTGTTGATCACCTGCCCCGGATGCTCTTCGCTAATGAAGCCGGTCTGCAGCAGTGTCTGCTCCAGATGGCGATAAAAGCCATCAAGCTGTTCACCACTCGGGTAGGCGACCTCGTTCATGGGCTCTGGGGCCTGCTCCTGGCTCGCCAGCCAGTGCATGCGTATCTCGTAGCAGAGGGTCTGCACCGCCATGGCGAGGTTGAGGGAGCTATATTCGGGATTGGCCGGAATGGCCACATGGAAGTGGCACTTCTGCAGTTCGTCATTGGTGAGGCCCGTGCGCTCACGGCCAAAGACCAAGGCAACCGGATGCTGGTTCGCCTCCCTCACCAGCTGCTCTCCCGCTTCGCGCGGATCCAGCATGGGCCAGCTCAGGGTACGCGAGCGCGCGCTGGTACCGATCACCAGGGCACAATCGGCGATCGCCTCATCCAGGGTCGCAACGACACGGGCATTGGCCAGTATGTCGCTGGCACCCGCCGCCAAGGCGTTAGCATGGCTATCGGGCAGCTCCTGGGGATCAACCAGTATCATATTGCTCAGGCCCATGGTCTTCATGGCGCGAGCGGCCGAGCCCATGTTGCCGGTGTGAGAGGTGTTTACCAAGACGATACGAATCTTATCCAACATGCCCGGTCAATCTTTCGTGAAAAATGGCGCGCAATTGTAACATAGCCAATCCCCCTTTTGGCATCGTAAATACCGATCCATTTCACGGTAAGCGGGAACTAATCCCCCAGGGAGTCGGGACTAACAAGATAGGGAGACGGTTCAGAGGTACGCCGGCATGTTGCCACGCAGGTTATACGAAAGTTTGCCAAGCGCTTATCTGGGCGGGGGGAGCCTGCTGCTACTGCTTGGTCATCACCCCCTGCTATGGGGGGCTGGCGCCCTGTTGTTTGGCTGTGGCGCCCTGATCTGGATGATGCGCTCCAGCTACAGGCGCACCGATCTGGTGGTCTATCCGCGGCATCGCTGGTTTAGCCCCGAATGGCTCTATGAAGCGCAGCCCTTTCTCCTGCTAGGGCTGGCCATTGCCCTGGGCCAGCAAGAGCAAGGGCGTTGGCTGGCGCTGCTTGCCGCTTGCTGGGCCCTGCGCTGCCTCTGGGCAAGGCACTTGCATCGCCACCATACCCCGGGGCTGGCGTCACAACTGAAGCGCTGCACCTTGCGCCGTCGCCACCGTTTGTTCTGAGGCTCCCTTTCCGCGCTCGATGAGGTGCGCCAGATCCAGCAAGGGGTACTTGAGCAAGGCAGGCAGGGAGGCCAGATCCAGGCTGTCTATCAGGTTCTTGAGCTCGAGGCCAAGCTCGGTATCCCCTTCAATCTTGAGGCGACGCTGGAAGAAGAGCGTGTCCGGATCTTCCTTGCGCGCCGCGATGAGGATGAGATCCTCGGCGCCACCGCTGAAGCTGACATCCACCCGAGGCGCCCCCTTGACCACCGCCAGCTGACCTTCGCGCAGGCTGATGAACCAGGACAGTGCCAGATCCGTCACCTCGACCTTCAGCCACTTGTCCGTCAGGAAGTCGAGATCCCCGTCCGCGATAGCCTCCCGAAACACCCGGGCCAGCAAGGGTTCCATCAACCTGCGCTGCAGGGTAAAGGGCACCAGCCCCAAAGGGCGGCGCAGCAGTTGGGGGGCCCGTTCGACCAGACGGTACTGCAGTTGTTGAAACACGGTTCACTCCTCATGAGGTTTTCGGGCATTCAAACACAGGCCGGGGAGATGGATCCTGTTGAAAATCAAACTTGTGCGCGGTTAACCCTCTCTGGGTAAAGCCACCGAAAACTGCCTCAGGTCAAAAAGCGTGACGACAACCCTGCATACAATCGGGACACTTTTGCGTGATCGGAGCACAACCGATGGAATTACTCTGCCCGGCAGGCAGCCTGCCGGCCCTGAAAAGTGCCGTGGATAACGGCGCAGATGCCGTCTATATCGGCTTCAAGGATGACACCAATGCCCGCCATTTCGCGGGGCTCAATTTCGATGGCGGCAAGCTGGAAAAAGCGGTCGACTATGTCCATCAACATGGCCGCAAGCTGCATATCGCCATCAACACCTTCGCCCACCCAAACCAGCATGCCAGGTGGCAACAAGCGGTAGACAGAGGCGTGGAACTCGGCGCCGATGCGCTCATCATCGCCGATCTGGCCGTGCTCGATTATGCCAGCCGCCGCTACCCCGAGATGGAACTCCATGTCTCGGTGCAGGCCAGCGCCACCAATGCCGCCGCGATCCGCTTCTATCAGCAAGGGTTCAAGGCGACCCGCATTGTGCTGCCCCGGGTGCTCTCCATGCATCAGGTCAGGCAGTTGTCCCGCGAGACCGACGTCGGCCTGGAAGTCTTCGCCTTTGGCAGCCTCTGCATCATGGCGGAGGGGCGCTGCTACCTCTCCTCCTACCTGACCGGGGAGAGCCCCAACACCGTCGGCGCCTGCTCACCGGCCAAGTACGTGCGCTGGGAAGAGACCCCAAAAGGGCTCGAGTCCAGGCTCAACGAGGTGCTGATCGATCGCTACGGACCCGGTGAAAACGCCGGCTACCCGACCCTGTGCAAGGGGCGCTTCGAGGTGGATGGCCAGACTTATCATGCCCTGGAGGAACCCACCAGCCTCAACACCTTGGGGTTGTTGCCCGAGCTGTTTGGTGCCGGCGTGCAGTCAGTAAAGATTGAGGGGCGCCAGCGCAGCCCGGCCTACGTCGAGCAGGTCACCCGGGTATGGCGCGCCGCCATCGACAGCTACCTGTGCGATCCCGAGCACTACTGCGTCAAGCCCGAGTGGGATGCCCAGCTCGCCCGCGTCTCCGAGGGCAGTCAAACCACCCTCGGCGCCTATCACCGCAAATGGCAATAAAGAGAGGCCCCATGTCCCGCTCTCTCAGACAAGACGGCAATATCTTCCACTGCCAACATGACGGCAAGGAGCACAACTAATGCAATTTTCTCTCGGGCCCCTGCTCTTCTACTGGCCCAAGACCGATACCCAGGCTTTCTATCAGGCCGCCATGGCCAGCGATGCCGACATCATCTATCTGGGCGAGACGGTGTGCAGCAAGCGCCGTGAATTCAAGGTCGAGGAGTGGATAGCCCTCGCCAAGCAGGTCGCGGCGAGCGGCAAACAGGGGGTACTCTCCACCCTTGCGCTCATTTCGGCTCCGTCCGAGCTCAAGGAACTCAAGCGGCTGGTCGACAATGGCGAGCTGATGATAGAGGCGAACGATCTGGGCGCCGTACAGCTCGCCCGGGAGGCTGGCGTGCCCTTCGTCTGCGGCCCCGCCATCAACGCCTATAACGCCGAGGTGCTGCGCATGCTGCTCAAACAGGGCATGACACGCTGGGTGATGCCGGTGGAGCTCTCCCGCGACTGGCTGGTCACCCTCAACCAGGACTTGGCAACGGATCGCCAGCATTTCGAGGTGGAACTGTTCGGCCATGGCTATCTGCCGCTGGCCTATTCGGCCCGCTGCTTCACGGCCCGCTCCCTGGATAAACCCAAGGATGGCTGCGAGCTGGCCTGCATCCACTATCCGACCGGCCGCCAGGCCCTGAGCCGGGAGGGACAACCGCTCTTCAACCTCAATGGGATCCAGACCCAATCAGGCTACTGCTACAACCTGGGCAATGAGCTTGGCGGTATGACGGGTCTGGTGGATGTGGTGCGCCTCTCCCCACAAGGGATGGACACCCTGGATACCTTGACCCAGTTCAGGGCCAACCAGCAGGGCCTGGCCCCCCTGCCCCTCTCGGGGGATCGCGAATGCAACGGCTACTGGCACCAGATCCCGGGCATCCGCCTGGCGCAATGAGCACGGCACCGACAACAACAATAAAGGCCTCGCAATGAGGCCTTTATGTTAACAGCGCAACTTAGAGCGCGGCGGGTTTGCCGCTTTGCTCGCCCTGGGGCTGACTGCCCGGGGGCGGCGACTTTCTCGCCATCAACTCCAGCTCCAGCAACGCATATCTGTGCTCGATGAAGTCATAGACGTTGTTGGCCAGCGCCAGCTTGAAGTAGCTGATCGCCTCCTTGCGGTTACCCTTGAACAGCTCGAACTTGCCGAGATAGAAGTAGGTCTCGCACAGGCGCTCGGCCAGTTCACGGTTGTCCTTGACCCCTTTCACCACGCTGCCCATCAGCTGGGTCGCATTGATCTGGCCGGTGTAAAGGCGCACCAGATCCCAGTTCCAAGCATCATCACCCTGCTTGTTCAGGTGATCCCGCAGATGGCTCATGGCCGTCGACTCGTCGAGTTTGCGCTCGGCCAGATAGAACCAGAGGGCCCGATAGGGATCTTCGGGCTGGGCATCATAGAAACGCTTCATGTCCGAGACGGACAGGGCGGCTCTGTTGCCGTAATAGAGGGCGATGCCACGATTCAAATAGGCATAGTCATAATCCGGGGCCAGCTCCAGCGCCGAGTCAAATGCCTCATAGGCCTCGTCATAGTTCTGCTGCTGAACCAGATAGACACCGATAAAGTTGTAGGCCTCGGCAAAGTCCGGCTTCTCCCGCAAGGCGCGGTTGAAGTCGAGCCGGGCCAGGGAACGCAGTCCCACCCGATCGAACACCACGGCGCGCTCGTAGAACAGCTCGGCACGTTGCTCAGGAGTCAGCTCCATCTCACCCAGCATCTGTCCCAGACGGGCCAGGGCCAGTTCGCTCTGATAGGAAACCTGTAACGGCGTCGCCAGCACCAGCGATGTGGGCTGCGGTTGGGTAACTTTAGGGGGCTCTACCTGACTACTACTGCTGCATCCCCACAGGGGCAGCAACACCAGGACACCGAGCAGGTATCCCATCCCTTTACTGACGCTCAATGAACACTCCGACCCAGACCCTTGACCTGGCATATGGTAAAGAGGAAGCAAGGCTTTGTCATGTGGCTGGCCTGCTTCTCGACAAATAAATCAGGATTCGACAGGGTATCCAGCCTCGGACCAGCCCCGAAAGCCTCCATCGACGCTGACCACATGGCGATATCCCATCTTCTGCAGGGCATCGGTCGCCAATATGGAGCGAAAGCCGCCACCGCAGTAAAGGAAGAGTTCCGTATCAGGATCCGGGTAACGGACCTCGATATCGCGCTCGATCACTCCTTTGCCGAGGTAACTGGCCCCCGGCAGATGACCCTTGGCCCACTCGCTCTCCTCGCGGACATCAATCAGGTGAAAGGTGCGCCCCTCATCCTGCCAACGTTTTATCTGGTGCACATCGGTTTCGGTAATCTGGCCACGAATGGCCTCAACCAAAGCGAGGAAACGGGGACTGTGTTGCATGGAAGGCTCCTTGCGGTCAGGAATGGCGGATCACGGCTGGCATGGGAGCCCGCCCGGAAGATAGCAAGCCATGACCATACGGGGGATGGGCGCATTTGTCACCCCCCTCCTTGTGCAACCCATAGCGCCGCTCAAAAAAAGAGAGCGCCCGGAGGCGCTCTCTTTCATCAAGGCTGTCGACCAGCAATCAGGGCATGATCTCTGGTAGATCGGCCCCTTCTTTATCGACTTGGGTCGGCAGCATGTGCTCCCGTTTGATGCCGAAGAACATGGCGGAGGCACTCGCCACATAGATGGAGGAGTAGGTCCCGAAGGCCACCCCGATCACCATGGCGATGGCAAAACCATGGATCAAGGGTCCACCCTTGAGCAGCAGCGCCACCACCACCACGAAGGTAAGCCCCGAGGTGATGATGGTCCGGCTCAGGGTTTCGGTCATGGAGAGATCCATGATGTAGGAGGTATCTCCTTTGCGCACCTTGCGGAAGTTCTCCCGCACCCGGTCAAACACCACTATGGTGTCGTTCAGGGAGTAACCCACCAGGGTCATCAAGGCCGCCAATACGGTCAAGTCGAACTCGTACTGGAAGTAGGCAAAGATGCCGAGGGTGATGATGACATCATGCGCCAGGGAGAGGATACCCCCCATCGCCAGCCGCCACTCAAACCGCACCGCCACGTAGGCCAGGATACAGAGGATGGAAGCCAGCATGGCCAAGGCCCCGTCTGTCGCCAGTTCATCACCCACCGAAGGGCCGACGAATTCGACTCGCTTGAGAATGGCGCCTTCATCGACCAGCTTCGCAGCTGCCAAGACTTCGTTGCCCTGCTGCTCCACCTTGACCCCCTCTTTCGGAGTCATGCGCACCAGTACGTCACGGCTGGAGCCGAAGAACTGCAGGGTCGCCCCTTCAATCTTCCGCTCTGCCAGTGCTTCGTGCATCTTGTCCAGGCTCACCGACTGCTGGAACCCCACCTCGATGGTGGTACCACCGGTAAAGTCCAGCCCCCAGTTCAAACCCCGATCGAACAGGCAGAACAGGGCGAGTATCGTCAGAAAGGCAGAGAACACCATTCCCGACTTGGCAAAGCGCATGAAGGGGATGGGCTTTTCAAAATGTAGAATCTGAAACATGTCTCTTCCTTAGATCGGCAGCTTGTCGATGCGCCGTCCACCCCAGGCCAGGTTGATAATGGCGCGGGATACCGTGATGGCCGTAAACATGGAGGCGGTCAGACCTATACCCAGGGTCAGGGCGAAGCCCTTGATGGCCCCGGTGCCGATACCAAACAGGATCACACAGGTGATGAGCGAGGTGATGTTCGAGTCGGCGATGGTCGAGAAGGCGCGGTCGAAGCCCATGTGGATGGCTTGCTGCACCCCGCGACCATTGCGGATCTCTTCACGAATACGCTCGTAAATCAGCACGTTCGCATCCACCGCCATCCCCAGCGTCAAGACGATACCGGCGATACCCGGCAGAGTCATGGTGGCCCCCGGTATCATCGACATGATGCCGACGATCAGCACCAGGTTCATGGTGAGGGCCAGGTTGGCCACCCAACCGAACGCACGGTAGTAGATCCCCATGAACAGCACTATCACCAGCATGGCCCAGCCGATGGCTTCCATACCGTTGTCGATGTTCTGCTGACCGAGGCTCGGGCCTATGGTGCGCTCTTCCACTATCTGGATGGGCGCAATCAGGGCACCGGCACGCAGCAGCAGCGCCAGGTTGTGGGCTTCGTTGGCGTTGTCTATGCCGGTGATGCGGAACTGGCTTCCCAGCCGTGACTGGATAGTCGCGACGTTGATCACCTCTTCCTGCTTGCGGAACTTGCGCTTGCCGTCCGGACCGGGTTGACCCACCGGCTTGTATTCGATGAATACGGTGGCCATGCCTTTACCCACATTGTCCTTGGTAAAGTTGGCCATCTTGTTGCCACCCTGGCCATCGAGCTTGATGTTGACCTGGGGACGGCTGTACTCGTCGAAGCCGGACTGGGCACCGACAATATGGTCACCGGTCAGGATGATGCGTTTTTGCAGCACCACGGGGCGGCCATTGCGATCGGTATAGACCTTGGAGCTCGGCGGTACCCGGCCATCGGCGGCAGCCTGGGGATCGGCGGTCTCATCCACCATATGGAATTCCAGGGTCGCGGTGGCGCCCAGAATTTCCTTGGCACGGGCGGTATCCTGGATACCGGGCAGCTCGACCACGATGCGCTCGGCACCCTGTTGCTGCACCAGCGGCTCGGCGACGCCCAGCTCGTTGACCCGGTTACGGATGATGGTGATGTTCTGCTCGAGAGCGTACTTCTTCACCTCCTTGATCTTGGCTTCACTCAAGGTAGCCAGGATCAGGAAGTCATCACCCTTCTGCTCGCTGTTGAAGGTCAGATCCGCATTCTGGCGGCGCAGATGGGCGATGGCCTTCTCTTGATCCGCTTCATCACGGAACAGGATTTCAACCTGATCGCCGCTGCGGCGCACCCCAGAGTAACGGATCTTCTGGGTACGCAGCTCGGTGCGGAAATCCTGCACCATCTGATCTTGCTGCTTGACCAGCGCCTCGGCCATGTCCACTTCCATCAGGAAATGCACACCACCGCGCAGGTCGAGACCCAGTTTGAGGGGAGCGGCACCGATCGCCTCGAGCCAGGCGGGCGTGGACGGCGCCAGGTTCAGCGCGGTGACAAAGTCATCACCCAGCTTGGACGCAACCAGGTCGCGGGCCTTGAGCTGATCTTCGGTATTGGTGAAACGGACCAGGATCTGGTCATGTTCGAAGGCGGCATGTTTGACCGGAATAGCGGCCTCATCCAGGATCGCTTTAACCTGATCCAGCGTCTTGAGCTGAACTTCGGCACCGCGACTGGCGGAGACTTGCAGAGCCGGATCTTCACCGTACAGGTTGGGGGCTGCATATAGAAAACCGATGGCGATCACGATGATCACCATCAGGTATTTCCACAGCGGATAGCGGTTTAACACGCTGTGCTCCTTGGGAGATTAAAGGGACTGGATAGAACCTTTGGGCAGAACGGCGGTGACGAAATCACGCTTGATGGTAACCTGGGTCTGATCGTTCAGGGCCAGTACCAGATAGTCGTTCTCGGTGGAGACTTTGGCGATTTTACCGACCAGGCCACCGGAGGTGAGCACTTCATCGCCCTTGGCCAGTGAGCTCATCAGGTTTTTATGTTCCTTCACACGCTTGGCTTGCGGACGATAGATCATGAAGTAGAAGATCAGGCCAAACACGGCCAGCATGATGATCATTTCCATGCCGCCACCCTGGGGACCGGCACCGACGTCTGCATAGGCCTTGGAGATAATGCTCATTTAACAACCTCTTATTGATATGGATTTAAGACACAACGCGCTGATACGTTGTTGTTATTACACGTTTTCTTCAGCTAATGGAGGCACGGCCTTCCCTTGCCGACGATAAAACTCAGTCACAAAGTCGTCTAATTTACCCTGCTCGATCGCGTCCCGCAAACCCTGCATCACTCGCTGGTAATAACGCAGGTTGTGAATGGTGTTCAAACGGGCACCTAATATCTCGTTGCACTTGTCCAGATGGTACAAATAGCTGCGGGTGTAGTTCTTGCAGGTGTAGCAATCGCAGTCCGCATCCAGGGTGCTGGTATCCTCGCGATACTTGGCGTTGCGGATCTTGACCACCCCGTCCGTGGTAAACAGATGACCGTTGCGGGCGTTGCGGGTCGGCATCACGCAGTCGAACATGTCGACGCCGCGGCGCACCCCTTCCACCAGATCCTCCGGCTTGCCCACCCCCATCAGGTAGCGCGGCTTGTCGGCCGGGATCCGTGGGCAGACGTGCTCGAGGATGCGATGCATGTCTTCCTTGGGCTCACCCACCGCCAGGCCGCCGACCGCGTAGCCGTCAAAACCTATCTCGAGCAGGCCGTCGAGGGAGACATCCCGCAGCGGCTCGTAGACGGAGCCCTGGATGATGCCAAACAGGGCATTCTTGTTGCCCATCTCATCAAACTTGTCACGGGAGCGCTTGGCCCAGCGCAGGGACATCTCCATGGACTTGCGGGCTTCTTCATAGGTCGCCGGGTACGGCGTGCACTCGTCGAAGATCATCACGATGTCGGAGCCCAGATCGTACTGGATCTCCATGGACTTCTCGGGGTCGAGGAAGATCTTCTCACCGTTGATGGGGTGACGGAAATGCACGCCCTCCTCGGTGATCTTGCGGATGTGACCCAGGCTGAACACCTGGAAGCCACCGGAGTCGGTCAGGATAGGACCCTGCCAGTTCATGAAGTCATGCAGATCCCCGTGGGCGCGCATCACCGCCTGCCCCGGCCGCAGCCAGAGGTGGAAGGTGTTGCCGAGCAGGATCTGGGCGCCGGTCTCGCGCACCTCTTCCGGGGTCATGCCCTTGACGGTGCCGTAGGTGCCGACCGGCATAAAGGCCGGGGTCTGCACGGTGCCGCGCTCGAAGACCAGTTGGCCGCGACGGGCGCGGCCGTCAGTGGTTTTCAGTTCAAATTTCATCACTACCTCTATTCAGTCAGAGAAACAGTCTGACAGCAGGGAGCCCGACGGGCCCGATATGGGACTGAGCTCGGCTCAGCCCCGGCGACGGGTGACGAACATGGCGTCCCCGTAGCTGAAGAAACGGTACTGCTCGGCCACGGCCGCCTGATAGGCCGCCATCACGTTCTCATACCCGGCGAAGGCACTGACCAGCATGATCAGGGTCGATTCCGGCAGATGGAAGTTGGTGACCATGGCATCGACCACCTGGAACTGGTAGCCGGGGAAGATGAAGATGTCGGTGTCACTGAAAAAGGGCGCCAGCGGCTTGCCCTGGGCCAGGGTCACCTTGGCCGCACTCTCCAGGGAACGCACCGAGGTGGTGCCCACCGCAATCACGCGACCACCACGGGCCCGGGTCGCGGCTATGGCGTCCACCACCTCCTGGGGCACCTCGGCATATTCCGAGTGCATGTGGTGATCTTCAATCTTGTCGACCCGCACCGGCTGGAAGGTGCCCGCTCCCACATGCAGGGTGACGAAGGCGGTCTCCACCCCTTTGGCCCGGATCTTCGCCAGCAGGGGCTCATCGAAGTGCAGACCCGCGGTCGGCGCCGCCACGGCGCCCGGCTTCTGGTTGTAGACGGTCTGGTAGCGCTCCTTGTCGGCATCCTCGTCGGGCCTGTCAATATAAGGCGGCAACGGCATGTGGCCGATGGCTTCCAGGATCTCCAGCACCGGACGGGAGTCCAGGAAGTGGATCTCGAACAGGGCGTCGTGGCGGGCACGCATCTCGGCTTCCACACCGCCATCGAGTATGAGACGGGTGCCGGGCTTGGGCGCTTTGGAGGCCCGCACATGGGCCAGCACGCTCTTCTCATCCAGGATGCGCTCCACCAGCACCTCCAGCTTGCCGCCGCTGGCCTTCTGGCCAAACATGCGGGCCGGAATGACCCGGGTGTTATTGAACACCAGCAGATCGCCGGGGTTGAGCAGGTCGAGTACGTCGACAAATTGGCCGTGGCGCAGGGCGCCGCTGTCGCCATCGAGTTGTAGCAGACGGCTGGCAGTGCGCTCGCTCATGGGATAGCGGGCGATCAGCGCATCGGGCAACTCAAAGGAAAAATCGGATACTTGCATCGTGACTACTTGGCTTGGCAATAGGATCGGCGGCTAGTCTAGTTATCCCCTCCTGGCATGGCAACCGAAAAGGCCAAAAACACAAGGGATACAAGGGGTACAGACCGACTTTGTGAACCAGGAACCGTTAATTCGGCTATCGCCTTTCCCCTTGACTCCGATCATGTTTCGCCCCTCGGCACTGGGCTAGGGTGAAGTGAACCACACAAGGTTGGCCCCAAGGAGGTTTGCATGATGACCCTGAGCGAGATAATGACAGAGCAGCCCTTCACCCTGGGGCCGAACAACAGCGTCAAACAGGCAATGGATCTGATGCAGCAGGAGCGGATCCGCCATATCCCCATCGTCAATGAGCAGCAACAGTTGCTGGGCCTGGTCACCCTCACCGACATACTGGCGACCCGCGAATCCAAACTGTTGCTGATTGACCCTGAGCGGGAGGCCGAATTTACCGACAGCGTGCGCCTCGAGGAGATCATGACCCGCAAGGTTTCGACCGTCAGCCCCCGTGCCGGCATCAAAGAGGCTGCCCTGTATCTGCAACGGCATCGCTATGGCTGCCTGCCGGTACAAGACAAGGGAGAGCTGATCGGCATCGTCACCGAGTCGGATATGATCACGGTGGCGATCAACTTGCTGGAGCTGATGGAAGATCGCGATCCCTCCCCCATCGGGGATACCACTGACGATCACTGAGTCAATCGCCCCATAATTTGGTAATAAAACTACAAAACACACCAAATTTGACGATCATTTCGCCACAAAGGCCTTGGTGACGCACATATTTGATATAAAAAGAACATAATGGGGTTGCAGTGTGACATGGATCACACTATTATTCCTCCCCTGCAATGTTTGCCGAGAGAATGCCAGTGGCGCGTGCAACCACCCTAGCGTTTTCTCATTGTCTGCAAGTTTGCACACCCCGTAGTGAGTCTTTATTTTTATTGCCATTCCTTTGTTTTGATACCCCGGCCCTGGCGCCGGGATTTTTTTATCTCCCCTCCCCCTGCCGTATCGCCAGACCCTTTGCCAGCGACAGGATCGATGCCGGCATTGACTCGCACCCGCTGAGGCAGCCCTCCTCAGCAAACCTCTACCGCTGCTCATCCAACCGCTCTTCCCGGCGCGACATCACGCCCACCTCACCATTCCCCTCCGACATGAGAGAAAGATGGATTGAACATCTGCCTTATCTTTATAAAACATATGTTTATTCTAAATTGATCGGTATATTCATCTTGGGTACAGGCAAGACGGTTAATCTAAAAAACAGATTTGTCCGATTCATAATTGCCGCTTTAACCGATTGGGGAATGGCCCTATCATCATCCCAGTCAACTAACCCAGGGTCGCAAATCGTTGCCCCAGGGACACACAGGAGCAAATAGATGTCTACCTATATCAATACTGAAATCAAGCCGTTCAACGCTACCGCCTACCACAATGGCAAATTCGTTCAGGTCTCCGACGCTGATTTGAAAGGCAAGTGGTCCGTGGTGTTCTTCTACCCGGCTGACTTCACTTTCGTTTGCCCGACCGAGCTGGGTGACCTGGCTGACAACTACGCCGAATTCAAGAAGCTGGGCGTCGAGATCTACTCTGTCTCCACCGACACTCACTTCACGCACAAAGCGTGGCATGACACCTCCGACACCATTCAGAAGATCCAGTATCCGATGATTGGTGACCCGACTGGCGCCATCACCCGCAACTTCGGCGTGATGATCGAAGAAGCTGGCCTGGCTGACCGTGGCACCTTCGTGATCGACCCGCAGGGCATCATCCAGATCGTTGAAATCAACGCTGGTGGCATCGGCCGTGACGCCCTGGAACTGCTGCGCAAGGTCAAAGCTGCCCAGTACGTTGCTTCCCACCCGGGTGAAGTGTGCCCGGCCAAGTGGAAAGAAGGCGATGCCACCCTGGCCCCGTCCCTGGATCTGGTAGGCAAAATCTAAGCCTCCCTCCTCCAAGACCGGCCCACTCAAGGGCCGGTCTGCTTTCTGGCCCAGTGCTTTCTGCATTCACTGTTTTCTGTATCCCGTACTTTCTGTTTTCAGTAATGGCGCCGACCCGCAATCAGTAAGAAGGAATTCGACCATGTTAGATACCAACCTCAAACAACAACTCAACGGTTACTTGCAGTACATCGTCAATCCCATCGAGATCAGCGTGTCCGGCAATGACAGTGACAAATCCGCAGAGCTGCTGGCCTTAGGCCAGGAAATCAGCGAGATGTCCCCCAAGATTTCCATGACCGATGGCACTGCTACTCGCAAGCCTTCCATGAGCGTGGCGCCACAAGGCCAGGCACCGCGCGTGCATTTTGCCGGCATCCCCATGGGTCATGAATTTACCTCCCTGGTGCTCGCCCTGCTGCAAAGCGGCGGCCACCCCTCCAAGGCCGATCCGGCCGTGCTGGAGCAGGTCAAGAACCTGAAGGGCGAGTTCCACTTCGAGACCTATATCTCCCTCTCCTGCCACAACTGCCCGGACGTGGTGCAGGCCCTGAACCTGATGGCGACCCTGAACCCCGGCATCACCCACACCATGATCGACGGTGCACTGTTCCAGGACGAGGTGAACGAGCGTCAGATCATGGCGGTGCCGAACGTCTATATGAACGGTCAGCCGTTCAGCCAGGGTCGCATCTCGCTGGAAGAGATAGTCGCCAAGCTCGATACCGGCGCGGCCGAGCGCAAGGCCGAAGAACTCAACGAAAAGGCCCCCTATGACGTGCTGGTGGTGGGCGGTGGCCCGGCTGGCGCTGCTGCCGCCATCTATGCCGCCCGCAAGGGGATCCGCACCGCCATCGTCGCCGAGCGCTTCGGCGGCCAGGTGATGGACACCGTCGGCATCGAGAACTTCATCTCCGTGCCCTACACCGAAGGCCCCAAGCTGGCCGCCAGCCTGGAGCAGCATGTCAAGCAGTACGGCGTTGAGCTCATCACCGAG
Organism: Aeromonas sp. BIGb0405; assembly: GCF_024807335.1. Classification (NCBI taxonomy): domain Bacteria; kingdom Pseudomonadati; phylum Pseudomonadota; class Gammaproteobacteria; order Aeromonadales; family Aeromonadaceae; genus Aeromonas; species Aeromonas sp. BIGb0405. The sequence continues at coordinate 269,774 of NZ_JANUEP010000001.1, forward strand.
CAGCGTGCCGCCGCCATCAGCAAAGACGGCTATGTGAATGTGGCGCTCGCCTCCGGTGCCACTTTGAAGAGCCGCGCCGTGATCCTGGCAACCGGTGCCCGCTGGCGCGATCTGAACGTGCCGGGTGAAGTTGAATACCGCACCAAGGGCGTGGCCTACTGCCCCCACTGCGACGGCCCCTTCTTCAAAGGCAAGCGGGTGGCGGTAATAGGTGGCGGTAACTCCGGCATCGAAGCGGCCATCGATCTGGCCGGCATCGTCGAACACGTCACCGTGGTGGAGTTCGCCGACACCCTGCGCGCCGACGACGTACTGCAGAAAAAAGCCCGCTCCATGGGCAACATCGACATCATCATGAGCGCCCGCACCACGGAAGTGATCGGTGATGGCAGCAAGGTGGTCGGCATGGATTACGAAGATCGCACCACGGGCGAAATCAAGCATCTCGCGGTGGCTGGTATCTTCGTGCAGATCGGGCTGGTGCCAAACACCGAGTTCCTGAAAGGAAGCGAAGTGGCACTGACTCGTTTCGGCGAGATAGAGATCGACGCCAAGGGCGCGACCTCCCTGCCCGGCGTCTACGCCGCGGGCGACGCCACCACGGTGCCGTTCAAGCAGATCATCATCTCCATGGGCGCCGGCGCCACCGCCGCATTGGGGGCCTTTGATTACCTCATTCGCACGCCTGAGCCCACTCAGGTGCAGCAGGCTGAGCCCGCTCTGGCCTGAGCCCCGTCAACCTGATCGCAAACCGGTGCCTTGGCACCGGTTTTTTATTTCCATTGTCGGACAACGTTGCCGACCCCATGATGGCAGCGCCCCTGTCAACCGCGCGGGCCGAGCCGCTTGCTCATGGCGATATTGGTCACCTCATAACCCAATCTGCGATAGAGGGCCAAAGCCGCTGGATTGTTGGCGAACACATTCAACCCAATGCTAATCAGCCCCAAGTCGCGGGCCAGAGGTTCGAGCAACTCGAAGGCTCGCTGACCATGCCCAAGACGCCTGGCTTGGGGCAAGATGGTGATGTCGAAGACGAAGCCAGTGCGAGTCTCCCCGGATCCCCGCAGGGCAAACCAGAGTCCCCCCACCGTCTCTCCTTCCCCGTCGAGGATTTCGAACAAGCGATGATCGGCAGTCTCCAACCCTTGAGGCAGCAGTGCCTCGTATTCGGCCTGGGCGCGTGCGAGCGCCCCCACCAGTGGCCAACGGCCGGTCGCCACATTCTCCTCGGCGTAATCACGCCAGGATTGCGCCACATAGCGCTCATAATAAGCCTGGCTCATGGCCACCAGCTCGGTCTTCATAATGGACTCCTCCATGATCTGTTCGCCATCTGTTAGCCTCTCTTGTGCCTGGGTTCCCCCGTGGCATCAGGATCCCTCCCCCTCTGTGTCACTGCTCGGTTCTGAGCCAGACGCCCTGTCAACGTCCGGCTAACTCGTCTGCCCATGGGGCTCGGCCAGCTCCACATCGGGTCTGGGCTCGAGCTCGGCGCTCATGGGTGTATTGGGTGGCACCGGCATAAACTGCTGGTGCTCCGCCAGGGGAACCGGTGCTCGCACCCGCTGGCGCCATATCAGAAACAGCGTCAACAGCGCACCACAGAGGCAGAAGTAGGCAAACAACCCTTGCGGGCCAAACAGGTGGATGGCAGTCGGCGCCAAGACGGGTCCTATCATGGCTCCCAGGCTATAGGCGAGCAGCAACCCCTGGTTGGCACTGAGTACCTGATCCGGCTTGAGCTCATCACAGGCATGACTGAGGCTCAGAGGGTAGATGGAGAACGCCAGGCCCCCAAACAGGAAGATGAGCCCGGTCATCAGCCACTGAGGCTGCGGGGCTGGCAGTATCACCATCAGCAAGGCGATGACGGAGAGCAAGGCGGCAAGGACCCCGATGATGAGTCGCCGATCGAAACGGTCCGATATGCGGCCTATGGGGTACTGCAGACACATGCCCCCCAGGATCACCACGGCCATCATGTTGGCAACCCGCTCGATTGGATAGCCACTGTCGGTGAAAAACAGCGGCAGCAACCCATAGATGGCCCCCAGAATGAGACCCGAGGTCATGCTGCTCCACATGCCCGCCGGGGTGAGGCGGAACAACTCGAGAAAGCCCACCTTCTGGGGCTGGATCATGGCTGGCATGGCCACCCGGGAGAGAGCAAGCGGGATCACGGAGAGGGAGGCGGCCATGGCGCACAGGGCGAAGGGCACCAACATCATGGGATCGATGACCTTGAGCAACAGCTGACCCGCCGCCAAGGCGCCATAGAGCAATATCATGTAGAGGGACATCAGCTTGCCCCGGTTGGCCGGGGTGCTGGAGACCAGCATCCAGGATTCGAGCACCACAAACAGGCCGCCGGTGGCAAAGCCTCCCAGCAGCCTGAGTCCGGCCCAGACCCAGGGATCGACAATGAGGCCATGCAGGATGGTCAGGGTGCAGATGAGGGAGGCATAGGCGGCGTAGGCACGGATATGGCCCACCCTGATGATGAGGCGGGCATTGGCGAAGGAACCGAGCACCAGTCCGGCGAAATAGGCGCCGGACACCAATCCTATGGCCTGCGCATCCACCTGCTCGGCCGAGAGCCGTACCGTCAGCAGTGTGCTCATCAAGCCATGACCCAGAATGAAGATCACCAGACTGATCAGCGGGGAAATCACCCCTTGCAACCGCGTTGCCACCATAAACAGGCCACCCTCATTTTCAAGCCAGAACCACACAGGCTACGGATAAATGGCGCAGGCTTCAACCCGCACGGCGCCACCCAGCTCGGTTGAACGGCCGCCATGGTTCACTCAGCCCCCGGATAATCTGCCCACGGGCAGAGACAAGCTCGTCCGCGGCTTCGTTGCCAGCACCGCCTGTTTCAGACGCTGGTCGAGGGGGAGATCCCCTTGGTCATGACCCCATAGAGCAAGGCCAGCAGTGCCAACCCGAAGCCAAGGCAGCCCACCCCCATCCAACCCGCTTGCTGCCAGGCCAGCATGGCACCGCTGGAGCCCAGGGTGCCCCCCAGGAACATCGCCACCATGAACAGGGTATTGATCCTGCCTCTCGCCTCGCCCCTCAGTCCATAGATCAGGTGCTGATTGGCGATCAAGGCACTCTGTACCCCCAGATCCAGCAAGATAACCCCCATCGCCAACCCAAACAGCGAGTGCCATGCCTCAAATAGCCCCCATGCCAGCACCACCAGCAGCGCCCCCGCCAGCACCACGGGCTTAGCGCCCACTCTGTCCGCCATCCGCCCAGCAAGCGGCGCGGCCAGCACGCCGACGATGCCGATCACCCCGAACAGACCGGCTGCCTCAGCCCCGAGACGGTACTCGGAATGGGCCAGATAGAATGCCAGCACCGTCCAGAATGCGCTGAACGAGCCAAACAGCAGCGCCTGGATCAGGCTAGCCCTGCGCAGAGCGGGCTCCTCCCGCCACAGGACACTCAGTGAACGCAGCAAACGTCCATAGCTCATGGTGGAACGAGGCAGATGCAAGGGGATCATCCTGGCCATCAACACAGCCCCCAGCAGGGCAAGCGGCGCCCCCAGCCAGAACATGGCGCGCCAGCTGGCGTAAGCGGTAATAAAACCCGCCAGGGTACGACTCAAAAGGATGCCGCTTAACAGCCCGCTCATCACGGTGCCGACAATGGCCCCCCGCCTGGCTGGGTCGGCCAGCGCCGCCGCGACCGGCACTATCTGCTGGGCCGCCGTCGCCCCCACCCCGAGTATCACTGACGCCACCATCAATCCGACGGCCCCCGTCGCCATCGCGGCCATCACCGAGGCGACTGCAATCAGCCCAAACTGCCCCACGATGAGCCAGCGGCGCTCAAGTACATCCCCCAGTGGCACCAGAAACAGCAAGCCGGCGGCATAGCCCAGCTGAGTCAGCATGGCAATCATGGGAATGGCAGGCTGATCGGGGAAATCCCGTGCCATCACCTCCAGCATCGGCTGGTTGTAATAGATATTGGCGACGGCCAGGCCACAGGAGAGCGCCATGGCGAAGATAAGCGAGCGGCTGATGGCAACCTTGGGCAAGGTTGTCGACCGGCTTGATGGCGATGATGTCATGACACTCTCCTGATAGATGATGGGCACACCGTGGCGCGCACGAACCTGATGAAGAGAGCATAACGATGGCCAAGAGACTCCGGTAGACGAGTGATCGCCATAACACTTATTCCACCGAGGAATGGCCCTGTCCCTTGTCGGCTATCCGCTGAAGGCCAGCCAAGGCGGCCACGAATGCCACAAACGCGCGGGACTTGGCGCTTGACTGACGACCCGCAGGAAACAACGCCCACAATGAGAGGCGGGGAAGCTGCCACTCGGGGAGAACCCTGATCACCTCGCCACTGGCCAGCTCGGGGGCAAACATCCACTCGGAACCTATGCCTGGTCCCACGCCAGCTAGCACAGCGGCGCGAACCCCCTCGGCGGCAGACACGGTCAGCCGCCCCTGGCCGGTAAACACAACCTGCTCTTCCCCACGGCAAAAGAGCCACTGCTGGCTCATACCGGGCTGGGGGCTATAGAGCACGAGTGGATGATCTTGCAGCTCTCGCGGGGATACGGGCAGACCTCGGCTCGCAAACCAGGCTGGCGTGCCCACGACGCTCATTGCGCAGTCAGCCAGCTTGCGAGCGACCACCCCGGAATCACTCTGCTCCCCCAGCCGCAGGGCCACATCGATGCCCCCCGAAATGAGATCCACGTTGCGGTCATCGAGCTGGATCTCGATCGCCAGATTGGGATGGGCAGCCAGGAAAACCGGAAGATAAGGAATAATATGCAGGCGGGCAAAGGTCACGGGGGCACTGATCCGCAGGCGGCCGCTCACACCGGTGCGGCATAGCTCAACCGCGGCTTCGGCCTCCCTGATATCATCGAGGATCTGCCTCGCGCGCAGATAGTAGGCCTCTCCGGCTTCGGTCGGTGTCAGGCCCCGAGTCGAGCGCAGCAGCAGTCGGCAACCCAGCTTCTCCTCCTGCTGTGCAATCAGCTTTGATATCGCGGGCTGGCCGAGATGGAGTCGACGTGCCACCGCCGAAAAAGAGCCCGTCTCCACCGCCAGCACAAAGGCCTCCATAGCCCCGAGTCTATCCATCTGTTATCCCCTTCTCGCACAGGCGCCGTGAGACCATGTATCTGATATGCAACGGCCATGGTCGCAGCCGAGTGTACCGCGAAACAGGGCCATGCCGAACAACCCTGGAGATAGATACAGACAGACTCGCTCACCGCCTTATGGTGACGCCTGACAAGCCCACTGCCGCTCAGCATGGGGACGGCGGCAAACAGACATAAAAAAGGCCGCTCGATGAGCGGCCTCTTGGCATGGTGTCAGCGCTTAGCTATCGCGGCGCTTACCAGCAAATTTACGATCTTTATTGAAGCCACCTTCACGGCGCTCTCCACCCTTGTTGAACGGGCGGTCACCGGCTGGACGACGATCCTTGTTGAAAGGACGGTCGCTGCGCTGCGGGCGTGGCGCTGTGTTGCTGCCGGCAGGCACTTCGGTATAGCGAGTGATCTGCAGCGGACGCTGGCAAACACGGGCCTTCTTGATCACTTCCAGTACATCGGCGGTCATGCCCTTGGGCAGGTCGACGGTGGAGAAGTCATCGGCGATGTCGATGTTACCGATGAAACGGCTCTCGATGTTCGCTTCGTTGGCGATGGCGCCGACGATTTGACCCGGCTTGACGCCGTGATGGGCACCCACGTCTACACGGTAGCGCTCCATCTCCACATCCGGGTTGTCTTTGAGCGGACGCGGCTCCAAGGACGGCATGCGACGGGCAGGACGATCGCCACGGTCACCACCATCACGGCTGCCGAAATCACGGCCACCGTCACGACGCTCGAAGTCACGACCGCTGCCAGCATTGAACTGCGGCTCAGGGATGGAGTCATCCAGCAGCAGCGGTTGATCGCCCTGTACCAGCTTGGCCAGTGCGGCAGCCAGTTCCAGCGGATCGACAGAGTCTTCCTGGATCAGCTCGTTGACCAGGTTGTGGTACAGCTCAAGCTCTTCGCCCATCATGGTTTCCCGGATGCGCTCCTTGAACTTGGTCATGCGATGCTGGTTGATGTCATCGGTGCTCGGCATCTTCATCGGCTCGATGGCCTGACGAGTGGCGTGCTCGATGGCGCGCAGCATGCGGCGCTCGCGGGGAGCCACGAACAGGATGGCTTCGCCTTTACGACCGGCACGGCCAGTACGGCCGATACGGTGCACGTAGGATTCGGTATCGTAAGGGATGTCGTAGTTCACCACGTGGGTGATACGCTCAACGTCCAGACCACGAGCGACGACGTCGGTGGCGATCAGGATGTCCAGCTGGCCTTGACGCAGCTTGTCGACGGTACGCTCACGCAGTTTCTGCGGAATGTCACCGTGCAGGGCTTCACAGGCGTGGCCACGGGCGGCCAACTTGCCGGCCAGCTCTTCGGCAGCGTTCTTGGTGCGTACAAACACCAGAACAGCCTCATAGGGCTCGACTTCCAGCAGACGGGTCATGGCGTCCAGCTTGTGCAGACCGGTTACCTGCCAGTAGCGCTGACGAATGGTCGGTGCAGTGGAGGTCTTGGAGACGATCTTGATCTCTTTGGGTTGCTTCAGGTGCTTCTGGGCAACGCGACGGATCTGATCTGGCATGGTGGCAGAGAACAGCGCAACCTGGCGACCGGCCGGGCACTGATCCATGATCCAGTCCACGTCGTCGATGAAGCCCATGCGCAGCATTTCATCGGCTTCGTCCAGTACCAGTGCTTTCAGACCGGAGAGGTCCAGGTTCTTGCGGCGGATAAGATCCATCACGCGACCCGGGGTACCCACGACAACCTGAGCACCACGGCGCAGGGCGCGGGTCTGGGTTTCGTAGGAGGAACCACCGTAGATGGGCAGTACGTGGAAATCAGGCATGTGGTGGGCATAGCGTTGGCACGCTTCTGCAACCTGCAGCGCCAGTTCACGAGTCGGTGCCAGCACCAAAACCTGGGTGTTGCGGTTACCAGCTTCCAGACGAGAGAGCAAAGGCAAAGCAAAAGCAGCGGTCTTCCCTGTACCGGTTTGCGCCTGCCCCAGCAGATCGTGTCCCGCCATCAGGTGGGGGATTGCTGCGGCCTGGATTGGTGACGGGCGCTCATAGCCCACGTCCTGCAGCGCTTTCAATACAGGCGCGGCCAGTCCAAGCTCACTAAAAAGGGGCAGTTGTTCGGTATCAGACATAGATTCTTCCAGATTAAGGCAGGCGGCTAAACACCGCGGAATAGCAAAAGGCGGCGATTATAGCGCCACTTTGTTCTGCTGTCTTGAAAAATGTGATAGGCCTCTCAAGACGTTGGCAATTATAGAGGGATCTTGCGACTATGGCTTGCTTATTTTTCAGCCATGGTGCGTGATAGCAGATCGCAATGCTCGCTAGCCCTTGTCCCGCTTGTGTTTGAGCACGGCAACCGTTAAACGGCTGGTACAGAGTAAACGTGCCCTTTCATCCCGAATTTCTATCTGCCACACCTGAGTCGTCGCGCCCAGATGCAACGGCGAGCAGCGCCCCGTCACTCTCCCTTCCCGCTTGGCACGCAGATGATTGGCATTTATCTCCAGACCGACGCAATAACTGTCGCTGCCAACCGACATATTGGCCGCCACCGATCCCAGACTCTCCGCCAAGACCACAGAGGCGCCACCGTGCAACATGCCAAAGGGCTGATGGGTGCGCGCGTCCACAGGCATGGTCGCTTCCAGCCAGTCGGGCCCGAAATCAGAATACTGAATATCAAGATGAGCCATCAGAGTGTTGGCCGATGTCGCGTTGAGCCGCGCCAAACTTAGGGGCTGTTGCCAGATGGCGGCTTTATCGTCGTTCATGAAATGCAGATCTCCTTAAATGAGGGTGGACCTCATGGGGGAAACAAGATGACGGATGCCCCCTGTCTGAGCGGGTCGGCATCCGCCTTACCAGGGGTAACTGATGCCGGGCCAGTCAGACCAGGCAACGTCTCGCCCTGGCAAACGGGGATGGTGCCACTGCCACACCTTGCCCAGCCAGGCACGTAGCTCGGCCTCCAGCACGGCGTCATCGAGGGGCGCCTCGGCCACCTTCCAGAAGAAGAGCTCCACCTCCACCTCCGGCAGCACCGAGGGGTAGAGATAGACGCCGCCCCAGAACTCGGGCTCCCGACTCGGGCTCCAGAGGCCATAGGCGAAGGAGCGCTTGGCCAGGAACTCCGATTGCTGCCAGGTCAGATCCTCCTCATGCTGGCCGAGGCTGAACTGGGCGGAAGGCCAGATATCCTGGGGGCGAAACAGCTGATGCAACTGCTCCCGCTCGCGCAACATGGCGACGAACTCCACCACAGCCTGAGCCGGGTTGACCGGTAACAACAGAAAATCCGGGTGCCGCAAGGCTTGCGGCACCCGAAACCGCTTGGGCAAGCTCAGCATCAAAGTAATTCCAAAAGCGCCTGCAGTGGATGTTTGAGTTTCTCCCCCTCCATCCGTTTCACCTGGCTGCGACATGAGTAGCCCGTGGCCAGACAGCGGCCCTTGGGTAGGCGAGAGAGCGGCTCGGCCCAGCTCAAGGCGTAGATCCCCTTGGAGTTGTCCACCTGTTTGGCATCGTGACCATAGGTGCCGGCCATGCCGCAACAGCCCACCGACACGGGCTGCAGGCGGGCGCCAAAGCGGTCAAACAGGGTGCCCCAATCGCCATGGGTAGTGGGCTTGGCGGTCTTTTCGGTGCAGTGGGCAAACAGATACCAAGGTTCAGCCGCCGTCGTCTCCTCGGACGCCTTGGGCTGCGGCGCAGGGATGGACAATAACCACTCCTGAGGCAGCAGTACCTGGAAGTCGCCACGGGCAGTACCCAGCGCCTTCACATACTCATCGCGATAGCAGAGTACCAGTGAGGGATCGACCCCCACCAGAGGCACATCGAGACGGGCCAGGCTGTTGAGGAATTGGGCGCTGTTGGCTGCGGTGCGGGCGAAGGCGCGCAAGAAACCTTTCACATGCTGAGGCTTGCCGTTGGGCAAGAAGGGCAGCAGATAGGGCTGATAGCCGAGCTTGGTCACCAGTCGGACCAAGTCCCGCACCACGGGGGCGTCGTAATAACTGGTGAAGGGATCCTGCACGATGAGCACCACTCTGGCACGCTGCTCGGCACTCATGGCTTCCAGTCCGGCCAGGTCGAAGTAGCGGGCACGGTCGTCGCGCAGCGCCTCGTTCAGGGTCGGGACACTCAGCAGCGGCACATCCACCATGCCGATGCTCTTGGCACTCAGGCGCTGAGCCCACTCCTTCTCCAGGAAGAAGTTGACCAATTTCGGCACCTTGGCCAGCCAAGGGGTGTAGCTCTCGACGGTGCCGACGAAGTAATCCTTGGGGCCACGCAGGTAGCGCGCGTGGTAGAGCTGAATGAAACGAGCCCGAAAGCTCGGCACATCCACCTTGATGGGGCACTGGCTGGTGCATGCCTTGCAGGCCAGGCACCCCTCCATCGCCTCCATCACCTCGTGGGAGAAGTCATACTGGCCGCGAGCGCGGGCCAGGGTGTTGCGCGTCTTATCGATGATGGCCTTGATAGACAAGCCACCGCTTTGCAGCGCCACCTCTTGCGCGAGGGGATCGAAGCCCTGCTCCGCCAGCTGGCGCAGCCATTCGCGCATCAAGCCCGCCCGCCCTTTGGGCGAGTGGCGACGGTCGCGGCTGATCTTGACCGAGGGACACATGGGGGAGTCGGTCTCGAAGGTGAAGCAGAGGCCGTTGCCGTTGCAATCCATGGCGCGGGTGTAGCTCTCCCGCACCGCAATCGGGATCTGGCGGTCAAACTTGCCGCGCTTGGGACCGTCCACCGACACAAGCGAAGCGCCGCTGCCATAAGGGATGCAGATCTTGCCGGGGTTGAGGCGGTTGGCGGGATCGAAGGCGCCCTTGACCCGCTGCAGCTCCTCCCACAGCTCGCCAAAGAAGGCGGGGCTGTATTCGGAGCGAAAACCCTTGCCGTGCTCCCCCCACATCAGGCCGCCATATTTGGCGGTGAGCGCCACCACCTGATCCGAGATGCGCCGCAGCAGCACCTCCTGCTCGGGGTCGCACAAGTCCAGGGCCGGGCGCACGTGCAGCACCCCCGCATCCACGTGACCGAACATGCCGTAATCGAGGCCATGACCATCGAGCAGGGCGCGAAACTCCATGATGAAGTCCGCGAGAGATTCCGGCGGTACGGCGGTATCTTCGGTGAAGGCCACCGGCTTCTTGCGCCCTTCGGCGTTGCCAAGCAGCCCCACCGATTTTTTGCGCATGCCATAGATGGTCTCGATGCTCGGCAGGTGGTCGCACAGCTGATAGCCGATGATCCCCGCCTCCCCTTTGGCCAACAGCTCATCGATACGGCGGCACAGCTCGGTCACCTTGATCTGGTGCTCGCCCTCGTCGGTATCGGCAAACTCGACAATGTTGAGTCCCTGCAGATCCTTGCCGGGCACGTCCTGGATAAGGGCTTTCACCGAGTGCCAGATGATGTCGGCGCGAGCCAGCCCCAGCACCCGGGAGTCCACGGTTTCCACCGACAGGGCATGGGCCGCCACCATGAAGGGGGCATTGCGCAGGGCCGACGGGAAGCTGTCGTATTTGACGTTGACCAGGGTGCGATAGCGGGGAATAGGGGTGATGTTGAGGCGAGCCTCGGTGATAAAACCGAGCGACCCTTCAGAGCCGCACAGTACCCGACTGACGTCCAGGGTATCTGTCTCAGGGGTATAGAGGTGCTTGAGATCGTAACCGGTCAAAAAGCGGTTGAGCTTGGGGAAGATGGCCTCTATGTCGGCGCGGCGCTCGCGGCCGATGCGATAGAGGGTGCGATAGATCTCCCCTTCCCGGCCCTCCAGCACCAGCTTGTCGGCGAGGCGGGCTCCCGTGACGGGCTCACTGGCCATGATGTCGCCATTCTCCAGCACGGCTTTGAGGCCGAGCACGTGATCCGAGGTCTTGCCGTAGACCAGCGACCCCTGTCCCGAGGCATCGGTGTTGACCATGCCGCCCAGGGTGGCGCGGTTGGAGGTGGAGAGATCCGGCGAGAAGAAGTAGCCGTGGGGTTTGAGGTAGTCGTTGAGCTGATCCTTCACCACCCCGGCCTGGGCGCGTACCCAGCCCTGCTCCAGATTAATTTCCAGGATCTGGTTCATATGGCGGGAGAGATCGACGATAATGCCGCCGCCCAGGGACTGGCCATTGGTGCCGGTGCCGCCGCCGCGAGGGAAAAAACTCAAGGTGGCATACTCTGGCCCCTGAGCCAGCGTGAGCATGACTGCAATGTCATCCGCGCTGCGCGGATAGAGAACCGCCTGAGGTACTACCTGATAGACGCTGTTATCCGTCGCCATCGCCAACCGGCTTGCATAAGACTTTTCGATATCACCACGAAATGCGCTTCGCCCTAGCAACTCAAGAAACTGCAGGGTTGTGGGTGACAAACTGTCCTGGTAATCGAGTCTCGGGATCATGAATCCTTGTTGCCTTCCATTGCTTGATGCCGGCATACCGGCGACTACGACGGCCCGACACGGCTGCGTTGGCCGAGTCGTGGGCGGTCAGCTCACATGTGGCGGCCAGTATATCAGCAAGAAAACCGCTTGCGATCGGCAATATTCACCATTTGAAAGGAGGATTGTTATGGCTCACCTCAGCCATGTTATCAGTACGTTTATCACCACCGAGAAACAGGCGCTGACCCTGTCACTGTTTGGCTGCATCAGCTTCGCCATCTTCGGGATCGGCTATGGCCTGTTCGCCGGTTCCAACGCCATCATGCTCGACGGCATCTTCACCCTGTTCAGCATGGGTATGACGGGCTTAGGGTTAATCACCGCCTACCTGGTGACCCGCCCCTCCGACGCGCGCTTCCAGTACGGCTACGCCCATTTCGAGCCCATCACCAACGTCATCAACGGCACCATCATCTTGCTGCTCTGTCTCGGCGCTCTCCATAGCGGCATCACCTCCCTGATGGAAGGGGGACGGGAGATAGACCTCGGTCACGCCCTCATCTATGCCGCCGTCTGCACCTTCTTCTGCGCCATCATTTACCGCGTCGAGGCGGCGGTGGCCGAGCGCGTCGATTCCGAACTGGTGCGGGTCGACTCCAAGGAGTGGCTGGTCGATACCCTGCTCAGCGCCACCCTGCTCATCGGTTTCGTGGTCGCCATCGGCCTCGACGCTCTCGGTTATGGCCACTACAACCGCTACATAGACCCCGTGCTGGTCACCCTGCTCGCCCTGTGCGCCACCCTGATCCCCATCAAGGTGCTCGGTCGCAACCTGCGGGAAGTGTTGAAAATCGCCCCCAAGGGGGATGTCTCGGCGCGGGTCGAGCGCGAGATAGACGCCCTGCGCCAGCGCCATGGGATCGAGTGTTACAGCCATCTGGCCAAGAGCGGCCGCCGCTTCGATCTCGAATTGAACATACTGGTGGCCCCGGATCAGGAGTGGCCCATAGAGCGCCAGGATGCCCTGCGCCAGGAGCTCTGGTCCCGCCTGGGCGATACCCTGGGGGATGCCTGGCTCTCGGTCTGCTTCACCCGCGAGAAACGCTGGCTCTGATCCGGCGCTTGCCATCCTGATGCAACGCGGGGCCCCGTCGCCCCGCGTGACAAATGTCCCAAACAGGGCCTCCTGCAGCCCGCCCGCTGCCTCGCCCTGCGTCACGCTCGCCGCCCCTCTCCTGCCGGTTATTGCTCTGTTTTTTTTAATCTTTAAACCATTGACAGGGAAAACCGTTTGCCGAGTCCCTTGAATCAATAACCATTTTCAGCAGCACAAAAATTTACGAAAATTTCGTTGCTAAAATTAAGTAGGCCAGCTATTTATTTTCGCCAAGGACAAACGGCAGACTTCGCGCCGAAATACAGTGATGTTGTTATCCACCGAACAATAAAAACAAATACACTTATTCCACTTTGTTAAACAGTTAAGGTAAGTCCCATGAAAAAGGTGTTGATCACAGTATTCGCATTGACCATGGCGGGCACCGCCAGTGCTGCCCTTCCCCAGCTTAATTACGAGTGCCCGGGTAAGATCCAGATGCACAGCGATGAGGGTGGCCCCGTCTATATCAATGGCAAGGAGGCCAAGCTCAAGAAGTTCAGCGACGACTTCTATGAGGCCAAGGGCGCGGGAGTCACCCTCTCCATCAGCAACACCGGGGGCCAGTACGATGTCTCTTACACCAGCAAGCAGGGCTCGGGCGTCTGCCAGCCGACTGCAGCTGCAGGGCAAGCTGCCCCAGCCAATAAAGCCAGCGCCGCCGAGACCGCCTGTCTGAAGGCCGTCGCAAGCAAGACTGGGACAGCCGTCAGCAAGCTCAATGTGCTCGAGGTACTGGACTCCGAAGCAGGAGTGGGTGTCACCATTGAGGTTCCAGGTAGCCAGGCGCCCTGGTCCTGCCTGAGCGACAAGCAGGGTCATGTGCAGGGCGCCGCCTCGACCGGGTCCTGAGTCAGCCACTGTGCCCGAGTGTGAGGCGGACACGCAGCATCGGGCTGGTTGGCTCACAACATGGGAGGCATTGCCTCCCTTTTTCATTCCTCACTGTCATCCTCATTGAGAGAGACGGAATATAATGACACCGGGAAACATACTCCTGCATGATTAAGAATATCTTTTCATGGGTTTAATTGATGCAGATCAACACTGCCTGTATCAGTGAGTGTATTCCAACGCTGAATGCAATACCCGGCGTCAATATAGTGTTCAATATGAATGGGTACCGGTTGTTACATTGAGCTCTGCCCATATAAATAATTAATAAAGACTCCACGCTTATTCATACCAGGCGATGATGAAGCGCTCGCGCTCTGGGATCATGCGCTATCACGGCTCCCATTCTCGACCCCAATTATTGTCTTAAACGCAGCACTCTTTTGAGAATATGCGGGTTTATCTCAATGATATGCCGCGCTAGAGTGGCCCCATTCACCCGATGAGGACACCCGAATGAGCCACGATCCCCTGTTTTGTCCGCTGCGCCTCGGCCAGTTGCACCTGAACAACCGTATCGTCATGCCCCCCATGACCCGCTCCCGCGCCAGCCAACCGGGAGATGTGGCCAACGCCATGATGGCGACCTATTACGCCCAGCGTGCCGAGGCGGGTCTCATCATCAGCGAGGGCACCCAGATAGATCCCCTTGGCAAAGGCTACGCCTGGACTCCTGGCATCTATAGCCCAGAGCAAGTTGCTGGCTGGAGACAGGTTACCGACGCCGTACATGCCAAGGGAGGGGTCATGTTCGCCCAGCTCTGGCACGTGGGTCGGGTGACTCATCCGGATAATATTGGCGGCGCCCAGCCCATCTCGGCTTCCGCCATCCGCGCGGCCGGGGTCAAGGTGTTTGTCGACAACGGCAGCGATACCCCCGGCTTTGTCGAGAGTGCCCTGCCCCGCGCCATGACTCAGGATGACATAGATGCCGTGGTCGGCCAGTTCCGCCAGGGTGCTCGCAATGCCATGCTGGCTGGCTTTGACGGTATAGAGTTGCACGCCGCCAACGGCTATCTCATCAACCAGTTCCTCGACTCCGAGTCCAATGACCGCACCGACGGTTACGGCGGCTCCCTTGAGAACCGTCTGCGTTTCCTCAAGGAGGTAACCGAGGCAGTCAGTGCCGAGATAGGTGCCGATCGGCTTGGCGTGCGGCTCGCCCCGCTCACCACCCTCAACGGCACCGTCGATGCCAATCCGCAAGCGACCTATCTTGCCGCCGCGACCCTGCTGGGGGAGCTGAATGTCAGCTATCTGCACATCGCCGAAGCTGACTGGGAAGACGCCCCCCTGATGCCCGTCGATTTCAAGCAGGGACTCAGGGCCGCCTTCCCCAACACCCTCATCTATGCGGGCAAGTACGATGGTGCACGGGCACGGGCCGCCATCCATGAGGGCTGGGCCGATATGATAGGCTTCGGGCGACCCTTCGTGGCCAATCCGGACTTGCCGATCCGGCTGCGCCACGGTTATCCCTGGACGCCCCACGATCCCGCCACCCTGTTTGGTGGCGCCGAGCAGGGCCTCACCGACTATCCCGTCTACGGCCCGCAGGCTGAGCCGCAGCCCGCTTAACATGTTCAAATAGCAGAGGGCCCCGCGGGGCCCTCTTCGTTATGCCATTTTCCCCCTCACCCGGGCCTCAGCTCAGACTGACCCCCTGGCAAGCGGCATAGCCGAGGATGCTGCGAGTCAGCCGCGCCTTGGCTGCCAGATTGAGCCAGCTCGCCTCCACCGCGTTCAGACTGAGACGACACAGCTGCTCGCGGCTGGCACCAAGCGCCTCGACCAGGGCGCGCATGTTGGCGTCCATATAGCCCCCGAAGTAGGCGGGATCGTCCGAGTTGATGGTGACGCAGAGCCCTTGCTCGAGCAGGGTCAACACATTGTGGTTCGCCATGGTGGGGAAGACCCCGAGCCGCACATTGGAGAGTGGGCAAACCGTGAGAGGCAACCGGGTGTCGGCCAGAAAACGCAACAAGTCGGGATCGTCGGCGCAGCGTACCCCGTGGTCGATGCGCCGCACCCCGAGCTGACGGATGGCCTGCCAGATGTAGTCTGCCGGCCCCTCCTCCCCGGCGTGGGCCACCAGCCCCAGTCCCAGCGCCTTGGCACGGGCAAACAGGCGGGTGAACTGCTCAGGCGGATACCCCAGCTCGGACGAATCGAGCCCGATCCCATGGATCCTGTCCAGCCAGGGGGCGGCCTCGGCCAGAGCCGTCAAGGCCGCCTCCTCCCCGAGGTGGCGCAGAAAACTCATGATGAGCCGGTAACTGATGCCCAGTTCGCCCTCACCACGCAACAACGCCGCCTCTATCCCCGCCAGCACCGTCTCGAATGGTACACCCCTGCTGGTGTGCGCCTGAGGATCGAAGAACACCTCGACATGCACCACCTGCTCACTCGCACAACGCTGCAGATAGGCCCAGGTGAGATCGAAGAAATCCTGCTCCTGGCGCAACACATCGCAGCCCTGATAGTAGAGGTCGAGGAAAGATTGCAAGCTGTCGAACTGATAGGCAGCCTTCAGAGTGGCCGCCTCGGTCCAGGGCAGGGTCAAGCCGTTGCGCGCAGCCAGACGCAGCATCAGGGCGGGCTCCAGGGTGCCTTCCAGGTGCAGATGCAGTTCCAGCTTGGGCAAGCCCGTGATGAAGTCATCCATGATGTTACGTCCTTGAGTAAAGTAGTGGCTGGCCAGGTTTCATTAGGTGCCATGGCTGCCCGGCCAGCGACACAGACAACAGCGGAGGCAGCTTGGCGCAATTGCTGTCACACCTTGTCATCAAAGGGGCATATAATGGCGGCACAAAAAAGATAACCGATTGAAGACATTTAAGAATGTCTGTGCCTCATCTCTGCCCCTGCAAGGAGTTTACATGAAGAAAAACGTCATCTGTGATATCGACGGTGTCATATTGCACAACAACGATCTCATCCCGGGGGCCGATCACTTCGTCCATCGCCTGCTGGAGCAGGGCAGCAAGCTCCTGTTCCTCACCAACTATCCGGCCCAGACCCAGAAAGATCTGCAGAACCGCTTCCGCTCCGCCGGCATCGAGGTGCCCGAAGAGAGCTTCTATACCTCCGCCATGGGCACCGCCGATTTCCTCAAGCGCCAGGATGGCAAGAAGGCCTATGTGATAGGCGAAGGGGCCCTGACTCACGAACTTTACAAGGCGGGCTTCACCATAACCGACATCGACCCCGACTTCGTGGTGGTGGGCGAAACCCGCAACTACAACTGGTCCATGATGCAACTGGGCGCCAAGTTCGTGGCGCAAGGTGCCCGCTTCATCGCCACCAACCCTGACACCCATGGCCCCATGATGCATCCGGCCTGCGGCGCCCTCTGTGCCCCCATAGAGCGCATGACTGGCAAGAAGCCCTTCTATGTCGGCAAGCCGAGCGCCTGGATCATCCGCGCGGCACTCAACCGGATGGAAGCCCATTCGGATAACACCATCATCATCGGCGACAACCTGCGTACCGATATCCTGGCCGGCTTCCAGGCGGGACTGGAAACCGTGCTGGTCCTGTCTGGGGTGAGCAAGGTGGCCGACATCGATCAGATGCCGTTTAGCCCCAACCACATTTTCAACTCCGTGGTCGATATCGACATCATTTGAGGTAGTTGGCGGCGGCCCAGCGTACAGAGTCAAGGGCGCCGCCCGGAAAATGGTAATTGTATGGAACCTGTACTGATCGCCGTGGCTTTCGCCTGCGGCATGCTGGTCAACCTGATAGGCCTGCCTCCCCTGCTCGGCTTTCTCGCCGCCGGCTTCATCCTCAACGGCATGGGCTATGAAAACAGCCCGGCCCTGAGTGAGCTGGCGGATCTCGGGGTCACGCTGCTGCTGTTCACCATAGGGCTCAAGCTGAATGTGCGCACCCTGCTGCGCCGCGATGTCTGGGGTACCGCCAGCCTGCACATACTGCTCTCCACCTTGCTGTTCACCCTGGTACTCCTGGTGTGCAAGGGGCTGGGCATGGCCCTGGCCATGTCCCTTGGCTGGCAGCTCGCCGTGTTGCTGGGCTTTGCCCTGTCATTCTCCAGCACGGTGTTCGCGGTCAAGGTGCTCGAGGAGCGCAGCGACATGAATGCCCTCTATGCACGCCTCGCCATCGGCGTGCTGGTGATGCAGGACATTTTCGCCGTCGCCTTTCTCGCCATCTCCAGTGGCAAGCTGCCGAGCATCTGGGCGCTCTGGGTGCTGGGGCTGCCTCTGCTGCGCCCCCTGCTTTGCAAATTGCTGGAGCGGGCAGGTCATGGAGAGTTACAGGTGCTGCTTGGCATCTTCCTGGCCCTGGTAGTGGGCGCCGCCGGTTTCGAGGCGGTTGGACTCAAGCCAGACCTGGGGGCGCTGATCATCGGCATGATGCTGGCCTCCCACCCGGCCGCAGCGGGCCTTGCCAAGGCGCTGTTCAATTTGAAAGATCTCTTCCTCATCTGCTTCTTCCTGACCATTGGCCTCAACGGTCTGCCGACCCAGGACGCCATGTGGATAGCCTTTGCCCTGGTACTGGCCCTGCCATTCAAGAGCGCGCTCTACTATCTGGTCTACAGCGGTGCCCACCTGAGGGTGCGTACCGTGCTGCTCTCTACCCTGGCGCTGACCAACTTCTCCGAATTCGGCCTCATCGTGGCCGCCATCGCCGCCAAGGCGGGCTGGCTCTCCCATGAGTGGCTGATTGCTCTGTCGCTGGCACTGGCGGCCAGCTTCATGATCTCGGCCCCCCTCAACAGCCAGAGTGAACGCATCTATCACAGACTCGGCAACTGGCTGCGCGGCTTGCAGGCCCGGGAACTTCATCCGGAAGACAGACCCATTGAACTCGGCGATGCCGAGGTGATCATCCTCGGCATGGGTCGCATCGGCCAGGGCGCCTACTTCGAGCTGGAACACAAATATGGCCCCGTCATCCTGGGGGTAGAGAATGACGCCAGCAAGCTGCCGGCCCTGCGCGAGCGCAACATGAACGTCATCGAGGGCGATGCGACCGATACCGACTTCTGGGACAAGGTGCTCATCTCCAACCAGATCAATCTGGTGCTGCTGGCCATGCCCCACCATTCGGGCAACCTCTATGCCATCGAGAAGCTGCGCAGCCATGGCTTCACCGGCCAGATAGCCGCCATCGTCCGCTTCGAGGACGATATCGAATCTTTGCGCGAACAGGGGGTCGATGCGGTGTTCAACGTCTATGACGAGGCCGGCAGCGGCTTCGCCCGCCATGTCATCAAGGGGGTAAAAGGGCCTGAGGAGCTTGGCAAGGCGCGCTCGATCGTTTAGTTTATTTTTCCAACTGTTAAATAAAACAAACAAGGGGCCAGGATGGCCCCTGCTAGCCACCGCCATAGACCCGAGTCACTGCCAAGGAGGCACAATGCTGACCCTCAATCGATCCGAATACCCTGCGTTGACCCTTCATCAACCGGCGCGCTCTGCCAAGGGGGGTGCATGCTGACCCTCAATCGATTTGAATACCCTGCGTTGACCCTTCATCAACCGGCGCGCTCTGCCAAGGGGGGTGCATGCTGAGCCTGAAAGATTGGACCCTGCTCGACCGCCAGAGCGTCACCCCCTCCTCCCTTGTCCCCTCAAGGGACAAAATCAAAGCCGGTCACCCTGAGCAGACACTCTGGAACCACTACTCGGATCCGAGCCAGCAGTTTCACGTCGGCTTCTGGTCCTGTGAGCCGGGCCGCTGGGCCATTCACTATACCGAGCATGAGTACTGTCAGCTGATCGAAGGGGAGGTGTGCATCCACGACACCCTGGGCGGCCAACTGCGCCTCTCCCCGGGGGATCAGTTCGTCATTCCGGCTGGCTTCGTCGGAGAGTGGGAGACCCTGACCCCTTGCCGCAAGCTCTATGTGATCTTCGAACCAGCGGGTGGGTCAGCCTCCCAATAAACGAGCGGTGAAATGGCGTCAGGGACAGCGAAATCCAGCAGGGTGACGTACACGTCAACCAACTTGACGCCAAGGTCAGGTTCGCGGCTCATGGAGAAAGCGGCCAGCGCCCTGATTTTGTGCGGTGTTGCCGCTTGCAAAAGGTTTTGGCGCTAGGCATTGTGAAAGACGAGGAATGTAAATGGAATTTCGAGCCCAAACGTGGGGGGCTCAATAAAATCAAAGAGGATTTACATCAATGTGTTCAATATTCGGCATTCTGGACATCAAGTCTGACGCAGCCAGCTTGCGTAAATCGGCGCTTGAAATGTCCAAGCGACTGCGTCATCGCGGACCCGACTGGTCCGGCGTCTACAGCTCAGACAAAGCCATTCTGGTCCACGAGCGGCTGGCCATCGTCGATCCGGGCAATGGCGCCCAACCCCTCTACAACCCGGCGCGCAGCCACGTGCTGGCCGTCAACGGCGAGATCTACAACCACAAGGAGCTGGAGAAAGAGCTCAAGGTGGACTTCCAGTTCCAGACCAAGTCTGACTGTGAGGTATTGCTCGCGCTCTACCAGGAGAAGGGCCCCGCCTTCCTGGATGATCTCAACGGCATCTTCGCCTTCATCCTCTATGACGCCGAGCAGGATGCCTACCTGATTGGTCGCGACCACATGGGGATCATCCCCCTCTATACCGGCCGCGATGAGCATGGCAACTTCTATGTCGCCTCCGAGATGAAGGCCCTGGTTCCCGTGTGCAAGAGCGTGGAAGAGTTCCCGCCCGGACACTATCTGTGGAGCAAGGATGGCGAGCTGACCCAATACTATCAGCGCGACTGGCGCGAGTTTGACGTCGTCAAGGACAATCCTGCTTCGGTAGAGGAGCTGCGTGCCGCCCTGGAAGCGGCCGTCAAGCGCCAGCTGATGTGTGACGTCCCCTACGGCGTACTGCTCTCCGGTGGGTTGGACTCCTCGGTCATCTCGGCCATCACCAAAATTTATGCCGCCCGTCGCATCGAAGACGATGGCAAGAGCGAGGCCTGGTGGCCCCAGTTGCACTCCTTCGCCGTCGGCCTGGAAGGCTCGCCAGACTTGGCCGCCGCCCAGAAGGTGGCCGATCACCTGGGCACCATTCATCACCAGATCCACTTCACGGTGCAAGAGGGACTCGATGCCCTGCGGGACGTCATCTATCACCTCGAGACCTATGACGTCACCACCATTCGTGCCTCGACCCCCATGTATCTGATGGCCCGTTACATCAAGGCGATGGGCATCAAGATGGTGCTGTCGGGAGAGGGGTCGGACGAACTGTTCGGCGGTTACCTCTATTTCCACAAGGCGCCAAACGCCAAAGAGTTTCACGAAGAGACGGTGCGCAAGCTCGATGCCCTGCATCTGTATGATTGCCTGCGCGCCAACAAGTCCATGGCAGCCTGGGGCGTGGAAGGCCGGGTGCCCTTCCTCGACAAGGAGTTCATGGACGTGGCGATGCGCATCAATCCTGCCGCCAAGATGTGTGGCAACGGCAAGATCGAGAAACACATCTTGCGCCAGGCCTTCGAGGAGCTGTTGCCCCACGAAGTGGCATGGCGCCAGAAGGAGCAGTTCTCAGACGGTGTGGGTTACTCCTGGATAGACAGCCTCAAGGCCATGGTCGAGGTCGAGGTGACGGATCAGATGTTCGAGGCGGCGGCGTATCGCTTCCCCATCAACACCCCGCTCACCAAGGAGGCCTACTACTACCGCAGCATCTTCGAGGAACACTTCCCCCTCGAATCTGCCGCGCGCTGTGTGCCCTACGGCAAGTCTGTCGCCTGCTCCACCCCCACGGCGCTTGAGTGGGATGCCAAGTTCAAGGAGATGGCCGACCCGTCCGGGCGCGCCGTGCTGGATGTGCATCAACAGGCTTACTAAGCCGGTGCCTATCCGCCCCGATAACGAAAAAGCGCAGCCAAGGCTGCGCTTTTTTATGGCTCCCGTTTGATGAAGCGGGAGCCCTGACCCAGCCTAGCGCCCCTGACAATACTCGCTGAAGGCGTCGATCACCTCGGCCACATCATCGTCGGTTATCTGCAAATGGGTCACCAGCCGCATCTCGCCATAGCCGGAGAAGAGGATGCCACGCTCCTTCATGAAGGCCAGCAGCGCGCTGCTGTCTCCCTGGGTCAGCTGCAAGAACAGCATATTGGTCTGCACCTGGCTCACATCCAGCTTGATGCCGGGCAACCCGGCCAGCCCCTCGGCCAAACGGCGAGCCCGGCGATGATCGTCTGCGAGACGCGCGCACTGGTGCTCCAGGGCAAACTGGCCGGCGGCGGCGAGGAAACCTGCCTGACGCATGCCACCCCCCACCATCTTGCGCAGCCGTCTGGCACGCTGGATCAAGGCGCCATCCCCCACCAGTACCGATCCCACCGGTGCCCCCAACCCTTTGGACAGGCAGAGCGAGACGCTATCAAAGGGGGCGGCAATCTCAGCAAGGGAGACCCCGCTTGCCACGGCGGCGTTGGCAACACGGGCACCATCCAGATGCAGCTTGAGACCATGCTCATCGACAAAATCACGGGCCTGACGCAGATACGCCAGGGGCAGCACCTTGCCATTGTGGGTATTTTCGAGGCAGAGCAGCCGCGCCTGGGCGAAATGGGGGTCATCGGGTTTGATGGCCTGTTTGAGATCGCTGAACGCCAGGGTGCCGTCTGCCTGCATGGGCACGGGATTGAGCGCCACCGACCCCAGCACGGCACTGCCCATGGCCTCATAGCGGTAGATGTGGGCGCCATTGCCAAGCAAGGCCTCTTCGCCCCGTTGGCAGTGAGACAACACCCCGAGCAGGTTGGACATGGTGCCCGAGGGGACAAAGAGCGCGGCCTCCTTACCCAGACGGGTGGCGGCATAGGCCTCCAGGGCATTGACGGCGGGATCCTCGCCATAGACATCATCGCCCACCTGGGCGTGCAGCATGACTTGACGCATGGCGTCTGTCGGTTGGGTTACCGTATCACTTCGTAGATCGATGTAGCGCATCCTGTCCCTCCAATGGCAAGAGCCTGACGTTAAGCCAGCTGAGCCCTGTTTGGCAAGAAGGATGGCCTATGAAAGCCCTACTACCAGGGCAGGTGATACCCGACCAGCACCTGCCTGTCGCCCCGATGAACCATTTTCACTCTGCAGATGGAAACCCTATTACCAGGGCAGGTGATTCCCGGCCAGCACCGGCCTGTCGCCCCGATGAACCGCATTCACTCTGCAGATGGAAACCCTATTACCAGGGCAGGTGATTCCCGGCCAGCACCGGCCTGTCGCCCCGATGAACCGCATTCACTCTGCAGATGGAAACCCTATTACCAGGGCAGGATATGACCGGCCAGATCCTGAAGCTGGCCCGAGTGCGCCGGCCCCAGTGTGCGAATGGCATCGAGCAGCAGTGGCGCAACCTCGGCGGGGGGACGCACCGTCTCGGCAGGCGGCATGGTCAACAGAGGATCGCGCAGGGGGGTATGCATGGGGCCTGGGTGCAGCGCCACCACCGCCGCCCGGGGGAAGCGCTCGCGCCACTCAAGCGCTAGCGTCTTGACCCCCATGTTGAGGGCCGCCTTGCTCATCCGATAGCTGTAGTGTTCCCCTTGCTGGTTGGCGGTCAGGCTGCCTTCGAGATCCGAGAGGGTGATGAGCAGGCAATCGCTCTCTGCCGTCATGCGCTGGCTCAGATAAGCGCCCAGCGCCAGGGTTGGCCAGGCATTGGTGCGCACACTCTCGCACAACCAGCGGGGATCGACCTCCTCTACCCGGCGCTCCGGCATGAAGTGCAGATCATGGAGCACTCCTATGGTGTTGATGATGACATTCGGCAACCTGTCAAAGAGGGTGAACAGAGCCTCGAACGCCAGGGGATCCACATCCAGCATGGGAAAGGTGGCGCCAGCCTCTATGCCAGGCGGCACATGACGCCCCGCCAGGACGAAGGGTTCATGGCGCCGCGTCAATTCAAGGGCCAGGGCCGTCCCCAGGCCACCACTTCCCAAGATAAGGTATTCCATTACCCACCCCATGCTCGTCGATTTCCCTTGGCTTTCAAGGGTAACAGATATCCCTGAACACGCCGTTCACGCCTCGTCCAGGTGCTTGCCAAATTGGCGGGCCATGGCGAGATCGAGAAAGCCATCGGCCCGCTTGTGGCTGCGCAGGAACTGGTAATAGGCGAGCAACCTGACCAGGGCCTCCTCATCCGGCAGGGCCATGGTCGCATCCTGCTCGCAGAACAGGGTCCGTGCACCCTGCAGCGCAAGCCTGTCGACCACTTCGGCCTGGCGATAGAGGTAACCGCAGCCGGTGGCCAGCCACTCCAGAGAGCAGTTGGCGGCCATGGCAATCTGGTTTGCCTTGGCAAAGCCGGGCTCGGCCCCTTTGAGATACTTGCGAATGAGCGCCTCGCCCAAGCCCACCTTGCGGGCGAAGGCGCTCACGCTCATCTCCCCCATCAACTCCCGCAATCGCGCAGCAAAGCCTTCCATATCTCTCCCAGTCAGAACCAAAGTACGAATGACGACGGGCGCTATTATTGCCTTGCCCGGGCGCAAGGGCCAAGATAAGCCCAGCATTTATCCCAAGGAGAAGACAATGACAGTATCCCGCCTGACCCTGCACCCCCAGGGGCCCGAATTCTCTCGCATCATCATGGGTTACTGGCGCCTGATGGAGTGGCAACTCACTCCGGCCGCCCTGCTGGATCTCATCAAGTACCACCTGGATCTCGGGGTCACCACCATAGATCACGCCGATATTTATGGCGGCTATCAGTGTGAAGAGGCCTTCGGCAAGGCGCTGCGCCTCGATCCCTCCCTGCGCACGCGCATGGAGCTGGTCAGCAAGTGCGGCATCGCCCTCACCGCCAAGCCTGAACACGCCCTCAACCATTACAACACCAGCAAGGCGTATATCATCGCCAGCGCCGAAGCCTCCTTGCAGAAGCTGGCCACCGATCACCTGGACTTGTTGCTGATCCATCGCCCGGATCCCCTGATGGATGCCGACGAAGTGGCCGAGGCCTTTATCGCCCTCAAGCAGGCGGGCAAGATCAAGCACGCTGGCGTCTCCAACTTCACCGCGCGCCAGTTCGAGCTGCTGCAATCGCGTCTGCCCTTCCCCCTGGTCACCAACCAGTTGGAGATCTCCCCCCTCAACATGGATCTCACCCTGGATGGCACCCTGGACTTGTGCCAACAGTTGCGCATCAGCCCCATGGCCTGGTCTTGCCTGGGAGGCGGCAGCCTGTTCCACGATGGCCGCTTTGAGAATCTTCGCCATGAACTGGAGCGGATCCGCGAAGAGTGCGGCGCCCAGACCATAGAACAGGTGGTATACGCCTGGGTGATGATGTTGCCAAGCCGGCCGCTGCCCATCATCGGCTCGGGCAAGCGCGAGCGGATCGCCAGCGCCGTCGCCTCGGAGGCGGTGCACCTCAGTCGCCAGCAGTGGTTCCGCATTCGCAAGGCGGCCCTGGGCTATGACGTGCCCTGATCCTCATCGACAGGCTACATCAGGCACAAACAAAAACGGCATGGGGGAACCCATGCCGTTTTGCCTTATCGAAGCACCTCAACGATGACGCTGGGGGCGACCACGTGGTGCATCTGTCTTCGGTTTGGCCTGATTGACCGTGATGGTTCGTCCACCTATCTCGGTGCCATGCAAATCGGCGATCGCCTTCTCGGCCTCACCGTTTACCGGCATTTCAATAAAACCGAATCCCTTGGACTGACCGGTATCGCGGTCGATGATGATATCGACCTTCTCTACCTGTCCAAACTGGCTGAATACGGTTGTCAGTTCGTCGGCCGTCATCCGGTACGACAGATTTCCTACGTAAATCTTCATGCCATCCACTCTCGAGTCAGGGTGCCTTCTCTATGCAATCACCGACGCAGCAGCAGGGCACAACCGCTACGCCGGACTGGCCAGGGCATCATGTCCTGGCACTCCCCGCCTGACCACTCAAGCCATTGATCTCTCGAGTAAGTCCGGCGGCAAGTTCAATTCAAGTAACAGGCAGTATCTGAGCTTAACCCCAAATTGTCTAGAAATTAATCAGCCCGATTCGGCACCAATTTAGCCAATATTCGGCTCAGTGCCGAGTGGCTGTGCCAGGCCCGTTTAAAGCCAAATCGATAGATCCCCGGACTTATCTCGTGGGCCGTCTCACCAGTCAAACCCAATACCTCGGCGGCCTCATCGAGATCATCCGGGGCCAGAGCCAGATCCAGACTGAAGGCGAGCCACTCCCCGTTATGACCGACCCGCCGTTCGCGATCCACCTCAACCAGCGCCCCTCGCGCTATCGCCTTGGCCCTGTCTTGCGAACCGTTGATCAGGTAGAGATATTCTGCATCCCAGGCAAGTTCCGCCATGCGCCAGGCTTGCCAGTGGCGGGGCACCAGCATCAT
This sequence comes from Aeromonas sp. BIGb0405, assembly GCF_024807335.1. NCBI lineage: Bacteria > Pseudomonadati > Pseudomonadota > Gammaproteobacteria > Aeromonadales > Aeromonadaceae > Aeromonas > Aeromonas sp. BIGb0405. The sequence goes on from NZ_JANUEP010000001.1 coordinate 295,685, forward strand.
CAGCAGCACTATGCCGCCAAAGATGACGCCGACCCAAGGCAAAAGACCCATCTGGGGGTAGCCCTGCCAGAGCGCGACCCCGACCGCTCCCAGGCTCAACAGCAGCAGGCTCACCATGGCGGGATAGAAGCGCCCGGCCGGTGGCTGCAACCAGAAAATGCCATCCTTGCCGACCAGCTCACTCGCTTTCATCATCTTGTTCCTCTATTCAGATCCCCTTCGAGGGGCGCATTGTGGCAATAAGGTTGGAGCCGATGCAAGGTCGTGGTCCCCACTGGCCCTGCCCCCCGCTCTATTGCTATGCTGGTGACGCTCAAAGGACACCCCTTTTCCCGTTCTCCGAGAGGGCATCATGCTTATCGCCACCCTGCTCCTGCTGACCAGTACCCTGCAACCCGAAGCCATTGGCGGTTATGCCGGGGGCTGCCTGAAAAACGGCATGGCCCTGCCGCTGACCGGCCCCGGTTATCAGGTGATCCGCACCAAGCGGCTACGCTACTACGGCCACCCCGAGCTGATTCAATACCTCGAGGGACTGGCGAGCCAGACCAAGATGGCCGGTTTGCCGGATCTCTACATCGCCGATCTCGCCATGGCCCGCGGCGGCCCCTTCAGCTCGGGTCACCGCAGCCACCAGACCGGCCTCGATGCCGACATCTGGTTTCGCATGGCGAACAAGCCTATCAGCCGCTGGGAGCAGGATGCCCCCAAGGAGTGGGCGCTGATCGATGAGCCAAGCTACCGAACCCTGCCGGGTCGCTTCGGTCCCCAGCAGATGACCCTGCTGCGCCTCGCCGCCCAATCCCCCGATGTGACCCGCATCTTCATCAACCCCGTGCTCAAGGCCGAGGTGTGCAAACGTGCACCGAGCGAGCCCTGGGTGCAGAAACTCAGACCCTGGGTCGGCCACTACAGCCACTTCCATGTGCGGTTGCGCTGCCCCATAGGCAGCCCTGACTGCCTGCCCCAGGCCCCCATACCGCCGGGCAATGGCTGTGGCGCCGAACTCAGCTCCTGGATCAAGGACAAACCGCAACTCCCCAAGACCTCGACCATCTACAGCAAGCTGCCGCAACTGCCTGGCCGTTGTGAGGGGTGAGCACAGGCTGTATGGTGTGCGGGTCAATATTGAAAAATCACTGGAGAACAACAAGATGGCTACGAGTATCTGGCGCCCCTTAGGTCGGGCCTTCCTGCTGCTGTCCCTGCTGCTGACCCTGACCGGTTGCGGCATGAATACCATTCCGACCCTGGATGAACAGGTCAAGGCGAGCTGGGGTCAAGTGGAGAACCAGTATCAGCGCCGCGCCGATCTGGTGCCGAACCTGGTCGCCACCGTCAAGGGCTATGCCAGCCACGAGCAGGAGACCCTCAAGGCAGTCACCGACGCCCGCGCCCGGGTTGGCAGCCTGCAGGTAAGCGATCCGGCCCAGCTCAAGCAGTTTGAGGCGGCCCAGAACCAGCTCAGCAGTGCCCTGTCACGGCTCATGGTGGTGGTAGAACGCTACCCGGATTTGAAGGCGGATCAACAGTTCCTCACTCTGCAAGCCCAGCTTGAGGGGACGGAAAACCGTATCTCGGTGGCCCGTCGCGACTACATCGAGGCGGTGCGCCAGTTCAACACCGAGCTGCGCACCTTCCCCGGGGTGATCTGGGCCAAACTGCTCTATTCGGATCTCGAACCCAAGCCAAGCTTTAGCGCCAAGCCAGGTGCCGATGAGGCGCCCAAGGTCAGCTTCGAATGAATTCGATGATGCGCTGGCTGCTGCCCTGTCTGCTGTTGTGGACGGCGGCGCTGCAAGCCGCCCCCACCTTCCCGGCCCTCAGCGGCCAGGTGGTCGACGAAGCCCATCTGATGTCGCGCAAACAGGCTCATCAGCTGACCCAGCAACTGGCTGCCTTTGAAAAACGCAGCGGCATCCAGCTGGTGGTGGTGTCAATCGACAGCCTGGACGGCAATACCATCGAAGAGTACGGCTATCAACTGGGGCGCCACTGGGGCATTGGCCAGAAGGAGCACAACAACGGTGTGCTGCTGCTGATCGCCCAGGATGAGCGCAAGGTGCGCATCGAAGTGGGCTATGGGCTGGAGGGCGCCCTGCCCGACGCCATCGCCGCCAACATCATCCAGACCCGGATCCTGCCTGCCTTCAAGCGCGGCGACATGGTGGCCGGCATAGTCGCCGGCAGCCAGGGCATCATGCAGGCCCTGGCCGGTGAATACAAACCGGTGGAGGTGACCAAGCAGCAGGACAAGCTGGGCGGCCCCTGGCTGTTCATCCTGATGGTGATAGTGATGATCGTGCTGCACAACCTGCGAGGCGGCGGCGGGGGTGGCTCCGGTGGCCGCCGTCGGGCCGCCTATCTGGCCGGTGGCTTCGGCGGTGGTCGCGCCGGCGGTGGTTTTGGTGGCGGCGGCTTCAGCGGCGGTGGCGGCAGTTTTGGGGGCGGTGGTGCCTCCGGTGGCTGGTAATCTGGGATACAAAGAGACAACGCAATGATTTCTAAACAGTTTTATCACACCTTGCAGGCCAAGGTACGCCAAGTCGAGCAGGCCACTGACGCCGAGCTGGTCACCGTCTTGGCCCCGGCCAGTGACGGCTATCGCTACATTCCGACCCTGTGGGCCGCGCTGCTGGCCATGCTCACTCCCTTGCTGGTGTTCCAGCTCGGCTTCTGGCTCGGCTGGTACGAAATACTGCTGACCCAGTGGGCTGTCTGGCTCGCCTTGACCTTGCTGTTTCACTGGACCCCCATCAAGATGCTGCTGATCCCGAAGAAGGTCCGCCAGCACCGGGCAGCCCTGATGGCGCGGTTGCAGTTTATCGAGCAAGGCTTGCATCGCACCCACGATAGACTGGGGGTGCTGATCTTCGTTTCGGTGGCGGAACACTATGTGGAGATCCTGGTCGATGACGGTGTCGCCAAGCACATAGACAATGCCCAATGGCAGCAGATCATCGACGACTTTACCGCCCGCATCCGCAAGGGCGAGGTCGAGCCCGGTTTCATCGAGTGTGTGACCCGCACCGGTGCCATATTGGCCGATGCCTTCCCGCCCACCAATGACAAGAACGAGCTGCCCGACAGCCTGATCATTTTGGATAAACCCTGATCCGGCTTAAAAAACCGGCATTCTGCGCAAGGGATAGGCATTCGATAAAGATTCTGAAAAATAAGGGGAAAAGTGTTTGACCCCGAGTCAGCTTTCCCCTAAATTACGCCCCGTTCCGGCGCAATGGCGCAACGAACCGGTGTTGGCTGAACACCTTAAACAACAGACAAAAATTTGGTGAGGTGTCCGAGTGGCTGAAGGAGCACGCCTGGAAAGTGTGTATACGGCAACGTATCGAGGGTTCGAATCCCTCCCTCACCGCCAAATTATAAAAACCGACCTCAGGGTCGGTTTTTTGCTTTGTGGCATTGACGACTCTCGCCCGGCCAGGGGCGATGTCACCGCCTCCCCCTTCGCAGCTACCCGCTCAACCCTTGTCTCTTCTCTCCCGCCATATCACCGTCACCCAGCCAGTTCGGCACAACCCCATCCCCTTAATTCCTCATGATATTGCCGCCAAGGCCGAAACAGGATCCACAGCCAACTCGGTTTTACCTCTCAATAATGGTTCACAAGTTGGATATCATTTTGAAAAACTGATAGTTAAGTACCTACACTAGCCAGAGTTAACTACACAGGGGTCTGGATACATGAGTCTGATCGGTTTGCTGCTAGCCTTGATTGCCATATTGGGCGGCAACATGCTCGAAGGTGGTCATCCCAGCGCCCTGCTCAATCTGCCCGCCTTCCTCATCGTGATCGGGGGCACTGTCGGCGCGGCCCTGACCCAATTCCCTTTCTCCGTGGTTGGCAGAACCTTCAAGCGCTTCAAATGGCTAATCACCCCCCTTCGCCTCGACATGCAAGAGCAGGCTCAACTGCTGGAAACCCTGGCAGGCAATGCAAGGCGCAGCGGTATGCTGGCGCTGGAAGCCATGATCGACGACATCAAGGATCCCTTCTTGCAAAAGGGGGTGCAGATGATGGTCGACGGGTACGAGAAGACCAAGATCCACGAGGTGCTGGAAAACGAGATCGAGTTCGAGCAGGAAGATCTCGAGCAGACCGTCAAGTTTTATGAAGCCATGGGGGGTTACTGTCCCACCATGGGGATCGTTGGCGCCGTGTTTGGCCTGATCCACGCGATGGGTCTGCTGGATGCCCCAGACCAGCTCGGGGGTGCCATCGCGGTGGCCTTCATCGCCACCATCTACGGGGTGGGCGCGGCCAACCTGATCTTTCTGCCATTTGGCAACCGCTACAAAGGATTTGCCCATCAGATCAGGCACTACAAGGAGATGACTCTGACCGGCATCCTCTGCATCCTGGACGGCGAATCACAGCAACGGCTGCAAGTGACTCTGGAACCCTATCTCGGAGGTCATGATGGCCAAAAAGAAAAAGGCTGAATCCCCGGAGAACCATGAGCGCTGGCTGGTCTCCTATGCCGATTTCATGACCCTGCTGTTCGCCCTGTTCGTGGTGCTCTACTCCTTCGCCATGACCAAGCAGTCGGAAACCCGGGTGTTGATCCAGGGTCTCATTGAGTCGCTCGGCAAGATCGGGCTCATCTCTCCTCCCGCGGGCTCGCCGGTGATGCAAGGGGGCACCGGGATCCTCGAGCCCGATCCCAGCATCACGCCGGCTGTCCCCCAAGCAGAGCCGGTACTGAGTACAGAGGCACCCACGGTGGCGGCCGATCCCTTCAACGAAACCATTGGCGCCTCGGAGAAAGCCAATGCGGCGGAGTCTTGGCCCCATAAGAGCAAGGAGCAGGAGTGGGCAACCACCACCAAACAGAAACTGGATCAGCAGCTCAAGAGCCAGATTGAATCCAAAGAGCTGGAGGTAGAGCAGCTCGGCAGCCAGCTGGTGATCCGTATCGGCGAGAAGAGCCTGTTCCCTGCAAACTCGGCCTTCCTCCAACCCCAATTCATTCCTCTGGTCAACAAGGTCTCCGATACCCTGGCAGATATCCCGGGTATGGTGGTGGTCACCGGTCATACCGATGATTCACTGACGGCGATAGAGCTTTATCGCAACAACTGGGAGTTGTCGGTGCTGCGGGCGGCATCCATAGTCCACACCCTGCTGACCAACCCGAAGATCAATGCCAGACGAGTCATCGCTCAAGGGGTGGCCGACACCCAGCCTCGCTTTGCCAATGACACCCTCGCGCACCGGCAGGCCAATCGGCGCGTCGAAATCACCCTCTCACAAGGCAAGGCCGCCGAACGGACCCTCCCCCTCCTCACCCCCTGATAAAAAGATCCCCCCATGGGGGATCTTGGCTTTGCCGCGCCCTATTTCTCCTGCCACCGACAACACGCCTCCGCGTTTCACGGCGATTAAAAGTCATTCTCGAATGAGAAGTTTGACCCCGGTTGCAAAAAGCAATTTCTCCTTTCCTTGATTAATAATTGACCTGATGAAATGACATGTAAATCAGTATGGAACTGGCATACTACGTAGCACCCTTGTTAAGTCACATGATTAATTCGGTTAGGGAAAACCTATATGTTTGCTGATGTTGCTGTCCAGCATTGGGCCTTTGCTGTTTATGTCATTGGGGCCATCTGCATCTGTCTGACCATGATAGGCGTCGCGGCCTTGCTGGGAGGGCGAGCCTATGGCCGTGCCAAAAACAGACCCTTCGAATCCGGCATCGATTCCGTCGGCAACGCCCGTCTGCGTTTCTCCGCCAAGTTCTACCTGGTCGCCATGTTCTTCGTCATCTTCGACGTCGAGGCGCTCTATCTCTTCGCCTGGTCCGTTTCCGTACGGGAAAGTGGCTGGGTCGGTTTCATCGAAGCCACCATCTTCATCACCCTGCTGCTGGTAGGCCTCATCTACCTGTGGCGTATCGGTGCCCTCGACTGGGCCCCGAAGAAGCGCGTCCTGACTGACAAGAAGCCAGACTGATTTACCGATTATCCCTTTGAGGTTGCACCATGAAGTACACCCTGACCCGGATTGACCCGGATGCGCCCGTTGAGCGCTACCCCCAGGAACAGCGCCAGACCGTCGATGACCCGCTGGCGCAGCAGGCGACCCGCGGCATCATGATCGGGCGCCTCGAAGAGGTGCTGCAAGACACCGTCAACTGGGGCCGCAAGAACTCCCTCTGGCCCTACAACTTCGGCATCTCCTGCTGCTATGTGGAGATGTGTACCGCCTTCACCTCCCCCCATGACGTGGCCCGCTTCGGCGCCGAAGTCATCCGGGCTTCGCCCCGTCAGGCGGATTTCATGGTGATCGCCGGCACCCCCTTCATCAAGATGGCGCCTGTCATCCAGCGCCTCTATGAACAGCTGCTCGAACCCAAGTGGGTCATCTCCATGGGCGCCTGTGCCAACTCGGGCGGCATGTACGACATCTATTCCGTGGTGCAGGGGGTGGACAAGTTCCTGCCGGTCGACGTCTACATTCCGGGCTGCCCGCCCCGTCCCGAAGCCTTCCTGCAAGCCCTGATGCTGTTGCAGGACTCCATCGGCAAGGAGCGCCGCCCCCTCTCCTGGACGGTGGGCGATCAGGGGATCTACCGTCCCCAGATGCAGGCCGAGAAGGATCGCAAGCGGGAAGATCGCATCCAAGTCACCAACCTGCGCACGCCGGATGAGATCTGACCATGAAACTGACTCGAGAATTCCCAAGCAACTACACCATGGCCCAGGGGCAGACGGCGGATCACGCCGATGCCCAGGTGGTCGGCGAGCTGTTTGCCCATTTCGGCGCCGAGCGCTTCACCGTCCAGACCACCCGCACCGGGGTGCCTGTGCTCTGGCTCTCCCGCGATCTGCTGCAGGACGTGATGGGCTTCTTGCAAAAACTGCCCTCCCCGTTCGTGATGCTGTTTGATCTCAGCGCCACCGACGAGCGAATGCGCAGCCACCGCCACGGCCTGCCGGGCAGCGACTTCACCGTCTTCTACCACCTCATTTCCATCGACCGTAACGCCGATGTGATGCTGAAGGTGCCGCTGATGGAGAGCGATCTGCACCTGCCGACCATCAGCCGTCACTTCCCCAACGCCAACTGGTACGAGCGGGAAGTCTGGGATCTGATGGGCATCACCTTCGATGGCCACCCCCACCTCACCCGCATCATGATGCCCAAGAGCTGGCAGGGACACCCGCTGCGCAAGGACTACCCGGCCCGGGCCACCGAGTTCGATCCCTTCATGCTCGACGCGGTCAAGCAGGATCAGGAACAGGACAACCTGCTGTTCAAGCCCGAAGAGTGGGGCATGAGCCGGGGCAACGAGAACGAAGACTACATGTTCTTGAACCTCGGCCCCAACCACCCCTCCGCCCACGGCGCCTTCCGGCTGGTGCTGCAGCTCGATGGCGAGGAGATCCGCGACTGCGTGCCCGACATCGGCTATCACCACCGGGGTGCCGAGAAGATGGGCGAGCGCCAGTCCTGGCACAGCTACATCCCCTACACCGACCGGGTCGAGTACCTGGGCGGGGTGATGAACAACCTGCCCTATGTGCTGGCGGTCGAGAAGCTGGCGGGGATCACCGTGCCCAACCGGGTCGACATGATCCGGGTGATGATGGCGGAGCTGTTCCGCATCCAGAGCCACCTGCTGTTCCTCGGTACCTATATCCAGGACGTGGGGGCCATGACCCCGGTGTTCTTCACCTTCACCGACCGGCAGAAGATCTACCTCATCATCGAGGCCATCACCGGCGCGCGCATGCACCCGGCCTGGTTCCGCATCGGCGGCGTGGCGCACGATCTGCCCATCGGCTGGGCCCGCCTCATCCAGGACAACCTGCTGAGCTGGCTACCCAAGCGGCTGATGGAGTATGAGAAGGCCGCCATGCGCAACAGCATCTTGCGCGGTCGCACCATAGGCGTCGCCGCCTACAACACGGCGCAGGCGCTGGCCTGGGGCACCACGGGCGGCGGTCTTCGCGCCACCGGCCTCAACTTCGACGTGCGCAAGTGGCGCCCTTATTCCGGCTACGATCAGTTCGAGTTCGAGGTGCCGGTAGGCAGCAATGGGGATGCTTACGATCGCGCCACCGTGCGCATCGAGGAGATCCGCCAGAGCATGCGCATCATAGAGCAGTGCATGAAGAACATGCCGGAGGGGCCCTTCAAGGCGGATCACCCGCTCACCACACCGCCGCCAAAAGAGCGCACCCTGCAGGACATCGAGACCCTGATCACCCACTTCCTGCAAGTGTCCTGGGGGCCCGTGATGCCGGCCGCCGAGTCCTTCCAGATGATAGAGGCGACCAAGGGGATCAACAGCTACTACCTGACCAGCGACGGCTCCACCATGAGCTACCGGACCCGGATCCGCACCCCGAGCTTTGCCCACCTGCAGCAGATCCCCTCGGTGATCCGCGGCCAGATGGTGTCGGATCTCATCGTCTACCTGGGCAGTATCGATTTCGTTATGTCGGATGTGGATCGTTAAGTCCCCGCAGTGACGGGACAAGAAGAATAAACGACAAAAGGTTAAGTCATGAGCCAGCAATGTCAGTGCAAAAATACATCGTCCTCAGCGGGACAGAGTGCGTGTCAGGGCAAGGGCGACGGATTCGCCCTGAGCCAGGCCGAGCGCGACGCCATCTTGCATGAGACGCACCACTACGAAGATCCCCGCGCCGCCAGCATAGAAGCACTCAAGATAGTGCAGCAGGCCCGCGGCTGGGTGCCGGATGGTGCCATCCATGCCATCGCCGCCGCGCTCGGCATCCCCGCCAGCGATGTGGAAGGGGTCGCCACCTTCTACAGCCAGATCTTCCGCCAGCCGGTAGGCCGCCACATCATCCGTGTCTGCGACAGCATGGTCTGCTACATCAACGGCCATGAGCAGCTGCTGGCCGGTCTGAAAGAGGTCATGGATCTGGCCCCCGGCCAGACCTCGGCCGACGGCCGCTTCACCCTGCTGCCGGTCTGCTGCCTCGGCAACTGCGACAAGGGGCCGGCGCTGATGATCGACGACGATACCTACGGTGGGCTCGACGCCGTCAGTCTGCTGAAAACCCTGGAGGCTTACCCATGAGCCTGCAACCAAACAAGACACTCGCCTCCCTCGGCACCGCCAACCGCATCGCCCGTGCCCCCGAGACCCATCCGCTCACCTGGCGGTTGCGCGATGACGGCCAGCCGGTCTGGCTGGACGAATACCAGAGCAAGCAGGGCTACGAAGCGGCCCGCAAGGCACTGAGTCAGATGAGCCCTGACGAGATAGTCGGCACAGTCAAGGACGCGGGCCTCAAGGGGCGCGGCGGCGCCGGCTTCTCCACCGGGGTGAAGTGGGGCCTGATGCCCAAAGACGAGAGCATGAACATCCGTTACCTGCTCTGCAACGCCGACGAGATGGAGCCGAACACCTACAAAGACCGGCTGCTGATGGAGCAACTGCCCCACCTGCTGATCGAGGGGATGATCATCAGTGCCCGGGCCCTCAAGGCCTACCGTGGCTACATCTTCCTGCGTGGTGAATATGTCGATGCCGCCATCCACCTGCGCCGTGCGGTGGAAGAGGCCAAGGCCGCCGGCCTGCTCGGCAAGAACATCCTGGGCTCGGGCTTTGACTTCGAGCTGTTCGTCCACACCGGCGCAGGGCGTTACATTTGTGGCGAAGAGACGGCGCTCATCAACTCCCTGGAAGGGCGCCGCGCCAACCCGCGCGCCAAGCCCCCCTTCCCCGCCGTCTCCGGCGTCTGGGGCAAGCCGACCTGCGTCAACAACGTCGAGACCCTGTGCAACGTGCCCGCCATCATAGGCAACGGCGTCGAGTGGTACCAGGGATTGGCGCTGCCAGGCTCGGAAGATCACGGCACCAAGCTGATGGGCTTCTCCGGCAAGGTCAACAACCCGGGTTTGTGGGAGCTGCCCTTTGGCATCACCGCCCGCGAGCTGTTTGAGAACTACGCTGGCGGCATGAAGAGCGGTTATCGCCTGAAGGCCTGGCAACCGGGCGGTGCCGGCACCGGCTTCCTGCTGCCCGAGCACCTGGATGCCCAGATGTATGCCGGCGGCATCGGCAAGGTCGGCACCCGTATGGGGACGGGCCTCGCCATGGCGGTGGATGACAGCATCAACATGGTCGGACTCTTGCGCAACATGGAGGAGTTCTTCGCCCGTGAATCCTGCGGCTGGTGCACCCCCTGCCGCGACGGCCTGCCCTGGAGCGTCAAGATCCTGCGGGCCCTGGAGCGAGGCGAAGGCCAGCCCGAGGATCTTGCCACCCTGGAGCAGCTGTGCAGTTTCCTCGGCCCGGGCAAGACCTTCTGCGCCCATGCCCCCGGCGCCGTCGAGCCCCTTGGCAGTGCGATGAAGTACTTCAGGTCCGAGTTCGAGGCCGGGGTCAAGGCCCCCCATGACAATCACAAGCTGTTCAAGGGTATCCAGCCCAATCTGCTGGGCGAGCGCTGGTAATACGCCAGAACGCATCGGGCAATAGCTGATTTCACAAAACAGGTTTCAGGGAAGTTGTATGGCAACCATTCATGTAGACGGTAAAGAGTTCGAGGTAGACGGGGCAGATAACCTGCTGCAAGCCTGTCTGTCGCTGGGTCTGGACGTCCCCTATTTTTGCTGGCACCCGGCGCTCGGTAGCGTCGGCGCCTGCCGCCAGTGTGCGGTCAAACAGTATCAGAATGCCGATGACAAGCGCGGCCGCCTGGTCATGTCCTGCATGACCCCCTCCACAGATGGCACCTATATCTCCATCGAGGACGAAGAGGCGAAGGAGTTTCGCAAGACTGTGGTGGAGTGGCAGATGACCAACCACCCCCACGACTGCCCTGTGTGTGAAGAGGGTGGCGCCTGCCACCTGCAAGACATGACGGTGATGACGGGCCACAACAGCCGTCGCTACCGCTTCACCAAGCGCACCCACCAGAATCAGGATCTCGGCCCCTTCATCAACCACGAGATGAACCGCTGCATCGCCTGCTATCGCTGCGTACGCTACTACAAGGATTACGCTGGCGGCGAGGATCTGGGGGTCTACGGTGCCCACGACAACGTCTACTTCGGCCGGGTCGAGGATGGCACCCTGGAGAGCGAGTTCTCCGGCAACCTGGTGGAGGTCTGCCCCACCGGCGTCTTCACCGACAAGACCCATTCCGAGCGCTACAACCGCAAGTGGGACATGCAGTTTGCCCCCAGCATCTGCCAGCAGTGCTCGGTCGGCTGCAACATCAGCCCGGGTGAGCGATATGGCGAGCTGCGCCGCATCGAGAACCGCTTCCACGGCGCCCTGAACCACTACTTCCTCTGTGATCGTGGCCGCTTCGGTTACGGCTATGTCAACCAGGCCGACCGCCCGCGCCAACCCCTGCTTCAGGATGGCAATGACAAGCTGGCCATCACGGTCGATGGCGCCCTCAACCGCGCCGCCGATGCCCTGCGCACCGCGGCCGGCATCATCGGCATCGGCTCGCCACGAGCCTCGCTCGAGAGCAACTTCGCCCTGCGCGAGCTGGTGGGCGCCGCCAACTTCTACGCAGGGGTCGAGCAGAGTGAATGGGCCTGCCTGCAAAAGATGCTGCATGTCCTGCACCAGGGCGGGGTACGAACCCCCAGCCTGCGTGACATGGAAGAGGCCGATGCCGTGCTGGTGCTGGGTGAAGATGTCACCCAGACGGCCGCCCGGATCAGCCTGGCCCTGCGTCAGGCAGTCAAGGGCAAGGGACGTGAGATCGCCCGCAAGCTGAAGGTGGACCTGTGGCAGGTCGCCGCGGTGCAGACGCTCGCTCAGAATGAGCGTTATCCGCTGCTCATCACCAGCCTGGATCAGACCCGTCTGGACGACGTGGCCGCCGATACCCTCCATGCCCCTCACGCCGATCAGGCCCGCCTCGGCTTTGCCATCGCCCACCTGCTCGACGGTTCCGCCCCTGCCCCGCAGGATCTGGGCGCCGATCAGCTGGCTCAAGCGACCCGCTGGGCCGAGCTGCTTGGCAACGCCAAGAAGCCGCTCATCATCGCAGGCTCCGGTGCCCGCAGCCAGGCGCTGATCGAGGCGGCCAGCAACATAGCCCACGCCCTCAAGGGTCGTGGTCAGAGCGTCGAACTGGCACTGGTGGCCCAGGAGGCCAACAGCCTGGGGCTGGCCATGCTGGCCGGCAACGCCGCTCCCCTGGAAGCCGCCCTCGAGCGCATCGAAGGGAGCGAGTCCCTTGCGCTGATCACCCTGGAGAACGATCTCTATCGCCGTGCTCCCCGCAACCGGGTCGATGCTGCCATCAAGCGCCTGCAGCATCTGCTGGTGGTGGATCATCAGGACACCCGCACCGCCCAGCAGGCCCACCTGGTGCTGCCTGCCGCCAGCTTTGCGGAGGCCGATGGCACTGTGGTGAACATGGAAGGCCGTGCCCAGCGCTTCTTCCAGGTCTATGCCCCCGCCTTCTACGACGCCGACATCCAGGTGCGCGAAGGCTGGCGCTGGCTGGCCGCGCTGCAAGGCACGCTGGACGGCAAGTCCCCGCGCTGGAGCAGCTTCGACGAGGTGAGTGCGGCCTGCGCCGCCTCTGCCCCGCTGCTGGCTACCATGGGCGAAGCCGCCCCCAATGCCGGGCTGCGCATCCGCGGCATGAAGCTCGCGCGCGAGCCGCACCGCTACAGCGGCCGCACCTCCATGCTGGCGGATCAGAACGTGAGCGAGCCCCGGGTGGCGCAAGACCCCGACTCCCCCTTCAACTTCTCCATGGAAGGCTACGCCGGTGCCCGCCAACCCCTACAACAGGTGCCGTTCGCCTGGGCGCCGGGCTGGAACTCCCCCTCCGCCTGGAACAAGTTCCAGGACGAGGTGGGTGGCAACCTGCGGGCCGGGGATCCCGGTCGTCGCCTGCTGGAGCCAGGCAGCGAGTCCCTCGGCTGGTTCGACACCATTCCCGCCCCCTTCACCGCCCAGGCGGCGCTGCAAGTGGTGAGCTATGACCAGCTGTTCGGTGGCGACGAACTCTCCGCACGCAGCCCCGTCATCCAGGCCCGCATGGGGGACCCAGAGCTGGTGCTGAACCCGGTCGATGCCGCCCGTTTGGCCCTTCATGCCGGCAATCTGGTGGCCTTCTCCTGGGGTGGTCACCACTGGCGGCTGACCCTGCGGATCAGCGAACGGCTGGCACCGGGTCTGCTCGGCCTGCCCCTGGGCGCCCATGGTCTGCCGACCGCGCTGCACCAGGCCTATGTGACTGACTTGCAGGAGGCCATCGCATGAGCAATGAGCTGATCGATCTGTTGCTGGAGGTAGGCAAAGCCTTGATCGTGCTGGTGGGCATAGTGGGGGCTGGCGCCTTCATGAGCTTCATCGAGCGCCGTCTGCTGGCGCTCTGGCAAGACAGGTACGGCCCCAACCGGGTGGGCCCCTTCGGCCTGCTGCAACTGGCGGCCGACATGGTCAAGATGTTCTTCAAGGAGGACTGGATCCCGCCCTTCGCGGATCGCCGGATCTTCGTGCTGGCCCCCATCATCGCCTTTACCGCCTTCATCCTGGCGTTTGCTGTGGTGCCCATCACCCCCACCTGGGGCGTGGCGGATCTCAACGTGGGGCTGCTCTACATCCTGGCCATAGCAGGACTGGCGGTCTACGCCGTGCTCTTTGCCGGCTGGTCGAGCAACAACAAGTACTCCCTGCTCGGCAGCCTGCGCGCCTCGGCCCAGACCCTCTCCTACGAGGTGTTTCTCGGCCTCTCCTTGATGGGCATCGTCATCCAGACCGGCAGCTTCAACCTGCGGGAGATAGTGGAGGCGCAAGCCGGATTGTGGAACGTGATCCCCCAGTTCCTGGGCTTTATCACCTTCCTGTTTGCCGGGGTTGCCGTCACCCACCGTCACCCGTTTGACCAGCCGGAGGCCGAGCAGGAGCTCGCCGACGGCTATCACATCGAATACGCGGGTATGAAGTGGGGTCTGTTCTTCGTGGGCGAGTACATCGGCATAGTGCTGATCTCCTCCCTCATCGTGACCCTCTTCTTCGGTGGCTGGCACGGCCCCTGGTTGCCGCCCTTCATCTGGTTTGCCCTGAAGACCGCCTGTTTCATGGTGTTCTTCATCCTGCTGCGGGCCTCCCTGCCCCGCCCGCGCTTTGACCAGGTGATGTCCTTTGGCTGGAAAGTCTGCTTACCGCTTACCTTGCTCAACATGCTGGTAACCGGCGCCGTCGTGCTTATGAACGTGCAGTGAGGCACCAATGAAAATTACGAGCATTATCAAGGGTGTTGGCACCCAACTGCGCAGTCTGGGGATGGTCTTCTCCCATGCCTGGCGCCCCCGCGAGACCCTGAGCTACCCGGAGCAGCAGGTCTATGCCGCGCCCCGTTTCCGTGGCCGCATCGTGTTGACCCGGGATCCGGACGGTGACGAGCGCTGCGTGGCGTGCAACCTGTGCGCCGTGGCCTGCCCGGTCGGCTGCATCTCGCTGCAAAAAGCGGAGCGGGACGACGGTCGCTGGTACCCGGAGTTCTTCCGCATCAACTTCTCCCGCTGCATCTTCTGCGGCTTGTGTGAAGAGGCCTGCCCCACCACCGCCATCCAGCTGACGCCGGATTTCGAGATGGGTGAGTATCGCCGCCAGGATCTGGTGTACGAGAAGGAAGATCTGCTGATCAGCGGCCCCGGCAAATACCCGGACTACAACTTCTACCGCATGAGCGGGATGGCCATCGACGGCAAGCCCAAAGGGGATGCCGAGAACGAAGCCAAACCCATCGATGTCAAGAGCCTGCTGCCCTAGGAGTCAATCATGGAACTGGCATTTTATGCCGCGGCCCTGGTCGCCGTTTACAGCACGCTGCGGGTCATCAGCACCAGCAACCCCATGCATGCGCTGCTCAATCTCATCATTTCGCTCATCGCCGTGGCCATGATCTTCTTCTGTCTGGGAGCCTCCTTCGCAGGCGCCCTGCAGGTGATCGTCTACGCCGGCGCCATCATGGTGCTGTTCGTGTTCGTGGTGATGATGCTGAACCTGGGTTCATCCCAGGATCAGGAGCGCAACTGGCTCACCCCCATGACCTGGGGTGGGCCTGCCCTGCTCTCCCTCATCCTGCTCGGCTTCCTGGCCTACGGCATTCTCGGGGTCACCGGCGGCGAACTCGGCCTGACCGACGTCAGTGCGAAAGAGGTCGGCATCGCCCTGTTCGGCCCCTATGTGCTGGCGGTGGAGCTCGCCTCCATCCTGCTGCTGGCAGGTCTGGTCACCGCCTATCACCTTGGCCGTGAAGACAAGAGCGGGGAAGTGCTTTCCGTCCCCAAACCCACCGCTCGCCCATCCCAGGAAGGAGGTCAGCAATGAGTGGTATCCCCATGGAGCACGGCTTGCTGCTCGCGGCAATTCTGTTCTGCATCGGTTTGTGCGGTCTGCTGATCCGCCGCAACCTGCTGTTTATCCTCATGAGTATCGAGATCATGATGAATGCGTCCGCCCTGGCGTTCGTGGTGGCGGGTAGCCGCTGGGCCCAGGCCGACGGCCAGATCATGTACATACTGGTGATTTCTCTGGCGGCAGCGGAGGCCAGTATCGGCCTCGCCCTGTTACTGCTGCTCTATCGTCGTTACCACACCCTGAACGTGGACACTGTGAGCGAGATGCGCGGATGAGCCTCTTATTCCTGACTTTCCTATTCCCCCTGCTGGGATGGCTGGTGCTGGCCTTCTCCATCGGCCGCTTCGGTGAGCGCAGCTCGGCACTGATCGGTGTCGGCAGCATCGGTCTGTCGGCCCTGACCACAATCTGGGTTGGCATCGATTTTCTCGGCAACGTGCCAGAGGGCGGCGTCTATACCCAGACCCTGTGGCAGTGGATGTCGGTGGGTGAATTCCAGCCCACCTTCCGTCTTGCACTGGATGGGCTGTCGCTGACCATGCTGGGGGTAGTGACAGGGGTGGGTTTCTTCATCCACCTGTTCGCCTCCTGGTACATGCGCGGAGAAGAGGGGTATTCCCGCTTCTTCACCTACACCAACCTCTTCATCGCCAGCATGGTGTTCCTGGTGCTGGCCGATGATCTGCTGTTCGTCTACCTCGGCTGGGAAGGGGTGGGGCTGTGCAGCTACCTGCTGATCGGCTTCTACTACCGCAACCCGGCCAATGGGGCGGCGGCCCTCAAGGCCTTCGTGGTGACCCGGGTCGGCGACGTCTTCCTCGCCATCGGGCTCTTCGTGCTCTACCGCGAGCTCGGCACCCTCAACATCCACGAGCTGCTGGTGCGCGCCCCGGCGATGTTTGCCGAGGGCTCCCCTGCCCTGTCGTTCGCCTGCCTGATGCTGCTCGGTGGCGCTGTCGGTAAATCCGCCCAGCTGCCCCTGCAGACCTGGCTGGCAGACGCCATGGCGGGCCCGACCCCGGTCTCGGCACTGATCCACGCGGCCACCATGGTGACCGCCGGTGTCTACCTCATCGCCCGCACCCACGGCCTCTTCCTGCTTGCCCCGGAAATCCTCCATCTGGTGGCCCTGGTCGGTGCCATCACACTAGTGCTGGCGGGCTTTGCCGCCCTGGTACAGACCGACATCAAGCGGATTTTGGCTTACTCCACCATGAGCCAGATAGGCTACATGTTCTTAGGCTTAGGGGTCGGCGCCTGGGAAGGGGCCATCTTCCACCTGATGACCCACGCCTTCTTCAAGGCGCTGTTGTTCCTCTCCTCTGGTGCGGTGATCATCGCCTGCCACCACGAGCAGAACATCTTCAAGATGGGGGGCCTGCGCAAGAGCCTGCCCCTGGTCTATGCCTGCTTCCTGGTGGGGGGCTCGGCCCTGGCCGCGTTGCCGCTGGTCACCGCCGGTTTCTACAGTAAGGACGCCATCCTCTGGCAGGTGCAGGCCAGTGGCCAGAGCGCCCTGCTGTGGGCCGGTCTGGTGGGGGCCTTCCTGACCTCCCTCTACACCTTCCGCCTCATCTTCATCGCCTTCCACGGCAAGCCGCAAACCGAGGCCCATGCCGGTCACAGCCTAGCGCACAAGCTGCCGCTGCTGGTGCTGCTGGTGCTCTCCACCGCGGTGGGTGCCCTGATAGTGCCGCCGCTCGCCGGAGTACTGCCGGCAGGCCCCGGGGATCATATCGAAGAGGGACGCCACAGCCTCGAGATCCTCTCCGGCCTCATCGCCGTGGCAGGTATCGCGCTCGCTGCTTTCCTGTTCCTTGGCGAACGTCGTCTGGCAAAAAGCATCGCAAATAGTGCTCCTGGCCGCGCGCTCAGCACCCTCTGGTTCAACGCCTGGGGCTTTGACTGGTTGTATGACTGGATCTGGGTCAAGCCCTACCTGCTGGCGACCCGCTTGCTTGGCAAGGACCCGCTGGATCGGATGATGAACCTGCCCGCCGTACTGGCACACAGCGGTCATCAGATGCTGGCCTGGACGGTGTCCGGCAAGTTGCGCTGGTACGCAGCCTCCATGGGGATGGGCGCCGTCCTGATCCTGGCGCTGCTGCTGCTCGGCTGATCCATGAGCCCAATATGTGTGGCAGGCCCGGGGCCTGCCCGACTAGAACCTAGACGAGAGCTGATATCGTGACCTTACTCTGGATCTTGTTAATTCCTTTTATCGGCGGCTTGCTCTGCTGGCAGATGGAGCGGCTCGGCGGACAATTCGTTCGCTGGGTAGCCCTGCTCTCCATGAGCGCCTGTCTGTTGCTCTCCGGTGCCATCTGGCTCGGCGGTGACTTCTCCCTCGCCAGCCCCGGCCTCCCCGTCTGGGCGGCCGAGTGGCAGCAACCCTGGATCCCCCGCTTCGGCATCTCATTGCACCTGGCGGTAGACGGCTTGTCGCTCCTGATGGTGATGCTCACCAGCTTCATCGGCGTGCTGGCCATCCTCTGCTCCTGGAAAGAAATCGTGCAGCGCATCGGCTTCTTCCACCTCAACCTGCTCTGGATCCTGGGCGGCGTGCTCGGCGTCTTCATGGCGGTGGACCTGTTCCTCTTCTTCTTCTTCTGGGAGATGATGCTGGTTCCCATGTACTTCCTGATCGCGCTCTGGGGCCATTCGGTTACCGACGGTAAATCCCGGATCAACGCGGCCACCAAGTTCTTCATCTACACCCAGGCCAGCGGCCTCATCATGCTGGTGGCCATCCTGGGGCTGGTACTGACTCACCACGCCGCCACCGGCGTCTTTACCTTCAACTACCTCGACCTGCTCAACACCCCGATGAGCATTGGCGTACAGTGGCTGCTGATGCTGGGCTTCTTCATCGCCTTCGCGGTCAAGATGCCGCTGGTGCCGCTCCATGGCTGGTTGCCGGACGCCCATAGTCAGGCACCGACCGCAGGTTCCGTGGATCTGGCGGGCATCTTGCTGAAGACCGCCGCCTACGGCCTGCTGCGCTTCACCCTGCCGCTGTTCCCGGAGGCCTCCGCCCAGTTCGCCCCCTACGCCATGCTCCTTGGCCTGTTCGGCATCGTCTACGGCGCCCTGCTGGCGTTCGCCCAGACCGACATCAAGCGGTTGGTGGCCTACACCAGCATCTCCCACATGGGTTTCGTGATGATCGCCATCTACTCCGGTAGCGAGCTGGCGCTGCAGGGCGCCGTGGTGCAGATGATCGCCCACGGCCTCTCCGCCGCCGGCCTCTTCATCCTGTGTGGCCAGCTCTACGAGCGCCTGCACACCCGGGACTTGCGCCTGATGGGCGGCCTCTGGGGACGCCTGCGCTACCTGCCCGGGGTGATGCTGTTCTTCTCGGTGGCCTCATTGGGGATGCCGGGTACCGGCAACTTCATCGGCGAGTTCCTGATCCTCATCGGCAGCTTCCAGGTGGCACCGATCATGACCATCATCGCCACCTTCGGTCTGGTATTGGCTTCGGTCTACTCCCTCATCATGCTGCAGCGCGCCTGCTTCGGTGCCCCCAAGGATGAGAAGCCGCTCAAGGGCCTGGACAGACGGGAGCTGGCCATGATGCTGACCATAGCCGGTCTGCTGGTGCTGCTCGGTCTCTACCCGCAACCCGTGCTCGACACCGCCAGCAGCAGCCTGCTGAGCGTGCTGCACTGGTACGCGCTGCCAGCCACAGGAGCACTGCAATGATGCCCTCTGTTTCTCTCTCCCTTTCCTTGTCCACGCCGGGAGCCTTGTCATGACGTTTACCGCCGCCCAACTATTGGCCCTGCTGCCCCTGTTGCTGACCACGGGGGCCATGGTCGCCCTGATGCTCGCCATCGCCTGGAAGCGCTGCGATGACACCGCCTTCGTGGTGACCATCACAGGCCTCAACCTGGCGCTCTTCTCCTTAGCCATCGTCATGGCCCAGGGGGATCAGGGGGTCACTCCCCTGCTGCAAGTGGACAGCTACGCGGTCTTCTACATGGGGCTGGTGCTCATCGGCGCCCTGGCCACCTGTACCTTCGGTCGCTCCTGGCTCAAGGGCTACCCGGACAACCGGGAAGAGTTCTACCTGCTGCTGCTGATCGCCACCGCCGGTGGCCTGGTGCTGGCGGGTTCCCGCCATCTCGCGTCACTGTTTATCGGGATCGAGATGCTGACCCTGCCCATGTTCGGTCTGGTGGGTTATGCCTACCGCGAGCGCCATTCCCTGGAGGCCAGCATCAAGTACATGGTGCTCTCCGCCGCCGCTACCGCCTTCCTGCTGTTCGGCATGGCGTTGCTCTATGCCCAGGCGGGCAGCCTGAGCTTCAGCGATCTCGGTCTGACCCTGGCCCAGAGCCCGGCTCACCAGCCACTGCTGATGGGGGGCTTTGGCCTGATGCTGGTGGGCTTTGCGTTCAAGTTGTCCCTCGCCCCCTTCCACCTCTGGACCCCGGATGTCTATGAGGGCGCCCCGGCACCTGTGGCCACCTTCCTCGCCACCGTCAGCAAGATAGCCGTGTTTTGCGTGCTGCTGCGCTTCTACCTGGCGGTGCCGGCCACCTCGGATCCCATGATCCACTGGCTGCTGGCGGCCATGGCGGTCATCTCCATCGTGGTCGGCAACCTCTTGGCGCTGATCCAGACCAACATCAAGCGGATGATGGGTTACTCCTCCATCTCCCACTTCGGCTACCTGCTGGCGGTGGTGGTGGCGAGCCGCCTCGGCCAGATGCCGGTGGAAGCGGCCGGTGTCTACCTGCTGATGTACCTCTTCACCAGCCTGGGGGCCTTCGGCGTCATCAGCATGATGTCCAGCCCCTATCGCGGCAAGGATGCGGACTCCCTGCACAGCTATCGCGGCCTGTTCTGGAAACGCCCCTACCTGACCGCCGTCATGACGGTGATGATGCTCTCCCTGGCGGGTATCCCCATGACGCTGGGCTTCATCGGCAAGTTCTACCTCATCGGGGTGACGGTCGAGGCGCAACTCTGGTGGCTCTGCGGCGCCATAGTGCTCGGCAGCGCCCTGGGGCTCTACTACTACCTGAGAGTCATGGTCACCCTCTACCTGCGCGAACCCGGCATGCAGCTGCGCGATGCCAAGGCCGACTGGGCCTTCTCCTCCGGCGGGCTGGTGGTGCTGCTCTCCGCCATCATCGTCTTGGCCATGGGGATCTATCCCCAGCCGGTCATCAGCCTGGTGCAGGGCTTCCAGCACCTGGTACTCCACTAAACCGCTCCCCCCAGCGATAAAAAAACCGGCCAGTTGGCCGGTTTTTCATTGCTGCAGAGTATCTGGCGGGATTAGCCCAGACGCACCCGAGCGTTTCTGAACATCCGCATCCAGGCGCCATCCTCGCCCCAGTTGTCCGGGTGCCAGGAGTTCGCCACGGTGCGGAATACCCGCTCAGGGTGCGGCATCATGATAGTCGCGCGGCCGTCCGTGGTGGTGACCGCAGTGATGCCCGCCGGTGCCCCGTTCGGGTTGGCCGGGTACTGCTCGGTGACCTGACCGCGGTTGTCCACGAAACGCAGCCCCACCAGACCGCTGGCTTGCAACGCGGCAAGGTGAGCGGCATCGCGCAGCTCCACCCGTCCTTCCCCGTGGGAGACGGCGATGGGCATCACAGAGCCCGCCATGCCGGCGAAGAAGGCGGACGGAGAGTCCTGTACTTCCACCAGGCTGAAGCGCGCCTCGAAGCGCTCGGAGCGGTTGCGCACGAAGCGCGGCCACAGATCGGCCCCCGGAATGAGGTCACGCAGGTTGGACATCATCTGGCAACCGTTGCACACCCCCAGAGACAGGGTGTCGCCACGCTCGAAGAAGCGCTGGAACTGCTCGCGGGCGCCGTCGTTGAACAGGATGGACTTGGCCCAGCCTTCCCCCGCCCCCAGCACGTCGCCGTAGGAGAAGCCGCCACAGGCCACCAGACTCTGGAACTCTTCCAGCTTGATGCGACCGGACAGGATGTCGCTCATGTGCACGTCCACGGCAGCAAAACCGGCACGATCGAAAGCGGCGGCCATCTCCACGTGGGAGTTGACCCCCTGCTCGCGCAGTACCGCCAGACGAGGAGAGACCCCGCGAGCGATATAGGGCGCAGCCACATCCTCGGACGGATTGAAGCTCAAGGAGGCATGCAGACCCGGGTCGGTCGCATCCTGGCGAGCGGCGTGCTCTTGATCCGCACACTCGGGGTTGTCCCGCAGACGCTGCATCTGCCAGCTGGTCTCGCCCCAGAGGGTGCGCAGGGCGGTACGACTGGCACGATAGACCTCTTGCCCGGCGCGGCTGAACCGCAGGCTGTCCTGGTCGTCGACGCTGCCGATGACATGGACGCAGGCGGCCAGGCCATGGCCCGCCAGCAGGGTCATGACGGCTTCCTTGTCGGCACGGCGCACCTGAATGACGGCACCCAGCTCCTCGTTGAACAGCGCGGGCAACAGCTCGCCACCGACGCGATCGAGCTGGATGTCGAGGCCGCAGTGACCGGCGAAGGCCATCTCGGTCAGGGTGACGAACAGGCCACCGTCGGATCTGTCGTGGTAAGCCACAATCTTGCGATCCGCCACCAGCGCCTGGATGGCGTTGAAGAAACCCTTGAGCTGAGTCGGATTGTCGAGATCCGGCGCGCTGTCGCCGAGCTGGCGGTAGACCTGAGCCAGGGCGGAGGCGCCCAGACGCTGCTTGCCGTTGCCAAGGTCAATCAGGATGAGATCTGTCTCGCCGAGATCGGTACGCAGCTGGGGGGTGACGGTGTTGCGCACATCCTCGACCCGCGCGAAGGCGGTGATGAGCAGGGAGAGCGGCGAGGTGACGCTGCGCTCCTCGCCATCTTGCTGCCAGCGGGTCTTCATCGACATGGAGTCCTTGCCGACCGGGATGGTGATGCCAAGGGCCGGGCAGAGCTCTTCACCCACCGCCTTGACCGCCTCATAGAGACCGGCATCTTCGCCAGGGTGACCGGCGGCAGACATCCAGTTGGCGGAGAGTTTGACCCGCTTCAAGGAGCCGATGTGAGCCGGTGCCAGGTTGGTGAGCGCCTCGGCGACCGCCATGCGGGCGGAGGCTGCGTGGGAGAGCAGCGCCACCGGGGTGCGCTCCCCCAGGGACATGGCTTCCCCGTGATAGCTGTCATAGGTGGCGGCGGTGACGGCGCAATCGGCCACCGGGATCTGCCAGGGGCCGACCATCTGGTCGCGGTTGACCAGACCGGTCACGCTGCGATCGCCAATGGTGATGAGGAAGGACTTCTCCGCAACCGTCGGCAGGCGCAATACCCGCTCGGCCGCGTCACTCAGGGTGATGCCATCCAGTTGCAGGGCCTTGCCCTGGGCGGGCAGGCTCTGCACATCGCGGTGCATCTTGGGCGCTTTGCCGAGCAGCACGTCCAGGGGCAGATCGATGGGCTGGTTGTCAAAATGGGCATCGGAGAGCGTGAGATGCGGCTCGGCGGTGGCGGTACCTATCACGGCGTAAGGGGCGCGCTCGCGCTCGCACAGGGCCTTGAACAGCGCCAGCTTCTCCTGAGGCACCGCCAGTACGTAGCGCTCCTGGGATTCGTTGCACCAGATCTCCAGCGGGCTCATGCCCGGCTCGTCGCTCGAAATGGCACGCAAATCGAAACGACCACCGCGCTCACCGTCGTTGACCAATTCAGGCATGGCGTTGGAGAGGCCACCGGCGCCCACGTCGTGGATGAAGGCGATGGGATTCTCGTCACCGAGCTGCCAGCAGCGATCGATCACCTCCTGGCAGCGACGCTCCATCTCGGGGTTGTCACGCTGTACCGAGGCAAAGTCGAGATCCTCGGCGGACTGGCCGGAGGCCATGGAGGAGGCCGCGCCGCCCCCCAGACCGATGTTCATGGCCGGGCCGCCCAGCACGATCAGGGCGGCGCCCACCGGGATCTCCGCTTTTTGCACATGCTCGCTGCGGATATTGCCAAGGCCGCCAGCCAGCATGATGGGCTTGTGGTAGCCACGCACTTCGACGCCATTGTGGCTCGGCACCAGCTCTTCGAAGGTACGGAAGTAGCCGAGCAGGGCCGGACGGCCAAACTCGTTGTTGAAGGCGGCGCCGCCGAGGGGCCCCTCCTGCATGATGTCGAAGGCGCTGACGATGCGGCTCGGCTTGCCGAAATCCTGCTCCCAGGGCTGTTCGAAACCGGGGATGCGCAGGTTGGAGACAGAGAAGCCCACCAGGCCCGCCTTGGGCTTGGCGCCACGTCCGGTCGCGCCCTCGTCGCGAATTTCGCCACCGGAGCCGGTGGCGGCACCCGGGAAGGGAGAGATGGCGGTCGGGTGGTTGTGAGTCTCCACCTTCATCAGGATATCGACCCGCTCCTGGTGATACTGATACTCACCCTTGCTGCTCGGGAAGAAGCGGCCACCCTGGCTCCCTTCCATCACGGCGGCGTTGTCTTTGTAGGCAGACAGCACATAGTCCGGGGTCTGCTCGAAGGTATTCTTGATCATCTTGAACAGCGACTTGGGCTGGCGCTCGCCATCTATGGTCCAGTCGGCGTTGAAGATCTTGTGACGACAGTGCTCGGAGTTCGCCTGGGCAAACATATAGAGCTCGATGTCGTTGGGATTGCGACCAAGGCGGGTGAAGTTCTCCACCAGGTAGTCGATTTCGTCATCGGCCAGGGCCAGACCCAGGGCGATGTTGGCAGAAGCCAGGGCGCTGCGGCCACCGCCCAGCACGTCCACCTGGGTGAAGGGGCGCGGGGCCTGATGGGCAAAGAGGGCGCTCGCCTGCTCGGGGGCGCTGAACACTGTCTCCATCATGCGGTCATGGAGCAGGGCCGTTATCTCGGCGTGCTGGACCGCATCAAACTCGCCTTCCACGTAATAGGCAATGCCACGCTCGAGCCGCTTGACCTGGGTCAGGCCGCAGTTGTGGGCGATGTCGCTTGCTTTGGAAGACCAGGGGGAGATAGTGCCGGGACGGGGGGTAACGAGGAAGAGTTGGCCGCTGGGGGCATGTTCGGGGATAGTCGGGCCGTAGCGCAGCAACCGTCCCAGTGTCGTTCGCTCCGCATCCGAGAGCGGCGCCGACAGCTCGGCAAAATGCACATATTCGGCATAGATACTGCTTATCTCGAGTCCTCTGTGCGCGAAGCTTTGCAGCAACTTGTTGATACGAAACTCAGACAGTGCAGGCGCACCTCGCAAGATTTCCATATGACCTTTCTCACCAAGTTTTAATGTGTGGGGGGATTTGAGACGCGCGTATTATAGGGATCCCTCCCCTGCCGGACAAACGTTTTTATCCACGGCGCCGGTGTGACTCGCCTCGGACTCTCTGGTATAAAGGAGCCTCTTTTTTGACAAATGCCGAATTTTTCAACAAGGGTACTCGCCTACTTGCGCCACATTGTTCGACTATTTCTCGCCGTGATCATGACGCTGCTCCTCGCCAGCTGTGACTTTCACACCCCCTCCAGCCAGCTGGAGCAGATCCGTCAGCGAGGCGAGATCCGGGTCGGGACCCTCTACGGGCCCACCTCCTATTACCAAAGAGACGACACCGCCTTCGGTTACGATTACGAACTGGCGCAATCCTTTGCCGACTGGCTCGGCGTCAAGCTGACCATCATTCCAGTCAACACCAGTGCCGAACTGGTCGGGCTGCTTGAGGGTGACAAACTGGACCTCGTTGCCGCCGCCATCGTCGTCACCCCGGAGCGCCGAGCCCAATTTCGCTTCGGCCCCGGTTTTTACCAGGTCTCCCCCAAGCTGGTCTATCGCAATGGTTCCCGGCGCCCGCGCAGCCTGGATGACATAGACGGCAAGCTGGTGGTGGCCCAGGGCTCGAGCGGTGAAGATCTGCTCAAGGAGTTTCAGGTATCCCACCCCACACTCAGCTGGCAAGCCGATCCCAAGTCGGACACCGAGGATCTGCTCAAGATGCTGGCCGAGGGGAAAATTGACTACACCATAGTGCAAAATACCGTGCTGGCACGCACCCAGCGTTACTACCCCGAGCTTGCCGAGGCGCTCACCCTCTCCGACAGCCAGACCGTGGCCTGGGTCATGAACCGCCTGCCCGATGACAGCCTCTATGCCAGCGTCATCGACTTCTTCGGCCAACGCTTCATGGATGGCGCCATCGCCAAGCTCGACGAGAAATATTTTGGCCATGTGCAGAACTTCGATTTTGTCGATACCCGCACCTTCCTGCGCCGGGCCAAGGAGCTGCTGCCCAAGTATCAGGAGCTGTTCAAGCAACATGCCCTGGAGATTGACTGGCGCCTGCTGGCCGCCATCAGTTATCAGGAGTCCCACTGGGATCCTGCTGCCCGCTCCTACACCGGGGTGCGCGGCATGATGATGTTGACCGAAAACACCGCCAAGGCCATGGGGGTGAACGATCGAACCCACCCGGAGGAGAGCATCGAAGGGGGGGCCCGCTACCTCAAGCTGATGGTCGACAAGGTGCCGGACTCGGTACCCGAGGACGAGAAGGTGTGGTTTGCCCTCACCGCCTACAACATCGGTTATGGCCACATGATGGATGCCCGCCGCCTGACCAAGCAGCTGGGCAAGGATCCGGACAGCTGGGGAGACGTCAAGGAGGTGCTGCCGCTGCTGCAACAGGCCCGCTGGCACAGCAAGGTTCGCTACGGCTATGCCCGCGGTGGCGAGGCGCGCAACTATGTCAACAACGTGCGCCAGTATTACCAGAGCCTGCTGTGGCTGGACAACGAACAGCAGAAGGCGCAACGGCGTGAGGCGCTGGACGAGGACGACAACGAGCCCGTCAGCGATGAGGCTTCTCACCCAAGTCCCATCGCCGAGGTAGTGAGCCGGATCACGGGGGTCGAACAAGGCTGAATCAAGCGTCTGTCTAAGCCCGCGCAAGCCTGCTATCATCCTGTCACATCGGAGCCTATCCGAAATTGTTTTTGTCCCTCACATCCTCAGGTCGAGATAGCAGACAGCACTTTCAGATGGGCTCCACCCTTAAGTTCCAATGATGTCACCGGACGGCCATCGGCCAGTCATGCCATTTAGGAGGAGACCAAGATGCAAAAACGTAGAAAGACTCGTCTGGTCAAAGCGACAAAGAGCGGCTGGAGCCCCAGGCGCAAACTCAAGCTCAATGACACCAAACGCAAGATCTGGCGCCGCAACCGCTCCTACACCCTGCTCATCGCAGAGTGAGCCAGCCAAAACCGGACCAAGAATAAAGGCGCCATCAGGCGCCTTTATTCTGTGCTAAATCATCTCGCAAGCTTACCACCAGCCGAGCAGATTACGTCCCGCCAGGGCGCCCCACACCACCACATTCAGTGCCAGCACGAGGAAGACGGCGGCCGAGCCCAAATCTTTGGCCCGTCCAGACAACTCATGATGTTCTGAGCCTATCCTGTCCACCACCGCCTCTACCGCCGAGTTGAGCACTTCGACAATCACCACCAGCCAGCTCACCGCGATCAGCAGCAATATCTGGTTGAGATCCCCCCCGACCCAGAAGGCAAGCGGCATCAACAGCAGGATCAGCACCAGCTCCTGGCGGAAGGCGGCCTCGTTGAGCCAGGCTGATTTGAGCCCCTTCATGCTATAGCCGGTTGCATTGATGATCCGGGTCAGACCGGTCGCGCCAGGTTTTGCCACAAAAAACTACCTCGGGTAGGGATGAAATGGCCTCACATCCTATCAGAGCCGCCCAAGGTTTCAATCGACAGGGTTTTGCTTTATTTTATCTCTTTGCTTTTTCGCCGCCTGTGGCTATGCCACCCACTCGAGACTTGAGTTTGTATGTCCATTCACACCGATGAATTGCGCACCCGGCGCCTGGAGTCCCTCATCACCCCGAGCGAACTCGCCGCCGCCTTCCCCATTACCGACAAGATCGCCCAGAACCTGCTCGATGCCCGCCGTGATGTCGAGGCCATACTGGCCGGTAACGACCAGCGTCTGCTGGTGGTAGTGGGGCCCTGCTCCATCCACGACCCCATTGCCGCCCTCGACTATGCCGCCCGGCTCAATGCCCTGCGCGACCAATACCAAGAGACGCTGTGCATCGTCATGCGCACCTATTTCGAGAAACCGCGCACCATAGTCGGCTGGAAGGGGCTCATCAACGATCCGCGCCTGGACGGCAGCTTCGACGTCAATGAAGGACTCAAGCTGGCGCGCAAGTTGCTGGCGGACATCAACGCCCTGGGTCTGCCCACTGCCACCGAGTTCCTCGATATGGTGACCGGTCAGTACATCAGCGATCTCATCACCTGGGGTGCCATAGGCGCCCGCACCACCGAATCCCAGGTCCACCGCGAGATGGCCTCGGCGCTCTCCTGCCCGGTCGGCTTCAAGAATGGCACCGACGGCAACACCCGCATCGCCATCGATGCGGTGCGCGCCGCCCGCCACAGCCACATCTTCTACTCGCCGGATAAAGACGGCAAGATGACCATCTATCGCACCGCCGGCAACCCCTATGGTCATGTGATACTGCGTGGCGGCCACAGGCCCAACTATGATACCGCCAGCGTGGATGAAGCCTGCGAGGCACTGGCCAAGGTCAACCTGCCCGAGCGGCTGGTGGTGGATTTCAGCCATGGCAACAGCTTGAAGGATCATCGTCGCCAGCTGTTGGTGGCGCAGGATATCTGCGATCAGCTGCGCCGTGGCCGCACCGGCATCGCCGGCATCATGGCCGAGAGCTTCCTGGTCGAAGGCCGTCAGGATGTGGAGAACGGCTGTGCCGCAACCTTCGGCCAGAGCATCACCGATGCCTGCCTCTCCTGGGACGATACCGAGACCCTGCTGGCCATGCTGGCCGAGGCGGCCCAGGTACGCCTTGCCAAGCGGCAGGCCTGAGTGCTGATGACGAACGCCGACTGGCGGATAGTGCCCCTCGACGAGACGCTGCTGGCGCAGTGGGCAACCCTGCGCCAGCAGCTGTGGCCGCACCATGCACTCTCAGCCCATCTGCAGGAAGGTGCCGAACTGCTGGCCAATGCCCATCTCAACACCTTTCTGGTGCTGGATGAGCAGAGCCAGGCGGTGGCCTTTGCCGATGCGGCCCTGCGCCACGATTACGTGAACGGCTGCGAGAGCAGCCCGGTGGTCTATCTGGAAGGGGTCTATGTGCAGCCGGCTTCGCGCCGGCGCGGGTTGGCCCAGGCGTTGATTGCCCGGGTGGCGCAGTGGGGCCACGAGCTGGGTTGTCGCGAACTGGCCTCCGATGCCGCCATCGACAACCTCGCCTCACAGCAGCTGCACCAGCGACTCGGCTTTGCCGAAACGGAGCGGGTCGTCTTCTTCAAAAAGGCCCTCGGCTGACGCCAGGGCCTTGCTTGTTTCTCACAGACTCGGCATAAACCAGACCCGCCCCCCCGCCTCCAGCCGGTTGGTCCTGATCTGGAACACCCGCTCGAGCAGGGCCTCGTCGATAAGCTCAACCCCGCCCTCGCACACCATCTCCCCCCCTTGCAGACAGAGCATTCGATCGGCCCAGTCGATGGCAAGATTGATGTCGTGAATGGCCATCACCACCAGCAATTCCTGTCGACTGACCGACTTGAGCAGGCGCAGCAGCGCCAGCTGGTGATGCAGATCCAACCCGGCCAGGGGCTCGTCGAGCAGCAGCAGGCGTCCCGCCGGATTGAGCCCGGGCCAGACCTGCAACAGGGTGCGGGCGATCAATACCCGCTGCTGTTCCCCCCCCGAGAGCCGGCTGAAGTCCCGCCCGAGCAGATGATCGAGCTCCAGGGCCTGGCACAGCGCTGCCATGGCCTCTCGGGCAGCCTGGCTGACGGCGCCGGACTCGCCAAGGCCCAGCGCCAGCACTGAGAACACCGGGGTATGAAACAGATGGGGCTGGCGCTGAGGCAGCATGGCCCGGCGTCTGGCCAGATCCGGCAGACTCAGGGAAGCCAGTGTGTCCCCGGACAAGGTGATGCTGCCCTCGGCGGGGAGCAGACCGGCCAGGGCGCCGAGCAGGGTCGATTTCCCGCTGCCATTGGGGCCAAGCAGGGCCACCAGCTGGCCGCCCTGCCAATCGAGGGAGAGGGGGGCCAACCGACCCGCCAGGCTCAGTTGCCGGGCGCAGAGCAGCGCCTTGTCATCAACGGGGCTGATCATGGGATTGCCTGAGCAGAAGATAAATAAAGAGAGGCGCGCCGACCGAGGCGGTCACCACCCCAATGGGCAACTCCCCCGCCGCCAGCAGGGTGCGGGCACAGAGATCCGCCCCCAGCAGCAGGGCGCCGCCCCCCAGGGCGGAGGCGGGCAGCAAGAAGCGCTGATCGCTCACCCCGCACAGACGCAGCAGATGAGGCACCACCAGACCGACGAAGCCAATGACGCCGCACAGGGCCACCGCGAGCCCGGTCAGCAGACAGACCGCCAGCACCAGACGCACCCGCAGGCGATGCACATCCAGCCCCATCAGACGGGCCTGGGTCTCCCCCAGCAGCAACTGCTGCAGCGCCCTGCCCTGGCGGATCAGCCAGAGCAGGGTCAGTGGCATCAACAGCCACCACCAGCCGAGTTGCTGGCTGCCATAAGCCAGGCTGCCCATCATCCAGAACATGAATTCGCGCACCGACCCGTCGTCGGCGAAATACATCAGCCAGGTCATCACGGCGTTGGTGAGTATGCCGATGGCCACCCCGAGCAAGAGCAGGCGAGCATGGCCCAGATGGGCGCGGCGGGCGGCCAGCAGCAGCAGGAGCGTCACCAGCAAGGCGCCGCCGAAGGCGGCCAGGGATAGGGCCCAGCCCGGCAGCGCCATGTCGGCGCCCTTGGCCAGGGCCATGGCCAGCATGGCGGCAAGACCGGCGCCGCTCGACACCCCAAGCAGGCCGGGCTCGGCCACGGGGTTATGGAGCATCACCTGCAACACCGCGCCGCCGCAGGCCAGAGAGGCCCCCGCCAGCAGGGCGAGCAGGGCGCGGGGCACGCGCAGCTCCAGCAGAATTTGCTGCTCCAGCGGCCCCAGCGGTTGCCAGGGCAGCACCATAAAGGCGCCGACGCAGAGCGAGAGCAAAAACAGCAACAGGGTCAGGCAGAGCAGGCCAAGCAGCAGCCGCTGCTGCCAGCGGCGCTGACGGGCGATCAAGGTGGTAAACAAGGCATATCCCGGGCAGAGGTCTGTGGGTCAAACACCGAGGGTGCCGATATGGCCCCTCATCATGGCCGTCATGATAGCAAGGCAGAGGGCCCCGTGGTCAAGGCGATGTCGCGGGCCGCACCGGAACCGTCGCCATCGGCGGGTAATAGCGAGCGACAATCCGGGCCAGCTCACCGCTTTTCACCGTCTCGGCCAGGGCCTGTTCTATCTTGACGCCCAGCGCCTTGTGCGGGGAGAGGCGACTCATGGCCAGGTAGACCCCCTCCTGCTCTGGCGGGCGATAAGTCGTCTTGACCAGCCCCGCCGGGTTATGCCTGGAGAGGATGTAATCCATGTGGCAAGAGCCCGCGACCATCACCTGCAGGTGATCGCGCATCAGCATGCCCAACAGTTGCGTCTCGGTCGGCACCCCATGCTTGTCGAGCTGTTCATCATTGTCAAAACGGGCGAAGTGGGCTGACTTGAGCACATAACCTACCTGATGGGCGCCCAGATCCTGATAATTGCGGATCTGGCCCGCCAGATCGGGACGGGCGTAGAAGGCTGGCGGACAGGCGATGTAGGGCGGTGACAGATACTCCACATAGCGCTCGCGCTCTAGGGTCTTGGCAATGCTGAACACCATGTCGATCTCCCCCACCTCGGCATACCTCAATACCCGCCCCCAGGGGTAGATCTTGACGATGAATTGCAAACCGGTATGCCGCTCCAGGGCCTGGATCAGGTCGATGTCGATGCCGCTCATCCGACCCTGTCCATCCACCATGATGAAGGGGGGCCACTCACTGCTGGCCACGGTCAGGGTTCTCGATGGCGCAGCCATCAGGCCAAAGAGCGGCATCAATAGCCAGCAGCCCCATATCCATTTCAACATCTTACCTCCCCATCCATGGTATCTATGCAAAGCGACTCATCATTCGCCCGGTTTATAATGGGACGCCAACTGCGCCAACTCACCACTCGCCACCAGCTCGGCCAGGGCGGCCTGGATCCGCTCTTTTAGCGGCTGGGCCTTTGAATGTTTGCTCATGCCCAGATAGAGAGTGACGGGTTTATCCGGGCGGTAACGGGTCTTGATAAGGCCCGCCGGGTTGGCGAGACTCAGGGCGTAATCAACCTGGCAATCCGTGCCTATCATCAGCGGCAGGTGGCCGCGTGAGACCATGCCGAGCAGTTGTTCTTCGGTGGGCACCCCATGCTTGTTGAGGCTCTTGTCTTCATCAAAGGGGCTGAAATAGCTCGATTTGAGCACATAACCCACCTCGTGATGGGCCAAGTCTCCATAACGGCGGATCTGGGCGGCGAGCAGCGGCTCGGCATAAAAGGCCGGGCGGCACTGATAATACGCCGGTTGCAGATAGTCGATAAAGGCGGTGCGCTCCGGAGTCTTGGCCAGCCCTATCATGAGATCGACCTGGCCGGTTTGCATGCGCTGCAGGGCGCGTCCCCAGGGGAAACGCTCGACCTTGATGGGGATATCGAGGTGGCGCGCCAGGGCCGCCAGAATATCCACATCCAGTCCCTCGAAGCGGCCATCGGCCCTGAGTATGCGAAACGGGGGCCAGACGTCGGTCGCGACCGTCAGACTGGCGGGCTCCCCCTCACCTTCCTGTGATCCTTGCGCTCCCTGCACCAGGCTGGCCCATATCAGGACAACAGATAGCCAGCTCCACTTGAACATTCCCTGTTTTCCTCGCTGAGATGGTTCGCTAAAAATACCTTGAAGAGGGGCTTATGGATATGACTCGACTGAGATATAACAGGCGCCATTGCGCCAAGGAGCCGCTCATGAGCCCCGTTTCGGTCCGCATAAAGTGGGTAATCTGCACCCAATCCCTCATGTCAAGGAGCCACCCATGAATCCTATTTTGACCAGCATCGGACTGTTAATCTGCAGCAATGTCTTCATGACCTTTGCCTGGTATGCCCACCTCAAGGAGATGAACCACAAACCCTGGATCATCGCCGCCCTGGTGAGCTGGGGCATCGCCTTGCTCGAATACCTGTTTCAGGTCCCCGCCAACCGGATAGGCCATACGGTACTCAATGTGGGCCAGCTCAAGATCTTGCAGGAGGTGATCACCCTCACCATCTTCGTGCCCTTCTCGGTCTTCTATCTCAAGGAGGATCTCAAGTGGGACTACCTCTGGGCCGGGCTTTGCATCATGGGGGCGGTCTTTTTTGTATTCCGCGAGAAACTCATGAGTTGATAAGCAGATACAATCTGTTTGATTACTCACATCATTGACGGCTAAGCGAGACGAGTCATGGATCTGCACGAGATGCTGAAGCGATTGGCGAGCCAGGATGGCTCCGACCTCTACCTCTCTACCGGCGCCCCCCCCAGCGCCAAGTTTCAGGGGGTGTTGCGCACCCTCAGCGAGGCCCCGCTCGCCCCGGGCGAGGTGGCCGCCATCGCCGCAGAGATCATGGATCTTGAGCAAAAGCAGCAGTTCGACAAGGAGCTGGAGATGAACCTTGCCATCTCCCTGCCCCAGATAGGCCGCTTTCGAGTCAACATCTTCAAGCAGCGCAACGAAGTCTCCCTGGTGGCGCGCAACATCAAGACCGAGATCCCCCGCTTCGAGGACTTGAAGCTCCCCCCAGTGCTGCTCGATACCATCATGGAGAAACGGGGCCTGGTGCTGTTCGTCGGCGGCACAGGCTCGGGCAAGTCCACATCGCTGGCGGCGCTGATCGACCATCGCAACCGCAACAGCGGCGGCCACATCATCACCATCGAGGATCCGGTGGAGTACGTGCATCGCCACCGCAAGAGCATCATCAACCAGCGCGAAGTGGGCGTGGACACCCGCAGCTTCCACGCCGCCCTGAAAAATACCCTGCGTCAGGCACCGGACGTGATCCTCATCGGCGAAATTCGTGACCGCGAAACCATGGAGCATGCCCTGGCCTTCTCGGAGACCGGCCACCTCGCCATCTCCACCCTGCACGCCAACAACGCCAACCAGGCGCTGGATCGCATCATCAACTTCTTCCCCGAGGAGCGCCGTCCCCAGCTGCTCAACGATCTGGGCAACAACCTCAAGGCCTTTGTCTCCCAGCGACTGGTGAAGACCGCGGATGGCGGGCGCCGGGCGGCGGTGGAGATCATGCTGGGCACCCACACCATTCGCGACATGATCAAACGCGGCGAGTTTGGCGGCCTCAAGGAGGTGATGGAGAAATCCCGCACCCTTGGCATGATCACCTTCGACGAAGCACTGTTCGATCTGGTGGTGGAAGGGGTGATAGAGGACGAGGAGGCGATCAAGAATGCGGACTCGCAGACCAACCTGCGCCTCAAGATCAAGCTGTGGCGTGACAAGGGGCAGATTGCCAATAGCAGCGACGCCAGCGGTTGGAGCCTGGAACCAGGCAAAGATGACAAGGACGAGCTGGACTGGACCTGAGCGCCACCGGCTGCCCTGGCAGAGCAGAGACCAAGAACCCGCCGCTGGCGGGTTCTTTCGTTGGCATCCGGGACGGCGATACCGCCTAGCCGCGTTGCACCAGGCCGATACGGCCCGGCTCGCACCATTCGAATATCACCAGCTGCTGTTTGCCGCAGCAACGGCCGCCACACAGCTGGCTCTCCTGTTTGATGACGCGCCCCTTGCGCATCCAGACCCCGAGCATGGCCTCGACGGCATCTTCCGAGGTGTGGAAGTGACGGGCCAGATCCCGGCGACTGACCCTGTGCTCCCGGGCCAGATAGTCTCCTAATTCATGCAGTATCACAGCGCCACCACCCGGCGCGTCACTATGTCACCGCGCATGCGTCCCAGCCACCAGAGCAGCAGCAGGGAGCCGAGATAGAAACCTATCCAGGCTAGGCTCTGCTCGGGATGGCGTGCAAAGCTGGCCCCCTGATAGAAGAGCGTGGCGCCCATGAAGGCCATGTAGTTGCACCAGAGCGCGGTGTAGATAGCCCAGGGACGACCGGTTTCACGCACCAGGGCGCCCATGGCGGCGGCGCATGGCATGTAGAGCAGGATGAACAGCAGGTAGGCAAAGGCACCCGCCGCCCCGTCGAAGTGAGCCTGCATGTTGCCGTAGGTGGAGAGACTCACCTCTTGCTCCGCCGCCGCAACCCTGGCATCCCCGACCTCGCCGATATCTATCCCGAGGGGGTCGGCCGGGTTGATGGCCGCCAGATTGGCGGGGATGCTGGCCAGGGCATCTTGCACACTCTGCCACAGATCGTACTCGGCATCGGCGGCCTGCTCGCCTCCCCCATAGAGGCTGTTGAGGGTGCCGACCACGGCCTCCTTGGCGAAGATACCGGTGACGATGCCGACCGTCGCCTGCCAGTTATCCTCACGAATGCCGATGGGGTGCAGCAGCGGTGTCACCCCCTGGCTCAGCTTGCTCAGCACCGAACTCTCCTGATCCTGATGGCCGAAGCTGCCATCCGTGCCCAGGGAGTTGAGCACGCTCAGCACCGCCACCACCAGCACTATGGTTTTACCGGCACCGAACACGAAAGATTTCAGCTTCTGCCAGGTCTTGATCCCCACGTTGATGGGCCGGGGCAGCTCGTAATCGGGCATCTCCATCAGCATGGAGTCACTCTTGCCGGGCAAGAGGGTGCTGCGCAGCAGCAGGCCGGTGAGCACCGCCACCACAATACCGACGAGATAGAGGCCGAACACCAGGTTCTGGCCAGATGCCGGGAAAAAGGCCACCGCGAACAGGGCATAGACCGGCAGGCGGGCGCCGCAGGACATGAAGGGGGCCATGGCCGAAGTCATCAGCCGTTCACGCTCGGAGTTGAGGGTGCGGGTCGCCATCACGGCGGGCACGGTGCAACCAAAGCCCATCAGCATGGGGACGAACGCCTTGCCGGGCAGGCCGAGGCGACGCATCAGGGCATCGACCACGAAGGCGGCCCGGGCCAGATAGCCCGAGCTCTCCAGCACCGCAAGAAACAGATAGAGGCAACCGATGACGGGGATGAAGGTCGCCACCGTCTGCAGACCGGCGCCAAAGCCATCCGCCAATATGGCCCCCAGCCACTCGGGAGCATGGGCAAGCCCCAGCAGATGGTGGACCCCATCGACGAACAGGGCGCCCCCCAGGATGTCGAAGAAGTCGATGAAGGCACTGCCCACCTTGATGGCGAACATGAACATCAGATACATCACCAGCAGGAAGAAGGGGATGCCGACCCAGCGATTGAGCAGCACCCTGTCGAGCCACTCACTCTGGGCGGCGTTGAGCTTGCCCCGCTGCTGGCAGGCCTGCTGGCACCATTGGTGGATGTGGCCGTAGCGCACGTCCGCCAGTTGCAGGTCGATATCCTGCTGACCCTGGGCACGGCGCACCAGATTGGCGGCCGCCGTTTGCTGACCGGGCAGCAGGGTCTGCGCCATCACGGGATCTTCTTCGAGCAGGCGCAGGGCGCGGCCACGACTCGCCAGCGGATGGGGGGCAAGCAGGCTCTCCAGTTCGCTGATGTCTGCCTCCAGAGGCTGGCCGTAATCGAGCTGCAGCGCCGCCTGGGGCGAGCCGATGAACTCATGGAGCCTGGCCTTGAGGGCGCGCACCTGAGCCGGGTTGTGGGCCGAGAGCGACACCACGGGGCAGCCGAGCCGGGCACTGAGCAGTTGTTCGTCAACGGTGATGCGTCGCTTCTCCAGCAGATCCATCTTGTTGAGCACCACCAGCATGGGCAGACCCAGCTCACGCAGTTGCAAGGTCAGGTAGAGGGAGCGCTCCAGGCTGGCGGCATCGATGACGTTGAGCAGCAGATCAGGGCGTTGGCCCTGTACGAAGCCGCTGGCTATCTGCTCATCCAGGCTGGCATCCTGCGCCGCCAGGCTATAGATGCCGGGCAAGTCGGTCAGCCGATAATCCAGCTCCCCGACGCTGAAGCTGCCCATCTTCTTGTCGACCGTGACCCCGCTCCAGTTACCCACCTGCTGGCGGGCCCCGGTGAGGGCATTGAACAGTGAGGTCTTGCCGCTGTTGGGATTGCCGACCGTGACCAGATTGATGCTCATAGGCACTCCACCTCTATCTGGTTGGCCAGGTTTTTTTGCACTGAGAGGCAGATGCCCTGGCACTGGATCTGGAGCGGATCCCCCAGGGGCGCACAGCGCAGCAGGGTGACCTCCGATTGCGGCAAGAGCCCCATCACCATCAGCTTGCGGCGCAGGCTGCGATCCAGTGCATTCAAATCTGTGATACGAGCGCTCTGCCCCGGTGATAACTGCGTGAGAACCATGGCCAACCCCTAGGTGGAAACTGTGACGAGTCTAAACAAGAACAATTCTCTTTTCTGTGGCCATTATAAGCTGTGACCTGCGCAACAATTTGCGTAAAATCAAACTTCGCTTAGCTAGTTGCAGAGTTCACCATGCATCAGGACAACAACAGCCGTCTGGTTTTCAGCACAGATGGCGGTGCCATTACCCCCAGCACCCAGGCCAGCCCAGCCTCCCCCTTCCCCACCGATGGGGTGGTGCGTATTCGCCGCGAGACCAAGGGGCGCAAGGGCGCCGGCGTCATCACCATTCATGGGGTGCCTGATGCGCAGCAAAAAGCCATCGCCACCCTGCTCAAGAAAAAGTGCGGTACCGGCGGCGGCTTGAAGGAGGGGATCATCGAGATCCAGGGCGACAAGCGCGATCTCATCCGCAGCGAGCTGGAGAAGGCGGGCTTCACCGTCAAGCAGGTCGGCGGCTAAGGTCGAGGCTGACGGGTTTCCCGATAGCAGAGCGCCGGATGTGCGATTTACCAGCCGGTCACCCTCATCAGGCTCTCACCTTGGCCAACCTCTTGTAATTACCGGGCATCTTTCCTAGAATGCCCGCTCCCATCGAGGGGGAGTAGTCGCTGACGGGCTAAAAGGCCCGCAGACGTTGATCAACATACTTGGTGCAAACTCACCATGGTCAGCGTGATCCGCAACGAGCAATGCCGGATTTGACAAGACCTTTGACGGGCCAGTGCCAATACCGGGGACGGATGGCGCAGGCTTGTCTCTGGTTTATAACAATTCCGTCCCCCGGTATCTTTATGGAAGCCCTGTTAACCTCCACCCTGAGCGTGGCCGTCGCCGAAATAGGCGACAAGACCCAGTTGCTCGCACTCCTGCTGATCTGTCGCTTTCGCAAGCCCTGGCCCATCATCGCCGGCATGTTTGCCGCTACCCTGCTCAACCATGCGGGCGCGGCTTGGATTGGCGAGCTGATCAGTCGCTGGCTCGATCCCAAACTGATGACCTATCTGGTGGCGGGAGCCTTTATCGCCATGGCGGTCTGGATTTTGGTGCCGGACAAGATGGACGATGAAGATAGCAAGCTCGACAAGTACGGCCCCTTCCTCGCCACCTTCGTGCTGTTCTTTATCGCCGAAATTGGCGACAAGACCCAGATTGCCACCGTGCTGCTGGCCGCCAAGTATGACTCGCTCACTCAGGTCATTGCTGGCACCACCATCGGCATGATGCTGGCGAACGTGCCCGTGGTGCTGCTCGGCAAGCTCGGCGCCGACAAGTTGCCCCTCAAAAGCATCCGGATTGGCTGCGCCATCCTGTTTATCACCCTGGGGATCAGCACCCTGATCGTCACCGCCTGATAGCCAGCGCCACTAAGATAGCCCTGATATAAGAAGACACAGGCCCCATCCAATGATGGGGCCTGTGTCTTTAACGCCTCCCCTGCCAGGCACCATCTCGGCACATCCCGCCACGCTATCTCGTTCAACCCTGATCCCCTCTTGCCCACCCTCGTCTGTGTCTTGCCTCTCTCTGCGCCGAGGTCAGCCATCGGCAGCCCTTCCCGGGACTCGGCCATGGTGTTGGCGCCCCAGCCCTATGCCATAATGGGGCACGTTATTCGGAGCCATTCCATGCAGCATCACTCCCGCCGTCCCCTGCTCGACTGGGTCAAGCGAGGCCACCTCGCCCCAGCACAGCTGCCCGAGGCCCTTCGTCTGGCCGATTTGCCCCCCGCTCCCGCACGCTGGCAGGTGCTGTTCGATCGCCTCTTGCTGCTGCTCGGTTGCCTCTGCCTTGGCGCCGGTCTCATCTTCTTTGTCGCCTTCAACTGGCAGGCACTGGGGCGACTGCCGCGCCTGGGCCTGGTCGAGCTGCCCCTGCTCGCCATGCTGCTGGTACTGTGGCGCGTCCGGCTCAGTGACGGCGCCCGTCAGGGGCTGCTCTGCTTGTGCGCCCTCAATCTCGGCGCCCTGCTCGCCCTGGTGGGCCAGACCTATCAGACCGGGGCCGATCCCTGGCAGCTGTTTGCGCTCTGGGCCATGCTGCTGCTGCCCTGGGCCCTGCTCGGCAAGAGTCCTCTGCTCTGGACCTTGAGCTGGTTGCTGGCCCAGCTCGCCCTGGTGCTCTACTGGCGGCTCGGCCTGTTCACGCTGTTCTTCTCCTTCGATGAGGAGGGGCTGGCCTGGTGCCTCACCCTGCTCAATGCCCTGCTCTGGGGAGGGCTCTGGAGTTTGCCTGCCCGCTACAAGGTGATGCCCGCTTACCTGCCCGCGCTGATGGCCGGGCTTGGGGTCACCCTGCTCGCCCTGCTCGCCCTGTTTGATGCCGCCTCTTCCTGGATTTGGCCGCTCTGGCTGCTCTGGCTCGGCGCCGCCTATGCCTGCTGGCATCACAGCTTCATCACCGGGCTCGCCATGGGTTGCCTCAGCGTCATCGTCGTCTTGCTGGCGGCGCTCGGCAAATGGATGGAGCCGGATGTGAATGGCTTCTTGCTGCTCAGCCTCGTCGCCATTGGCCTGTCGGTGGCCGCCAGCCGCTGGCTGCAACAACAGAGGAGTCGCCATGCTGCCAATCAGTAACCAGAGGGCCTCGGCCCGTTCAGTTTCCCTGCCTTGCCGGAGCCCCTATGTCCTCACAGCCTGAACTCTGGCAGATCCTGCGCTCGGCCAAGCTGGTCGAGGGAGATGAACCCCGGGATAACGAGCCCCACTGGGCCAACCGCTTCATGCTGGGGGTGGTCGGCTGGCTCGCCGCCCTCTTCTTGCTGTTTTTCCTCTTTTTGAGCGTTGGCGATCTGATAGACAGCCCGGATCATGCCCTGGCCCTTGGCGCGACCCTGCTCGCCATGGCCCTGCTGCTCAATCGCAGTGCCCGCAGCGGCGATCTCTGGGATCAGTTCGTGCTGGCCCTGACCCTGGCGGCGGATGCCTGGCTGCTCTATGGCCTGATAGATAGGATGGACGTGCACGCCTTTGGCGCCTGGGCCGGGCTCTCGGCACTGGCGTTCGCCATCGCCTTCTGCTTTGAACACTGGCTGATCCGGCTGTTTCACACCCTGGCCGCCGCCCTGCTGCTGACCCTGGCGCTCGCCTGCCTCGGTTTGCAGATCCTGGCCCTGCCACTGGTGATGGCGCTGCTTTGCGCCTGCTGGCTCTGGGCACAGCGCCGTCCTCATCAACACGAGCGGTTCGAAGCCATGGCCTTTGGCCTGGCCCTCTCCTTGATCCTGCTTGGGCGCCTGCATCAGCCGTTGTTTGACGAAACCAGCGTGCTCGAGGAGCTGGGACGGTCGCGGCTGCCCCATTGGCTCAACCCGCTGCTGTGCGCGGCCTTGCTGCTCGCCCTGCTTCACCATCTGAAGCTGCCTCGCCGCCAGGGGCTGTTTGCCCTGCCCCTGGTGTTGCTGGCGGCGCTGATCCCCGGCATGGGGGCGGGCGCCCTGGTGCTGCTGCTCGGCTTCTACGCCGGGAGTCTGGGCATGATGACCCTGGCCGCTCTGCTGCTGCTCGGTTTCGGCTCGCTCTATTACTACGATCTGGCCCTGCCGCTGATGACCAAGTCCTGGCTGCTGCTCGGCTCTGGCACCGCCCTCTTGTTGATGCGCGCCCTGTTGCTGCGCCTTGGGAGACACTCATGAGAACCCTTGCCAGTTTGCTCTGTGGCCTCGCCATCTTGCTGGGTGTCAACGCCCAGGTGTGGCGTTTCGAGCACGCCATCGACAGCGGCGAACCCGTGTTGCTGCGTCTGGCCCCGGTGGATCCCCGCTCCCTGATGCAGGGGGACTATATGCGGCTCAACTACGAGATAGCCCGCCAATGGGCCCAGGCTCACCCACGGCAACCGGCGGGCAGCAGCCAGCTGGTGATCCGGCTAGACAACCAAGGCGTGGCCCACTGGCAGCCCCACGGGGATACCGGGAAACTGGCGCCGGACGAGCGGCTGCTCAACCTCGTTCGCCGGGAAGGCATGGTCAAGGTCGGGCCGGACGCCTACTTCTTCGAGGAGGGGCAAGGGGAGACGCTGACCGGGGCGGCCTATGGCGAGTTTCGCCTGCAGCCCGATGGCAGCAGCCTGTTGCTAGGTTTGCGCGATGAGCAGTTGCGCCCGCTGGGAGAGACCCGCGGCCGCTGGTGAGCCCCATGGCCCTCCCTAGGTCGAGGGGCCATGGCTGGCGAAATCCTGTGACTTGGCGACACTCAAGGTTGCCCCAGGCGCACAGGAGAAGGCCGCATGAGAGCATGGACCACCCCATTCAGTCTGCCGTTGATCATCTTCATGCTCGCCGCACCGGCCTGGGCCACCACGCCGCTGGCGAGCCTCCATTACTTGAGCGAAGAGTATCGCCCCTACAACTACCTCGATGAGACGGGCCAGCCCGCGGGCCTCGCGGTCGAGCTGCTGCAACGGGTCTGGCAACAGACAGCAACGCCGCCCCAGCCTATCGCCATCATGCCCTGGGCCCGGGGTTACTACCTGCTGACCCAGAAACCCAATGTGGTGCTCTTCTCCACCGCCCGCACCGAGGCGCGGGATCCGCTGTTCAAATGGGCCTGTTCCATCGGCTACGCCGAGATAGTGTTGCTGGGTCTGACCCGGCGCGCGATCACCATCAACAAACTCGAAGATGCCCAGCAGTACAACATAGGGGCGGTGCGGGCCGACGTCGGGGAGCAGTTGCTGCTCAACAACGGCTTTGACGAACAGAAGGTGATAAGTGCCAACCGCCTGGGTCAGGCCATCAAGATGCTCGACTCGGGCCGGGTCGATCTGGTTTCGACCAATAAGACCACCGTCATGAGTCTGCTAAGCAGCCCGGGCGCGGATCCGACCCGCTATCAGGTGCGCTGGGTGCTGAGCTCGGAGCAGTTCTGCTACGCCTTTAGCCAGGGGGTCGATGATGCGGTGGTCAAGAGCTTCCAACAGGGCCTGACCCAGGTGCTGGCCAGCAGCGCATTTCAGCAGATCCAGCGCAAGTACTTCCCCGCCCCCTGATCCCTTCTTCAGCGCGGCCTCACCAGAGGCCGCGGCTCACAGAACCGCATATCGCCGACCAGAATTGCCCCTGACGTGAACGCCCAAGGCCCCTCGCCTTGCACCGCAAGACACGCCTTCAACCCGCCCCTGCCCGCCCCCTCATCCATGGCGCATTAACATCCGTCACGGGGCCGTTCAGCCAACGACTTCCCCCTCTGGCCACCCCGGATTGCGAGATAAAAAGGGACCTGGATGGCCCGAAGTTTGAAGCAGCGCAAGAAAACCAGATATATCCGACCGGGATCGTCGCAATGCCGTGACTCCTGCCTGGCGGGATCCGTAATATGGCCATGGGTGCCTGTTGGCCCTCTTTTATCCAGGGTCAGCGCACTGTGGCAGCGACAGCCAGGGGCGGTAGCGTGTCTAACGCATGCGGCTCCCGCAGGGCGCCAACAAGCGACGCGCATGGCACCGATGCATGGTGAAACGTCAGCAGCCCATGGCACCCTCATCACAGTCAGGATTTTTCATTTGGTCGGGATCAACATGCACTACCTAATCAAACCCTTGATGGGCATCGCCCTCTGTACCCTGCTGACGGCCTGCGGCGACGACAAGACCACGGGCAAGGCCTGCCTGGGGGGAAACAATGACGGGCTCGTGGAGAACATGCAGACCCAGTGCAAGGCAGGGGATGCCATTGCGACCAAGCACCCGGCCTACTTTTGCGATTTCAATTACGCCATTGCCTATAACGACTACAACTCGGCGTTTTGCATCTATGCCGGGGCCCTGAAGGCGGAGAGAACCAAAGAAAAATAAGCAGTGGCATAGGCCACCATCGCGGGGGCCGATGGGGCAAGGGTGACGTCACGGGAGCTTGTCCGCCCATGGCATCTGGGGGCGGGTTGGCGACAGCGCTAATCCAGCGGGGCTATTTGACCCGCATCAGGCGATGGCTGACATCCCCGAGTTCAAGCTGGATCACC
Source organism: Aeromonas sp. BIGb0405 (assembly GCF_024807335.1). Lineage (NCBI taxonomy): Bacteria > Pseudomonadati > Pseudomonadota > Gammaproteobacteria > Aeromonadales > Aeromonadaceae > Aeromonas > Aeromonas sp. BIGb0405. Next base: position 338,306 of record NZ_JANUEP010000001.1, read on the forward strand.
TGGGAGCGCCGCATCTCATTGACCCGTTGCAGCAAGTCGGCGCTGTAGCCCTTGCGGAGCATCCACTGCATCGGCTCCTCGAAGCTGTCTTCATTGACGATAAAGGTGTCTGTGTAGGCATCCTTGATGATGCTCACCACCCAGATGCGCTGCTGGAACTCACAGAGCCCCGCAAAGAGGGTGGTCACTTTCGCCCCTAGCCTGCGCACTGCCTGCATGATGAAGTTGTTGCTGACTGACTGCTTTGTCATGGCTGATTACGCTCGCACTGGATGGACGTTGGGCATCCTAGCATCCAGGGGGATAAGGCACCAAGCAACAGGAGAGTTCCCCTCCCCTTCGGGCGAGACGTTGGGGGCAATATGCACGTAGGGTGCAATAAGCGCAGCGCATTGCACCAGGGTAACGTCTTTATGCGGTGATACGGTATCGGCATGGCTGCGCCATACAGGACACGAGGACGCTGTCCTCGACAGGTGCCTCCCACCAGCCTCGGAACCAGTAGGGTCGATTAGCGAAGCGTAATCGTCCACGGTAACAATTCCCTCTCCCCTTGCGGGAGAGGGTTAGGGTGAGGGGTCGCCAACAGCTTTGGGCATGGCTTCGCCATGCAGGACACGAGGGCGCTGCCCTCGACGGGGTTTCGGATTGATCCCCTCTCCCCTTGCGGGAGAGGGTTAGGGTGAGGGGTCGCCAACAGCTTTGGGCATGGCTTCGCCATGCAGGACACGAGGATTCCATCCTCGACGGCGTTTCGCCCGCCCTTCGGGCTGAGGCGAGTGACTTTTCTTTGCGTGGCCAAAGAAAAGTCACCAAAAGAAAGGCCACCCCCGCTTGTTCGCCCTCCTGCGTCGGGTTCCCTCGGTTCACCCGTTTGTCCCACGGCACGCGCCGATGGGCCATCCCTGGCCCAGCGGCGCTCGCTCGGCATCCTGCCTCGCGGCCTGGACAAACGGGCTTACCTCGGCGAACAACAGGGGGCAACACCCAACCCATAGCCCGAGTTGATATCTCAATGTGACAACGTCTGTAGCCTTTACTGATTGCATCAGAAATACTTTCGCAGAGAATAATAAATAGTAGAGTGATAGCAAAGTTGTAAAAATTATACTTTTGGTTATTTCCAACCCTATAGTCCAGCCGCCAGAATAGCTACTATTCTGTAGTGTCTCACTTATGATAAAAATCAAGCTATTTTTAATCACTATAGGCTAAGGGTAGTAGTCGTTGATAAATTAAAGTAAAAAATATCTCCAATCAATTTATATCCCACACTAGAGTGGCATGTCAAAGCCATCTAATTCACCTTACCAAATAAATATGCAAACCATACCAGTTACAATGAAAGAAACATTTAATTATTGCTTACAGTATTACAATTAACCAGAAGGGATAAAGACATGAAAGTCATAAGCTTGTACAACCATAAAGGTGGTGTTTCAAAAACCACAACCACATTTAATCTATCTTATTATTTAGCTCTAAATGGTAAAAAGGTTCTTTTGATAGATGCAGATCCACAGTGTAATTTAACCGAGCTTTGTCTCAGCCGAATAATATCTGAACTAGATGATAAAGCAGCTGATTCAGATGTTATTGACGAACTTCCAGGAACAAGTATTCTTGACGCGTTGATACCAAGAATAGAAGGCTCAGTACCCGAAGTAGATATAGATCAAATAATACCTGTACCTCTAATAGATAATTTAGAGCTGGTACGGGGAAGTGTCGATTTGACTTCGATAGAAGATGAGCTTTCTGAAGCCCACAGTCAACGATTTGCAAGTCGTACTAATTTGATGAGAACTTATGTTGCGATTGGTGATATGCTCACAAGATTGGGTGAAAAAAATAAATATGATTACATCTTTATAGACCTAGGCCCAAGTGCTGGTGCCCTTACACGTGCATTCTTCTTATCATGTGACGCTTTTTTTGTACCTATTGCACCCGATCGATTTAATGTCCAAGCTATAAAAACGCTATCTTCAATCTTAAATAGATGGTTGGAAGAGCATGCTCAAATTTACAATACATATTCTAGCTATGCTCTTCCCGTTAAACATGGCAAGCCTCAGTTTCTTGGTGCAATATCTCAGTTCTTTAAAATGTATAAGGGAAAACCCAAAAAAGGCTTCGATGTTTGGATGAAACGAATTCCAGAGCAAATCAATGAATGCCTTCTCCCTATTTTAACAAAATCCTCGACTGAAGAACGACCACTTTGCCCAGTAACTCGTGAAACATATATTGCCGCACAAATACCAGATTTTGGTTCACTTGCTCCGCTGATGCAAGAGGTCGGCAAGCCAGTTTTTTCAATTACCAAAGCTGACACAGCATTAATAACTGATTCTGGGGCAGAATGGAATGGTGCGACTTGGGATGATGCAACTGCAAGAATGGATAATTATAGGCGTTGCTTCAAGCAACTAGCTGAACGACTAGAGGTTGCAATTTAACCATGCCAAATATAGAGCTGGACACATATTTCGTAGCATTTATTGATATACTTGGATTTTCCGATATGGTGAAGCGTGATAGTGAATCACCATCAGGGCAGCAATACCTATCTCGCCTCTTTGATGTTCATTGTCAAGCAGAGCAAGTATTAGGGGGGGGGATGAAGTATGAATTGATACAGTTTTCTGATTCAATTGTATTAAGCTCTCCTTTTGTAATTGAACGATTGCCGTTATTCATTGATGCAATTTCAAACTGGCAAAGAAATCTACTTGTGAATGGTTTCTTATGTAGAGGTGGTATCACATTTGGAAAGCATTTCATAAGCAATAACTTTTTGTTCAGCAAAGCATTGATCGATGCTTATTATATGGAGAGCAACCTTGCAAAGCAGCCTAGAGTAATTATATCTGACGATCTTATTCAGCTATCTCCAGAAGTAATGTCCAACCCAACGTTCAAAGCTAAGCGAGAAGATGATGGTCTTTGTTTTGTAGATTATTTATATAGTGATTCAATCGTAACTCGAGACGTCCTGATAAAATCCATCGAAAAGATAATATCTGAAGGTTTAAAAAAATCATCCTCAGTGCAAGAAAAAATGAGATGGCTTTCTAAGTATGCTGACTATAAATTAAACACTTCACTATCTACGCCTGTTTTTAAAAACTTAGCATAACCCCAAGTTATTGAGAATTTAGTTATGCTTTACATGCAACTAAAAGTGAAGCATTTCTATTTTTCTTTAAATGTAGCAATCCAGTTTATCTAAAAACCAAAACAAAAACCGCAGCCCTCGGGCTGCGGTTTTTTATTGGGTCAACCTGTTGGCACCAACAGGGCCACCAGCCTTAGGCACGGCGCCAGCTGGTCTTGCCGGCGCTGTCTTCCAGCACTATGCCCATCTCGGTGAGACGGTTGCGGGCGGCGTCGGCGGCGGCCCAATTCTTGTCGGCGCGGGCCTGGTTGCGCTGGGCGATCAGTTGCTCGATCTCGGCCACTTCGTCGTCCGCTTCGCCACCCTTCAAGAAAGCGTCCGGGTCTTGCTGCAGAATGCCGAGCACGGCGCCGAGTTCCCGCAGGCGGGCACCGAGGCATGCGGCGACATTGATGTCTTCGGCCTTCTGGCGGTTGATCTCGCGCACCAGGTCGAACAGGGCGGAGTAAGCTTCCGGGGTGTTGAAGTCGTCATCCATGGCATCTTTGAAGCGGGCCACCTGCTCGTCACCACCGGCGGCAGCGGCCGCAGGCAGGTCGCGCAGGGCTGTGTACATCCGCTCCAGGGCGGCCCGGGCCTGCTTCAAGTTGTCTTCCGAGTAGTTGAGCTGGCTGCGGTAGTGGCCGGACATCAGGAAGTAGCGCACGGTTTCGGCATCAAAATGGGTCAGGACGTCGCGGATGGTGAAGAAGTTGCCGAGGGACTTGGACATCTTCTCTTTGTCCACCATCACCATGCCGCTGTGCATCCAGGTGTTGACGTACTCCCCTTCGTGGGCGCAGCAGGACTGGGCGATCTCGTTCTCGTGGTGGGGGAACTGCAAGTCAGAGCCGCCACCATGGATGTCGAAATGGTTGCCAAGGTGTTTGGAGTTCATGGCGGAGCACTCGATGTGCCAGCCGGGACGACCCGGGCCCCAGGGGCTCTCCCAGGTCGGCTCGCCGGGCTTGGACATCTTCCACAGCACGAAGTCCAGGGGGTTGCGCTTGGCTTCGACCACATCGACCCGGGCGCCGGCCTGCAGCTGCTCCAGATCCTGGCCCGAGAGCTTACCGTAGTCGGCATAGGACTCGACGATGAACATGACGTCGCCGTTGTCCGCCACGTAGGCGTGATCCCGGGCGATCAGTGCTTCGACCATGTCGATGATTTCGGGGATGTGCTGGGTGGCGCGCGGCTCGATGTCCGGGCGCACCATGCCGAGGGCGTCGAAATCGGCATGCATGTCGCCAATCAGGCGCTCGGTGAGATCGTCACAGGTGACCTGGGTCTCGGCGGCGCGCTTGATGATCTTGTCATCCACGTCGGTGACGTTGCGCACGTAGTTGAGTTCATAGCCGCAGTAACGCAGGTAGCGGGCCACCACGTCGAAGGAGACGAAGGTGCGGCCATGGCCGATGTGACAGTGATCATAGATGGTGACACCACACACATACATGCCCACCTTGCCGGTGTGGATGGGTTTGAATTCTTCTTTTTGACGAGTGAGTGTGTTGTATATCTTCAGCATCGATGAGAACCACTGCCTGTGAGTGAAATGGCCTGCCATTCTAACCGCATCCCCTTTAGAAAACGAGCCGGGGCCACCAGTCGCCGCCTTTTTGGTCCAGGCTGGCTGCTTTTTCGCCAATTGGCGGCCATGCCGGTATCGATGCAGCCAAGATGGGGACGGGACCAGGCCGCTCCCCAGCATGAACCCTGGCCGATCTGCTGACGCCCGTCATGGGTTGATCTCCTGAGAGGGTCGTGCGACTTTGCCCGGGGACCGGGATAGGCTAGAATTGCGGCCACTATTTTTACCCCTAGATGAAAGCTTGCCTGTGACTGCCTCCGGGCCCGGTCACATGCCCACTTTTCACCCGACAGAATAAAGGACATATCATGGTTACTCTGCACACCAACCACGGCGACATCACCCTGACCCTGAACGCGGAAAAAGCCCCGGAAACTGTGGCCAACTTCCTGCAATACTGCCGCGATGGTCACTACGACAACACCATCTTCCACCGCGTCATCGACGGTTTCATGATCCAGGGCGGTGGCTACGCCGCCGGTTTTGACGAGAAAGAGACCCGCGCCTCCATCAAGAACGAAGCGGCCAACGGCCTGTCCAACAAAGTCGGCACCATCGCCATGGCCCGTACCTCCGAGCCGCACTCCGCCAGCGCCCAGTTCTTCATCAACGTCAGCAACAACGACTTCCTCGACTTCAAATCCGCCACCACCCAGGGCTTCGGCTACTGCGTATTCGGTGAAGTGACCGCCGGCATGGACGTGGTCAACAAGATCAAGGGCGTCAAGACCGGCAACTCCGGCCGCATGCACCAGGACGTGCCGGTAGAAGATGTGGTCATCACCAAGGTCACCCTTGCTGACTGATTGCTGCCTTCTGCGCACTGATAACACTGCGGCCCCGGCCGCAGTTTTTCCATCTGCGCGAGGCCAATCTGGCGCTGACTGGCGCCGCGTCGATTATCTGGCCCAGGGCAATGATCGCCAACGCGCGGCCCATGCCCTGCTGACCGAACATGGCCTCTGGGCAGCCTTGCAGGCAACTTGTCAGGATCTGGCCCTGGTCAGCACCCTGGCCATCGGTCTGGACAGGCCCGGCAGCGATCTCGATATCATTTGCCAGCATCCCGATCCGGCGAGCCTTGCCATGGGCCTCGCCGCACAGGGCTGGCATGGCCAGGGCAACGGCATCTGGCTGCTGGAGCGACACCTGACCGGACAAGATGGTCAACGCTGGCCTCTCGAGCTCTATGTCACGCCCGGGCCCATCGAATCGTTGCACGGCTGGCGTCATCTTGGCCTGATGGCGGCGCTGCTTGAGCACTTTGGCATCGACTTCTACCGCGCAGTGCTGCACCTGCGATTGACGCAGGGTCTCAAGGGGGAAGCCGCCATCTGCCAGCTACTGGCGCTGCCGGGCGATCCCTATCTGGCACTGCTAACGCTGGAAGGGAGCGACCTTGGCTTGTTACACTGGCCCCAGCGTTAACGGATCCCGCATTCCCGTTTTTCAACTCTTAACCCTGGCGTTTCGCCATGACCTTCACCAATAGGGCCCCATGAGCACCCTCTTTATCAGTGATCTTCACCTTTGCAGCGCCCGCCCCGACATGACGGCGGCCTTGATCCAGTTTCTGCAACAGGAGGCGCCGGGGGCCGATGCCCTCTATGTACTCGGCGATCTGTTCGAGTTCTGGATTGGCGACGATGATCCCTGCCCGCTCCACCAACAAGTGGCCGATGCCTTCCTGGCCCTGAGCAAGCGCGGTGTGCCACTCTATTTCATCCACGGCAATCGCGACTTTTTGCTCGGCAAGGGCTTTGCCAAACAGGCTGGCATGATGCTGCTGCCCGATCCCTGCATCATCGATCTCTATGGCACCCGCACCCTGCTCAGCCACGGGGATCGGCTCTGTACCGACGATGTCGACTACCAGAAGTTTCGCCGCATCACTCAGTTAAGCTGGCTGCGCTGGCTGTTCCTGCGCCTGCCCCTGGCGCGCCGTCGCAAGATAGCGGGCAAGCTGCGTGGCCAGAGCCAGCAGCAAAACAGCCACAAGCCCCACACCATCATGGACGTCACCGAGCAGGCCGTGGCAGATCTGATGAAAGCCCATGACTGCCAGTTGCTGATCCACGGCCACACCCACAGACCCGCCATTCACGACTTTCGCCTCGGCAAACGCAGCGCCCGCCGCATCGTGCTGGGGGATTGGTTCGAGCAGGGATCCATACTGGTGTGCAAGCCCAGTGGCCAGCAGCTTGAGGCACGGCCACTGCGTCCTATCGAGTAAAGTGCTGATGAACTAGGCTGTTAACGGCCCATGAGTCCGACGATTGCTGGCTCATGCCCTCCTGAGGGCCCTGTGCCTGGGTGACATTTGGGCCTATAGTCTGACTTCCAAACATTGATGAGGATAGTGTCATGGGATTCTTCTCCTGGATTGTGCTGGGTCTGCTCGTGGGCATACTGGCTAAGTGGATCATGCCGGGCAAAGATGGCGGCGGTTTTATCATGACGGTGGTGCTGGGGGTGGTCGGTGCCATGGTCGGGGGCTACGTCAGCACCCTGCTCGGCATGGGCACAGTGACGGGCTTCAATCTCCCCAGCCTGATCATCGCCGTGATCGGCGCCCTGCTGGTGCTGTTTATCTACAAGAAGATGAGCAACTAAGCGGCCGGTCACGGCCATCTAGTATCAAAAGGGCGCCTTGGGGCGCCCTTGCTATTGGGTTCAACCTGGTGTGGTGATGCTGGCTCTCTTCAACAGAGAGGCCAACCAGGGAGATGACTGCCGCCTGCTCCCCTCAGATGACTGCCCAGGGTGGAGGGAGAAACCAGGCTCGACATGGGTTCATCATTGTGAATTGATCTATTTCTAGATGAGGCGTCTAATAACCCCTATGCACACAAACGACGCGCTTCCTCGCCGCCCCCGTGGCCGCCCAGCCCTCCATGGGCAATCCTATGCAGACACCCGTGACCTGCTGATCCGCCGTGGTATGGCGTTGCTGACCGAGCGGGGTATCAGTGCCACCTCCATTGACGAGGTGCTCAAGTCCACCCAGATCCCCAAGGGCTCCTTCTATCACTACTTTGCCAACAAGAGTGAGTTCACCCTGGCGGTGATGGATGCCTATCACCACTACTTCTGCGCCAAGCTGACCCGCTACCTAGGGGATAGCAACCAAGCGCCCCTGGCCAGACTCCATGCCTTTGTCGATAGCGCCTGCCGGGGACTGGAGCGGTTTGATTTCAAACGCGGTTGCCTCATCGGCAACCTGGGTCAGGAGGTCGTTCAGCTCGAACCTGCGCTGCGTCTGCGGCTCGAGCAGATCCTCTGCGGCTGGGAGGCGCTGCTTGAGCAATCCCTCAAGGACGCCGTGACCGCGGGAGAGCTGGCCCCGGAGAGCGACTGCGCGGCCCTCGCCCACCAGTTCTGGATCGGCTGGGAAGGGGCCGTGCTGCGGGCAAGGTTGGCGGGCTCCACCGAGCCAATGACCTCTTTCCTCCAATTTTTCATGAAGATAGCGAAGTGATTTTTACCGATCATTAATAAGCAACCAGTCCAATTAAGGGAGTGCACAGCATGTTCAAGGGTATCCTGATTGAGAAAGATGAGGCGGGCTATCGCGCCACCTACCAGGCCATCGCCCAGGAGACGTTACCCGAGGGGGATGTCACCGTGGCCGTCGAGTGGTCATCACTCAATTACAAAGATTGCCTGGCACTGACCGGGGCATCACCTGTGGTGCGTAAATTCCCGATGATCCCGGGGATCGACTTCGCAGGCACAGTGCTGGACAGCAGCCACCCCGATTGGCAGGCTGGCGACAAGGTGGTGCTCAATGGCTGGGGCGTGGGTGAAACCCATTGCGGTGGACTGGCCGAACAAGCCAGGGTCAAGGGGGATTGGCTGGTAGCCCTGCCCCCTCGCTTCAGTGCCCGGGAAGCCATGGCCATTGGCACGGCCGGGTATACCGCCATGCTCTGCGTGCTGGCACTGGAAAAACACGGCGTGGCCCCCGGTGATGGCAGCATTCTGGTCACTGGCGCCAATGGCGGCGTCGGCAGTGTGGCCATTGCCCTGTTGGCCAAACTGGGCTATCGGGTCGTCGCCTCCACCGGGCGTCTCGCCGAAGCGGATTACCTCACGTCACTGGGCGCGGCAGAAGTGATCGATCGCAGCGAACTGTCCGAGCCGGGCCGCCCCCTTGGCAAGGAGCGCTGGGCCGGTGTCGTGGATACCGTGGGCAGTCACACCCTGGCCAATGCCTGCGCGACGACCCGTTACGGCGGCGTCGTGACGGCATGTGGACTGGCTGGGGGCATGGATTTCCCCTCTACCGTGATGCCCTTCATCCTGCGTGGCGTGACCCTCTGCGGCATAGACAGCGTCATGGCCCCGCTCTCCCTGCGCCATCAGGCCTGGGCAAGGCTGGCCGACGATCTCGACATCGAGCGCCTCAACCTCATCACCCGGGAAATCCCTCTCTCCCAGGCCGTTGCACAGGGTGATGCCTTCCTGGCTGGCAAGGTACGCGGCCGGATAGTGGTCAACGTCCAAGGTTGATCCCAACCCCAGGCGGGCGGTTACGCTCGCCTGGGTTCTCACCCATCTCGCCATCCTCTCTTCTCGATCTAACGCCACAAGAAGGCACTCACTTGTCTGATACCTCTAACCACGCTCTGCTCGGCTCGACTCGGCTGTAGGCCAACACAATATGAACTGATGTCCATCCCTCTAAGCAGAAAAACTAAGGCCACCCCCTCGGGGGACCTTAGATCATTGCATTAATTGATGGCGCCACGACTTGGACTTGGACTTGGACTTGGACTTGGACTTGGACTTGGACTTGGACTTGGACTTGGACTTGGACTTGGAAAGCATGCCTTTCAACGGCGAATGTGACACTACCAATATAAATGTCAGATCTGCGCCCTGTCCCAGATGATTCATGACCTCAGCGACCAGGGTCACCGCCTGCAACTCGAGGTGAAGCTAGAAGAACTGCCAGAATAATTCTGTGTGGATCAAATGTGGACACTGAGGAAAAAACAAAAAGGCCACTATTGCTAGTGGCCTTCGTAAGTCTTTGATTTTTAATGGTGCCCGAGGCCGGAATCGAACCGGCACGCTCAGAAAGCGAGGGATTTTAAATCCCTTGTGTCTACCGATTTCACCACTCGGGCACCGCAATCGGTATCAAGCTCATGATGCGAGCTTATCAATATGGAGGCACGTTCCGGAGTCGAACCGGACTAAACGGATTTGCAATCCGCTGCATAACCGCTTTGCTAACGCGCCATGAAAAAGAGAGTTGGCTCTCGATTGTCTAAATTTGGAGCGGGAAACGAGACTCGAACTCGCGACCCCGACCTTGGCAAGGTCGTGCTCTACCAACTGAGCTATTCCCGCAGGGTCTGGCGTAACGCCTGACTACGAGACGCATTCTAGCGATGCTGGCTCACCAGTCAACCCCAAATATTTAATACTCTGATCGTTCGACCATTTTTTACTCTTTTTGTCTTTTTTCAATGCTTGTTGTCATTACCTGGACCCAAAGCACTAAACCATCACTCTTGCTCCAGGCCCGCTCGCTGGCGCGGGCCCAGAACACGACAGTGTGTTTTCGATCAGAAACGGGAGTGGTAGGTCAGATCTCCCCAGGCCGCGCGCAGGTACTGGAACATGGACCAGAAGGTGAGCACTGTCGCGACATAGAGCAGCAGGTAAGAGCACCACACCATCCAGATGTCGTATTGCCAGATCAGGCCGGTGAGCGAGGCCATCTGGATCATGGTCTTCCACTTGCCAATCCAGCTTACCGCGACCGCGGAGCGCTTGCCGAGCTCTGCCATCCATTCGCGCAGGGCCGAGATGATGATCTCGCGCCCTATCATGGTCATGGCGGGTATGGTGACCCAGACGGTGTTGTAGTGCTCGACGATGACCACCAGGGCGGCGGCCACCATGATCTTGTCGGCGACGGGATCGAGGAAGGCACCGAAGGCGGTGGACTGGTTGAGCTTGCGGGCCAGGTAGCCATCGAACCAATCGGTGGCGGCCGCCAGGAAGAAGACGATTGCCGCCGCCAGATAGGACCACTGGTAAGGCAGGTAGAACAGGACGACGAAGACGGGGATCAGCAATATCCGGAAAAACGTCAAAAGATTAGGAATATTTGTCATTATTTTCAGCCACTTCTTGTATGCCGCTAGATGGTAGCCCCAAGCCGGTTGCCATGACAACCGGGCTGACACCCGCCTTAGTTTATTAATCCATCAATAACCTTGAAATACCGGGTCATTATGGCATTTCGGTCCCCTCCCCGTCACGGCCCTTATGCATGCCACCATGCTCAATGGCCGTGCAGCGCTTCATGAATGGCCTGTGCCAGTTCGGTGCTGATGCCGGGGACCCGGGCCAGATCATCGATACTGGCCTTCTTCACCTCCTGCAGACCCCCCAGATATTTGAGCAGCGCCTGACGCCGTTTCGGTCCCACCCCCGGGATCTCTTCCAGGGTACTGGTGGTACGCGCCTTGGCGCGACGCGCCCTGTGACCCGTGATGGCGAAACGGTGGGATTCGTCGCGAATGTGCTGAATAAGGTGCAAGGCAGGCATGTCTGCCGGCAGATGAAGCTCTTCATGGCTCTCCCCCATGATGAGGGTCTCCAGCCCCGCCTTGCGGGTTACCCCCTTGGCGATGCCGATGAGCAGGGGGTGCTTGCCCCCCAAATAATCCAGCTGGCGAGCCAGGATCTCCTCGGCGCGGCGCAACTGCCCCAGACCGCCATCGATAAAGAGCACATCCGGCACCTTGTCCGGCTCCTGCTGCTTGCCAAAGCGGCGCTCCAGCACCTGCTCCATGGCGGCATAGTCATCGCCGCCGGTGATCCCCTCTATGTTGAAACGACGATACTCGGCGCTGAAGGGCCCCTCCCGGTTGAACACCACGCAAGACGCCACGGTGCGCTCCCCCATGGTGTGGGAAATATCGAAACACTCCATGCGATTGATGGGGCCATCGAGCTCGAGCAACTCCTCGAGCTGGGCAAGACGCGCCGCCATGGTGCTCTGGTGGGCGAGCCGCGAGCGCAGCGCACTCTGGGCGTTGATGGCCGCCAGCTTGATGAAACGGGCGCGCTCGGCACGGGTGCGACTCTGTACCCGCACCTTGTAACCCGCGGTCTGGCTCAGGGTATCGGCGATGAGTGCCTCATCCTCCAGGGCCACATCGAGCAGCACTTCGCTCGGGATCTGGCGTCCCCCCTGCCCCGACAGATAGAACTGCAGCAGGAAGGATTGCACCACCTCATCGAGGTCGGTATCGGCGGGCACCTTGGGGAAATAGCTGCGCGAGCCGAGCACCTTGCCCTGGCGAATGAAGAGCACATGAATACAGGCGGTGCCTTGCTCGAAGGCCACCCCGACCACATCCATCTCATCGAGCACGTTGCCGCTCACCGACTGCTGCTCGGTCACCTTGCGCAGCGCCTGGATCTGATCCCGATAGCGGGCCGCCTCTTCGAAGCGCAAGTCGCCGCTGGCAGACTCCATCTTGCCCACCAGCGAGCCTATGACCTGCTGATTTTTGCCCGCCAGAAACAAGCGGGCCAGCTCGACCTGCTGGGCATACTCCTCTTCGCTCACCAGACCGGCCACGCAGGGACCGGCACAGCGCTTGAGTTGATAGAGCAGGCAGGGGCGGCTGCGGTTGGCATAGACCGCATCCTCGCATTGACGCACCGGGAATATTTTCTGCATCAGGTGCAGACTCTCGCGCACCGCGCCCCCTGAGGGGTAAGGACCGAAATAGTCCCCCTTTAACTTGCGGGCCCCCCGGTGCAGGCCGATCCGCGGATGGCGGTGGCCGGTGATGACTATCCAGGGGTAAGACTTGTCATCGCGCAGCAGCACGTTGTATCGCGGCTGATATTGCTTGATGAGGTTGTGCTCGAGGATCAGTGCCTCGGTCTCGGTATGGGTCACCGTCACCTGAATATCGCTAATCTGACGTACCAGGGTACGGGTCTTGATGCTGTCGACCTTGCTGCGAAAATAGGAGGCGAGCCGCTTCTTCAGATCCTTCGCCTTACCCACATAGATGACAGTACCGCCGCTGTCATACATGCGGTAGACGCCGCTCTGGTGGCTGACCACCTTGAGGAAGGCTTTGCTGTCGAAGGAGGAGGAAGAGGATGGGCTGGTCGTCATAAGGCACTCGGCGTGGCAGCAACACAAAAGGGCTTGGATGGCAGCAGCTTACCTCGTCGCCGCCCAAGAACGCAAAAGGCGGCTCAAGCCGCCTCTTTATATTTCACTCTCATCAATCGTTACAGGGTATCGGCATCGAGCATGCCATAACGAATAGCCAAGTGAGTCAGCTCTACATCACCATTGATATCGAGTTTGCTGAACAGCCGGTAGCGGTAGCTGTTGACCGTTTTCGGGCTCAGGTTGAGCTGCTCTGAAATATCGGTCACTTTCTGCCCCTTGGTGATCATCATCATGATCTGCAGCTCGCGCTCGGACAGAGACTTGAAGGGGTTCTCGTCGGCGGAGGCAAACTGGCTCAGGGCCATCTGCTGGGCTATCTCGGGGGAGATGTAACGCTGACCAGAGTGCACCAGGCGAATGGCGTGGATCATCTCTTCCGGCGCGGCACCCTTGGTGAGATAACCGGCGGCACCCGCCTGCATCACCTTGGTCGGGAACGGATTTTCAGAATGAATGGTCAGCACTATGATGCGGACATCGGGCCGCAATCTCAGGATCTTGCGGGTCGCTTCCAGCCCGCCGATCCCCGGCATATTCATATCCATCAGGATCACATCCGGGTGATGTTGACGGCAGAAAGTGACCGCCAACTCGCCACTCTGTACCTCGCCCACCACCTTGATACCACGGACGTCTTCCAGAATGCGTCTTATCCCTGTACGCACCAACTCATGATCATCGACCAGGAATACATTTATCACCCAAACACCCCGTTTCTTATCTTGTTATGTGCCAGTTAGGGTTAACACGGCGTCTTGCATCATAACCAAACTGATCGATTTGGCAAATCATGGCGGGGAAAAGTTTGAGGAAGTACATGAATAACGTTATTAATCAAATAATTATATAAGCCATCAACAAAAAACGGCATCCGAAGATGCCGTATTGGTCATGGGCAGCGTCATCAGGATACCGCCAGCAGGGCCCGTACCTTGTCCAGATCGGCCTGGGTATCGACCCCCACCGGCGGCGCTTCCAGCGCCTGAGCCACATGGATCTTTTCGCCATACCAGAGCACCCGCAGTTGTTCGAGGGATTCCACCTGTTCGAGCTGACTCGGTGCCCAGCCCACATAGCGCTCGATGAAGCCGGCGCGATAGGCATAGATGCCAATATGGCGCTGGTACCAGGGGCCGGCCTGCTCCTTGCTGGCAGCGAAACCGTCTCTATCCCAGGGAATGGGGGCGCGGCTGAAGTAGAGGGCATAGCCATCCTTGTCAGTCACGACCTTGACCGCATTGGGATTGAACAGCTCCTCCGCCGCCAGGATCGGCACCGACAGGGTTGCCATGGGCGCGCTGGCCCCCGCCAGGTTGTCGGCCACCTGGCGGATGATCGCCGGGGGAATGAGCGGTTCATCCCCCTGCACATTGACCACTATGGTATCGGCGGCAAAGCCGTAGTGACGGCACACCTCGGCCAGGCGCTCGGTGCCAGACTGGTGATCCTTCGAGGTCATGCACACCTCGACTCCGCTCTCGCACAGGGCTGCGCGCACTCGCTCATCATCAGTGGCAACGATGACTCGCTCTGCCCCGGACTGGCGCGCCTTGGCCACCACATGGGCGACCATGGGCTGGCCATGGATGTCCGCCAGGGGTTTGCCCGGCAGGCGGGTCGAGGCGTAGCGGGCCGGGATGACCACCACGAAGCTCATGAGGGCAGCTCATCGCTGGTCAGGGTGCGGGCACGATTCTCCAGCAGCACGGGGATGCCCTCTTCCAGGGGATAGGCCAGTTTGTCGAAGCGGCAGATGAGCTCATCCGCTTCCTTGTGGTATTGCAGTTTGCCCTTGCAAACCGGGCAGGCAATGATGTCGAGCAGCTTAATGTCCAGTGCCAAAACGAGACTCCTTCAAGGATTTCAACAGGGTGTCGAGCAATGCCTGAGGCAGCTCGGCACTGACCGGCAGATACCACCAATGGGGCTGCGCGAAGGCGCGGCACTTGACGGCATCTTTCTCGGTCATAAACAGGGGACGATCGGCGAAACGGGCGAGCAGCTCGCTGGGATCGAAGGGGTGATGATCCGCGTAACCCTGAGCCTGGCGCAGTTGATAACCCAGTTCGGTCAGGGTCGCAAAGAAACGAGGGGGATGGCCGATGCCCGCCAGGGCATCGATCTCGGGGCCCAGGGGAACATCCGGGGCAGTGTCGTCCAGCACCCGGCGCGGCGCGGCCGCCACCAGCTGCATGCCGTACTCCCCCAGCTCGGGTTCACCACCGTTGCAGAGCACGGCATGCACCCGTTTTAGCCTGGAAAGGGGTTCACGCAGCGGCCCCATGGGCAGCAGACAGCGGTTGCCGAAACGGCGCATGCCATCCACCACCACCAGCTCGATATCCCGCGCCAGGGCATAGTGTTGCAAACCATCGTCGGTAATGATGATGTCCACCTCACCACTTGCCTCGAGCAGTCGCACCGCATCGGCCCGTGTGGGCGCCACCACCACGGGGCAGCCACAACGGCGGGCAATGAGCACCGGCTCGTCCCCCGCCTCTGCGGTCGTACTGCCAGCATCGAGCCGATATGGGTAATGGGGGGCCTTGCCGCCATAACCGCGACTGACCACCCCGGGTCGCCAGCCTCTTGCTTGCAGTTGCTCCACCAGCCAGATCACCACCGGCGTCTTGCCATTGCCGCCGACCGAGAGGTTGCCCACCACGATCACCGGCAGGCTGGCGCGATAAGCCTCCAGCCAGCCACGCCGAAAAGCCAGGCGGCGCAGACCGCTGATGAGACCAAACAGCAGGGCAAAGGGGGCCAGCAACCAGCGCCAGCCACTCTGCCCATACCAGAGCCGATCCAGCATCAGCCTTTATGTCCCACAGGCACGTCGCCAAACTGGATGGCGCGCAGCTGGGCATAGGTGCCACCGTGGGTCATCAGGGCCTCATGATTACCGCGTTCGACGATGCGCCCCTCATCGATCACCAGGATCTCGTCCGCCTTCTCTATGGTGGAGAGGCGATGGGCGATCACCAGCGAGGTGCGCGCCTTGCACAGCTCGTCGATGGCGGCCTGAATGTGACGCTCGGATTCGGTATCCAGTGCGGACGTCGCTTCATCGAGCAGCAGCACCGGGGCATCGCGCAACAGGGCGCGGGCGATGGCGATCCGCTGGCGCTGACCGCCGGACAAGGAGGCGCCATTCTCGCCCACCACGGTATCGTAACCGTCGCTCATCTTGCTGACGAACTCATCGGCGTGGGCCACCACGGCGGCATGGCGGATCTGCTCGAGGCTGTAACGATCGCCGGCAGCATAGGCGATGTTGTTGGCGACACTGTCGTTGAACAGGTGCACATGCTGGGAGACCAGGGCGTATTGCTTGCGCAGATCGCTCAAACGGTACTCCTGAATGTTGATCCCATCGAGCAGGATCTCCCCTTCCTCTATGTCGTAGAAACGGGTCAGCAAGCTGGCGATGGTGCTCTTGCCAGAGCCGGAGCGGCCCACCAGCGCCACCGACTTGCCCGCCTCGACCTTGAAGCTGACATTGTGCAGCGCCGGGGTCTGTTTGGTCGGGTAGGTAAAGGTGACATTGCGAAACTCGATCTCGCCCCGGGCCCGGTCCAGGGGACGCGTGCCGGTATCGGGCTCAGGCTGGCTGTCGAGCAGGCCAAACAGGCTCTGGCAGGCGGTGATGCCCTTCTGGAACTGGTTGTTGATGTCGGTCAGGCTCTTCAGCGGCTTGAGCAGCATCATCATCGAGGTGATCATCACGGTGAAGGTACCCGCGGTCAGGGTCTCGCGCACCCCGTCGACGGTCGCCGCATAGAGGAAGACCGCCAGGGCGATGGAGGCCACCATCTGCACCACGGGCGTGCCGATGGCGTTGGCCGCGACCATCTTCATGTTCTGCTGGCGCATGTGGTTGCTGACCCGGAAGAAGCGCTTGGACTCCACCTCCTGACCGCCAAACATCAGCACCTCCTTGTGACCCTTGAGCATTTGCTCGGTCGAGGTGGTGATGTTGCCCATCGCCTTCTGGATCTGGCGGCTGATGGTGCGGAAACGGCGGCTGATGAAGCTTATCAAGACACCGACCACGGGGCCGACCACCAGGAAGATGATGGAGAGCTGCCAGGAGTGCCAGAACATCAGGCCCAGCAGACCGATGACAGTCGCCCCTTCCCGCACGATGGAGACCAGGGTCGAGCTCGCCGCAGAAGAGACCTGGCTGGCGTCATAGGTCACCTTGGAGAGCAGGGCACCGGTATTTTGCTGGTCGAAGAAGCTCATCGGCATGGCCATCAGGTGGTTGAACACCTGCTGCTGCAACTTGAGTACCACATGGTTACCGACCCAGGCCATGCAGAAGGTGGAGAGAAAGGTCGCGACGCCGCGCAGCGCGACTATGCCCAGTACGAAGAAGGGCATCCAGGTCAGCACCGTCTTGTCGTTGCCATTGATGCCCTGATCGATCAGCGGCTTGATGGAGTAGACAAAGGCAGTATCGACCGCCGCATAACCCAGCATGCCAATGATGCCGCCCGCCAAGCCCAGCTTGCGATCGCGCACATAGGCGAGCAGCCGCTTGAACACGGGCCAGCTCTCTTGAGAGGTATCTTGAGAGTTATCTTGTTGCATGAATCGCCGTTATAAATGGGAAATGACGGGCTATTCTAGCCAAAGCTGTGGTTTCCACCAAGCTCCGCTGCGTCGATACCAGGGCCCGGCATCTCGCTCACCCCGGATCTCAAGTCCATTTGGCCCCACCTCGATCGAGATCGCCCCCGACTCCCCACTGATCCATTGCCGTGAGTCGGGTACCAGGGCGCGATAGCGTGCCACGATTTCAGGACGAGGAAAGTGCCAGCGGTTCATGAAACCGGCGCTATGCACAACCTCGGTGGCCGCCACCGCACTCACAAAACCCGGTGTTGAGGAGGTTTTGCTGCCGTGATGCGGGCTGACCAGCACAGTGCTGCGCACTCCCTCCCCCTCCAGTGCCAACAGGCGGGTCTCGGCCTCCCGCTCAATGTCGGCGCTCAGCAGTACGCTCACCTGCCCGTCGCTTATCTGCAATACGCAACCATCGTTGTTGCGCCCGGCGCCACTGCGCTCAGGCCACAGCATGCGCAGGGCCAATCCTTGCCACTGCCACTGCTGACCACGTCGACAGGCCTGGGTGCTGGCCGAGAAAGCGTAAGACGAGTACTCGGCCCTGACCGGCAGCGCCGCGCGCAGGGCCTCCCGATTGCCCGCATGATCCCGGTCTCTGTGACTCAATATCAACATATCGAGCTCATCGACCGATAACCGATGCAACATCGGCAAGATGGCCGCGTCCGCCATGTTGTAACCACCAGGAAAGCGATCGCCGGTATCAAATAGAATGTGATGACCACGACTGCTGAGCAGCACCGCCAGCCCCTGCCCCACATCCAGCACGCGCACCTGCCAGCTCGGCGCAGCTGGCCAGCCGGCGAGCAAGGCGGCCACAAGCAGCGGCAACCCCAACCAGCGGCCGCCAGGCAGCGTCCAGGCTATCCAGCCCAGCAAAAACAAGATGCTGAGCGGCAGCGCCCAGCCCGGTACCGGCCACCAGAGTGCCCACTGTCCATTGAGCCACTCCAGGCTGACCATGATATAGCCGAGCGCCCCATCGGCCAGCCAGAACAGACCATGGGCGAGGCTCGGGGAGAAGAGACTCACCAGCACGGCAATGAGCGCCACCGGGATGATAAAGAGGCAAAAGAGTGGCAGAGCCAGCAGGTTGATGAACAGCGCCAAGGGTGCCACGCCCTCGAACAACGCGAGTTGCAGTGGCAACAGGCCGAGCAGCAAGAGGCCTTGCAGCCGCAGCAGGCTGGGCCTGCCATAGAGGTAACTCGCCCCCATCAAGAGCGCCACCGCCAGGAAAGAGAGCCAGAAGCCCGCGGCAAAGAGCGCAAAGGGATCCCACAACAAGATGGCCACGAAGGCCAGCAACCAGACCCGATAAGGGGGCCAATCCCGCTTCCAGACTCGCAGTATGCTCCAGACCAGCACCATGATGAGGGCCCGCTCGGTCGCCACTGCAAAACCCGCCAACCAGCTGTAAGTGGCAGCAAATAGCAGGGTGCCGACCAATGCCCCTTTCAAGCCAAACAGCCGTCCCAACCAGAAACCCAGCACCGCCACCAGGGCGATGTGCTGACCCGAGATGGCGATGATGTGGGTCAGGCCTGCGCCGCGAAACAGCTCCCATTGCCTATCCGAGATGCCAGCTTGTTCGCCAAAGGTAAGCGCGCTGAGCAAAGGCGCCTGCGCCAACCCTTGCCAGGCTTGCCCGGCGCTGGCCAGCCAGCGGGCCCGCAGACCGGGTGGCTCGCGGTCAACCCTGATGAGGCGACGCAAGTTGCCTGTCGCGCTGATCCCCTTGCCCAGCAACAGACGGCGGCCATCCATGCCAGCCTCATTGGCCAAACCGTGGGCGGGTTTGAGAGAGGCGACCAGTGTCAACGTCGAGCCCGGTGTCAGCTCGGGTAAAGTTTGGTAAGCATTGATGCGCACCGAGGGAGGCAGGGGTAAGCTGCGACCATCCAGCTCGATGAGCTTGAGCCGCAGCCGCGTAAATTTATCATCTTGAGGCTCTGCACTTTGCACCTGTGCGGTTATGATGTGGCTCGCCTGCTCCCCCAGGGTGTCCAACCAGGAGAGCCGTGCCTGCATGTTGACCTGCATCCAGAGGATGCCCAGTACCAAAAACAGCAGCCGCCAGGCGCGTATAAAACAGAAGGGGATCAGCAGGGACAGCCATAATCCCCCCCATTGGAATGAAGGCAACCATGGCCAAAGCAGACAGGAGCTTGCCCCGAGGGCAAACGACAATAGACGCAGATCCATGGAGCAAGTATTTAGCAAGGTTTCATTATGCCCAAACATCTCATTAAACGCTGGATGCCGGATCATAAAACGCTCAAGGAACACAAGCACTTACGTCTTTTCGGTGACCTGCTGCTCGATGCCAACCTCTGGCATCTGAACCGTCGCTCCGCCGCTGGCGCCTTCGCGGTCGGGCTCTTCATGGCCTGGATCCCCGTCCCTTTCCAGATGCTGTTGGCCGCCGGTGGCGCCATCCTCTTTCGCGTCAATCTGCCGCTCTCGGTTGCCCTGGTCTGGCTGACCAATCCCCTCACCATGCCGCCGCTGTTCTACGCCGCCTACGTGGTTGGCTGCCATCTGCTGGGCCAGCCCTCCCAGCATATAGAGATTGAATTTACCTGGAGCTGGCTGACATCTGTCTTCGAGACCATAGCCCCGCCCCTGCTGCTCGGCTCCCTGGTGCTGGCGATCCTCAGTTCCATCACAGGCTATGTGGTAGTACGCGGCCTCTGGCGGCTGAGCATAGTGCGTCAATGGCGCAATCGCAGCGCAGACAAGTCAGGGGTGGACAAACCATGAACTCCCACTGGCGTAGCCGGTTCCGGATAACCCCGGAGCAGCTGCGCCAGCACAAGTGGTTTGCCCTGTTTGGGGAACGCCTGTTCGCCCCTGAACTCTGGCAGTCGGGCACCCGTGCTCTGTCCGGCGCCTGCGCGGCCGGTCTGTTCGCATCCTGGATCCCCCTGCCGATGCACAGCTTGATCGCCGTGGGATTGGCGCTGCTGTTTAGCCTCAACTTGCCCCTGGCACTGCTGGCGGTCTGGTTCAACAATCCCGTTACCCTGCCCTTCATGTATCTGTGGGCTTACCGCACCGGCTGCGCACTGCTTCAGCTGACCCCGGCCCCCTTCCATCTGGAGTGGTCGCTGGCCTGGTTCGAACAGGAGGCTGCCACGCTGCTGCCCCCCTTCCTGCTCGGCAGTCTGTTGCTTGGTCTGCTGACCGCGAGCCTGGGAGGCCTGCTTTGCGCCCTCCTGCTCAGGCTGTTTCGCCGTCATTGAGCCGGCGAAAACCGGCATGATCCCACGCGCCCCCTCGCGATAGCCGTCTCCTTCGCCCTCCCTTATCTTCCGCCCTGCCCGTCCCTTGTCAGAGGCCCATCTTGGCACCACACTGAGTGCAATCAATCGGTTGCTACTCGAACCTGCCACAAGGAGCTCCCATGGCTGACCCCCTGATCCTCGCCTATGCCGGCAAACACCCTCTCTCACTGCTACCCGCCAAGGCCAATCGCCATGGCCTGATAACGGGAGCAACCGGGACTGGCAAGACAGTGACATTGCAAGTGCTGGCGGAGGGCTTCTCCAATCAGGGGGTCCCCGTCTTTCTGGCTGACGTGAAGGGCGATCTCAGTGGCCTCGGCGCTATGGGTACCCGTTCCTCCAAGCTCGAGGAGCGACTCGGCCAGATGGGCATTGCGGCCCCCACCTTTGCCGCCAGTCCCGTGGTGTTCTGGGATCTCTATGGCGAGCAAGGCCATCCGGTGCGCGCCACCATCTCCGATATGGGTCCCTTGCTGCTCGGGCGGTTACTTGGCCTCAACGAGACCCAGAGCGGTGTATTGGAGCTGGTGTTCAAGGTGGCCGATGACGAGGGGTTGTTGCTGCTAGACCTGAAAGACTTGCGGGCCATGGTGCAGTTCGTCGGCGAAAATGCCAAACGGCTCACCACCAGTTACGGCAATGTATCGAGCGCGTCTGTCGGCGCTATCTTGCGCAATCTGCTCAGTCTGGAGCGCGCCGGGGCCGATCACTTCTTCGGTGAACCCATGCTCGATATCCAGGATCTGCTGCAGACCGATGAGCAGGGCCGTGGTCACATCAACGTCCTGGCGGCGGATAAGTTGACCCAGTCGAGCCGCCTTTACGCCTGTTTCCTGCTCTGGCTGCTCTCCGAACTGTTCGAACAGCTGCCCGAGATTGGCGATCCCGATAAACCCAAGCTGGTGTTCTTCTTCGACGAAGCACATCTCCTCTTTACCGATACCCCCAAGGCGCTGCTGGAAAAAATAGAGCTGGTGGTACGGCTTATTCGCTCCAAAGGGGTGGGCGTCTACTTCGTGACCCAGAGTCCGGCCGATATCCCGGCCAGCGTATTGGGCCAACTCGGCAACCGGGTACAGCATGCGCTGCGGGCCTTCACCCCGCAGGATCAGAAAGCAGTACGTATCGCCGCCGATACGCTCAGGGCCAATCCAGCCTTTGACGCCACTGGTGTCATCACCGAACTCGGCGTCGGTGAAGCGCTGGTCTCGACCCTGGATGAGAAGGGCAGCCCCCAAATGGTGGAGCGCGCCCTGATAGCGCCCCCTGCCAGCCGAATAGGCCCGCTGACGGTCCCCGAACGCCAGGCTCTCATCAAGGGTTCCTTGCTGTTTGGTCAGTACGAACAGACCCAGGACAGGGAGTCAGCCTTCGAGCGGTTGAAAGGGCAGACTCAAGCCGCGCCTGAGTCAGCTCCCCAGTCCGGTCAAGCCCCCGAGCAAGCCGAGGATGACGGCGGCCTTTTTGGATCCATCGGCGAGATACTGTTTGGCCGCACCGGCCCCCGGGGGGGTCAGCACGATGGGGTGGTGCAGACGGCCGCCAAGAGTGTGGCCCGCACCCTGGGGAACGAGATGGGGCGCCAGCTGGTACGGGGCGTGCTCGGCTCCCTGCTCGGAGGCAGCAAAGGTCGCCGCTGATCGGGCCATATCAATGAAGAGAGGCCCGCACATGGCGGGCCTCTCTGTCTCTGACGTCAGCCGCTCACTCAGGAACGGTCAAGGCAGCGCTCAGATCACCTTGGCGATGGCATCGCACAGGGGGTCTATGTTGGCATGGGTGATGCCTGCCACGCTGATGCGGCCGGAGCCCACGATATAGATCCCAAACTCCTGCTTGAGTCGCTCAACCTGGGCCTTGTCCAACCCGGAGAAGGAGAACATGCCGTTCTGCTCGCGGATAAAGCTGAAGTCCTGGGCAATACCCTGCGCCGCAAGTTTCTCCACCAGCAGCTCACGCATCTCCCGGATCCGCACCCGCATCTCGGCCACCTCGGCCACCCACTCCGCATAGAGGGCAGGATCCTGCACTATGGTGGTCACCACGGCGGCGCCATGGGACGGCGGGTTGGAGTAGTTGGCACGGATCACCGTCTTGACCTGGGTGAAGGCCACGTCGGCCACGGCCTTGCTGGCGCTGACCAGCGTAAAGGCCCCGACCCGCTCGTTGTAGAGCCCGAAGTTCTTGGAGAAAGAGCTCGCCACCAGCAGTTCATCATGGCAGGCGGCGAAGATGCGCAGCCCCTCGGCATCCTCTTCGATACCACGGGCAAAACCCTGATAGGCAAAGTCAAACAGCGGCAACCAGCCAGCGGCAAGGCTCTGCTCGGCCAGGGCCTGCCACTGCTCACGAGTCGGATCTATGCCGGTCGGGTTATGGCAGCAACCGTGCAGCAGCACCAGATCGCCGGCTTGCGCCTCGGCCAGTGAGGCCTGCATGGCGGCAAAGTCGAGCCCCTTGGTGGTGGCATCGTAGTATTTGTACCACTTCACGGTCAGACCGGCGGCCTGGAAGACGCTGACGTGGTTGGCCCAGGTCGGATCCGAGATCCAGACGGTCTTGCTCAGGTTGTTGCGCACCACAAACTCGGCGGCGATACGCAGGGCACCCGTGCCCCCCGGCGCCTGCGCCGTCTTGACCCGACCGCTGTTGATGAGCTCCGCACCCTTGCCAAACAGCAGCTGTTGCACCACGGCACCATAGGCGGCGGTGCCCTCTATGCCGAGGTAGTTCTTGCTCTTCTCGTCATTGAGCAGGCGTTGCTCGGCTTGTTTGACACTGCGCAAAATAGGAGTGGCTCCGGATTCATCCTTGTAGATCCCAACCCCGAGATTGATCTTGTCGGTACGAGGATCGGCGCGGAAGGCATCGGTCAGGCCCAGAATCGGATCCGCTGGGGCGGCAACAACCTTTTCAAACATGGTTTTCCCTGTGTTCCATTGATGTTATTGGGGGGCGTCCTGGATGGTAAACGCAGCGGCCCTGAGGCGGCACTGCGCCTCTTCTTTATACCACCGCCCATCGGGTGGGAAAACCGCTTTTTAGCCCCATGTTTTGCCGACTATCCGGCCAGGGCCTCCCAGCTCGAAGCCAGGGCCATTACCTCGGCGCAGAGCCCCTGCTGCGCGGCTATCAGCGGGTGGCACGCGGTGCGAAAAGCACCCGGCAGCAAGCTTGGCTCCCAGGCTCTCGGCCCCGACAGGGGGAGCCCATAGTGCATCATGAGAGGGGCCAGATCCCGGGGTAGCCACCAGCTCGCCGGACGGGCGAAGCGCGCCGCCAGCGCCTGAACCCGCGCAGCGCCAGCCGGATCCAGGCGAGTGATATGGTGCCAGCGAACCCCGAGGGGCAAGGCGGCCAGCAGGGGCGCAAGAAGATGGGGGGCTTCGCGCTCCCCATAGACCAGGATGCAGTCATCTGGCAGCACCAACTCGGTGAAGATGCCGAGGCTGTCGGTGGTGATGACCCGGGCGGGTTCCTGACCTGGCCAGATCAACTTGCCAAGCCGCGCCAGGCTGCGCTCCGGCAAGCTAAGCTCACCCAGCCCCTGCAACCAGGGCGCGGCATCGAGCAGTTGCCCGCCCTGCAAAAACAGGCTGAAGGGGTGAGTCGCCCTCAGCCTGAGGACCCCATCGCTACATGGCGTGATCCCCTTGTCTTCGAAATCTATCTGCTCGGCCGTGCTAAATGGCTGCTCACCCTTGCGATAGAGGGCGGCGAGCACCCGCTGGTTGATCCGCTCCTTGAGCTGCCAGCCTTGGGCATGGATCCACTCCTCCGGGCTCGGCGGAGCGGACGACAACTTGGCCAGGGTGAGCTCCCGTTGCAGGTAGCGCCGACCCGCCGGCGTGAGCTGATATTGATGGGCGCCGAGGGAGAGCAGCAACTGATGGCTGCGCAACAGGCCGATGAGGGGTTGCAGGTTTCTATCTCTTACGCTGACCGCATCTTGCGCCAAGAGCTGCTGGGCAAACGTCTGCCACGCCGGATGAGTGAAATCGATCAAGGCCCGCTCCTTCCCTGTCGGGGTAACAAGCTGATTAATCTAACGAATAGCGAAGCTGATACCAAGCCGGGCAAGCAGACAACGTGATGTGGCGCAGGGACATCAGAGCAGAAGAAAGCGAGAGAAACGCGAAAAGCAAAACGGCCAAGCAAGCTTGGCCGTTTCATCAACTCAATATCGTTTCCCTAGACGAGGGAGCCGAAATTAGAAGTTGTATTGCAGGGCAACAGTGAACTCGTCGTCCAGGTTGTCGATACCCTGGATTTTGTACTCGGTGTAGGCTTTGAACTTGGAAGTGAAGTTGTACTGAACGCCCAGCAGGGTTTCATCAACTTGATCTTCGTAGCTGCTGTCGTTGTCTTTGGCTTCGGTGAAGTTGTAACCAGCCAGGAAGGTCCAGGCGTCAACGTTGTAGGAAGCAGCCAGCTCGTAGCCACGGCCCTTGCTATCCCAACCGGTGTTGTCGTTGTCAACTTTACCCTGGGTGTACATACCGGCGAAGTAGAAACCGTTGATGGCGTAGTTGGCACCGATGGCCCACTCGTCTTTGTTACCTTCGTCACCATTGACCTTGTTCTCCAGCTCGGAAGTGGAGTAGGCGGCGTCGAAGCCCAGACCGAAGTCGAAGTCATAGCCGGCAGCGGCGGCGAAGCCGTAGTTGCGCTTGACATCCGAACCGAATACGGCGTCTTCTTTCACACCTTGACCGATGTCAGTCACTTTAACAGCGACGTCATCGTTGGTCTGGTAGGAGAGCTTGCCGGAGAAGCCACCGAAGCTGTTGGAATAGATGACCTGGCCTTCCTGACGACCGTCGTAGAAGTTACCTACGTCACCCCATTCGTTGAAGATATCGGTCGCTTCCAGGGCGTCGTAGAAGGCGGTGTCGGTCTGACCGAAGATGATCTTACCGTACTGGCTGCCGTCCAGACCCACGTAGATATGACGGGAGTTGAATTTGTTGTCGGAGTTCTCGGCAGAAACCTGCCACTCGGTCTTGGCGATACCAGACCAGGTGTCGTTCAGGGCAACTTTACCGGACCAACCCAGACGGGAGGAACCAACCAGCTCACCATCGACGTCTTCGTAACCACCAGCGCTGCCTGGTACGAATACTGTGTTGCCAGTTTTAGAATCAAACTTGTAAGAGTCTGCAGTGCCGCTGACCGATTTATTGTGGTCAGCATAGTAGTTAGCCTGAACACGGCCGTAAACGTCAAAAGTCACACCGTCTTTGTCATAGATGACCGCGGCGTTAGCGGCGGAAGCGAACAGAGCCGGGATAGCAATAGCCAGAATTGTCTTTTTCATAGTTTCCAATGCCTACTGTAATTAAACACTAAGTTGTTGTTATTCCCTGTGTTAGCGATGTTCTTTGCATCACTATGGGGCCCGAGACTAGCATCGGGTTTTGCAATCCGCAATGAAAAAACTTGGAACTTTTCGGAGAATCGATAGTCATAGGGAGAAAAATGTGATCCTCATCTCATCTTTCATCTCTCTTTGAGGGAAAACGTTTACAGCGTAAAACGCTGCTTTTCTGTGCCACCAAAGCGGAGTCAAAGGTGTTTTGTCGCCACAGTGGAACATATGGCGACAGTGGCATGGCGTCTCGCTCAACAGCCTCGACCCGGCAGCCGAGTTACGGGTATCCTGTCTGTCTGCTCCCTCAAGCCGCGCGCCCATCAAGCCCATGTTATCGACCCGTCTCAAAGCCAGCATACGTGCTACCTACCGCCAGATTGCCGACAGCTTGCCCGGTTTCATGCCGCGCAAAGAGCAGAACTTCCTGGTGGCAGAGATAGCCAAGACGCTCACCGGGGAATATGACAAATCCCGCCGCATCCTGGTGGCCGAGGCAGGCACCGGCATCGGCAAATCCCTCTCTTATGCGCAAGGGGCCATCCCAGTCGCACGCCTGACCCAGAAGAAACTCATCATCTCCACCGCCACAGTGGCGCTGCAAGAGCAGCTCATCCACAAGGATTTGCCCTTCTATCATCGTCATAGCGAGTTGCCATTCAAGTTCATGCTGGTCAAGGGCCGCCAGCGCTACTGCTGCGAGCACTTGCTGGAACAGGCGGCCAGTGGCGCCGACATGAGCAATGTTGAGTTCAACTTCGAGGCCCTGAGCAAGCACAAGCCAAGCGCCAGCGACCGGAGCCTCTACCAGGCCCTGTGGCAGGCCTATACCGATGGCAAGTGGGATGGGGATCGTGACAACTGGCCCGACCCCATTTCCGAACCCGGCTGGCTGCGTATCGCCGCCGACCGCCACAGTTGCAACAAGGCGCTCAGCCATCACCAACACTGCCCCTTCCATCGTGCCCGCAATGACATGGAGGCCGCCGACGTCCTGGTGGTCAATCACGCCCTGCTGCTCTCGGATCTCACCATGGGCGGCGGCATCATCTTGCCCAGCCCGGACGAGTGTTTCTATGTGCTCGACGAGGCCCATCACCTGCCCACCATCGCCCGGGACCATGGGGCCGCCAGCGCCAGCATCAAGGGTTCGCGCCGCTGGCTGGAGAAACTCGCCCAGAGTGCTGGCAAGCTGACTCGCAGTCTCAATAAAGAGAGCCTGATCGATCCCCAGCTCAAGCTGCAAGATGCCCTCGCCTCCTTGCAGCCGGACCTCAAGGCCCTGGAGCAGTGGCTTGGCGCCAATGAAGGGCTCTTCGGCCAGGAGCCCCATTACCGATTCGAAGGTGGCGTCTTGCCCGACCCCCTGCCCATGCTGGCCGAAAACCTGAAAGAGGCGAGCAAGAAGGCATTGCGGGCCCTGGACAGGATGCAGGGCGCCATCGCCGAAGCCCTGAAAGATGGGGAGATCCGCCGCAAGGAGGCCGAGCCGTTGCTGGCCGAAACCGGTTTTCACCTGCAGCGTCTGGAGGGATTCAACGCCCTCTGGGAGATGCTAAGTCGCCATGTTCCCCAAGGAAAAACCCCCATGGCCCGCTGGATGGTGAAGGGAGACGAGGGGGAGGTCTGGCTGCACGCCTCTCCCATCGAGGTCGGCTACCTGCTGGAAGAGTGGCTCTGGTCACGCTGCCTCGGCGCCGTACTGGTCTCGGCCACCCTGAGCGCCCTCTCCTCCTTTAGCTATTTTCGCCATCAGGTGGGGCTCAAGGAGCATGACGGCACCCGCTACCTGCGCCTGCGCTCCCCCTTCGATTACCAGAAGGCGGAGCTCTATCTGCCCAAGATGGTCAATGAACCCAGTGCCCCCGGCTTCACCCAGGAGCTGATTGAGGTGCTGCCTCGGCTGGTCGCGGGCAAGGAGGCGAGCCTGGTACTCTTCTCCTCCTATCGGCAGATGAACGAGGTGGCGCAAGGGTTGCGCGCCAAGGGGCTCTCTCTATTGGTACAAGGCGAGGCGTCGCGCAGTGCGCTGCTGACCCTGCACAAACAGAAATGCGATGGTGCCCAGGCCAGCGTGCTGCTCGGCACCGGCAGCTTCTCGGAAGGGCTGGACTTGCCCGGTCACTACCTGACCAATCTGGTGATCACCAAGCTCCCCTTCGCCGTGCCCAACTCACCGGTGGAAGAGGCGACGGCAGAGTGGGTCGAGCAACGCGGTGGCAATCCCTTCTTGCAACTAACGGTCCCCGAGGCCTCCCGCAAGCTGATCCAGGCCTGTGGTCGCCTGATCCGCAAAGAGAGCGACAGGGGCCGGGTGACCATTCTCGATCGCCGCCTCCTGACCAAGCGCTACGGCAAGGGCTTGCTCGATGCCCTGCCCCCGTTCAGTCGCCGCATCGATTAAGCATCACCACTGCGGCACAGGGCAGGGGTTGTCTATGCCCTGCCCGCCTTGGCCGCCATCAGTCGCCGCATCGATTAAGCCTCGCCGCGATGAAGAGCGCGGCACAGGGCAGGGTTGTCGATGCCCTGCCCGCCTTGGCCGCCATCCGTCGCCACATCGATTAAGCCTCGCCACGATGAGAGCGCGGCACAGGGCAGGGTTGCCGATGCCCTGCCCGCCTCCGTCACCGTCAGTCGCCGCATCGATTAGCCCTCGCCAACATGCAGCCCATGTGCCGGTCACCCGCGCTATTGAGTAACAAGGTAATAGATGAAGGGTTCCCCATGGCAAGAGCGGTGCCCCTTGGCTATTGCCGCCCTCGCGCAAACCTGTAAAAATGGCCCCTGTTTTCAGCAGGCCATCGCCTGACTGTTCAAGGAGAAGAGATGAAACTGACTGTTTTGGTGCCGGCCCTGGCTGGTCTGTTGTGGGCGGGTAGCGCCCTGGCCAATGTCCAATTGGAAGTCACCCCACCCTATGTGGTGCAGTTGATCGATGGCGTATCTATCAATCCCAAGCTGCTCGACAAGTCCAACAGCTTCCCGATCCAGGCGGGAGATCATCAGCTGGTCGTCGCCTTCGAGGGTAACTACTCCAGCCGCAGCGACACCAAGTTCGTGACCGCAGAGCCCCTGGTCATCAACTTCACGGCCAAGGACAACCAGCAGCTGGCCCTGGATTACAAGAAACCCCGTAACGAAGCCGAAGCCCAGCAGTTCATCAAGACTCAGAATGTGGTCCTGAAAGACAAGGTCAGTGGCCAGCCCCTCAAGACCGAGCAGTTCGTACTGCCCAAGGTCGAGGGTTTCCAGCTGACCCGTGACTATCAGCAGGAGCTGATCACCATGGGCAAGGCGTTCAACCAGCCAACCACGGTCGCCGTCTCCACCGCCGCCGTCATGGCCGCCAGCAGCGCCCCGGTTCAAGTTGCACCGAGCAAGGCTCAGAGCAACCCAGAAGCCCTGACCCAGCTGCAAAGCTGGTACAACAAGGCCGATACCGAGACGCGCAAAGCCTTCCAGATCTGGGTCATCCAGCAGCAATAAGGCCAGTGCCATACAACAACAAGGGGAGCTTCGGCTCCCCTTGTTGTTGGCCAGCGTTTCCTGAACAGCGTCAGCAATGCTGGCCCCCTCCCCTTCGGGCAGGACCCGTGACAGGATTTCAACGCGGACCCAAACAAGAAGAGGCGACCCCGGGGTCGCCTCTTCTGTTACCTAAACGTCTCACCGTTCGTTAACTGCGCTTCCTGGCATATTTGCGACGGGCACGGGCCTGGCGCACTTCCTCGCGCTCGGCCTTCTCCTTGGCCTTGTGCTCCGCCTCTTCGGCCGCCAGCACTATCTCGGCGCTCACCATCTCCGGCGTCTCCAGGGAGATGCGGCCCAGCAAGCCTGAGCGGAATTCGTTGACCAGGATCTCGGATGCCTTGTGCAGGTCGACCAGGCCGCCCTTGCGCACGAAGGCACGCTGACGGGCGATCATCTCCAGCAGCTCGATCTCGGTTTCCGGCAGCTCGCTTATCTGGTAGCGCGCCTTGACCCGATCCGGATAGGCCTTGATGAAGTAATCCGCGGCAAACATGGCGATGTCGGCATAGTCAAATACCGTGTCCTTGATGGCGGCGGTGACGGCCAGGCGGTAGCCGCAAGAGGGCGGATTGAGCTTTGGCCACAGGAAGCCCGGGGTGTCGGTCAGGATGACATTGTTGTCGAGCTTGATGCGCTGCTGGGACTTGGTCACCCCCGCCTCGTTGCCGGTGCGGGCTATGGTGCGGCCCGCCAAGGTGTTGATCAGGGTGGACTTGCCCACGTTGGGGATACCCATGATCATGGCGCGCACGCCGCGCACATCAAGATTGCGCTCCGGCAGCATCTCGTGGCACAGGGCCAGCAGATTCTTGATCTTCTCCGGCTCCTGCTGCGTCAGGGGAAGGGCCTTGATCCCCTTCTCCTTTTCCATATGTTCAACCCAGAGCGCCGTGATGGCAGGATCGGCCAGGTCAGCCTTGTTCAGCACCTTGATGACAGGGGTATCGCCCCGCAATTCCGGCACCAGAGGGTTCTCGCTGGAGAAGGGGATCCGGGCATCGAGCATCTCAATGATGACATCGACCTGGGGCATGACCTCGGCAATCTCTTTACGGGCCTTGTGCATGTGACCGGGGAACCAGTTAATCGACATTCTCTCTCACCTTCTCTGCTCGGAACGGGGCGCATTTTACCTGCTTTTCCCCACATTGACAGACTCTTATCTCCCCTGGGTGCGGATCTGCCCCAAGGGAGCGGCCAGGGCGTCTCAGAAAATATTAACGAATTGATTAGCAAGGCAATTCATTAAGGGTTTAATCATAGTGTCATCTGGGTTCATTCAAACTGTCATCTTGCCTCTCTAGGCTTCGCTCTGGATTTACAAGGAGCGAACCCATGAAAAAAATCACAGGAATTGCACTCATGATAGGCGCCGCCCTGGCCGCCGGTTGCAATTCCAGCAGCGACAGCAACAACAGTGGTGACAAGGATGCGGGCACAACTCGCGCCAAAAACGTGATCTTCTTCCTCGGGGATGGCATGGGGATCAACACCCTGACCGCCGCCCGCATCTACGGGGTCGGTGAAGCGGGGGATCTCACCATAGATACCCTGCCGGAGACGGCCTTTATCAAGACCTTCTCCCACGATGCCCAGGTCACGGACTCGGCCCCCTCCATGGCCGCCTACATGACAGGGGTCAAGAGCAACAACGGCGTCATCAGCATGGATGGCGATGCCACCCAGCAGGACGACTGTGCTTTGAGCGCAGGCAAGTCTGTCACCACCTTGCTCGAACTGGCCAAGGCCGATGGCCGTGGCACCGGCGTGGTCACCACCACCCGCATCACCCACGCCACCCCGGCCGACACCTATGCCCATATCTGCAACAGGGATCTCGAGGCGGATATCGCCGTGCAGATGGTACCGGGCGGCGCTGGCTACAACCCCGCCCTCAAGGATGGTATCGACGTGGTGCTCGGCGGCGGCAGCAGCTTCTTCCTGCCCCAGGCTGACAAGGGCAAGCGCACCGACGGTCGCAACCTCATCGAGGAGATGAAGACCCAGGGCTACCAGTTCGCCAGCAACCTGGGCGAGCTGCAAGGCGCCGCCGCTGGCAAGCCACTGCTCGGCCTGTTTGGCGCCAGTCACATGAAATATGAGCTGGACAGACCTCAGGATGAGCCCTCCCTCAGCGACATGACCCTGGCGGCCATCAAGCAACTCAAAGACAAGTCCAAGGGCTACTTCCTGATGGTGGAAGGGGGACGCATCGATCATGCCCTGCATGACACCAATGCCAAGCGCGCCCTGCAAGACACCCTCGCCTTCGACCAGGCCATCCAGGCCGCCATCGATGAGGTCAAGAAAACCGACCCCGAGCTGAAAAACACCCTGATAGTGGTCACGGCCGACCACGACCACACCCTGGTGCTCAACGGCTATGCCAAGCGCACCGGCAAGACCACCGCCAGCAACCCCGGAGTCTTGGGGCTGGCCAAGGACTATGTCAGCGGCGACAACCTGCTCGATAGCGACGGCATGCCCTACACCATCATTGGTTTTGGCAACGGCTACAACCGCGTCGATGGCTCCCGGGCCAGCGTAGCGCCGCTGGACGATGCCACCGTCTCCGCCGACGACTATCACCAGGAGGTGGTCGTCAAGATCGGTGAGCTCGGCAGCGAGACCCACGGCGGCACGGATGTATTCCTTGGCGCCATTGGCCAGGGCGCAGACAGCTTCCATGGCTCCCTCGATAACACAGCCGTCTTTGGCAAGATCAAGGCTGCGGCCCAGCTCTAAGGAACAGACCCATGAAAACTCGATTCAAGACCTCACCGATCTGCGCCGCCCTGACCCTGGCCACCCTGGCCCTGGTGCCTCGGGTCCAGGCCAGCGATGCCAAGAACGTCATCCTCTTTATTGGCGATGGCATGGGCCCGACCGTGCTCACCGCCACCCGCCTCTACAAGATGGGGGAAGAGGGCAACCTCGAGATGATGTCCCTGCCCCGCAGCGCCCGCATCAAGACCTTCTCCCATGATGCCCAGACCACGGATTCGGCCCCCTCGATGGCGGCCTACACCACAGGCGTCAAGATGAACAACGAGGTGATTGGCATGAGTGCCGATACCCAGGCGGTGGCGCCGGCTAAGGATGCCAACGGCAACAAGGGCATCAACAACTGCACGGCGGACAACGGCCACTCGGTGCCGACCCTGCTCGAGCTGGCCAAGGCTGCCGGCAAGTCAGTGGGCGCCGTCACCACCACCGAGCTGACCCACGCCACTCCGGCGGCGACTTACGCCCACATCTGCCACCGAGATGCCGCCTACGCCATCTCCGCCCAGGCCGTACCGGGGGGCGCCGGCTTCAACAGCGCCCTGGGGGATGGGGTCGATGTACTGCTGGGAGGCGGTGCCAATCACTGGACGCCATATGATGCCAGCAGCAACAAGGGCGGGCGCGCCGATGGCCGGGATCTTACCGCCGAGCTTCAGGCCCAGGGCTATCAGTACGTCACCACCCAAAGCGATCTGGCCAAGGTGAGCGACGGCAAGGTGCTGGGGCTGTTCAGTGCCAAGTCCCACCTCGACTACGAACTGGACAGGGTCGCCAAAGGCGCCGCCAATACCCAGCCATCCCTCTCCGAGATGACCGCCAAGGCGATCGATCTGCTGGCCAAAAACAGTCAGGGCTACTTCCTGATGGTGGAGGGGGGTCGCATCGACCACGCCTTGCATGGCACCAATGCCAAGCGGGCCCTGACCGACGCGGTGGCGCTGGATGAGGCGGTCAAGACGGCGCTCGGCAAGGTCGATTTGAACGACACCCTGATAGTGGTCACCGCAGACCATGACCACACCATGACCATCAACGGTTACGCCGCCAAGGGCAACCCCGTGCTGGATCTGGTGAAAAATGGTGATGGCTCGACCCAGAACGACGTGGATGGCAAGCCCTTCACCACCCTGGTATTTGGCAATGGTCCCAACCGCGCCGACGTGCGCCCCACCCTCACCAGCGCGGAGGTGATGAGCGATGACTACCTGCAAGAGACCGGCGTCAAGCTCGGATCCGAGACCCATGGCGGCGGCGATGTGATGCTGTTTGCCGATGGTGCCGGTAGCGCGCGCTTCAAGGGCACCCTGGAGAACATCAAGGTGTTTGGCAAGATACAAGAGGCCCTGGGTCTCTAAGAGAGACAGGCAACCTCTCAGCGCAGGGGCCGCATCGACGGCGGCCCCTTTTACCCGTTATCCCCTTTGCTGCCCGGGCCCAACCTTGGCCCCGGATCCCACGATGAGAGACCCATGCGCAAGACCCCGCTTCCCCCGTTTGCCCTGATGATGGGGTTGCTGCTGCAACTCGCAACCCTGTCCGTCCAGGCCAGCACGCCGGATGTCCCGGACCTGGCCGCCCGCATCCAGTATCAGGATCGCACCACCAGCGCCGATGGCGTCATTCGTGAAAGCAGCTGGCAAGAGCGCTGGCAACGCCGCGGCGATCAGATATGGAGCGAGCGACTCATCCCCATCACAGTGGCCCGTGCCTACCACCAGCAGCATGATGGCCAGCCCGGTCACAAGCACTTCACTCATCAGATGGCGGCCCGCTGGGTCGGCCGGGATGAGGATGGCACAGTGCAACTGCACTACGCCGACCGCTACCACAAGCAGTTGGTGAGCGTGCCCCCCGAGGAGTATGGCCAGGTTGCCTTCACCCCCAACTGGGCCAAGGTCCGCTTCCTGATTGACCCTGAGCTGCTGGCCACCATGGATTTGCTGGAGGACGCCGCCCCGGCCGGGGCGCGCTGGTATGAACACAAGACGGCCCATGAGCGCACCCGCATCCTCTGGTCCGCACGCCTGCAAGTCCCCCTGCAAGTCGAGTCGGGCTCCCTTGATGGCTATCGCAGCTACAAGATGACGCTCACCCCCGCCAAGCTCAGTGCCCAGGCCCCCTGGCTCGCGCTGGCCGACTACCAACCACGGGACATTCGCGACTTCTTCGACTAAACAGATGGGCCACAGATGGTACACTTGGCCTCTCGTTGACCATGATGACGTGCCATGTCCCTGCTGCTCTGCCTGCTGTTTATCTTGCTTAGCCCCTTTGCCCAGGCGATCACCCTGCTCGCGGGCGAGGTGCCTCCCTATGTGATCCGCGCCCAGCAAGGGACGCCGACCGGTATGGCGGTAGAGGTCATTGAAGAGGCGGCCCGTCGCTTGCACGAACCCATCGAGATAGAGCTGATGCCCTTCGCACGCGCCATTCAGGAGGCCCAGCACAGGCCCGGGGTCTTGTTGTTGCCGCCGGTACGCAGTCAGGCGCGCGAGGCGATGCTGACCTGGATAGTGCCACTGCTCGATGAGGCCTTCGTGCTCGCCAGCGATCGACGCCACCACCCCACCCCTTTGGCATTGAATGAGGCGAGCACCCTGACAATCGGCGTGCTGCGCCACTCCCTTAGCCACAGCCGGCTCCAGGCGTTGGGGGCTCCCTCTCTGGAGATAGTCACCGCCGAGCGCAACAACGCCGACAAGCTGGCCCTGGGGCGGATCCAGGCCTGGGCCGCCGCCTGGAATACCATGCGCTACGCCCAGCAGGAGGCCGGGCTGCGGCTCTCCGATCTGGTCAAGGGGGCAAGGCTGGCCAAGGTGCCACTCTATCTGGCCGCCAGCCCCGACTTTCCCCCCCAGGAAGCCAAACGCTGGCACGATGCCATCCAGGGAATGCGGGCCGATGGCAGCCTGGCCCGCATCCTGCTTCAGTACGACTATCAGGCTCCCTGAGCCTGGGCTGGATCATTGCCAAAGGAAATCATAATGGTTATGGTATCTCCATGAAAACCAGTCTGATTTTTCCCATTCTGCTCACACCCAGCTGAGCCCCCGTCCTCGTCGTTCCCACGAGCTGTCGGGGGCCGCGTCCATCACATCCGTGCTTCCCAATCTATTTGGCCCCCTGGGCCTCGTTAACCCTATTGCATGAGGAAATACCCTATGACTGCTCCCCATCTCATCATCTCCAGCCTGGATCTGGACCGAATTGAACCCCTGCTCGGCCACTCACCCCAGCATCAGGCCTTGCAGGAGGAGCTCAATCGCGCCGAGGTCCGCGAGCCGGCCGACATGCCACCGGACGTGGTCACCATGAACAGCCAGGTACGCTTCAAGATGAAGAACAGCGACACCCCCTTCTGCCTGACCCTGGTCTATCCCAAGGACGTGCAGGGAGATGAGTCGAAGATCTCTGTGCTGGCCCCGGTTGGCAGCGCCTTGCTCGGTCTCAAGGTCGGTGACAGCATCAACTGGTCCGGTCCCGCTGGCCGCAACATTGAGGTCGAGATCCTGGACGTCGTCTATCAGCCGGAGCGCGCCGGCGAGCTGCACCGCTGAAACGGCCACGACCCGGATCGCCCGGGTCGAGGACCCCTGCGCCGCATCAAGCGGCGCTCACCGGCGGGGGCGACGCCCGGGTCTCGCCGGCTTGCCAGACACAGACCCGGTTCTTCCCCTCCCGCTTGGCGCGATAGAGCGCCCCGTCGGCCCGGTGCAGTGCCTGCTCCAAGCCCTCGCCGGGCCAGAGCCAGTCCAGCCCCATGCTGATGGTGATGCGGATCCCCTCCACCTCCAGGGCCGCTATCTCCCGGCGTAACTGCTCGCACCGCTCATGAGCCTGCCCCTGCTGCCAGTTGGCCAGCAACACGAACTCCTCGCCGCCAAAGCGCCCCACCAGCAGATCCGGCTGACCCTTCAGGTAGCGACCCACCTCCCTGAGCACCCTATCCCCCATCTCATGGCCGAAGCTGTCATTGATCTGTTTGAAGTCGTCGAGGTCAACCATGGCCAGCAAGACTGGCCCCTTGCCGAGCAAGGGGGGCAGGTGGTGATGCAGCCCGCGCCGATTGTAGACCCCGGTCAGAGGATCCTGGGTGGCCAGCTGGCGCAGGGCCAGAGCCCGGTACTGGGTACAGAGCAGCAGCACCCCGAAGGTGGAGAGGTAGTTGCCCATCAACATGGAGAGAAAAGGCAGCACATTGACCACGTGCTGATCCATCAGCACCCGCACCTCGCCACCCAGCAGGGCCCCCATCCGCACCAGGTTGAAGCCGTAGAGCAGTATGTTGACCACGGTAAACACCAGCACGGCGGGCAGGTAGGCCGGATAGCCATGCCGCCAGATGAGCAGCACCACCACGGCCCCCAGCACCATGTAGCTCAGGCAGGCCAGCAGCACCCGGGGCGCCATCTCGTCGTTGACCAGCACGCTCCAGCAGAGCAGCAGCAGGTAGACCAGCATGAAGAGCGCGAAGGCCCGCCAGTTCGGCGACTCGCCGAAGAAACGCTGCAAGGCCAGCGGCATCAGCGCGATACAAAGGGTGATGAGCAGGTTGGCCAGCCAGATCCCCGCGATATGGGGGGAGAACGCCTGCATAAAGAACAGCGACTGGGCCGCCAGGGCACACAAGCTGGACCACCACCAGAACCCGAGACCGGGGATCTCCCTGTGGGTCAACCAGATGATGGAGAGGGTGATGAAGCCCAGGCTGTAGCCCCCAAGAGCCATCAGCATCAGGGTGAATACATCCAGATTGAGCAGAATTGAGGTGTCCATTCCCGAGCCTTGCAATGGGGATGGCTGAGTATATGGGAAGCCCATGACAAGACACAGAGGGAGCCTTCTGGCGCGATGAAATATTTTCAGGAGCCCCGCCTGGCGCCCCGTCACTCAGCCAGCTGGCCTGATGCCTGGCGCTCAAGGTTCGTTCGGGCCCAGATCCCCGCCGATCACACAGCAAAATGCCTGCCAACTATTTTTACGCTTGAACCCACGCCATTAGATAGATATGTTGTTTTCATGTGGTTTTATGAGCCGTGCCGCGATGAAAAAGTGCAACTAACCTATTGAGTCGTCTGACACAATCGGATTTTGGTACATTTTTCACTCACTGGCTGGGGAATAGAATCTCATATGGGGCTTTTGCCCCGACCAAGACAATAATCCTGTCTTGCCTGCTGCCGGATGCAGCAGTCTCTTGTGCCATGGAGTCGCACGGAGCAGGTTCAAGGCCGAACACACTTACGACAGAGACGTCACTCATGATCAAAAAACTCATTCTCTCTACCCTGCTGCTGTGCGGGCTCGCCAACGCGGCCCCCAGCTCCACCCTTGACGCCGTGCTGGAGCGCGGTGTGCTGCGCGTCGGCTTCGATGCCGGTTACCAACCCTTCGAGATGACCAACAAGCAGGGCAAGTACATCGGCTTCGATGTGGATCTCGCCAAAATGGTCGCCAAGGAGATGGGCGTCAAAGTGGAATTCGTCAACACCGCCTGGGACGGCATCATCCCCGCCCTGCTCACCGACAAGTTCGACGTCATCATGGGTGGCATGACGGTCACCCCCCAGCGCAACCTGCGGGTCAACTTCGCCGACCCCTACATAGTCGTGGGCCAGACCATAGTGCTGCGCAAGGATCTGGCGGGCAGCATCAAGTCCTATCAGGACTTGAACGATCCCAAATACAAGATTGCGGTCAAGCTCGGCACCACGGGTGAGCAAGCGGTGAAACGCATGATCCCCAAGGCCACCCTGCTGCAGTATGAAACCCAGGATGACGCCAAGCTGGAAGTAATCAACGGCAAGGTCGATGCCTTCATCTATGACCTGCCCTACAACGCCATCTTCGCCTCCGAGAACAAGGGTGCCGTGGTGCACCTGGCGACCCCCTTCACCTTCGAACCCCTGGCCTGGGCCATTCGCAAAGGCGATCAGGACACCCTCAACTGGATGAACAACTACCTGCGCCAGATCAAGGGTGACGGCAGCTACGACCGTCTCTATCAGAAATGGTTCGAATCCAACGACTGGTTGAAACAGCTCAAGTAAGCCTCTCGAGGGCGCGGCCCGGGCCGCGCCCCTCACGCAGACCCACACAATAAAGAAAGAGGTTGTCGACTGTGCTCAATCCGAGACCCATCAAACAGATGGAAAAACAGCCCAGCTCACTACTTTGGCACGGCGTTTTCGTGCTGATGATGCTGCTCGCCGTCTTCGGCATCTACAAGGCCGTGCAATCGGTCGATTACACCTGGCGCTGGGAGCGCATCCCCCAATACATCGTCTATCAGGCCCAGCAAAACAGCTATGCCGACTTTGATGGCACAGTAGTGGCCGAAAATGGCGCCCTGGTGCTGCAAGACGATCTGGACGCAAGCCACCGCCAAACCATTGCCGCCACCGGCTCCAACCTGTCGGAAGGAGATACCGTCTTTCGCGGTGATGTGCTCGATACCCAGCTGAAATGGACCCCGGGGCCCATCGCCTTTGGCATCTGGGTCACCATCAAACTTTCCCTGGTCGCCGGCATCTTCGCCATACTGCTCGGCACCCTGGCCGGCCTCGCCCGCCTCTCCCCCAACCCGGCACTGCGCAATCTCGCCGGTTGCTATGTGGAGCTGATCCGCGGCACGCCGCTGCTGGTGCAGATCTTCATCGTCTACTTCTTTATCGGCACAGTGCTCAACCTGGACAGGTTCACCGCCGGGGTGGCGGCGCTGGCGGTGTTCACCGGCGCCTATGTGGCCGAAATAGTCCGGGCCGGCATCGACTCCATCCACAAGGGGCAGATGGAGGCGGGTCGCAGTCTGGGGCTCACCTCGGCCCAGACCATGCGTTACATCATATTGCCCCAGGCCTTCAAACGGGTACTGCCTCCCCTGGCGGGTCAGTTCATCAATCTCATCAAGGACTCCTCCCTGGTCTCCGTCATTTCGATCACGGATCTTACCAAGGCGGGTCGGGAGGTGGTCAGCTCCACCTTCAGCCCGTTCGAGGTGTGGTTCACCGTGGCGCTGCTCTATCTGGTGCTCACCGGCACCCTCTCTTTCCTGGTGCGCCGTCTGGAGGTGAAATATGCGCGCAGCAACTGATCCCATCATCAAGGCCCAACCAGAGCCGAGCAGTGCGGCTGTGCTCGACAATCTCCACGCCTTCCTGGTCCATCACCTGGAGGTGAACTATGCACGCAGCAACTAAGCAAGACCCCATCATCAAGGCGACCGGGGTAGAGAAGATCTACGCCGGCGGCGTCCATGCCCTGAAAAACGTCAGCACCCAGGTGGCCGAAGGGGAAGTGGTGGTGATCGTGGGCCCGAGTGGCTCGGGTAAATCCACCTTCCTGCGCACCCTCAACCAGCTCGAAACCATCAATGATGGTGACATCATCGTCGACGGCATCAGCCTGACCGAGCCTGGCAATGTCAACAAGCTGCGCGAAGAGGTGGGCATGGTGTTCCAGTCCTTCAACCTCTTTCCCCATCTGTCGGTGCTGGACAACATCTCCCTGGCCCCCCAGAAGGTGCGCGGCCTGTCAAAAACCGAGGCACAAGACAGGGCCAAGGCACTGCTGCTCAAGGTGGGGCTCGCCGACAAGGCGGCCAGCTACCCTTCCCAGCTTTCCGGCGGTCAGCAACAGCGGGTCGCCATCGCCCGGGCGCTCGCCATGCAGCCGCGCATCATGCTGTTTGATGAACCCACCAGCGCCCTGGATCCCGAGATGGTCGGCGAGGTGCTGGATGTGATGAAGGGGCTGGCTCGCGAGGGCATGACCATGGTGGTGGTCACTCACGAGATGGGCTTTGCCCGTGAGGTGGCAGATCGGGTGCTCTTCATGGAGCGGGGTGAACTGCTGGTTGACGAGAAGCCCGATGACTTCTTCGATAATTCCGCCTCCTCCCGCCTGCGCCAGTTCCTGAGCCAGGTGCTCTAGACCAGCAGTCCATTCGCGGGATAAACAATGAGGGGAGCCACTATGGCTCCCCTTTTTCACAGACGATGTCATGAACATGGGGGGCGCCCCTTGCCCATCAGAGCGGATGCGTGAACGACCAGAGGGCCGGCAGCAGGGCGAGCAGGGTGATCCCGGCCAGCCAGCGTTCCCGGCCACTGAGTCGCTGATCGCCATCAAGCTGGCGCCGACTGTATAGAAACAGCAGCAGGCCGGGGCCATAGAGCAACAGCGAGAGCAGCAGGTATTCCACCCCGGCGGCATAGAGCAGCCAGAGGCCATAACCACTCGCCAACACCGCCACGGCGATCATCTGCAACCTGCCCTCTCCCCTCAGGCAGAGCTTGAGCAGGAAGAGGCCAATCAACAGGTAGGGCACCAGTATCATGGAGGTGGAGATGAGCAGCAGGCTGGTGTACCCCTTGCCAAGTAGCCAGGCCAGCAGCAGGCAGCCCTGTACCGTCACACTGGTGAGCCAGAGGGAGGCGATGGGTGTCCCTCTCTTATTCTGACGGCGAAAGATGGCCGGGAAGGCCCCATGGCGAGCGGCGCTGAACGGCACCTCGGCCGAGAACAGGGTCCAGCTCACGTAGGAGGCGAGCACCGAGACGATGAGCCCCAGGCTGAGCAGCGCTTTGCCCCAGGATCCCGTCATGTTTGCCATCAGCCCCGCCATGGAGGGATTGGGCAGGGCCGCCAGCTCGGGGCGGCTCAAGATACCGAGGGAGAGCACGGAGATGAGCACATAGAGCAGCAGTGCCAGCACCACGCCCAGCACGGTGGCCGTGCCCACGTCCCGTTTGTTTCTCGCCCGGGCCGACAGCACTGCCGCCCCTTCGATGCCGGTAAAGACCCAGAGGGTGATGAGCATGGTGTTGCGCACCTGCTCGGAGACCGGCACCGCCAAGGTGCTGCCCACCGGATCCTGAGCGAAGGTCAGCGGGTCAAAGTAGTAGCAGGCAAACAGCACGAACAGCAGCAGCGGCAGGCTCTTGGCCAGGGTCGCCACCAGGTTGAACAGGGCGGCTTGCTGCACGCCGCGGGCCACCAGCAGGTGAACGGCCCAGAGGATGCAGGACTCGCCAAGGAAGGCCCACAGGGTATTGCCCTCACCGAACCAGACCCGTTCGGGGGTATCGACGACGCTGCCAAGGGCCGCGAAGGCGATCACCAGGTAACCCACCACGCCGATGGTGGCGCATAGCCAGTAACCCCAGGCGGAGAAGAAGCCCACCAGATCCCCAAAACCGGCTCTGGCATAGCTGTAAATGCCCCCATCCAGATCCGGCCTCAGCCGTGACAAATACAAGAAGCAGGTGGCCAGCGCCAGGATCCCCACTCCGGTAATGGCCCAGCCTATCAACACGGCGCGGGCACCGGCTACCTCGGCCATGTTCTGGGGCAGACTGAAGATGCCCGCCCCCACCATGGAGCTGAACACCAGGGCGGTGAGGGACCAGAGTCCTATCCGGTTCTCTTTCATCATGGGCTCCTCAGCGCAGGCGGCTGGTCAGGGCCTGAATATGTTCAGGACCTATGCCACAGCAACCCCCGATGAGGGTCGCCCCCTGTTCGCGCCAACGCTCTGCCCAGCCGAGGTAATCCTGCGGCCCCAGGTCGGCGCGGATCTCATCCAGTCCATCGTTGGCGGTTGCCTCTTTCGGCTGGGGTGGGAAGGCGTTGGCATACGCCCCCAGCCGGATATGGGTCAGGCCCTTAGCCTGCAACCTGTCTGCCGCAACCCGCAGTGCAGCCTCTATTACCTCGGGCTGACAGCAGTTGAACAAGATGGCCTCCGCACCGGCTGCGGCCAGTGCAGTGACGGCATCGGCCACCCGCTCCCCGGAGCGCAGGGTCGGCTCACTCCCTGGCGTCTCATCTTCCAGGGTGAAGGAGACCCAGAAGGGCTTGCCATCCTCGGGCAGCAAGGCCTTGAGCGCCAGGGGCTCGGCGATCAGGCTCATGGTTTCGGCCAGCCAGATATCCACATGGGGAGCCAGCCCGCAGATCAAAGGCCCGGCCAGTTCGTGCACCCGCGCCGGCTCGAACAGGTCAGGGCGATAAGAGCCAAACAGCGGTGGCAGCGAGCCTGCCACTCGCACCCCGGCATGCGCCTCATCGGCCACACTCCGGGCCAGCTGGCCCGCCAGTGCGGCCAGCGCCTGCCCGTGGGCCGCGAACCCCTCGTCCCCGATATGAAACGGCACCAGGGCATAGCTGTTGGTAGTGATCACCCTGGCCCCGCTCGCCACATAGGCTTGATGCACCTCGCGCACCGTCTCGGGCGCCTCCATCAGGGCCAGCGCCGACCACTCCGGTTGGCGGAAGGGTGCCCCTCGCCTGGCCAGCTCACGACCCATGCCACCATCGAGCACCACCACATCGTTATTTTCCATCTCTGTCTCTCTGCGTCTCCCCGTCATGGCGGGTGATTATTGTGTGAATCAACAATTAAGCCATCAAAACATCTAGATGGCTAGAATGCCAAGGCATCATGACGGAAAGCAAAAGAGGACGCAATCGGGATCTGCGAACGACCGAACAGCACAGAGCAGTATCGAGGCAATGGTGATGGATGAGGGGTCGAGTCTGGAAAATAGGGAGGGCGCCATAAC
Source organism: Aeromonas sp. BIGb0405 (assembly GCF_024807335.1). Taxonomy (NCBI): domain Bacteria; kingdom Pseudomonadati; phylum Pseudomonadota; class Gammaproteobacteria; order Aeromonadales; family Aeromonadaceae; genus Aeromonas; species Aeromonas sp. BIGb0405. The sequence continues at coordinate 381,454 of NZ_JANUEP010000001.1, forward strand.
AGACCCAAACATCACTGACACCCGCGGCCTGAACGGCAAGAGGCCACCCTGGGGTGGCCTCTTGAGATGGATGCTGGCGAAGTGGATCTCGCCGACAACCATGGCGGCTTAGCGCCCCGCCAACACCCGCTTGAGTTGCAAGGACCAGTCGGACACCCGCCCCTGCTTGGGCAGCCCCTGCCAAATCTGCTGCCACTGGCCGGCGCTCAAGGGATGGCCCAGACGGCGCTCGACTCCGGCGCGCAGATAGTCATTCGCGAGCCCACTGGCCTTGGCTGAGCCGAGGAACTTGCTCACGGGATCGCTCATGCGCACATCGCGCATGCCGAGCAGCGGATAATCGGTCTGCACCGCCGCCAGCATGGTTTCACGCAGGGCCGACTCCAGGTAGCCACGGGCGAACAGCGCAGTGACCGATTCCAGGGAGCCCTGATCCGGGCCATGATACTGCTCGTCGAAGACAGGGGTCGGCGAGGCGGCGTCACTCTGTACCACCGCATCCGGGTCCGGCGCGGCCACCACCACCGGCTGGCTCGCCTGAACCGGTTTGGGGGCAATCACCGCCGGCTTGGGCGCGGGGGACGTACAGGCGCCAAGCAGGGCCACCAGTGAGAGAACGGCCAGGGGCCGCAAAACAGCACGCATCATCATGACTCCAGAGTGACCTTCTCGGTCGGGGTGGCCTCTATCCGGGTGACCAGCAGCTGATCGATCTTGTAGCTGTCTATGTCCACCACTTCAAACTTGTAACCCGCGTACTTGACCGAGTCGGTACGCTTGGGGATCTTGCGCAGCATGAACATGATGAAACCGGCGATGGTTTCGTAGTTCTGCATCTCGGGGAAGGCTTCGATGTCGAACCAGCGCATCACGTCCGTGATGGGGGTAACCCCATCCACCAGCCAGGAGTTGTCATCCCGCTGGACTATCTGCTCCTCCACCACGTGGGTAGCCCACTCCCCCATGACGGTACTCATCAGATCGTTCATGGTGACGATGCCGACCACCAGGGCGTACTCGTTCATCACCACCGCGAAATCGCCCCTGTGATTCTTGAAGTACTCCATCGCCTCGTAGAGGTTGAGGGTATCGGGGATGATGATGACGTTCTGCACCAGATTGCCGCCGATAAGATCGATGCTCTGGCCACTGATGACGCGGATCAGCAGCTCCTTGGCATCGACGAAGCCCTTTATGCTGTCGAGATTGTGATCGCACACCAAAAACTTGTTGTGGGGGTGTTCGGCAATCTTGGCCTTGATGCTCTCTTCACTCTCTTGCAGGGTGAAGTAGATGAGGCTCTCCCGGGCCGTCATGGCCGAGGTCACCCCAAGGGATTGCAGCTCGAACACGTTCTCGATCAGTTGGTGCTCTTCGCGCTGCAGCACACCGGCGGCGGCGCCCGCATCCATGACCGCATAGATGTCATCCGAGGTGATCTCGTCGTTGCGCACCATGGAGACGCGCAGCAGACGAAACAGCAGGTTGGCCAGGCCGTTGAAGAACCAGACCAGGGGCATCCATAGCACCACGAACAACATCATGGGCCGCACCACCACCACGGCGATCCGCTCGGGCATGGTCATGGCCAGACGCTTGGGCATCAGATCCGCCAGCAGGATAAACATGCTGGTGACGAACACGAAGGAAGCGGCCGAGCTTATCTGGCCAAGCCAGGGTCCCTGATAGACGCCGGCGATCAGCGTCTTGATGGCAGGGTTCAGGGCCGACTCGCCCAGGATACCGCCGAGGATGGCGACGGTATTGAGGCCAATTTGCACCACGGTAAAGAAGTTGCCCGGCTGGGCCTGCAGGGCCAGTACCTTGGCGGCCTGGCGGTTCCCCTCATCGGCCATCACCTGCAGCTTGATCTTGCGGGAGGCGGCGAGGGAAATTTCAGAAAGGGAGAAAAACACGCTACCGGCAATCAGCAGCAAGAGTAAAAATAAACTATCGGCAAAACTCATGGTTAACCTATTTCAACACCCGTCTTGGCACAAGACGCTAACTGGGCCCCTCTGGGGCCGGATGTGGCATGATAGCCGCCACATCGGTGTCCCATTTTACCAGATTTCTGCCGATGAGTGTGATAGTTAGCCCAAACGGGCCCCGTTGGGCACCGCTCGCTCCGGCACGGCCATCACCACGGCGCCATCCGCCTGATAAAAGCCGGTGAGCAGGAACTCGGAGCGAAAGGGCCCGATCTGTTTGCTCGCAAAGTTGACCACCCCGACTATCTGGCGTCCGACCAGCTCATCGGGGCGATAGAGAGCCGTTATCTGGGCACTGCTCTTGCGCTCACCCACCTCTGGACCAAAATCGACCCAGACCTTGTAGGCGGGACGGCGCGCCTCGGGAAAGGGCTCAACCCGCACCACAGTGCCCACCATCAATGCCACCTTGGCAAAGTCATCCCAGCTTATCTCTTCCATCTTGTTCATCCTGCCTCTTGGCCATTTATGTCAGGCAAGCATGCCATGAGCCGGGACAGACTGCTGTTGCCAAACGCCGAACTGTTGTCGTGAACCATCACTTTTACAGGTAACGGCTCATGCTCCGGGTTGTTCCCCGCTCTCGCTTGGCAAGCCTGCACCGCCATGGAGCCTGCGCCATGCGGAAGGGGTCTGCCCAAGCACCTTGATAAAACGTTGACTGAATGCCGCCTGGCTCTGGTATCCGACGCGGGCCGCCACCTCACCGATGGCCAGGTCGGTGAGCCGCAGCAGATCTTGTGCTCGCTCAAGGCGGCGGCGCTGCAAGTAGAGGGCCGGACTGGTGCCCATCTCGCTGGCGAATAACTGATTGAAGCGGCTGATGCCCAGACAGGCCTTGGCGGCCAACTCCGCGGTCGGCAGGGGCTGATCCAGATGGGCATCCATGTGAACCAACACCCGGTTGAGACGCGGGCTTATCCCCCGCCCCTGCCCCAGCAAGCGCAGCCAGAGTTCACCCATGCCAAGGGGGGCCTGGCCACGCTCGAGCAGGGGGCGCATAAAGGCAAGGTAACGCCGTTGATCCCCATTCAAGGGCAGGAAAGGGCATTCAAGCAGGGCCGGCGGCAGCCAGTGGGCATCCTGGGTGAGGAAAGGCAGGGCGGGATCGGCGGAAAAATCGTGACGCTCCCCGGGAGCAATCACGCACAACCAGCCAGGCTGGAGCCGCCGGGTCGCTCCCGCCACCTCAATCTCGAGGGGGCCATCGAGGGGCAATACCAGCTGGGCATGGTCATGGCGGTGACTGGTGGTCTGCGCGCTGTAGCGGCGCAGGCTTAACGATTCCATCCGGCAGGCTCCATCAAGGCCAAGGGAAGGCCTCATGCTAACAGCGCCATGCCCAGACGCAAAGACGGGGCTTGAGCCCCGTCTTTGCGATGTTGCGCGGCGTTTAAACCATCAGGATTTGCCGAGCAGCTCGTTGATCTCGTCCACCTTGGTGTGACGCACGTCTTTGCCCTTGACGAAATAGATGATGTATTCGCAGATATGCTGGCAACGATCGCCGACCCGCTCGATGGCACGCGCCGCCCAGAGCACGTTCAACACCTGAGGTATGGTGCGCGGATCTTCCATCATGTAAGTCATCAGCTCGCGGATGATGGACTCGTACTCCCGGTCTACCTTGTCATCTTCCTTGTAGACGGTGATGGCCGCGTCCAGATCCATGCGGGCAAAGGCATCGAGCACATCGTGCAGCATCTTGATGGTACGGCGGCCCATGTTCTCGAGGGATACCAGCGGCGGTTGCGGCTTGTTGGCGTTGTTGGTCAGCATGCGGGCTATCTTGTCCGCCACGTCACCAATGCGCTCGAGCTCGGAGATGGTCTTGATGATGGCCATCACCAGACGCAAGTCAGAAGCCGCAGGCTGTCGCTTGGCGATGATGCGGGTGCACTCCTCGTCGATGGCCACTTCCATGGCGTTGACCTTGTGGTCGTTGATGACGATCTTGCGCGCCGCCTCCAGGTCCTGACCATGGATGGCCGCGATGGCATCGATGAGCTGCTGCTCGACCAGCCCACCCATCACCAGCACCTGATTGCGGATGCCCTCCAGTTCGGCATTGAACTGGCCGGAGATATGTTTATTGAGATTCATATTGTCCATACAAATAATCCTTGTCGGTCCGATTATATCCCAGGATGGCCATGGGCCCTCATCCTTGTCCCTCGCGCTTAGCCATAACGGCCGGTGATATAGTCTTCGGTCTTCTTCTTGGTCGGGGTGGTGAAGATGGTATTGGTGTCCGCGTACTCAATCAGCTCGCCCATGTACATGAAGGCGGTCTGATCCGAGACCCGCGCCGCCTGCTGCATGTTGTGGGTGACGATGACCACGGTGAACTGGGTCTTGAGCTCGTTGATAAGCTCCTCGATGGTCAGGGTCGAGATGGGATCGAGCGCCGAGGTGGGTTCATCGAGCAGCAGCACTTCCGGCTCAATGGCGATGGCACGGGCGATGACCAGACGCTGCTGCTGACCACCGGACAGACCGAAGGCGTTGTCATGCAGCCGATCCTTCACCTCCTCCCAGAGCGCCGCACCACGCAGGGAACGCTCGGCGGCTTCATCGAGCTGGCGCCGGTCACTGATGCCTTGCAGGCGCAGGCCATAGACCACGTTCTCATAGATGGACTTGGGGAACGGATTGGGGCGCTGGAACACCATGCCGACCCGGCGGCGCAGGGCCGACACATCCACGTTCTTGTCATAGATGTTGTGACCGTGCAACTGGATCTCGCCCTCGATGCGGCAGATCTCCACCAGATCGTTCATCCGGTTGATACAGCGCAGCAGGGTTGACTTGCCGCAGCCAGACGGGCCGATAAAGGCCGTCACCTGCCCCTTGGGGATCTTCATATTCACATTGAACAGCGCCTGCTTGCTGCCGTAGTACAGATTGAGGTCCTTGACCTCAAGGGCAGTCTGCTCCGGGGTCAGCTTGCCCAGATCCAGGGCCTTGTGCAGGGTCGAAGTCGGCGTCACGTTGATCATCTGTTTACCTCAAAAGTCTCAAATTCTTGTCTGGACGGCTGAAACCTGATGTGTCAGCGGCCGGAATGCGTGGGTAGCGAGGATGGCGGCTCGCTGTCAAGCCGCACATCGGTTACCCCTGTCTCGGTTCGGAACGCCAGATTAATGCTCCAGCGTCCGGAGTTTTGCACGCAAGTGGCTACGAATGCCGGTGATGTCGGTCAGGTTCATGCTGTTCATCCCTTGTCTCAACATCAGTCCGGACAGCCGCATCAATGTTCCAAAGAGCGGAATTTCTCGCGCAAGTGGTTACGAATACCGATAGCCGTCAGATTGAGCCCGACGATGACGGTCACCAGCAGGAACGAGGTCGCATAGACCAGCGGCCTGGCCGCTTCCACGTTCGGACTCTGGAAGCCCACGTCATAGATGTGGAAGCCCAGGTGCATGAACTTGCGCTCCACATGCAGGTAGGGGAAGTTGCCATCCACCGGCAGGGTCGGTGCCAGTTTGACCACACCGACCAGCATCAGCGGAGCCACCTCACCCGCCGCACGAGCAATGGCCAGGATAAGGCCGGTCATGATGGCCGGACTCGCCATGGGCAGCACGATGCGCCACAGGGTCTCGGCCTGGGTCGCCCCCAGGGCAAGGGAGCCCTGACGTACCGTGCTCGGGATCCGCGCCAGCCCCTCTTCGGTGGAGACGATCACCACCGGCAGGGTCAGGATGGCCAGGGTCAGCGCCGACCAGATGACCCCGGGGGAGCCAAAGGTCGGACTCGGCAGCGCCTCCGGATAGAACAGCTGATCCAGCGACCCACCGAGCGTGTAGACGAAGAAACCCAGACCAAATACGCCATAGACGATGGAAGGAACACCCGCCAGGTTGATGACCGCAATCCGGATAAGCTTGGTCAGGCCATTCTTGCCCGCATATTCGTGCAGGTAAACAGCCGCCACGACGCCGAGCGGGGTCACTATGATGGCCATCAGTATCACCATGAAGACGGTGCCGAAGATGGCTGGGAAGACGCCCCCTTCGGTATTTGCCTCGCGGGGTTCGCCGCTGACAAACTTGCCTATCTGATGGAACCAGTGCCCCACCTTGCCCAACAGGTTCATCTCATTGGGCCAGGTGATGTCCAAGACCTTGGACATGGGCATCTCGACCTCGACCCCACGCATGTCGCGCACCTTGATGGCATCGCGATCGGCCTGGCGGCGCAGCTCGAACAGCTGCTTCTCAAGCACCAGGTAATCGGCGTTGAGGGTCGCGCGCCGCTTGGCCAAGTCAGCCTTGAGGCTATCGGTCAGCTCCCCGTCCAGCTCGGCCTTGCGCTCCTTGAGACGCAATTTTTCGAGCTCATAGTTGATGCTGCCTATGTCACCTTTTTGCAGGGCATTGGCCTCTTCGGAGAGGCGATTGCTGCGTGCCAGCATCCGCGCGAGCACGGAGTGCAAGTCAGTGGTGATGAGCTTGCCATCCTCCCGCGCCGAACTCAGGTAGCCGTAGAAGTTGCCATTGGTGCTGCGCTCGAGTACCGCCAGTTCCTTGGGTTGGCTGCGAGACAGGATGTCGGTCTCCAGCACCCAGCGAAAATCCAGTCCCACGAATTCACGGTTGCCTGTCTTGACCAGGTAGCGGGTCAAGTCTTTGCGCTCCTCCCCAGCCAGGGCCAGACCGGAAGCCCGCAACTGCTCGACCGGTACCAGCTCCCTGTCATTGATCTCGCCGATGAGGGTGCTCTTGGCGCCGTTGGCATCCTGTACCTGCCACTCATAGATGGGGTGCGGCCAGAAGTAGGTGAGACCACGCCAACCGATGAGCAACAACAGACCCAGCACGGCAACCAGACTCAGACTGACAGCGCCGCCCGTCATCCAGATCCAGGGGGCCCCTGATTTAAACCACTTACCCATTGTCGATTCCTTCACTACAGGGAACTGTATTTTTCACGCAGACGCTGGCGAACGAATTCGGCCAGGGTGTTGACGAGAAAGGTGAACACAAACAGCACGAAGGCGGCGAGGAAGAGTACCCGGTAGTGGGAGCTGCCCACTTCGGACTCCGGCATCTCTACCGCGATGTTGGCCGCCAGGGTACGCAGCCCCTGGAACATGGAGAAGTCCATGATGGGGGTATTGCCCGTGGCCATCAGCACTATCATGGTCTCGCCGACCGCGCGGCCAAGGCCCATCATCACCGCCGAGAAGATGCCCGGACTCGCAGTCAGGATCACCACCCGGCTCAGGGTCTGCCAGGGGGTCGCCCCCAGGGCGAGCGAACCTTGGGTGAGGTGCTTGGGCACCGAGAAGACCGCATCTTCGGCGATGGAGAAGATGGTCGGGATCACCGCAAAGCCCATGGCGATACCCACCACCAGCGAGTTGCGCTGGTCAAACTTGATGCCCATCTCGTTGGTGAGCCAGCTGCGGGTGTCGCCGCCAAAGAAGGTGTGTTCCACCATGGGGCTCAGGTGCAGGGCCAGCCAGCCGATGAAGAGCACCACTGGGATGAGCAGTATGGCTTGTGAACCATCGGGCACCAGCTGCTTGAGCTTGCCCGGCAGGCCATGCCAGGCCAGGGCCGTGAGCAGCATGCCTAAGGGCAGCATCACCAGCATCATGAAGATGCCGGGCAGATAATCCTCGACGATGGGGGCGAGCCAGAGACCGGCCAGGAAGCCCAGGATCACGGTCGGCAGCGCCTCCATGATCTCCACCGTCGGTTTGACGAATTTACGCATCCCGGCCGACATGAAGTAAGCGGTGTAGATGGCACCGGCCACCCCAATCGGCACGGCGAACAGCATGGCGTAGAAGGCCGCCTTGAGGGTCCCGAACGAGATGGGGATCAGGCTCAGCTTGGGCTCGAAGTCATTGCTGGCGGAGGTAGACTGCCAGACATACATGGGCTCGGGATAACCTTCGTACCACACCTCCTGCCAGAGCGCGGACCAGGTCACCTCGGGATGCTCGTTCTTCACCGAGTAGCTCTTGATCTCGTTGCCCTGTTGCAGCAGCAGCAGGTTGTGACGCGGAGAGATGGCCACCCCATTGAAGCCGCCGCCATCTATCTTCTCGTCGAGCAGCTTGGACTCACCGGTGGCATGGAAGAAGTTGATGGTGCCATCCTGGCTCGCCGAGACGAAGCCTTTGCGGAACTGTTCCGGCGCGAGCTGCGCCACGGGGCCATCGCTCTTGAAATCACGGATATAGGTAAACTTCCGCTTGCCGTTCTTGGCGACTTCAAACCACTGGGAGATAACGCCGTTATCATTGCCCACCAGGATGGAAGAGGCCCCGGCCAGCAGTGCCAGCTGGGTGACATTGGCATTGGGCGCATTGATGTCGAGCACGTCGCGCAACTGGATGTCGTCGAGGCTCTGGATGTCATAGACGGAGAGACGGTTGCCAGAACGCACCAGCAAGATGCGCAGATTAGGGGTCAACAGCATCTGATCGACCTGGCGGGGCAGGGCCGGAATGGGGTAGCTCTTGTTGGTCCACTCCACCTCACCGGAGATGAAGTTCTCCTCGCCGCTCATCACCGCCATGACGCCGCGGCCATCCTGGGTCAATGCCGCCGCCACCATCTTGTCTTTGCCTGCCTCAAACACCAGCTGGCTGAGGGGCTTGCCTTGAGGATCCACCACGATCGGCTCTTCGCCGAAGGGGTAACCCAGCACGGGTTCAATCAGTCGCACATCCTTGGGATAGCTCACCTTGAATTTAGGCTCCACCACCAGCGCCTTGCCATCCTGGAAGCCATAGGTCAGGTAGGATCTGCCCGGGGTCGGGATCGCGACCGCGCTTATCTCCCCTGGCACCTGAGCCTGGCCGATGGCCTCGCCAGCCTTGAAGCGAGCATCATCTTGCAGTGCGAAGAAATTGACCTCCCCTTTGTCACTGAAGCGATACCCTATCTCGTTTTGCTCCTCGACCCCGATCAGGGCCGTCTTGTCCTTGACCGGCAAGGAGAAACTGGAGAGCGGAGCCATGGAGGCACCGTCGAAGATGGGTTTCACCACATAGAGCAGATAGAAGAAGATGAGCAAGAGCGCCACCAACACCAGGGTTCCCCCTGCGGTGACGCCATACTTGGCTAGTTTGTCCTTGATCCGGCGCTTTCTGCTGCCCGCCATGATCAGGTGAATCGATTCCGATGACATGCAAAACCTCAATGTGAGCTAGGCTTGGCGGCATTATATGGCGGTTGCATGACAGTTTTGTTACATGAGGGAGGGAGTTTGTGCGAGGCCGATATTCGAGGGGATGCCTTCTGCCAAGGTGTTGAATAGCGAGGCGAAATGGGAACCAGTCCCGCACATGGCCAAGGGAAACGGCGGCAAGCCCGCGCGCCATGGCCGGCTCAGTGGAGCGGGCCATGACAGCATCCTGGAATGGATGCGGGACCGCTCTCGCCTCAGGGCGCCAAGTGGCTTGGCTGTTGCGCCTTGGCCGCCTTCTGCTCGGCGCGGCGTCGCTTGAAGAAAGCAGAGAGCTGGGCGGAACATGCCTCGGCCAGCACCCCTGCCTGCAGCGCTATCCGGTGGTTGTGACGTTCATCCTGCAATATGTTGAACACAGAACCCGCCGCCCCCGTTTTAGGATCCGTCGCGCCATAGACCACCCGTTTGACCCGGCTGTGAATGAGGGCGCCTGCGCACATGCAGCAAGGCTCCAGGGTCACATAAAGGGTGGTGTCGAGCAGACGGTAGTTTTGCAGATGCGCTCCGGCGGCGCGGATCGCCATGATCTCGGCGTGGGCGCAGGCGTCATGACCCGTGATGGCGTTATTCCACCCCTCCCCTACTATCTGATCCCCCAGCACCAGCACAGCGCCGACCGGGATCTCGCCCATCCCCTCGGCTCTGGCGGCCAGGGCCATGGCGTGCCTCATCCAGATTTCATCCTGCGCGGACATCTCGGTTTCCAAACTCTCCCCCTTGGCGGTGACACGGGTAAACAGGCGATTAAAATGGGGGGCGATTATGCCAAATCCTCCCGAAGAGCCCAAGAAACATCTCGCCTGCACAATAAAGAAGCAATCGGCATCTCCCTGATAAAAAAGGACTTGCGCCGCAAAGACCATCTCATTAGACTTCCCATCCGTCAGCCAAGCTGACGCAGTCGGCGTGTAGCGCAGCCAGGTAGCGCACTGTCATGGGGTGTCAGGGGTCGGAGGTTCGAATCCTCTCACGCCGACCATCATTCCCCGAAAATAGCCCAGTCTCATGACTGGGCTATTTTTTTGGCTGCCATCTGCCCCCTGGCTACCCATCTCACCTCTTCGTCGGCTCACGGCCCGCCATCCCCAGACACACAGAGCCCCTATAACCCCTCATAGCAGCGCGCCCTCCACCCCTTAATGAATAGTCCTCTCAGAGTCGGGGTGATTTATATACAGAACCGCTTGAGCCTTTTTCATAAAGCCGCTAGGATGTGCGCCTTTGTGCCGGCACTCGCTAGGAATGCACACTCACAGGGTAAGGATCCGACCCACCGGCTTGCAATCTACCCAGAGGCAAGCAGACATGACCACCCAGCTTCAGTCCCATATCCCCTCCCAAGAACCCGATGACGAACAGGTTGTTCGGCTCGACATCATCGATCTTGCCGAACCGGACGAAGAGTACTGACCCTTCTTCATGGCCATGGGGCCTTTTACCCCGCCCTCAGCAACAGAATGAGCCGCCCGAGATAAAAAAGTCTCATATTTCATAAAAAACAAATAAGTCAGCATATTGTACTGATGCCGTTGTGCCTGGGTCGAGAGCGCCCTCGCTGGCATCCGATACAAACCTACGTTATTGCGCTTCAATCTAATACCCAGCCCCCCGGATCGCCACCCCCTGCCCCCCAAGGGAGCCCAGTTTTAAACAAATCGACTTTTCCCTTTCCCGACAAGGGCCCTGCTGCCTATGGGCTCAATAAAGCGCACTCATACACGCCATTATTCCAGGCCTGGAGTGAGGTCGGGATCTCCCCTTGCATTCGTAATTAAATTACGTAATAAGCAACATAATGCTGTGCACCACCTTCCCCCGAGAGACCGTCGAGGTGACTCTGCCCAACAAGAGTATTTCCATCTGAATGGAGCTTTTACTCAACCCAATCAAATCAATATAAAACATACACTTATCTATTATATGAAAACGGGCGTTTTAAAATATAGGTTGACGACACTCATTATTTTCAGCACCTTAACAATCATGTTACCTGGCATGACTGAGGGTGACAGTGAACAGGGATCGACTTTAGTCGTAGTTATTTAGTTCAAAATGTAATTTTCACAGGAGTGACCCCCATGTCGGCACCGGCCCAGGCCCTTTGCAGTGATCGCCTTCGCATTGAAGGCCCCATGCAACCCGAGTATTCACAAATACTGACACCGGAAGCGGTGGCGCTGGTGTCCGAACTGGTGGAACATTTCGCTCCCCAGCGCAAAGAGTTGCTCAAGCAGCGCATCGCCCGTCAGGCCCGTATCGACGGTGGCGAGCTGCCGGACTTCCTGCCCGAGACGGCCCATATCCGCGAGGGCAACTGGACGGTGCGCGGCATCCCCGCCGATCTGCAGGACCGCCGTGTGGAGATCACCGGCCCGGTCGAGCGCAAGATGGTGATCAACGCCCTCAACGCCAACGTCAAGGTGTTCATGGCCGACTTCGAAGACTCACTGGCACCGGCCTGGAATAAGGTGATCGAGGGTCAGATCAACCTGCGCGATGCGGTCAACGGCACCGTCTCCTACCAGAGCCCGGAAGGTAAGTCATATAGCCTCAAGGCCGATCCGGCGGTACTGATCTGCCGGGTGCGCGGCCTGCATCTGCCGGAAAAACACGTCACCTTCGATGGCGCCCCCATCCCCGGCAGCCTGTTCGACTTCGCGCTCTATTTCCTGCACAACCACAAGGCGCTGCTGGCCAAGGGCTCTGGCCCCTACTTCTACCTGCCCAAGCTGCAGAGCCACCTGGAAGGGCGCTGGTGGAGCGAGGTGTTCGCCTGGACCGAAGACAAGTTCGGGCTGCCCCGCGGCACCATCAAGGCCACCGTGCTTATCGAGACCCTGCCAGCGGTGTTCGAGATGGATGAACTGCTCTATCAGATGAAGGATCACATAGTGGCGCTCAACTGCGGCCGCTGGGACTACATCTTCAGCTACATCAAGACCCTGAAGAACCATCCCGACCGCGTGCTGCCCGACCGCCAGGTGGTCACCATGGACAAGCCGTTCCTGTCCGCCTATTCGCGGCTGCTGATCAAGACCTGCCACCAACGCGGTGCCCTGGCCATGGGCGGCATGGCTGCCTTCATCCCGGCCAAGGATGCCGCGGTCAACGAGCAGGTGTTCGCCAAGGTCAAGGCCGACAAGGAGCGGGAGGCGCACAACGGTCACGACGGCACCTGGGTGGCCCACCCCGGCCTCGCCGATACCGCCATGGCGGTGTTCAACGCCGCTATTCCCGCCGGTGAAAAGAATCAGATAGGCGTACTGCGCGAGCAAGATGCCCCCATCACCGCCGCCGAGCTGCTGGCTCCCTGCGAGGGGGAGCGCACCGAGGCGGGCATGCGCACCAATATCCGCATCGCCCTGCAATATTTGGAAGCCTGGATCGGCGGCAACGGCTGCGTGCCCATCTACGGTCTGATGGAAGATGCGGCCACCGCCGAGATCTCCCGCACCTCCATCTGGCAGTGGATCCGCCACGGCAAGAGCCTGTCGAACGGCCAGGTGGTGACCAAGGCGCTGTTCCGCCAGATGCTGGCCGAAGAGCAGCAGGTGGTCGAAACCGAGGTGGGTGAGGCCCGCTGGCAGGCCGGCCGCTTTGCCGAGGCGAGCGAGCTGATGGAGCAGATCACCTGCGCCGACACCCTGATCGATTTTCTGACGCTGCCCGGTTACGAGCGGCTCTGAATCCGGGCCCCGGGCGGGGCTCGCCAATAACAAAACAATGGACACGTGAAATCAATGAAAGAGGGAACTGATATGGCACTGACCCGTGAGCAACAGATCCAGGCTATCGAGAAAGACTGGGCAGAAAACCCCCGCTGGAAAGGGATCAAACGCGGCTACAGCGCCGAAGACGTGGTGAACCTGCGTGGCAGCCTGGTCCCCGCCCATACCCTGGCCCAACGCGGCGCCGACAAGTTGTGGGAGCTGATCCACGGTAGCGCCAGGAAGGGCTACGTCAACTGCCTTGGCGCCCTGACCGGCGGCCAGGCGGTGCAGCAGGCCAAGGCCGGTATCGAGGCGATCTACCTCTCCGGCTGGCAGGTGGCGGCGGACAACAACTTGTCCTCCACCATGTACCCGGATCAGTCTCTCTACCCGGCCAACTCGGTCCCGTCCGTGGTGGAGCGCATCAACAACTCCTTCGCCCGTGCCGACCAGATCCAGTGGGCCAACAAGGTGGGCCCGCAGGATGCCGGTTTCATCGACTACTTCCTGCCGATAGTGGCGGATGCCGAAGCCGGTTTCGGTGGGGTGCTGAACGCGTTTGAGCTGATGAAGGGGATGATTGAAGCGGGCGCCGCCGGCGTGCACTTCGAAGATCAGCTCGCCTCGGTGAAGAAGTGCGGCCACATGGGCGGCAAGGTGCTGGTCCCGACCCAGGAAGCGGTGCAAAAGCTGGTTGCTGCTCGCCTTGCGGCAGATGTCTGTGGCACCACCACCCTAGTGATCGCCCGCACCGATGCCAACGCGGCTGACTTGCTGACCACGGATGCCGATCCCTACGATGCCGGCTTCCTGACCGGTGAGCGCACCGCCGAGGGCTTCTACAAGGTGCAAGCGGGTATCGAGCAGGCCATCTCCCGCGGCCTCGCCTATGCCCCTTATGCCGACATGGTGTGGTGCGAAACCGCCAAGCCGGACTTGGACGAGGCACGCCAGTTTGCCGAAGCCATCAAGGCCCAGTACCCGGACACCATACTGGCCTACAACTGCTCGCCGAGCTTCAACTGGAAGAAGAACCTGGACGATGCCACCATCGCCCGCTTCCAGCAGGAGCTGTCCGACATGGGCTACAAGTACCAGTTCATCACCCTCGCTGGCATTCATAACATGTGGTTCCACATGTACGAGCTGGCCTACCAGTACGCCCGTGGTGAGGGGATGAAGCACTATGTCGAGATGGTGCAGGAGCCGGAGTTTGCCGCGGCAAGCCGTGGTTACACCTTCGTGGCACACCAGCAGGAGGTGGGGACCGGGTATTTTGACAAGGTCACTACCGTCATCCAGGGCGGTCAATCCTCGGTCACGGCACTGACCGGTTCCACCGAAGAAGATCAGTTCCATTGATCTGAGTACTTGAGTCGCACTGATAAAAAACCCCGGCCTGGTGCCGGGGTTTCTGTTTCGCTCGCCTCGCACGCCCGGCTTGATGTCGCCGGTGCCCGACAGGATCAGAGCGCGAGGATCTCTTTCACAAAGGGAATGGTGAGCTTGCGCTTGGCGCTGAAGGAGGCGTTATCGAGTTGATTGAGGGTGCTGAGCAGAGTGCGCATGTCACGGGAGAGGCGATTGAGCAGGAAGCGGCCCACATCGATGGGCAACTTGAAACCACGCAGTTCGGCCCTCAGTTGCAGGGCACTGAGCTTGCCCTCATCATCGAGCTCCTGCAATTGGAAGGAGACCCCCCAGTCGAGGCGTGAGGCCAGATCCGGCAGTTGTAGCCCCAGCTTGCGCGGCGCACTGCAACCGGTCACAACGAGCGTTCCCTCTCCCTTCTCCTGCCAGCGATTGTAAAAATCGAACAGGGCCCGCTCCCAGAGGCTGTTGCCAGCAATGGCCTCCAGACTGTCGAGGCAGACCAGGGGCAGACTCTCCATGGCATCGAGCATGCTGGGATCCAGCTTTTCAAACTGATCGAGGGAGAGATAGGCGGCGGCGGCGTCGCGGGCGTTGACCTCGGCGCAGGTGGCATGCAGCAGATGGGAGCGGCCTGAGCCCTTGGCACCCCAGAAATAGAGGAAAGGTGCGCCCTGACCGATGGCGGCATTCTTCAGAGCCGTGATCAGATGGGCGTTGTTGCCGGGATAGAAACTGACGAAGGTTTCATCATCCGGAAGTTGTACGGCTAAAGACAGTTGGGCCGGTTGCTTCACTCGGTGGGCTTTGACTGTGACATTTGTGCGCTAGTGTAACATCGCTCGGCCAGATAGAGAACCGCCGGACCGGAGCCCGGCGGCGGCAGGCGCTAAGGCTGCGACCATTGGTAACGCAGATTGCCCTCATCGGGTAGACGCTGCAACCTGGGCTCGAGCTCCAGGCCGCGAATGAGTTCGGCTTTGTCCCCCTGCAGAGTGAGGGAGAAGTTGACCTTGTCGCCATTGAGCTGGCCTATGGTGACCTGGGTGACACTCGCCATGCCTTGCAGCAGTTTTTGCAGGCTGATCATGTCATCGATGCCCTGCACCCCTTCAATCTGCAAGGCTTGGCTTGAACTGGCACCGCCAAGACGGGCGCCATAGTTCTCCACCAGCCAACCGGCCAGGGCATCGGCCAAACCGGTGGCGATCTCCTGCTGGCTACCTTGCACCTCCCCCTTGGTCAGCTGCTCGGTTGCCCCTGACTTGGGGCCATAGAGGGCCCAATCCAGGGTCCACTCTTCCCCTTTGGCCACTAATTGGCCCAGCACCACCATCTCGGCACCGTAGCGTTGGCTGGCCTTGAGGATGGGGCCGGCGAAACGACCCCAGACATCGGTGGCACTGACCGCCATGCTGTCATCCAAATCCATCAGAGGAATGCTGACCGGCAGCCCCAGGGCCTGGGCCTGGCTGCGCAGCACGGGAGACCAGCCATCACCGGACTGATCCGAAATGATACGGCGCTCCCCGTCGTCCTGAACCAACCAGAACGCAAGCTGCGGACGGGCGGGGCCAAGCAGCGCATATTTGCTGGCCGCGATCAGGGCATTGACCTTGGCGGCCACGAACTGCGCCTTGAGCATCTGCACCTGGCCCTCATCCTGATAGCCGTATTGCTGCACAAACTCCTTGGGGGCAGCCAGCGCCTTGACCACCTCAGGCTGCGCCAGAATATCGCGCTTGCCGCTCACCTTGACCAGCACCTGAGACAGCGCCTGGCCCTGGGCCGCCGTCATGTCGCCGCTGGTTGGCGCCATGCCTTGGTAGAGATCGTTGACCTGAGCGGCTGACAGGGTGCAGGCAAACAGGGCGCCACAGAGGGCGAACAGACATTTATGCATGGGAAACAGCTCTCTGGCGAACAGGATGTGGTGATATGGTAGCGGCAAGCCCTATCCGCCAGCAAGCCGGGTTCGCTGCCGACGCCACAACTCACAAGGTGTCGATGCCCGCTACCCCTTGCCCGAATGAGCAAACAGCCAGACATGACAAAGCCGACCCTGGGGTCGGCTTTTGTGAGGGCTATCTGCGCCCCCGATATCTGTCAGGCGTCTCTTGAGCTGACTAATCGGGCTTACTTGGTGCCGAAGATCTTGTCGCCAGCATCGCCCAGACCCGGGACTATGTAGCCCTTCTCGTTCAGGCCGTCATCGATGGCGGCGCAGTAGACTTCCACGTCAGGATGCGCGGCTTCCAGGGCCTTGAGTCCTTCCGGGGCGGCAACCAGCACCAGCACCTTGATGGAGTGGCAGCCCTTCTTCTTGAGCAGGTCTATGGTGGCGATCATGGAGCCGCCGGTGGCCAGCATGGGGTCAATGACCAGGGCCAGACGCTCTTCGATGTTGCTGACGATCTTCTCGAAATAAGGGACCGGTTGCAGGGTCTCTTCATCGCGATAGATGCCCACCACGCTGACCCGGGCGCTCGGCATGTGCTCGAGCACGCCATCCATCATGCCAAGACCGGCGCGCAGGATAGGCACGACCGTCACCTTCTTGCCCTTGATCTGGTCAACTTCTACCGGGCCGTTCCAGCCATTGATGGTGACCTTCTCAGTTTCGAAGTCAGAGGTGGCTTCGTAAGTCAGCAGGCTGCCAACCTCTTTGGCCAGTTCACGAAAGCGTTTGGTGCTGATGTCGCCTTCGCGCATCAGGCCAATCTTGTGCTTGACCAGGGGGTGTTTGGCTTCGATGACCTTCATTATTATCTCCTCTAACTGCCGCAAGAAAAATCGCGGAATCATACAATAAAAACCCTTGGCTGTAGAGCTTTTCCGGGGAAAAACGCGCAAACGATTTCCTTTCTGGTTTTCGGCCCTGGCTGGTAGAATGTGCCCCGAATTTTACCCTCCACTTCTATACATGACGGGGACTACTCGCGTGACTGACAAAACCTCACTGAGCTACAAGGATGCTGGCGTTGATATCGATGCCGGCAACGCACTGGTTGAACGTATCAAGGGCGTATCGAAGCGCACTCGTCGTCCTGAAGTCCTTGGTGGTCTTGGCGGCTTTGGGGCCCTGTGTCAAATCCCGGCGGGCTACAAGGAGCCAGTATTGGTCTCCGGTACCGATGGTGTGGGGACCAAGCTGCGTCTGGCCATCGATCTGAAGAAACACGATACCGTTGGCATCGATCTGGTGGCCATGTGCGTCAATGACCTGATCGTGCAAGGCGCCGAGCCGCTGTTCTTCCTCGACTACTATGCGACGGGCAAGCTGAATGTGGACACCGCCGCCAGCGTGGTCACCGGCATTGGCCTGGGCTGCGAGCAGTCCGGCTGCTCCCTGGTCGGCGGCGAAACCGCCGAGATGCCTGGCATGTATGAGGGGGATGATTACGACATCGCCGGCTTCTGTGTCGGTGTGGTCGAGAAGAGCGAGATCATCGACGGCAGCAAGGTCGGTGAGGGCGATGCCCTGATCGCCCTGGCCGCCAGCGGCCCCCACTCCAATGGCTTCTCCCTCATCCGCAAGATCCTGGAAGTGTCCGGCGCCGATGTGCAGCAGCCACTGGGTGAGACCACCCTGGCCAATGCCCTGCTGGAACCGACCCGCATCTATGTCAAACCCGTGCTCAAGCTCATCAAAGAGTGCGAGATCCACGCCCTGTCCCACATCACCGGCGGCGGCTTCTGGGAGAACATCCCCCGCGTGTTGCCCGCCAATACCCAGGCGGTGATCAACGAGCAGAGCTGGCAGTGGCCGGCGGTGTTCAGCTGGCTGCAGCAAGCGGGTAACGTCACCCGCTTCGAGATGTATCGCACCTTCAACTGCGGCGTCGGCATGATAGTCGCCCTGCCCGCCAGCGAGCTGGACAAGGCGCTGGCGCTGCTCAAGGCAGAGGGTGAGAACGCCTGGCACATTGGTCATATCGCCAAGGCCGCCGATGGCGAGGAGCAGGTCATCATCAAATGACCCGCATCCTCGTGCTTATCTCCGGCAGCGGTAGCAACCTGCAGGCCATACTGGATGGCTGCGGCCAGGGGCGGATTGACGGCCAGGTCGTGGCGGTCATCAGCAACAAGGCCGATGCCTATGGTCTGGTGCGGGCCCAGCAAGCGGGGGTTGCCGCCGAGGTGCTCGCCCATCAGGGCTTCGAGAGCCGCGAGGCTTACGATGCCGCCCTGATGGCCCGCATCGACAGCCACCAGCCGGACCTCATCGTGCTGGCAGGCTTTATGCGGATCCTCACCGGGGACCTGGTGCGTCACTATCAGGGACGCATGCTCAACATCCACCCCTCCCTGCTGCCCAAGTATCAGGGACTGCACACCCACCAACGCGCCATCGAGGCCGGTGACAAGGAACATGGCGCCAGCGTCCACTTCGTCACCGAGGAGCTCGATGGCGGCCCCGTGGTGCTGCAGGCGCGGGTGCCCATCTTCCCGGAAGATGAGCCGAGCGATGTGGCGGCCCGGGTGCAGGTGCAGGAACACAGCCTCTACCCCCTGGTGGTGCAGTGGTTCTGTCAGGGCAGATTGCGCTGTGATGCCAGCGGAGCCCACCTCGATGGGCAGCCTCTTGGCCAGGCCGGTTATGCCAACGACTGAATCTGGGTCCGGCACCGACCAGTAGCTGAAACGTAAAGAGGGAGGCCCATGGGCCTCCCTCTTCTTTATCCTGCGATCCCTCTGACCAGCCGGTCGTCAATAGCGGCCTGATTCAGGCAGCCCCCTTGCCGCCCTGGCGTGACACCAGCTCGCCGAGTCGAAACAGGCAATGCTCCCCCGCCGTCATCTGTTGCCAGGATTCATTGCCGGTCAGCGGCCGGGTCGCTATCAGGGTCACCACGTCGTTGGGGGTGGTCTCACTCTGAAAATCGATGGCCACGTCCTCATCGAGCAGACGGGCCTCGCCAAAGGGTGCCCGGCGGGTGAGCCAGTGCAGGTTGTTGCTGCAATAGGTCATCACGTACTCGCCATCGGAGAGCAGCATGTTGAATACCCCCAGGGCGCGCAGCTCGTCGCACAGGCTCGCCAGATGGCGGAACATGGCCGGGAAGTTGGCGGGACGACGGGGATATTTCTGCTCGAGCCGACTCAGCAACCAGCAGAAAGCATGCTCGCTGTCGGTATCGCCGATGGGCCTGTGCCGACCTGTCGCCAGCTTCTTGTAACCGGTCAGCTGGCCGTTGTGGGCGAAGGTCCAGTTACGGCCCCACAGCTCACGGGTGAAGGGGTGGGTATTCTCCAGCGAGACGCAACCCCGGTTCGCCTGACGGATGTGACTCACCACGGCGCGGCTCTTGATGGGCAGCGCCTGCACCAGCCTGGCGATGGGGGATTCGGCACTGGGCTCGGGATCCTTGAAGGTGCGGCACCCCTTTCCTTCATAGAAGGTGATGCCCCAGCCATCCTTGTGGGGGCCGGTCTTGCCGCCGCGCAGCATCAGTCCGGTAAAACTGAAGCAGATATCGGTCGGTACATTGGCACTCATGCCGAGCAGTTCACACATGATCATTCTCCCCCTGCCCGCACGAACTGAGGCACAGCGGTTCGTGCATATCGACCGCGGCCTTACTCGGCCATCTCTTTTTCGACCAGCTGGATCAGGATATGGATCACCTTGATGTGTATCTCCTGAATGCGGTCGGCATAACCGAAGTGCGGCACCCGGATCTCGACATCGGCCAGGCCAGCCATCTTGCCGCCATCCTTGCCGGTCAGGGCGATCACCTTCATGCCCTTGGCATGAGCGGCTTCGATGGCCTTGAGGATGTTGCCTGAGTTGCCGCTGGTGGAGATGCCGAGCAGCACGTCGCCGCGACGGCCAACCGCCTCCACATAACGGGAGAAGACATAGTCGTAGCCAAAATCGTTGGAGACGCAGGAGAGATGGCTGGGGTCCGAGATGGCGATACCGGCATAACCGGGGCGGTTCTCGCGATAACGGCCGGTCAACTCTTCGGCAAAGTGCATGGCATCACAGTGGGAGCCACCGTTGCCACAGGAGAGCACCTTGCCCTCTTGCTTGAAGGAGTCGGCCAGCAACTTGGCAGCGGCCTCGATGTTGTTCAGATTCTGCTCATCGGCCAGGAATGCCTGCAGCACGCCGGCCGCTTCGGTCAGTTCATTGCGGATCAAGTCTTGGTACATGATATCTCTTCCAAAATGTCGTCGCGGCCATTCTCGCACAAGCCGGAGAAGGAGTCGCCCCCGGGCGGGCACTGGCTGCGTCAAATTGCGTTAGGGCGCTCACATTACGCCGGTAACAGGCTTGTAAACAACTTGATAAGTTTCTGCGTATGAATTACAACAGGGCCATATCCAACAGGTCAGACCTCTGGATGAGTTGAGCCAATTTGGCATCCTATCACGCAAGGAGCAAGCAATGACGACGACCCTCACTCTGCTCGGGGTGATCCTGGTTATCGGCGCCCTGGCTTATCGCCGGGTGTCCCTGTTTATCTCTACCCTGGTCACCTTGGCCACCCTGGTGCTGGGCACCCTGGTGGGTCATGTGCCTCTGCTGGCCTGGGCCCTGTTCGCCCTGATCGCCATCCCGCTCAACCTGGTGGAGTTTCGCCGCAACCAGCTGACCAAGCCGCTGTTCAAGCTCTACAAGTCCATCATGCCGGAGATGTCCCGCACCGAAAAAGAGGCCATCGACGCAGGCACCACCTGGTGGGAAGCGGATCTCTTTGCCGGCAACCCGGACTGGAAGAAGCTGCACGCCATCCCGGTCAGTACCCTCTCTGCCGCCGAGCAGGCCTTCATGGACGGCCCGGTCGAAGAGGTGTGCCGCATGGTCAATGACTGGGAAGTGACCCACGAGCGCGCGGATCTCTCCCCCGAGGTGTGGCAATACCTGAAGGACCACAAGTTCTTCGCCATGATCATCAAGAAAAAATACGGTGGCCTGGAGTTCTCCGCCTATGCCCAATCCTGCGTGTTGCAGAAACTGTGCGGCGCCAGCGCCGTGCTCGCCTCCACCGTCGGCGTGCCCAACTCGCTGGGCCCGGGGGAGCTGCTGCAACACTACGGCACCGAAGAGCAGAAAGACCACTACCTGCCTCGTCTGGCCATCGGCAAGGAGATCCCCTGCTTCGCCCTGACCAGCCCGGAAGCGGGCTCGGATGCGGGCTCCATCCCCGACTTCGGCGTTGTCTGCAAGGGTGAATGGGAAGGAGAAGAGGTGCTCGGCATGCGCCTGACCTGGAACAAGCGCTACATAACCCTCGCCCCCATCGCCACCGTGCTGGGGCTGGCGTTCAAGCTGCGCGACCCGGATCACCTGCTGGGTGAGGAGGAGGAGCTTGGCATCACCTGCGCCCTGATCCCCACCGACATCAAGGGCGTCGAGATTGGCCGCCGTCACTTCCCCCTCAACGTGCCGTTCCAGAACGGTCCGACCCGCGGCGAAGAGGTGTTCGTACCGCTCGACTTCATCATCGGCGGCCCGGCCATGGCCGGTCAGGGCTGGCGCATGCTGGTCGAATGTCTGTCGGTCGGCCGTGGCATCACCCTGCCCTCCAACAGCACAGGGGGCGTCAAGATGCTGGCCCTGGCGAGCGGCGCCTACAGCCGCATCCGCCGCCAGTTCAAGCTGCCCATCGGCAAGATGGAAGGCATCGAAGAGCCGCTGGCACGCCTGGGCGGTAACGCCTACATCATGGGCGCCGCCGCCAAGATGACGGTGACCGGCATCGATCTGGGGGAAAAGCCCTCGGTCATCTCCGCCATCGTCAAGTATCACCTCACCGACCGCGCCCAGAAGTGCGTCATCGATGCCATGGACATCCACGGCGGCAAGGCGATCTGCATGGGCCCGAACAACTACCTGGCCCGTGGCTACCAGGGTGCGCCCATCGCCGTCACGGTCGAAGGGGCCAATATCCTGACCCGCAGCATGATCATCTATGGTCAGGGCGCCATTCGCTGCCACCCCTATGTGTTGCCCGAGATGCTGGCCGCCAGCCACCCGGACAAGGAGCAGGCGCTCAAAGATTTCGACAAGGCGATGTTCAGCCACGTCGGTTTCGCCATCAGCAACCTGGTGCGCAGCTTCAGCCTGGGGATCACCGGCGCCCGTATCGCCGGCGCCCCCTTCAAGGACGGCACCCGCGGCTACTATCAGCAGCTGACCCGGCTCTCTGCCAACCTGGCTTTCCTGTCGGACATGGCGATGGCGACCCTGGGCGGCGAGCTCAAACGCAAGGAGCGGGTCTCCGCCCGCCTCGGCGATGTGTTGAGCCAGCTCTATCTGGCCTCGAGCGCCCTCAAGCGCTTCCAGGACGAAGGTCGTCAGCAGGCGGATCTGCCGCTGCTGCACTGGGCACTGCAAGATGCCCTGTTCAAGGCGCAAGAGGCGATCGACGAGTTGCTGCGCAACTTCCCGAATCGCTGGATTGGCTTGGCTCTGCGCATCATAGTGCTGCCGCTGGGCCGTGATCTGAAGCGCCCGAGCGACAAATTGGATAGTCAGGTTGCCCGTCTGCTGCAAACGCCGAGTGCAACCCGCAGTCGTCTGGCCGAAGGTCAGTATCTCACTCGCGAGGAGGGTAACCCCTTCGGCCTGCTGGAACAGGCACTGGACGAAGTACTGGCTGCCGAGCCGCTGTTTGACAAGGTGTGCAAGGCTGATGGCGTCCGTCGCCCCTTCACCCAGCTGGACAAGGTAGCCGAAGCGGGTCTGGCCGCTGGCACCCTGAATGAGGCGGAGGCCGAACTGCTGCGCCGCGCCGAAATAAGCCGGCTGCGCACCATCAACGTCGATGACTTCGACCCCATCGATCTGGTGGCCAACAAGGCCCTGTTCGAGGCATCCGCCTACCACAGGGCAGCCTGAACTCCCGCTTGCAACACACGCCTCCCATCGGGAGGCGTTTTCTATCTTCCCCTTCGCCATCTCCCTGCCAAAGGGGGTGTCATGGCAAAGAACATGGGGTATTTCCTGCCATATCCTCTCCCCCGACAATCTGAAGCCGATCCAGTTCGCTATTTATATTTCAATGAGTTTGCTAACCTCGGCGAAGCAGTTAAGGTAGGCGAAGGTGAAACACAGGATCCCGATATGGATGATAATATCCTGATTATCGATGACGAGGTCGTGCCTCCTCAGGATAAGCAGCAGGAAGGCTGGAAGGTGATGATAGTGGATGATGAACCGGAAGTTCATCGCATCACCAAACTCACCCTGAACAAATTTGAATTCGATGGCAGACCCCTGGCCTTTCTCGATGCCTATTCGGCCACCGAGGCCAAGGTGCTGCTCCTCGCACATCCCGACGTGGCGCTCTTGCTGCTGGATGTGGTGATGGAGACCGACGATGCCGGTCTGGAGGTGGTACGTTTCACTCGCGAGGAGTGCCACAACAAGCTGGTACGCATCGTGCTTCGCACCGGTCAACCCGGCCAGGCTCCGGAAGATGACGTGGTCAACAACTACGACATCAACGACTACAAGGACAAGACGGAACTCACCTCCCAGAAGTTGCGTACCCTGCTGCGCGCCAGTTTGCGTTCCTATCGTGATATCTGTGCCCTGGAGAATCATCGCCATGGGCTGGAGAAGGTCATCCAGGCTTCCAAGGGCATCTTCGACAAGTTGGCTCTGCGCCAATTCGTCGAAGGTGCCCAGACCCAACTCTGTACCCTGCTCAGCCTGGAAGAGTCGCAGATCTACAATGTCAGACAAGCGACCTATGAGCTGAAAGATCAGATGCTGGTACCGCTCCTGTCCGACAAAGAGCCCATGCGCTTGCACGATGCGCCCACCATCTTTCGCGAGGCCATGGCTCGTTCGGCCAACGTCTACCACGGCCACGAGATGGTGCTCTACTGCCAGAACCGCAGCCATCACCTGCTGTTTCACATCGAAACCCATCGCCCCCTGAGTCAGATGGACACCAGCCTGCTCAGCCTGTTCACCGAAAACATCATAGTGGCGCTGGAGAATATCCGGCTCAACGAGCTGATTGCCGACAACGAGCGCGAAATCATCTATCGCATCGGCGAGCTGGTTGAATCACGCTCCAAAGAGTCCGGTCTGCACGTCAAACGGGTGGCTCTCTATACCGAGCTGTTCTGCCAACTGCTCGGCATGGATGAGCAGCAGAGCGAGCTTATCAAGCGCGCCTCCCCCCTCCATGACATCGGCAAGGTCGGCATCCCGGATGCCATCTTGCACAAGCCGGGCAAGCTCACCCCGGAGGAGTGGGAGATCATGAAGACCCATGCCCAGCTCGGGCATGACATGCTGTGCGGCAGCAAGCTGGCTCTGTTCCAGATTGGCGCCACCATAGCCGCTAACCACCACGAGAAGTGGAATGGCAACGGTTACCCCCAAGGGCTGACGGGGGAAGCCATCCCCCTGGTCGGGCGCATCGTTGCCCTGGCGGATGTATTCGATGCCCTGGGGTCGGATCGCTGCTACAAGCAGGCCTGGCCACTGGAGCAGGTGATCGCTCTCATCAATGAGGAGCGGGGTCAGCATTTCGATCCCCAGCTGGTCGATCTGATGATGAGCAATCTCGATGACTTTCTCGCCATTCGCGCCGCCTATCGCGATAAATTTATCGGCGAGAGCTAAGCGGCGACTTAGCGTGGCTGAGCAGAGGGTCTAAACAACGAGGCCGCCGTCCCTGGGGACGGCGGCCTCGTGCTACGTGACTCGTTCGGTTTTTTACCTCAGGGCCTCACTGCCCGGGCAGATTGAGATCCAGTACCGGGCCCGGCTCGGCCTCGGCCGCCTGCTGGGCCGCCATGGCCCGCTGGAAGGCGCGCCGTTTCTGCCACAGCATGAAGCCCACCCCTGCCCCCAGCAGCGCCAGCACACCCAGCCCGATCGTCAGCCATAGCCACCAGGGCGTGCCTTGCTCCTCCTCAAACCCAGGCGCGGGTGCGGGCACCGCCTCACTGGCGAGCGGAGCCGGCGCCACGGGCGCCAGCGCCGGATAGATGTCAAACGACTTGTCCGGCAGGGCGATACGCAGCTCCCGGCCACTGCGGCTGGTGGCAAACAGCTCGGCGCTGACGCGATACTTGCCCACCTGAGTCAACTTGGCGAGATCCACCTTGAGATCCCCCGTGCTGCCCTGGGCACTGAAGCCGGTGTGGGCACCGGTATTGCTGGTGGTCTCCCCCTTGATGGCGACCGTGGCCGGGTCCAGCTCATCCCCATCTATCTGCAGCACCAGCTCGGGCCCTTGCTGATCCCCGCTGCTGCGCAGCTGATAATTCACCGGTAGCGGGTAGAGCAGCACCTCCTGTCCACGGGCCCGCACGAACACCTGATTGCCGGTGCTGATCAGGGCCCGATACTTGCCAGCCGGTGCATCGAGCAACACCTCGGCGGTCAGGATGCCATCGACTGGCGCCTCATCGAGCCCCTTGCCATCGTCCAGATAATGGCCGAGCGCCTTCTCAAACACCGGCTCCCCCTGCTGTTCCGGGGTGCTGAAGCCTTGCAGGCGAGCGGTCATCCCCAAGTCGGTCAGATAGTAGCTGCGATCCGGGGTGTTGCCATCGATGAGCAGGCGAGCCCCCAGCTTGAGGTACTCCCCCTGATAGAGACGCTGGGGCAAGGGCTGCATATCCAGGGTCACATCGCTGAGCAGCCGAACTCGGTTGCTGGGATCGACGGCCCCTATCGCCTGCCAGGGGCCTGCCATCGGATGACGTATGGTGATCACATCCTGATCCCCCAGGGCCAGCCAACCCACCTCGGGAGCCTGCACCCGGCCTGCATACAGCTTGCTGCCATCGGGGCGCACCAGGATCACCGAGGGGCTGCCCGGCTGGCGCTTGATGATAAAGGAGACCTCCTTTATCCCGTAATCGATGCGAAATCTGTTGTCGAGCAGCGGCACATCGGAGGGACCGAACACCTCATTGGCCTGTGCCAGGCTGGGCAGTGTGCCAAGCAGCAAACTGCCCAGCAGCCAGAGCCATGATTGCCTCTGCTGGCTGCGGCGCCGGCCACTGCCTTGCACGACCCCAGATTTCATTGACGCCACAGGCAACTACCTCCCTTCTTCTGGACCAGATCCAGCCGGCTTTCATGGTCGGCCTGCGCCTCAGCACTGGCGCGGATCACCTTGAGTGGCGATCTGGTGGCATCCAGACGGCGTATGCCGGTGTCCTTGTTGGCATCATCCCCCCCCTCGGCGGCCAGATTGAGTTTGGTCTGGCCACCTGTCATCAACAGATAGACGTCTGCCAGTATCTCCGCATCGAGCAAGGCGCCGTGCAAGGTACGGTGGGAGTTGTCTATGCCGTAACGATCGCACAGGGTATCCAGGTTGTTGCGCTTGCCCGGAAAGAGATCCCGCGCCATCGCCAGGGTATCGGTGACGGTACAGATATCGGTGGTCTTGAGGGAGAGGCCCAGCTTGCTGAACTCATAATCCATGAAGCCCACGTCAAAGGGGGCATTGTGGGCGATCAGTTCAGCGCCGCGAATGAAGTCAATGAACTCATTCGCTACCTTGCTGAAGGGGGGCTTGTCGACCAGGAACGCATCCGTGATGCCGTGTACCCGGATGGCCTCGGGATCCACCAGCCGATCCGGCTTGAGGTAGACATGATAGTGGTTACCGGTCAGGCGACGATTGATCACCTCCACGCAGCCGATCTCTATGATGCGGTGGCCCAGATAGTGCGGACCCCCACTAAAGTTCATACCTGTGGTTTCAGTATCCAGAATAATTTGGCGGTTGGCTTGGGCTGTGTTCATGTTCCAATCTATGTCAAACTTCGGTTTTACTCGCTAGTTTACCCCAAGGCTCATGTTAAAACAGATTGATTTATATACGGATGGTTCCTGCCTCGGCAATCCGGGCCCGGGCGGCTACGGCGCAGTCATGGTCTTCGGTCAGCATCGCAAGGAGTTGGCTGGGGGCTATCGCCTGACCACCAACAACCGCATGGAACTGATGGCCGCCATCGTCGGCCTGCGCACCTTGAGCGAACCCTGCCAGGTGCGGCTCACCACCGACAGCCAGTACGTGCGCCAGGGCATCACCCAGTGGATCATCGGCTGGAAGAAGAAAGGCTGGATGACCGCTGGCCGCCAGCCGGTCAAGAATGTGGACTTGTGGAAGCAACTCGATGCAGAAGCCGCCCGCCATCAGATCGAATGGCTCTGGGTCAAGGGTCACTCGGGGCACCCCGAGAATGAACGTTGTGATGAGCTGGCCCGGGATGCCGCCAGTGGCAAAGAGCTGGCCGACGATGTCGGCTACCAGCCCTGATATCCCCGGTGATTGACGCGACCAGCTACCAGCCCTGACGTGCCATGCCCGGCGCTGTCACCTGCTTGGCCAATTGCCAGGGGCGACGCACCGGGATCAACGGATAGCGCCGTTTGCGCGCCGCTATCACATAGACAGAGGCGAAGGGGCGCAGATAGTCACGGCCCAGGCTCTCGCGCCACCAGCCGATACGACTGCGCGGCCCCATCATGGCGTAGCCGAATCTGTCATCGAACATCACCTCGAATCCCAACAGCTGCAACCAGTCGGTGACTCTGGCCGGACTGAACATGCGCGCCGACCAGGGCAGTCGGCGACTCAACCCAGGCAGCAGATGGCCAAGGCCGGCCAGGCTCAGAGGGTTGTAGCCGCTCAGGATGAGCCAACCATCATCGGTCAGTACCCGTTCGGCCTCACGCAGCACCTGATGGGGATCCACGCTGAAATCGAGCACGTGGGCCAGCAGACAGGCATCCACGCTGCCTCCCCTGACTGGCAGTGCCAGAGGATCCCCTCGGCAATCGAGCAAGCGCCCCTGCCCGGCCATGCCAATCTGATGACGAATGCTGGAATGGCCACAGGATAGCTCGGCACTCAGGCTGCCAACTTTGAGCAGGTGATAACCAAAGAGTTGCGGGCACCAGCTGTCGAGCCGCTCCTGGATCTCTGCGGCGACCCAATCCCCCAGCGGGATCTCGGCCCAGCTGGTCGGGATCTCGAGCTGTTGTTCGGTGCGGGCCAGCTGCATAATAGGATTCAACCTCGGGAACATGGGTTAACACGCCATCCAGTTATATAAGATCCCCTTCATTAAGAGAACATAAAGAGGCCAACGCCATGTATCCAGTCATCACGATACCCGCTTTTAATGACAACTATATCTGGTTGATCAGACACGAGAATCATTGCCTGGTTGTCGATCCGGGCGACGCGGCTCCGGTCCAGGACCGGCTCGACAGTCTCGGCCTTGAGCTCGATGCCATACTGCTCACCCATCATCACCACGACCATGTTGGCGGGGTCGATGCGCTGCTCAAACGCTACCCCAAGGCCCGGCTGTATGGCCCCAAACTGAACCCGCTTCCCGACCAGCACGGCCAGTGGCTCGATGAGGGGGACACGATTGGCTGGCACGACCTCAGTCTCACCGTCATGCATGTCCCCGGTCATACCCTTGGTCACATCGCCTACCATGGCAACGGCATGCTGTTTTGCGGCGATGCCCTCTTCTCTGCCGGGTGCGGCCGCATGTTCGAAGGCACCCCGGATCAGATGCATGATTCACTGATGCGGCTGGCCGCGCTGCCAGATGACACTCAGGTCTATTGTGCCCATGAATATACCCTCTCCAATCTGCGTTTTTGCCTCGCCGTCGAGCCCGACAATCTGGCACTGCAAAAGCGCATCGGTCAGACCAGCAAGCTGCGCCAGCAGGGCCTCCCGAGTCTGCCCACCCGCTTGGGTGACGAGCGAGAATTCAACGTTTTTCTGCGCTGTAATGAGCCGGGCGTAAAATTTTCTGCTGAGAAACAGGGGATGAAATACTTGGAAAATCCAGTAGATACCTTTGCCGTGCTCAGACGCTGGAAGGACACTTTTTGAACAAACCTTGATCAGGCCAGGTTTGCCGCTTATGATGCGCGCTGATTTTCTACCAAGATGACCTGCGTGAGATGAAGTTACGAACGGCCTTATTGGCGACGCTGTTACTCAGCGGATGCCAAAACCTGAATCATCAGGATGACCGGGCGCTAACGGCAAATGAGCCGATCAAGTCCCCACAAGTCAGCAAAAAACTGCATAAGAAACATGCATCAGGATCCTTCTTTAGCGACGATCAGCTAGACGAGGTGCAAGATACGGATAACCTTTGGGCCCGTATCAGCGATGACATGCAGTTGGATTTCCAGGATAACCAGCGCATTGGTCAACAACGTGCGGCTATCCTGCGCAGTGACAATCACATGGCCACCATTGCCAGTCGTGCTGAACCCTACCTCTACCTTATCGTTGAGGAGATCGAACGGCGCGGGCTGCCAATGGAGCTGGTGACCATCCCCATGATAGAGAGCATGTTCGATCCCCATGCCCGCTCGAGCAGCAATGCCGTCGGCCTGTGGCAGTTCGTGCCTCAGACTGGCCGTAACTTCGGCCTGCGTCATGACAACTGGTATGACGGGCGCCGCGATGTGATCGCCTCGACCAATGCCGCCCTTGACTACTTTGAATACCTGAATCGCTTCTTCGACGGTGACTGGCTGCAAACCATCGCCGCCTATAACGCCGGTGAAGGCCGGGTGCGCAACGCCATATTGCGCAACCAGAAACGGGGTCGCCCCACCGACTTCTGGTCCTTGGATCTGCCGCGCGAGACCCGCATGTATGTGCCCAAGGTCCTGGCCATGGCGGATGTGATCAGCAATCCCGACAAGTACAACATCACTCTGCCCATGCTCGCCAACGAGCCCAAGCTGCGGGTGGTCAAAACCGAAGGTCAGATCGATTTGCACGTGGCCGCTCAGCTCGCAGGAGTTCGTCCGGCGGATCTGAAAGAGGTCAACCCGGCCCTGACCCGCTGGACCACCTCTCCCAGGGGCTCCTACCGCCTGCTGGTGCCGGTGGAGTATGCCGACAGCCTGGAGCTGGCCCTGGCAGACTTGCCGCAGCGTGAGCGGGTACCTACGCGCTCCTATCAGGTCACCTCCGGTGACACGCTGTCCCGGATCGCCATGCAAAACAGGGTGAGCGTCAATCAGCTCAAGATGGCCAATAACCTGCGCGGCAATAGCCTGCGTCGTGGACAGACCCTCTATATTCCGACCGACGGCAAACCCGTGGCCACCGCCACGGTGCACAAGGCCGCGGCCAGCAAGCCAACCCGGCTCGCCGCCAACACCGCTGGCAACAAGCTGCAGTACAAGGTGCGCTCCGGCGATACCCTCTGGAACATCAGCCGTGCCCATGGGGTGACCCATAACGACCTGGCGAAATGGAATGGCCTCAACGCCAAGTCCGCGCTCAAACCCGGTATGCGGTTGGTGATCTGGCCCAAGGGTGCCAAGGGCGGTGATAAATCCATGGTCTATCAGGTGCGTCGCGGTGATTCGCTCTCCGCCATTGCCGCCCGCTTCCAGGTCGCCGTCGTGGACGTGATGCGTTGGAACCAGCTCGACAAGAGTGGTTATCTCAAGCCAGGCCAGGAGCTGACCCTGTTTGTCGACAACAACAGCTGACAGCCCATAGCCAAAAAAAACCACCTTCGGGTGGTTTTTTTATATCTGCCGTTGGCTGGCTGACGGCTTCGACACCCATTGCCGTCCTCTGGCGCGCCACCCCGCCTTCTGCAACCCTGTCAGGCAATCCGCTGTCCTGGTTGATCAGGCAGTAAAAAACCACCCGCAGGTGGTTTCTGATCGTGCCAAGCCTGAGGATGAGGCTTAAGGCGTCACGGCCTGGGCCGCGAAACGGGCCATGATCGGATTGTGATCGGAGGCATCTGTCGCCGGGCTCTTCACCTCGACCAGATCCAGACTCCGGTAGTAGAGATGATCCAGCGGGCGGCCAAAGGCACGGCGACGCAGATCCGGCGAAGGGATCGCTTCCTGCAGTCCCAGCTCCTCCACCAGTTTATCAAGCCAATACTCCCGCTTTTCACTCCAGGTGTTGAAATCCCCTCCCAGGATCACCGGCCCCTGGTGACGGTGGATCAGGGCGGTCAAATCGTTGAGCTGCTCGCGGAAGGTGGCCATGCCAAGTTCGAAGTTGACCGCATGGAGGTTCACCACCAACACACCGTCAGGATCGCCCTGTAAAGGGTACAGGCTCACCAGACCCGATTTGGGGATGCGCAGCAGTGGCTCGGGGGAGCGAACGCCGCAGACGAACGCCTGGTGCGTCTTGGCCACTGTCATGACGCCGAAGGAGACGCCACCTTGGGTGAAAGCTTGCAGCTGTTGCCACTGGAAACGACCCGCCTGCAGCCAGGCCAGCATGTCGGGCGTGGTCGCCGACTCCTGCAGCAGCAGCAGATCCTGATCCTGGGCAAACGCAGTCATGCCCTCGCGCCAGTTCTTGCGCTGTCCCTTGTACAGATTCCAGACGGTGATGCCGAACTCCCGCGGCAATGCCTCGGCAGCCAGGGCCACCAGGGGCGGTTGATGACAACTGAGGTTGGGCACTATGCCTTGTGCCGTGACCAAATGATCTCTGGACGGCACCTCGAAGCAGCCGACCAGCCCCAGGGTCAGCAGAGAGGTACCCAGAATGCGATAACTATTTTTCATTGGCTAACAACCACCTGGCTATCTTTGCGTGCTCGTTCAACAAAATATCATCCAAGCCGACTAGGCTGAACATTCGCGCCCAACGTCAAGCCACTGTGGAGGATCCCCATGCCCAGACAGCAACAATACCGTGTGACCTTTTACGATCAGCAGGGCAATTGCCATCAGGTTGAGTTATCCACCCGATACCAGATCAGGCGCGACCCCCAATGCGATCTCTGTGTGTTCGATACGAACCAGTGCGTGGGGTCTGAGGAGATGCTGGAGAGCATGATACGGCAAAAAACCGGGTTTGAGCAGGAAATATCCATCATCAACGCCCGGCTTATCTGAATCCCGCTTACAGGGGTACCGAGCGCGGTTTACCCTGATCGTCTATGGCCACGTAGGTGAAGACCCCCTCGGTCACGCAGTAGCGCTGGGCATCGTTCGCCCGCAGCACCGGCTTGACCCAGACTTCCAATTTCAGGCGCATCGAGCTCCGTCCCACCTGCAGGCAAGTGCCATAACAGCAGACCACATCCCCCACTTTGACCGGGCTGTGGAAGGTCATGCCTTCTACCGAGACGGTACAGATCCGCCCCTTTGCCAGCTCCTTGGCCATGATACCGCCCCCTATATCCATCTGGGACATGATCCAGCCACCGAAGATGTCGCCATTGGGATTGGTGTCTGCCGGCATCGCCAAGGTGCGCAGCAGCA
Source organism: Aeromonas sp. BIGb0405 (assembly GCF_024807335.1). NCBI lineage: Bacteria > Pseudomonadati > Pseudomonadota > Gammaproteobacteria > Aeromonadales > Aeromonadaceae > Aeromonas > Aeromonas sp. BIGb0405. The sequence continues at coordinate 413,979 of NZ_JANUEP010000001.1, forward strand.
GATCCCCTTCGGGCTCACGGGCCGGGGTAGCTGTATTCGTGTCGACCATCATTACTACTCTCTATGATTGGGATGGCGGCATGATAGGGACAGGCTCCTCCCTTGGCAAATGCTATGCCGGGCCAGGGTGTGCCAGCGCCCGGCCGCCTGGCAAGCCTCCCCTCGCCGCCATGCCAATGACCCGGGCTCATGCCTGCTCAGTCACCAGCCAGTCTGCCACCTTGCACGCAACCTCACAGTCGCGCGCCCGCCTCGCTCGCCAACCAGGCCAGAGGATCCGCTACCCGATACTCAAAACCGAGCTCGCGGCAGATCCGAGCTCCTGTCACAGGTGAAAAATCGCCGGCCGGCTCAATGAAATCAGGGGCCACCAGGCCAATACGCACGGCGGCGGCGCGGTAAAATTCCTGGCGACTGGGGTGACCGGGGGCGCTCAGGGTGTAGCAGGCACCTGACTCGCCTTGCTCGAGCAGCAGGCAGCACGCGGCAACCAGATCCTGCTGATGGACCAGATTGACCGCCTGAGCACCGCCGCTGACGCTCTTGCCCGCCAAGAATCGTCCGGGGTGACGGCCTGGGCCATAGAGGCCAGCCGGGCGCACCACTATGGCGCGATCGAAACCGGCGGCCAGCACGGCGCGCTCAGCCGCCAGCATGCGCAACCCCCGCTCGGTGTGAGGCGCGGCCTGCTCCTCTTCACCCTGCCCAGGGGCCCACACCGAGGTGGCACTGACGAACAGGAGATTGCGCACCCCAGCGGCCCGGGCCATGGTGCACAGCTGCGTGATGGCGCCAGGGTAGTCATCCGTCTTGCCTGGCGGCACACAGACGACCAGGCTGTCGACGACCAGGGGCCAGACTGAGCCCATCTGCGCCGAGAGATGCAACTGGCAGGCATTGAGGCCCTCGGCCCGCAGCACTCTGACCTTCTCCTGACGGGTCACCGTCACCGTCACCGCCCATCCCTCATCGCTCAGCGCGTGAGCCAGGGGAAGCCCCAGCCAGCCGGCCCCCACTATCCCTACGCTGGCAACAGCGTCTGCTGCGCGCTCTTGTGGTGCTTGTCGTAAGACGGCGTCTTGCATGCTCACCTCTGCTGTTGATAAAACCGTGATGACTGTGGAGGGGACGGCCAGGCTCGGCGACCCTGCCGGGCAAAAAACCAAAAAAAAAAACGGCCATCCATGATGACCGTCGAAAGTAACGAAGGAAATAGCTGGATGACCAGTCATCTCCCACAGCGGGAAAATCGGGAGCCTGAGCTCCTAATTCGTGGGGCTCATGCTAGTGTTCTCCCGGCCAAAAAGCTATGAAGCAGATCACAGTTGAAAGGGATTTCTGAAAACGCTTTCAGTTTCCGGCTTAAAAATGGCCCGCTTGGGGCCATTTTCTCATGCCATCTCGGTAACGGACTCCCGTGCGACCAGTTCAGCCTCGAACTTGAGGGTCAGCCCCTCCGCCGGTTTATGATCCAGCAGGCGCAGCGCCAACTCGGCGGCCCGCCCACCCATGGCTTCGATGGGGTAGCGCACCGTGGTGAGCTTGGGATAGATGTAACGGGCGTAGGGAATATCGTCGAACCCCACCACTGAGACCTGTTGCGGGATCTTGTAACCCCGCTCCAGCAGGCAGGAGATGGCACCCGCCACCATGGCATCATTGAAGCCCAGCACGGCGCTGAACGGCACGCCGCGCGCCAGCAGTGCCGTCATGGCCACATAACCGCCGTTCTCGTCGGCAAAGGCGCGGCCTATCAGAGCGGGATTGACGGCTATTCCGGCCCGTTGCAAGGCGTGGGTATAACCGGCCATACGCTGCTGACCGTCGACGAACTCCTCGTCATCCGAGGTGACAAAGGCTATCTGGCGATGCCCCGCATCGAGCAGATGCTGACAAGCCGTGGTGATACCCGCCTGATTATCCAGCCAGACACAGCGATCCTCCGCCCCCGGCACCTGACGGTTGATGAAGACCACAGGGGTAGAGCCTGCCGCCAGCTCGCTCAACTCGTCGTCCGGCAGCGCCTTGCTGTGCAGGATCAGGGCGTCACACTGGCGTTGCAGCAGGGCCTGTATGGCATGGCGCTCACGCACCTCATCATGGTTGCCTGACATCACAATGGTGAACTTGTCGGCGCGATCGACCACGGTTTCGATGCCGCGCATCATCTGGGCAAAGAAGGGGCCACCACACAGATCCCCCACCAGTACGCCGACGCAGTTGGAACGTTTACTGACCAGCGCCTGGGCAAAGCTGTTGGGACGAAAATTCAGCTCCTTCATGGCCGCCAGCACCGCCACCTTCTTCTCCGGGGCGACCTGGGCCGTGCTGTTGATGACACGGGACACCGTCGAGATGGAGACATTGGCCATGCGGGAAACGTCTTTAATCGTTGCCACTCTCAATTCCTTTCATTAGGGGTTCGCCGCGCTTGGCTCGCCATTATAGCGACTCGTTCAATCCTGAACGCGGCGCCCGATCACCTGACAGGTTTCTTTTTGTAACAAAATCTTGCCCCATGATACCCCCATCCACCCTGGAGAGGGAGCCGGGGCCACGCCGCACCGCCTCAGTATTGGTGGCGCAGTTCTCGTTCGGACATGAAACGCAGGGGTTGCTTGAGCCTGTGCCGATAGATGAGGTCGAACGACAGCACATTCTGCACATAGTTGCGGGTCTCCTGATAGGGGATGCTCTCGATCCAGACATCCATCGGCTTGTCGGTGTGGGCATCACGCCAGCGTTTCACCCGGCCCGGCCCCGCGTTGTAAGCGGCGGCGGCCAGAATGCGGTTACCGTCATACACATCCAGCAGTCGCTTGAGGTAGGCACTGCCGAGGCGAATGTTCATCATGGGATCAAACAGCTGTTGAGGATCCCGGTAAGGGACCCCCAGCTTGCCAGCGGTCTCCTTGGCGGTGGCCGGCATCAGCTGCATCAGCCCCCGTGCGCCTACCGGTGACTGCGCCAGCGGATAGAGGGCACTCTCCTGACGGGAGATGGCATAGAGCAGGCTGGTATCCATGACCCGCTCACGGGCCATCTGGGAGAAGGTGCGTTGCAGCGGCAGCGGGAAGCGCAAGTCCAGGGCATCCCAGGCCTCGGCGCGAATGCTGGCGAGGATTGCCAGCTCATGCCAACCCTGATTGAGGGCGACATGGCCAAATTCGATGCGCTGGGCCACCGAGTTGCGATCCATGTTGTGGATCCACTCCGAGCGAGCCGCGGCGATTTCGTTCATGGCGAGCAGCTCCTTGACCCGGGCCAGGAAGGGCCAGCGTCCGGCGGCACTGCGCCAGTCCGGGGCCCTGACCTGCGGCTCATTCTTGAGGCGATAAGGCACGCCGCTGCGCTGAGCGGCCATAAAGCCATAGAAGCCGCGCAGGCCGGCGGTCTCAATATAGAGCGCCTTGGCTGGCTTCTGCTGACCCTGCACTTCCAGGGCGCGAGCCTGCCAATAGCGCCAACGATCCTCTTTCTGCCGCGCCTGTGGCAGCTGTTTGATCCAGCCTTCGAGCCCGCGCCAATCCTCCTCCCAAATCGCAAGCCGTGCCCGCAGCTCCACCAACTCGGGTTGCGCCCGCACCTGGCCATCGACCCAGGCTCGCTGAGCCGGGGATCTATCCAACAGGTAACGCCGGGCAATGGCGTATTCAACCGGTTTGAGCTCCTGGGCGCTGAACGCGAAACGACTGCGATAGCTGGCCAATGCCCCCAGCACCCGATCCGGCTCGCTGTTGGCATAACGCACCAACCCTTGCAGCAGCAGCTGGCGCGAGTGCCGCTCCTGACTGAAATAGACGGGATTCATCACCTTGGCCGGCTGACTCAGCAAGCTGGCCATCAGGGTGCCACTGCCCTTGAGCCCGGCGCCAAGCTGATTGGTCAAATGATTCACCAGGTTGCTGTTGCCCCCTTCGAAGGCGAGCATCATCCGCGACCAGACAGCCTCCTGGGTACGTAACCCGGCACCTTGCCAGAGGCTAAACAGAGAGTCGCAGGCATCCGGGCGCGACTCGCCGCTCAGCCAGAGCTTGCCCGCCTCGCGCAGCCCCTCCTCGCGATGGCCGGTATGGTAGCGCGCCTCATAGTGCATGCAGCGCAGCTCGGTGGAGTTGGGGACGTCGGGATAGAGCCGCAGGAACTGGGACCACTGGTTGCTTTGAGCCAGATGAATGAGATAGCTGCGTTCCAGACGATTGGACTGAGGGGTATCGGCATGCTCCTTGATGAAGCGGGTGACCTCGCCATATTCGGCGCCGCCCGGACGAAACGCGAGCCGGTAATAATCCAGATAAGGCAGCAGCGGGTAATGGTTGAGCTGGCTTCTGAGCGTCTGGAAGCGAGCCATGTCGTTGGCGCGCACCGCATCATAGGCCTGGCGATAGCGCAACTGATCCATGGTCTGCGCCATGGCCCCCGGCACCAGGAGGGCGGATAAGATGATTCCCCAGACGGCTTTCACTCGACTTCTCCCTAAAATTGGGCGCCCAATGGCGCCCTGTTCTGTCTCCCCATTCTACCCGTAAACGGCCCGGGCTACAGCTTTGCTGCGACGGAATTTCTCGCCTCCAACTTGCCCCCCATCCGTTTGACGTAGCGTTCCAGATAAGGCACGGGCAGCGGCTTGGAAGCCAGGTATCCCTGATAGAAATGGCAGCCCTGGGCCTGCAGAAATTCCAACTGCTGGCGCGACTCCACCCCTTCTGCCGTCACGTTGAACCCCATGTGACGCGCCATGGCGATCACCGCCTCGACGATGGCCATGTTGTCGCCATCCCGGGGAATATCCTGGATAAAGGATCTGTCTATCTTCAGCTCGTCGGCAGGCAAGCGCTTGAGGTAGCTCAGGGAGGAGTAACCGGCGCCAAAGTCATCGATGGCAAAGCTGATACCGAGCTGCTTGAGCTCGGTCATCTTGCTGATGGTGTCCTCCGCATGGCCCAGGACCACAGACTCGGTGATCTCCAGGTTCAGGCAGGCCGGATCCATGCCGGTCTGCGCCAGTACGTCATGGATACATTCGACAAAATCCTGGGCATGAAACTGCTTGGCGCTGACATTGACCGACAACTGGGGAATATGGATCCCGTTCTCCTCCCAGCTCACATATTGGCTGCACGCCTCATGCAGCACCCAGTTGCCAATGTCGACGATAAGATCCGTCTCCTCGGCGATGGGAATAAATTCGGCGGGGGAGACCAGCGCGCGCCCCGGCGGCTGCCAGCGGATCAGTGCCTCGACCCCGATAAGATCCCCGCCTTCCACCAGGTGCTGGGGCTGATAATGCAACATCAGCTCGCCCCCGCTCAGGGCACTGCGCAATTCGTTGTGAATGAGCAGCCGCCTGTCCGCTTGATGCTGCATGGCGGCATCGAAGAAGCGACGGGTCTTGCGGCCCGCGGATTTGGCCTGATACATGGCGGTGTCCGCCTGCTTGAGCAGATCGTCCACCCCCTGATCACGTCCCGGAAACAGGGTGATCCCCACACTGGCACCAATGTGCAGCACCTGTGCCCCCTGACGATAGGGCGCCGCAATCTCGCCAATCAATCGCTCGGCAATGAGATCGGCCTGCATCTCCGCCTGGGGCGGGCTGCTGGAGAGAGAGGGCAACAGCAGCACGAACTCGTCGCCGCCCAGACGAGCCAGACAATCCCCCTGGCGCACCAAGCGCTTGAGGCGAGTGGCCACCTCCTTGAGCAGCCAGTCACCGGTGGCATGGCCGAGGGAGTCATTGATGGTCTTGAAGTGATCGAGATCGATAAACAGCAGGGCACCGACCAGATGATCCCGGCTCGCCGCCACGAAAGTCTGTTCCAGGGTTTCATGGAGCTGGCGCCGGTTTGGCAGACCGGTCAGCTCGTCGTAATAGGCGAGATCCTGAATGCGGCGTTCGGCAGCCTTGCGCTCCGAAATATCTTCGAAGCAGATGACAAAGTGACTGATCCGCCCCTTGTCATCCTGCACCGGGGTCACGATTTCCCACTGGGGGTAACCATGACCACGGGCGTGGCGGCGCATCGTCTCCCCCTGCCAGCGGCTCAGATGGTCGAGCTCATACCCCAGGCCCCCTTCACTGGGCCAGAGATCGCAGCTCAGCCGCTTGCCAAGCACCGCCTGGCTGTCAAAGCCGGTGATCTGGCTGAAGGCATGGTTCACCCGCAGCACCTTGTAATCGGGATCCGTGATGATGATGCCTTCATGGGTCTCGAATGCCACGGCAGAGAGCCGTAACTGAGCCTCACTCTGCAACCGTTCCAGCTCGGCCACCATCCGCACCGAGAAGATGGTGAGTGCACTGGCCAAGTCAGGCAGCGCCACCGAGCCGGAAAAAAGCAGTGCCAGGTGGCCAAGCACCTGACCATGGCGATCGTGCAGGGGATGCCCATGATAGGTCTGGCCCGGGGCAAGCCAGACTTGACCCTGTACTGGGGCCTCCAGCATCAGAGTCCGGGCCTGGCCTCCTTCATACAGGGTCTGACAGGGCATGCCCTCCAGCCGGTAGTGATCCAGTTCGACGCCATGGCTGGCCAGGACCCGCAGCGACGCCGCATCCCCTCGCTCGGCCAACCAGACAGCATCGGCATTGAGGATAAGCGCCAGTTCATCGACCAGGGTGCTGAAGAACTCCAGCCCCGTCTTGGCGGAGAGCGCCTGAGCCAATTGGGCCAGCAAGGGATCTTGCACCCGCAGCACAGCACGCTCGTGGCTGACCTGGGCTGACAGCAAGGAGCGATCGTTGACCTCTATCGGACTGATCCAGCCACAACAGAGCGCCTGATCGGGGAGATACTGGCCGCACCAGAGGTAATGATGGAGCTGGCCATCCTCCCCCTGCAGGTGGCCAATAAACTGGCCAGGCTTGTCCCCTTGCTGCAGGCGGGAAAGGAATTGGGCAAAGCCGACCTCGTCGGCAGGATCCAGGTCATCGCTCCAGGGGTGAGACCCCTCCCCTTGCCAAAGCTGGTTAGAGGCATGATCCGAGACTCGCCATTGGCTCTGGGCCGGATCATAAAACCACATCATCTGAGTGGCCTGCTGCTTCATGTACGACTCCAACTATTGTCTCTGCCCCAGAATGCGCAGGATACCGAGATCGCCCTCGCCTTCCCGAATATAGTGGGGAAAGAAAAAATGGGTGGGGGCAGTGCGGGTGAAACCTGATTAAAAGTCGACAGACTGTGCTGCCAGGAAGGGACAGATAGGATCCAATTTCCCCATACTGCCTGCCCATTTCATGCAGCTCAAGTGCTTTTTGGTCCAGAAGCCGAAAAGATCACAATTTACAATTTGATGAATAACAAAGAACAGATAATGTGATCTGGATCACATTATCTCCCTCCTCCATGGGTATTCTGAAGGTGAAGACACAAGCAAGACGACCCGAAGGGGGCCAATATGAAAATTGAAATCACCAGTAAAATCATCGAGATCACCCCGGCAATTCGCGAGCGTATTGAATCTCGCTTCAACAAGCTCGAGCGTCTTCAGGTGCCGCTTATCACACCCCATGTGATCGTCTCCAAGGAACGACTGATGTTCAACATTGAAGCCACCGCCGGTATTCCCAACGGCAAACTCTTTGCCCAGGCAGAACACGAGGATCTCTACGCTGCCATCAACGACCTGGGACAGAAGCTGGAGCGTCAGCTCAACCGTTATACCGAGAAACCCCTGGCGCGCCGTGGCCAGTCTCCTCTCAAGGAGCAAGCCCAGCCGGAAGAAGCCGACGCGGAAGTCGATGCTTAATGTGACAAAATCATCAGTTGGAGAGAAAAAGGCGGCCTAGCCGCCTTTTTCTATGGTCATATCTACCAAGGCTGCCTGCGGATCCGACGATGTTGCGTACCCTGCCAGCCACCCCCAATCCCTCAACTGCGCCAGTGCAGGCTCGCATCCACCCCTTGAGCCAAGCTGTCCAGCAGCGGCAACATAACCAGGGGAGCACTCTCGCGCCCCTTGTTGGCCAACTGCCAGCGAGCCTCTACCCGTGCCCGGCCCAGGGCGCTCAGGTTGTCAAACACCCCTTCGTCCAGCACCGGCTGTCGCCCCACCAGAGGGGGAGGATTGAGCGCCAGCCAGAGCCTGGCATCCACCATGCTGCCCCCCTGCTGCAACCGTTCGGTCAGATGGGCACTGTCCGCTGTCTCATCGGCCTGCAAGGGGGTCGCAGGAGCCAGTCCAAACCGCGCGCGCCAGTCAATCTTCGCCTCAGGGGCGGATATCGCTTCATCGAACCAGGGTTGCTCCTCCACCGCCTCGGTGAGCAGGGCCAGGTGCAGGCGAAAATCGGCGCGATCGCCGCGCAGCAGATCCTGATTGAGACGCTGGCCGAGCTGGCTCTCATCGACCAGCAGACGTTCGCGGAGGGTGTTGGGTAGCATGATGACTCTGCGATATGAAAGGTACCCTGTTATCGGCCGCGCCGGGTCAAGGTTTAGGAGTCGTGCTCATGTTCCGCGGCGGCGCTAGCGCGCCAGGCCATCGGCGAGGATTCTGGGTGTCAATCGCAGCAAAACACCCGGCTCTCGGCGATGTCGCCCCTGCTACACACCCCTCAGCAGAGCCTGCCTGGCGCCATTCGATGCCAGATGGGGCGCCCTGAACAGCAAGAGGGGAGCCTGAGCTCCCCTCTTGTTCATTGCCACTGCGTCAGAGGGTAAAGCGGTAGAAGATATCCACCGCCTGGGCCACCCCGCTCATGGCCTGCAGATAGAGTCGCGGCAGCACTTCGTAGCGCAGCTTGAACTCGGCGATGGGGCTAAATACCCCTACCCCGTACTGGAACTGCAGACCGGGCAGCAGATAGGCAGAGAGCGTGACCTGGGTATCATCCCCGCTACCCTCGGTATCCAGGGAGACATCGCTCATGCCAAGGGACTCGCCAATATCGGACACCACGCCGCCGACCTGACCGACCGCCCCCGCCACCAAGAGGCCATTGAAGCCGCCATCCTCACCCCCTGTCTGCAGGCCCTTGCCGCGCAACAGGTAGGAGAGCTGTTCGGACTGCGCCATCTGCGGTTCCGAATAGACGGCTATCTTCGGCTTGGCCGCCGGTCCCGTCACCCTGACCCCGACCGTCACGTTGTCCTCTATGGTATCTGGATCCCGATAGGTCTCGATGTTGAGATAGGGTTTGTCCAGGGGACCGGAGAAGATGATGCGTCCCTCCTTGATGATCAGGTTCTGGCCATAGGCCTTGAAGCGACCATCTTTCAGCTCCAGCTGACCGGTGCCGGACAGGGGCTTCTCCGGCTCCTGATTGAGGTTGATCCCGCCGCTTACCTTGGTCTTGAGCCCCATGGCCTCGAGACGGATGTCATCCCCCAGCACCACGGCCACCTTCATCTCCAGGGGCAGTGCGGTCTGCTCCACCGGCGGTGCCAGCTCGTCATAGATAATGGTGACATCGTCGGAGCGCGCCACCGCACTCTCCGGCAAGTTCTTGACCAGGATCCGCGCCCAGGGGATCACTATCTTGCCGGTTATTTCGGTCTTGCCCCCAAGGGAAATAGCGAGATCCGGCGAGACCCGCACCCGGCCCATGCCCGGATATTGCGCCTCCAGATCCTTGCCCTGTATGGTCAGGCTGCCTTCGATGGGCGTCTTGGCCCAGCTCAGCCAGCCCCCCAGAGCGAGGGGGCCCTTGCCGACCAGCATGCTGCCATCGAGCTCGGCCCGGTTGCCCTCAATCTTGAGGCGGGTCTTGAGCTGCTTGAGAGTCACCATGTCGGTGTGGGTCTGCACCTCGCCCTCGACCAGATTGAGCTGGCCAAACAGCAGCGGTGCCTTCAGGGTGCCATCGAAGCGAGTGTCGGCACTGATCACCCCTTGCAGGGAGCGCACCTCTGGGATCAGGGGGGCAAACGGACTGAGTTTCAGGCCGGTGAACTTGAGCTGACCGGACAGAAGACCACGTCCGCTCGGATCCTTGATGATGAGGTCAGTGTCTATGCTGCCAATGTCACCCGAGACGAAATCGAGGCGCAAATTCGCCTGTTGAGGTTCGAGATCGAAACCGATGGCGAGTTGCTGGTAGCTGGTCTTGAGCTCATCGGCGATGAAGGTGCCCGGGGTGGTGCGCAAGGTGGCATGCACCCTGGGCTGACCCCCCTTCCAGCTGGCGCGACCATCGGCCGACAGCACCGCCTGCCACTGGAAATTATCCGGCAGCCAGGGTCGCAACCGTTTCAGGTCGAACTCGTTCAGGGCAAAGGCCAGCTCCCCCTGGGCCGCCGAGATCTGGCTTCCTTTGACACACAGGCTCGACTGCTGGGAGCCGAGGCAGAGATCGCTCATCGCCAACCGCTGCTTGTCGAGATCGACGTCCAGATTCCAGGGCGCCTTGAGTTTCCAGCGCTTCATCGGGGTCTTGATGCTGAGCTCCGTCAACGCCCCGCGCCAGTGACTCTGCTGCACGCCGCCATTGAGACGCAGATTGGCGGCCAGGGGATCTCCTTTCATGTCCAGAGACAACTGGTGACGGCCAAGATCGCCATCGGCATCCAGCTTGATCTGTTTGAGGACTGTGCTGCCCTGGGTCAGATTGGCCACCGTCAAGGCCAGCTTGCCGGCGGGCACCTCCCCGATCACACCATTGCCCTTGAGCACTATGCCCTTGAGGTCAGTACCGGCGTAGAAGAGACGGGTCGAGCTCAGGGCCGCATTGACCCGCGGCGCCTGCTGGTTGCCGCCCAGCGCCAGGGTACCGCTCAAGTCGCCACGCAAACCGGGATAGAGCCCGGAGAGATCCGGGGCGGCCAACTGGGCATCGAGCTGCCACAGCTTTTCGGTGAGCTTGCCCTTGGCCTGCAACTTGTTGGGGCCGGTTTGCAGCGCGAAGGCGGGGATCTGCCAATTCATGGCATCATCACCGCTGAGCTGGCCGGTGATGGCGAGGGGATATTTGTTGAGCTTGCCGTCGACCTTGAGGGCCGGCACCTTGAGCTGCCAATGTCCGGTGTCGCTTAGCTGAAACTCACTCTCGACCCGGCCAGCCAGGGTGCCCTTGATCTCGGGCACCAGCTCGGCGGGATCTATCCCCTTGAAGCTGGTGACCCCCTGCCACTGCACGCCCTTTTGCCAGGCCAGCTTGCCATCGAGCTTGAGCTCTCCTTGCAGGGCATTGAGCAGCAGGTCGATGTTGCTGAGCTGACCCAGATCGCCCTTGCCCTTGAGGGCCAGCTTGAAGGGGGGCACATCCGTGCCCTGCCCCGAGGTATTCAAGGCGAACTGGTAGCCCGACAGTGCCCCCTTGGCGGTCAGGCTCCCTTTCTTCAACTGATAACTGGGCTCATCTTCTGCCGGCTTGTGCAGCGGCCAGTTGAGGCCGGGCCAGCTCAGTTTCAGATCGAAGGGCAGATCGGGATCCAGGGCTGCCAGTGACCCCTTGAGGTTGGCCGCCACCGGTCCCTTGGCATCCAGGGCCAGGGCCAGCTTGCCGACCGAGCCCCCCAGGGTCAGGGTCGCCTGTTCGCCCTTGAGCTGATTATCGAGCAGGGCCTTGCGCGCCTTGGCGGTCAGGGTCAGGTCGAGGGGATAATCATCCAGCAGACTGATGTGACCCTTGAGATCCAGGTCAGCCATGGCGTGGCGCAGGAACAGCTGATCGATATCGATGCGATCCCCCTCCCCCCGGACCGAGAGCAGCAGCTTGTCGATGCCCTCCTTGAGATCCCCTTGCTGGTAGCTGAGTCGGGTCAGCATGACCCCCTCGAGGCGCAGCGGGAAAGGCAGCTCTATCTTGGGCAGTTCGATGGCGATGGCGCCCTGCTCAGAACTCGCCACCAGGGTCGTCGATTTCGCAGCCTTGGCGACGGGCTCATGTTTGGACCCTTTGCTCTCTTTGGGCTCAGCCACCGCGGCGGGCGCGGCCTCCGCCAGCTTGACCGTCAATCCATCGAGCACGGGGCCACGGACCGTCAGGCCATGCCTGTCCAGCTTGGCGCCGATATCGAGAGACTTGAGCACCAGCGCCAGACCGGGAACATCGACGTCCAGATCGCTGAGCTTGAGGGCATCAATCTGGATGCGGATCGGCAGAGGGCGCCAGACGAAGGGTTCGCTGGGGGTCGCTTCGCTCGGCGCCGACTCGGCCACCTTGACCACCGGATGGGTCAGGCTCAGGGAGCGGATCCAGAGCTGGCCTTGCAGCAACTTGCCCAGATCCCAGTCGAGCACGGCGCGCTCGACCCTGGCATCCACCAGCTCATCCTGCCAGCCGACCCCTTCCAGGGTCCAGCCATAGCCAAGCTGACCGGCCACCAGCTCCCCCTTGAGGGCGGGCAGGGCCGACTTGGCCTGCTCCCAGAGCCATTTATTACCCTGGTGAGTAAAACAGAGCAGGCTGATGCCAATCAGCAGCAGGAAGACAAGGCCCATCAGCCAGAGGAAAATGCGTTTTAGCCAGATCATAATTCAGGCCCCAGGGCGAAGTGCAGGCGCAGGGGTTTATCCTCCTCCGAGATGCCAACCGCCAGATCCAGCCTGACCTGACCGATTGGCGTGACCCAGCGCACCCCGACCCCGGTGCCTATCTTCCAGGGCTCCTGATAGTCATCGGTGGCGGTGCCGCCATCCACAAACAGGGCCCCCAGCCACTTCTCGCTGAATCTGTAGTTGTATTCGGCGCTGAGCGCCGTGGTGTAGCGGCCACCCAGGAGTTGACCATCCGCATCCCTTGGCCCTATGTCCTCATAGCCATAACCCCGTACCGTCTGATCGCCACCGGTAAAGAAGCGCAGGGAGGGCGGCACCAGAGAGAAGTCATCACCGATGATGGCTCCCTGCTCCGCTCGCAGCAGAAAACGGTTGTTGTCCCCTAAGGTGCGCAGCCATTTGGTGCGGCCCCAGGCGCGCATGAAGCGAATATCCGAGCCCCAGGTAGGGTCGGAAAATTCCAGGGTCAATTGCTGTCTGTCGCCCCAATCCGGCACCAGGCCGCCACGCAGCCGCAGCCTGGACCAGGCGACGCCAGGGATCAGCAGCAGGCTGTTACCCGCATCCGAGCCCTGCTCATAACGTTCGTTTTCCAGCCGCACGAAGACGTCCCTGTCCCAGGCATCCGGTCGCCGTTTCCAGCGATGGACACCGACTGTGGTCAAGTCGGAGCGGGTGTCATTGTTGTTGGTGTAGCGATAACCGGCCTGCAGCGAGTAGTAATCCTGCAGCGGATTCTTGCCAATGATGGGGATCTGGTAGTCGAAACTGAGATCAGCCTGAGGCGCCGACACATTGGCGGTGGCATTGAGGCGGTGACCATAACGGTTTATCCAGGGTTTCTCCCAGGTGGCACTCACCCGGGGGCCCACGTCGGTCGCATAGCCGATACCCGTTTCTATCTCGTGCTGGGTGCGCGGTGCCAGGGTGACCTGGATAGGCACCTGATCTCCCTGGGCCTCGCTGATGAGGGGTTTGAGATCGACCTGCTTGAATAGCTTGGTCGAAGAGATGTCCTGGGAGGTCTCCGCCATCTTGATGGCGAGATAGGGATCGCCGCGTTTGATGCTGACCAGCGGCTTGATGAGGCGCAGCGCCTCCGGGGTCGCGGTATAGCGCACCTCGCCAAAGTGATAGCGAGTACCTGAGCGAAACACTATGTAGATCTCGGCGGTGCCCTTCTCCGGGAACACCTTCACCTGGCTCTTGCTGATGCGGGCATTGAAGTAACCCCGCGCCAGCCCCAGGCTGCCAAGATCGGCCTTGATGGATTCGTACTTGCCGTGATTGAGCGGTTCCCCCTCCTTGAGGGGCAGCTTGTCGAGCAGTTCGCTATAGATCTCGTCGCTGCCCGCATCCCCCTCGAGCAGCACATCCAGCCGGGAAATCAGCACCGGATCTCCCGCCTTGACGTCGACGATCACCCTGGAGGGCTTTTTCTTGTCCCGGCTCAATTTGACCTTGGGCTGGTAATAGCCGAACACCTGCAGGGCCTGCTCGGTGCCCTCAATGATCTTGGCGCGGGCAGGGCGGTATTGCCGCTCCTGGAAGACGGGCAAGGCATTGAGATAGGCCTCGACGTTCTCTTTGTTGGCGCCCTTGATACCCTTGACCTCATAGGTCAGCTTGGCGGCCATGACGGGAGACGCCAGGCAACTGAGGCAGAATGTCAGCCAGAGCCAGGCACGCACCCGGCGGCGCGGCTGCGATTTACCCGCAGGTATGGGCAGATAGCATCCTGTCAAACGTCAACTTCCCCAAGTCTCATGCTCAAGCGAACGATGCAGGTCACATCGTGGTAAGGGTGGCGGCTCCCGCCCAGGGCGAAGCGGCTTGCATTCAATGACTGGCATCCTACCATAGTCCCATGGCGGTTTCAGACCCATCAGCAACCTGGATTTGTCATAAAATTTAACCAGTTGGCTATAAGTTAATCCAAGGGGGTGGAATTGGCGCCCCATCAGGCTAAATAGTGGTCAATGCAGTCGCACCCCGAATGGCTTGCACGGGATGAGCACGGCGGATGGCGCGACAAATATTGTCGGCAGAGAAGTCGGGATCCTCTCCCTCTCTCCCGCTGAGCAAGCAAGCCCGTGGCCCACCCCATCAGAACCCAGCCTCGGGAAATGTCACGGACAACGCCACTTATTCATTGATTATCATGATGTTAAGTGCAATACCCTACTCCTTCGCTCGCCTTAATCGATTTATCTCGCTCCCCTGTGCGCCCCCCCTGATCCACACTGGGTTCATCATTCAGAGGAGCACTCCCATGGCAACACGCAGCGAACAACTGGCCGACCACATTGCCGAGCGGCTCGAATTCATCACCTTTCTCGCCTGCAGCAGCGCCCTGCTGGCGCTGTTGTGCGGCATGAGCGGTCAGCAGGCGCTCGCCTTCACCGCCTTGAATCTGCCCTTTGGCCTCGCCATCTTGCTCGGCTCGGCCCTGCTGGCCCCCTTGGCCCCTCACTGGCGCCTCCCTCTCATGGCGGCGCTGCTGCTGGCCTGCGCCCTTGCCAGCCTCAATCTCGGCGGTGAATGGCTGGAGCCCATCGCACTCTGGGGTCTCTATGGCTTGCTCGGTCTGGAGCTGCTCTGGCAGGCTCGCCACCACAAGCCTGCTATCCGGGCTGACGAGGGGCAACAATTGCGCTAATCTTGCCCCCCGATCCGGCCTGTCTCATGACGAGGGCCGGATCCGTCAGCCCATGCACGCGAAGAGGAGAACCCATGAACAAGGCCTGCGCCCAACACATCCTGGTCAAGACGGAGAAAGAGTGTCTCGAGATAAAGAGTAAAATCGACAAGGGCGCCGATTTTGGCCAGATGGCAAAACGCTTCTCCACCTGCCCCTCCGGCAAACGCAGTGGCGATCTCGGTGAGTTCAGCAAGGGTGACATGGTCAAGGCCTTCGACGATGCCGTATTCAAAGGTGAACTGCTCAAGGTACTGGGCCCCATTCGCACCAAGTTCGGCTTTCACCTGATCAAGGTGCTGTATCGCAACTGATAGCCCGATGGGCCGCCCATTCAGCGCGGCCCATGCCAAGCTCCCCCGCCCCGCTCTTTTGAGCCACTCCGCTTAAATAAATTAACCTTATCAGTCCATTAGGTTTATCCTTTGGCCATTTCCCCAAAGGTGCTGCCATGCTGCCCATGCCTGTTCTGCCTCTGCTCGCCTGGTTGTTGCCCCTGTGCGGCGCCTTGGGCAGCCGTGTTGCGATCTGGCCCTGGTGGATCGGCTTTGCCATCTGCCTGGGCGGTGCCCTCTGCTCCCTCTGGCTGTTGCTGCGCCTGCCCTGGCATCCGCGCCGCGCCGTGGCGCTGCTCGGTGCCCTGCCGCTAGTGCTACCGGTCTGGTTTTTGGTCAAGGCGTTGCAAGCCCACCCGATCAATGACGTCAGCACTGACCCCCTGGATCCCCCAACATTGCGTTGGGCTAGCCAAGCCCGTAGCGCGGCAGATTTACCCATTAATCCCGCTCCGTTGAAATTTTTCCCGGATAACCCCGCTCCTCTCTATACCAGGGCCAACCGCCCCCAGGTGCTGGCCGAGGCCCGCGACCTGATGACGGAGCTAGGCTGGCAGCACAGAGTCAGTGAGCAGGGCCTGGAGGCCGTGGTAGTCAGCCCCTGGTTCGGTTTTCGTGACGATGTGGCCCTGCGTCTGTTCGAGGGGCCCAAGGAGCTGCGCATCGATATGCGCTCGGCATCCCGCCAGGGGCGCTCCGATCTGGGCGCAAATCGTGCCCGCATCCAGGATTTTCTGACCCGCCTGCACGGGCGTCTGGCCAAGGCCCAGGGCACGACATCTGAGCCCTGACCAGCATTCGGCCCCATCGAGCAAGCACAGAGCAGTAGAGGAATCACATGCGCATCAAGCTAAAAGCGGATCGGGACTATGCCTGGTTCATCAAGCCCTTCTTCTGGTTGCAGCAACGCAACTACGGTCAGGTGCTGATCCCGGGCAAGTGCTGGGGGCGCTCGCCGCGCCTGTTTGCCGCCGTCGCCACCCTGTATGGGGTGATCAACCGCAAGCACTCCCCCATCGATCCCGTATTGCGATCATTGGTGACGGTGCGGGTCTCCCAGCTCAACTGGTGCCGATTCTGCGTCGATATCAATGCCATGACCCTGGTCAAGCGTGCCGGATCCAGCGCCAAGGTCGAAGCCTTGGCCCAGTGGCGCACCAGTTCTCTGTTTGATGAACGGGAGCGCGCCGTGCTCGACTATGCCGAGGCCATGACGGGTCTGGACGGGGTGAGCGAGGCCCAGTTTGAGGCACTGCGTCCCTGGTTTGACGATGATGCCCTGGTCGAGTTGACCGGCCTGGTCGCCTTTCAGAACATGTCTGCCAAGTTCAATGCCGCCCTGGACATCCCGGCCCAGGGTTTTTGCCAGTTACCGGTGCAACCTGATGCCGAGGAGCAGCAGGAGCCCCAGTCTCAAGAGGAGAAACCATCATGAGAGGAAGCAAACTGGGATTGCTGC
Source organism: Aeromonas sp. BIGb0405 (assembly GCF_024807335.1). Classification (NCBI taxonomy): domain Bacteria; kingdom Pseudomonadati; phylum Pseudomonadota; class Gammaproteobacteria; order Aeromonadales; family Aeromonadaceae; genus Aeromonas; species Aeromonas sp. BIGb0405. The sequence continues at coordinate 430,915 of NZ_JANUEP010000001.1, forward strand.
TGCTGATCGCGCTGCTGATCGGTACCTTCTTCGCCCTGGGGCTGGGCCAATATCTGACCCTGGATGCCCTGCAAGCCCGCCAGGCGGCGCTTGCAGCCTGGGTGGACACTCACTTTTGGCAGGCCAGCGCCCTCTTCTTCATCGTCTACGTGCTCAGCACCGCCCTCTCCCTACCGGGGGCCAGCCTGCTGACCCTGCTGGGCAGCGCCATCTTCGGGATCGGTTGGGGGCTGCTGCTCGTCTCCTTCGCCAGCACCCTGGGCGCCAGCCTGGCCTTTCTCAGCGCCCGCTTCCTGCTGCGCGACTGGGTGAGTGCCCGCTTCGGGGACAAGTTGGCAGCCATCGATGGGGGCATCACCAAGGATGGCCCCTTCTATCTGCTCAGTCTGCGCCTCATCCCCGTCTTTCCCTTCTTCCTCATCAACTTGTTGATGGGGCTGACCGCCCTGCCGCTGCGCACCTTCTACTGGGTCAGCCAGCTCGGCATGTTGCCCGGCACCTTCGTCTATGTGCTGGCGGGCAGCCAGCTGGCCCAGCTCACCAGTACCGGCAATGTCCTCTCCCCCGGTCTCATCACGGCGCTCTGCCTGCTTGGCCTGCTGCCCTGGCTGGCGAGGGCCGGTCAGCACCAGCTCGCCCTGCGCCGCCGCCTCGCCCGCTTCCCGCGACCAGCCCACTTCGATTACAACCTGCTGGTGATAGGGGCCGGGGCCGGCGGCCTGGTCACCAGCTACATTGCCGCCGCCGTCAAGGCCCGGGTGGCCCTCATCGAGAAGCACAAGATGGGCGGCGACTGCCTCAATACTGGCTGTGTGCCCTCCAAGGCGCTGATCCGCAGCGCCCGCTTCGCCGTTGAGCAGCGCCGGGCCGCCGAGCTTGGCTTCGCCCCGCAAACCGCCCGCGCCGACTTCGAGGCCGTGATGACCAGGGTCGCCCAGGTGGTGCGCGAGGTGGAACCCCATGATTCGGTGGCACGCTATGAGGCATTGGGGGTCGAGTGTATCCAGGGCGAGGCACGCCTCCTCTCTCCCTGGGAGCTGGAAGTCAATGGCCAGCGCCTCTCCAGCCGCCACATCGTCATCGCCACCGGCGCCAGGCCCCTGGTACCGCCTATCCCGGGGCTGACTGAGGTCAACTATCTCACCTCGGACAACCTCTGGCAGCTGCGCGAGCCCCCCCATCACCTGCTGGTGCTCGGCGGGGGTCCCATCGGCTGCGAGCTGGCCCAGAGTTTTGCCCAACTCGGCATCAAGGTCTCTCTGATCGAGCTGGCAGATCAACTCCTGCCCCGGGAAGAGCGCGAGGTGGCCGAGCTGTTGCAAGCCCAGATGAAGGAGGATGGGGTCGAACTCTTGATTGGCTGGCGCGCCGAACGGGTCGAGTCCCTGGCCCAGGGCCAGATCCGCTTGCACCTGCGCCGGGGGGATCAGCACCTGGAGGTTGAGGGAGATCAACTGCTGCTGGCCCTGGGCCGGGTGGCCAATGTCACCGGCTTTGGCCTGGAGGAGCTGGGGGTCGAGCTGACCCCGCGCGGCACCATAGCCGTGGACGCGTTCCTCGCCACCAACTACCCCAGCATCTCGGCGGTGGGCGATGTGGCCGGCCCCTACCAGTTCACCCATTTCGCCGCGCATCAAGCCTGGTACGCCGCGGTCAACGCCCTCTTTGGCCAGTTCAAGCGCTTCAAGGCGGACTATCGCGTCATCCCGGCTGCCACCTACACCAGCCCTGAGGTGGCCCGGGTCGGCCTCAACCGCAAGGAGGCGCAAGAGCAGGGAATTGCCTTTGAAAGCAGCCGCTTCGAGCTCAAGGATCTGGACAGGGCCATCGCCGATGGCGAGACCCAGGGCTTCATCGAGGTGCTGACCGTCCCTGGCAAAGACAAGATCCTCGGCGCCACCATCGTCGGCCCCCACGCAGGCGAACGCATCGCCGAATTCACCCTGGCCATGAGACACAAGCTGGGCCTTGGCAAGGTGCTCGGCACCATACACGCCTATCCCACCCTGATGGAGGGCAACAAGTATGTGGCTGGCCAGTGGAAGCAGGCCCACAAACCCGAGGCGCTGCTGCCCTGGCTGGCCCGCTACCACCACTGGCGCCGCCGTGGCAAACTCGATGCCAGGCAACATCCGTTGCAGACTGGCCCGGCTCCCCTGCGGGATCCGGCCCAACCCTCCACTCACCACAAGGAGCCATGATGACCTCTGGCACGCTGCGTTACGCCCTGGCCGCATTGGCCCTGAACTGGGGGTGGCAGGCCCAGGCCTCTGCCGATCCCGACTGGCAACAGACCCTGGCCGAGGCCCGTGGACAGACCGTCTACTTCAATGCCTGGGGTGGCAGCCCGGAGATCAACAGCTACCTCGCCTGGGCGGCCAAGGAGCTGGAGCGCGACTACCGGCTCACCCTGGTGCAGGTGAAAGTCGATGACATCGCGCCCAGCGTCAGTCAGCTGCTCGCGGGCAAGCAGGCAGGCAAGACCCAAGACGGCCCTATCGACCTGCTCTGGGTCAATGGCGAGAACTTCAAGGCCCTGAAAGACAACGGCCTGCTCGGCGCCCCCTTCAGTCAGGAGCTGCCGAATATGGCGCTGGTCGACGCCAGTTTGCCGGTCGATGAAGACTTTACTGTGCCCGTCGAGGGGTTGGAAGCGCCCTGGGGGCTGGGCCAGCTCAACCTCATGGTCGACACCGACCAGGTGCCTGAACCGCCGCGCTCGGCCGCGTCGCTGCTTGCCTGGGCCAAGGCCAATCCGGGCCGGTTCAGCTACCCCAAGCCGCCTCAGTTCCACGGCGCCAGCTTCCTCAAACAGATGTTGCTGGAGCTGGCGCCCGATCCGGCGCCCCTCTATCGCCCGGCGACCGAAGCCGCATTTGCCCCCATCGCGGCGCAGCTCTGGCACTTCCTCGATGCCCTGCATCCCAACCTGTGGCGTCAGGGGAAGGCCTTCCCGGCCAGCGCCGCCGAGACCAAACAGCTGCTCGATGATGGCGAGCTGGCCATGGCCATCAGCTTCAATCCCCAGGAGGCTCTGAGCTCGGTGGAGACGGGCACCCTGCCTCCCGCTGTCAGGGCGGTCGCCATGGCGAAGGGGGCTCTGACCAACAGCCACTTCCTGGCCATTCCCTTCAACGCCAAGGCCCGGGCCGGGGCCAAGGTGGTGGCCAACTTCCTGCTCAGCCCCGCCGCCCAGGCGCGCAAGGCCGACCCCGCCATCTGGGGTGACCCCAGCGTGCTGCGCCAGGATGCCCTGCCCGCCAATGCCGTGCCCGCCTTGCGCTTCAAGGCGGTGGCCGAACCCCATCCGAGCTGGCAGCTGATGCTGGAGAGTGCCTGGACCGAGCGCTACGGGCACTGAGATGCGACACCTGATCCTGCCGCTGACGGCGGCCCTGCTCTGGCTCCCTCTGATCGCGGGTCTGCTTGTCCTGCTTGTTCAAGCCAGGGATCCCGAACCCTGGCTGCGGCTCTGGGCCCAGCCTGGCCTGGGGGAGTCCATCTGGCTCAGCCTCTGGATAGCCTCAGCCTCCAGCCTGCTCAGCCTGCTGCTGGTCGCCCTCTTGCTGGCCCACAGTGAAAATCGCAGCTTCGCCCTGCTGCGCCGCCTGCTCGCCCCCCTGCTGGCCATGCCCCATGTGGCCTTTGCCATCGGCTTTGGTTTTCTTATCGCCCCGTCTGGCTGGTTGTTGCGACTGGTCTCCCCCGGACTCACCGGGCTGAGCCTGCCACCGGACTGGCAGACACTGCATGATCCCTGGGGTCTGGGTCTCATCGCCATGCTGGTTCTGAAAGAGACCCCCTTCCTGCTGCTGATGGCGCTCGGTGCCCTGGATCCTCGTCTGCTTGCCCGTCAGCAGTGGCTGGGGCAGAGCCTGGGGTTTCGCCCGGCCCAGATCTGGTGGCGCTTGATCCTGCCAAGCCTCTGGCCCAGTCTGCGTCTGCCGCTCTATGCGGTGGCAGCCTATGGTCTGGCAGTGGTCGATCTTGGATTGCTGCTCGGCCCCACTCAACCGGCGCCCCTGGCGGTGCGACTCTGGCGCTGGTATCAGGATGCCGATCTAGGCTGGCGCGCCCTGGCCAACAATGGCGCCTTGCTGCTGTTTGGCCTCAACCTGCTGCTGCTCGGCGCCTTGCGCGCCCTCGAGGGGTTGCATCTGCACGGGGGCAAGGGCTGGATGCTCAATGGCCAGCGCCAACGCGCCGCTGCCCGGCTTGCCCCGGCCCTGAGCGCCACCCTGACCGCTCTGCTGCTGGCACTCAACCTGCTGGTGCTGGCCGCCCTGCTCCTCTGGTCATTCACCCGCCGCTGGTCCTTCCCCGCCCCCTGGCCCAGCCAGTGGAGCGGGCACCATTGGCAACAGGCGATCGGTGACATCGCCCAGCCCCTGGCTCACAGCACCTGGCTTGCCTTGTCGACCGCCATCGTGGCCCTCATCCTGGTGGTGTTTGCCCTGGAGGCCCAGCGCGGGCGCAGGCCCTGGCCACTCTGGCTGGTCTGCCTGCCGCTGCTGCTGCCCCAGGCCAGCCTGTTGCTGGGTGCCCGCCTTGGCGCCGACTGGCTCGGTCTGCCGGTCGGCAGCGCCCTGGTATTCTGGAGTCAGCTGCTGTTTGTCTATCCCTATCTCTATCTCTGTCTGTATGGGCCCTACCGTCAATTTGACGATCGTCTGGCCCAGGCGGCCGCCACCCTGGGGGCCAACCCCTGGCAAGTCTGGTGGCGGGTCAAGGGCCCGCTGTTACTGCGCCCCCTGGCCTTTGCCTGCGCCGTGGGCGCCGCCGTCAGCCTGGCGCAATATCTGCCGACCCTGCTGTTTGGCGCCGGGCGCATCACCACCATCACCACCGAAGCCGTGGCCATCGGCTCTGGCCTCAACCGCCGCCTCGCCAGCCTCTATGGTTTGTTGCAATTGACATTGCCGCTGCTGATCTACGCCCTGGCGCTGCGTCTGCCGCGCAGGTCCAATCCGATGGAGACCACCCCATGACCCAACCCCTGCACCTGGGCCCCCTGACTCTGACCCTGGGCCAGCAGACGCTGCTGCACCTGCCCGGGCGCCGCGTAGCACCCGGGGAGGTATTGACCCTGATGGGGCCAAGCGGCTGCGGCAAGAGTTCACTGCTGGCTGGCCTGGCCGGGGTATTGCCCCGGGGAGGCCCCCTGCAGCTTGCCGGGGAGATATGGCTCGGGGATCGCCTCCTCAGCGAGCTGCCCGCCTATCGACGCCGCATCGGCATGTTGTTCCAGGACGATCTGCTGTTTGCGCACCTGAGCGTCGTGGAGAACCTGATGTTTGGCATGCCCGCCGAGATAACAGGGGGGGCACGGCGTGAGCAAGCCCAGCAGGCGCTGGCCCGGGTCGGGCTGGCAGAGTTGGCCGACCGTCATACTGGTGCCCTCTCCGGCGGCCAGAAGGCCCGGGTCAGCCTGCTGCGCACCCTGCTCGCCGAGCCGGATGCCATCTTGCTGGATGAGCCTTTCGCACGCCTCGACAAGCCGCTACGGGCCGCGTTTCGCGCCCTGGTTTTCGAGGAGATAGCCAACCGCGCCATGCCGGCCATTCTGGTCAGCCACGATGAGGAAGATGCCCCCGCCGCCATCCTGGATCTGGCCTCAATGAGGCAACCAGCCCCCCATCTGCCAGAGGAAAGATCCCTTGTTTGACCGCCACGCCATCGTGCTGATCCGCCGTCCGCTCAGCCTGCTCGCCCGCCCCCTGGCCCGCCTGGGCATCAGCGCCAACCAGGTCAGCATCACCGGCTTTCTCATCGGCATGCTGAGCCAGCCCCTGCTCGCCGTCGGCCAGTTCGAACTGGCCCTCGTCTGCATCTTGCTCAATCGCATCATGGACGGGCTCGATGGTGCCATCGCCCGGATATGCGGCATCACCGACTGCGGGGGCTTTCTCGACATCACCCTCGACTTTATTTTCTATGCCGCCGTGGTGCTGGGGTTTGCCCTGGCGACCCCGGCCAATGCCCTGCCCGCCGCCACCCTGCTGTTCGCCTTCATGGGCACCGGCTCCAGCTTTCTGGCCTTTGCCATCATGGCGGGCAAACGCGGCATCGAAAATCCCGTTTACCATCACAAGTCGCTCTACTACCTGGGAGGCCTGACCGAGGGGAGCGAGACCATCGCCCTGTTCGTGCTCATGTGCCTGTTCCCTCACTGGTTTGCTCTCCTGGCCTACGGCTTTGCCACCCTCTGCCTCATTACGGTGGCGACCCGGATCTGGAGTGGCTACCACAGCCTCAAATCCTGAACCCTGGCTTCTGCCCCTATGATGGGACGCTTGCGCATCGCCATGGATCCACTACCATGGCGACATCCTGTTTTCTGTGCTGTTGGAAGCCTTATGCATCGTTTCATACCCCTCGCCGTTCTCTTTCCCCTGCTCATCGGCTGCAGCAGCGCTGCCAACGAGCCTGTCGCCGTGCCCAAGGTACAGACAAACAGCAGCTTCCTGCTCACGCCGCCCCCCAAGCAACCATCATCCGGGGTACTGGCGGGGGACTTTGCCAACAACCCCGCGGTCAATAGCTTCATTGCCATGATGGTCAGCAAGCACGGCTTCGATCGCGCCGAGCTGCACAACACCCTCTCCCAGGCCTCTCGCGAGCAGTGGATCATCAACCTGATGGATCGCCAGGCCCCGGTAGCAACGGGTCCAAGCGGTCCCAACGGCGCCTGGAATCGCTACCGCGCCAAGTTCATCACCCAGGACAATGTGCAAAATGGTGTCAACTTCTGGCGCGACTACGAGACCGAGCTCAATCGTGCCTCTGCCCAGTACGGCGTGCCCCCCGAGATCATCGTCGGCATCATAGGGATCGAGACCCGCTGGGGCCGGGTGATGGGCAAGACCCCGATCCTGGATGCCCTGGCCACCCTGGCCTTTGACTATCCCCGCCGCGCCACCTTCTTCCGCGGCGAGCTGGAGCAGTTCCTGATCATGGCCCGCAACGAAGGCATCAATCCGAGCGAGCCGACCGGCTCCTACGCTGGCGCCATGGGGTATGGTCAGTTCATGCCGTCGAGTTTCCACGGCTATGCGGTGGACTTTGACGGCAACGGCCACACCAACCTCTGGGATCCGGTGGATGCCATCGGCAGCGTGGCCCACTACTTCCAGGCCCACGGCTGGCGCAAGGGCGATCAGGTGGCGGTCAGAGCCCAGGGCCAGGCGCCCGGGTTCGAAACCGGCTTCCAGACGAGCTATAGCCTGGACACCCTGCGCCGGGCCGGCCTCTCCCCCATAGCGCCACTCGGCGCTCACAGCAAGGCCAGCCTGCTGCGACTGGATGTCGGTAACAGCTACCAGTACTGGTACGGTCTGCCGAACTTCTACGCCATCACCCGCTACAACCACAGCACCCACTACGCCATGGCGGTCTGGCAGCTGGGTCTGGCGGTCAAGGCCGCCCGCGGTTACTGAGTCCGACTCAAAATGCAAAAAAAAGCCCCGAAAGGGGCCTTTTTTATCTGTGCCATCACTCGTTTTCCAGTAACCAGCGTTTGAGCAGGGCCGCTAGCTGGACCTGCTCCTCCTGATTGAGGGGGGCGAGCAGGCGCCGCTCGTTGGCCACATGGCGTTCGACCGCCTGATCAACCAGCGCCAGACCCGCTTCGGTCAGGTTGACCAGCAGGCTGCGCCGATCATCAGGCGCCGCCTGACGCTCGATGAGCCCGCGCTGCTCCAGCTTGTCGAGTCTGGCCGTCATGGCCCCCGAGCTCAACATGGCAGACTGATAGAGCGCGGTCGGGGTGAGCGGCTCACCGGCCCGGCGTAGAGTCGCCAATATGTCGAAATCGCTGCCGAGCAGGCCGCACTCCTTGAGCTCGTCGCTCACCTCCCGCCCGGCGATGGCCGCCATGCGCGCCACCCGACCCAGTACTCCCATGGGGCTGCAATCGAGATCGGGTCTCTGCCGTGCCCATTGAGCCAACAACTGGTCTACATGATCCTCTGCCATAGCGCTGCCACTTATCTTTATATCGAGATACTTGATAATAAAACAAATCACCACTAATGTATCTTCACTTAAAGATACTTACCGAAGAGATATATCATGCCCATCCTGATTGCCCTGCTCGCCCCCCTGCTGTGGGGCAGCACCTATGCCGTGGTCACCCTCTCCCTGACCGACTACTCCCCTTACTGGGTTGCGGTATGGCGAGCATTGCCCGCTGGCATCCTGCTGCTGTTGCTCCATCCCCGCTGGCCACCACTGCCCTGGGGCAAGCAGTTCCTGCTGGCGTTTTGCAACATCACCGCCTTCTTCGCCTTACTGTTCGTGGCGGCCTTCCGCCTGCCGGGGGCGGTGGCGGGCACCCTGGGGGCGACCCTGCCGCTGATCCTGATGGGGCTCGCCTGGTTGCAAGATGGTCAACGCCCGACCTTGAAGTGGTTGCTGCTCGGACTGATGGGTCTCGCTGGGGTGTTGCTGCTGCTCAACCCTTCCGCCAGGCTGGATCCCATAGGAGTAGGTTGCGCCCTCTTGGCCACCCTGCTCATCGGCCAGTCGAGCCGCTGGATGCAGCGCTGGCCGGTGAGCGATCTGCTGGCGCTGACCGCCTGGCAACTGCTGCTCGGGGGGCTGATGCTGATCCCGCTGGCATGGACTCTGGCAGGCCCCATGCCGATGCCGCAGCCATCCAGTGCGCCAGGGCTGGTCTGGTTGATCCTGTTCAACACCGCACTGGCCTACTGGGCCTGGCTGTGGGGGCTCAAGCGCCACGGCCCCGAGGTGATGGGTATGCTGGCCCTCACCAATCCCATGGTGGCGGTCTCCCTCGGGGTGCTGATGGTGGGCGAGACCCTGGGTGGGCTTCAGTGGCTGGGCATTGGGGTGATACTGCTCTCCCTGCTGCTGATGAAACTGCCCCTGAACAATCCGTTTAAGCGCCGTCGGCCCTCCGTCGCAGAGGGAGTGACCAGAACCGAGCCGCGATGAGGCCCCTGGCCATCAGCCATAAAAAAGAGGAGCCACCATGGCTCCTCTTTTTCGATTGCTTGCAACGCGAGCGCGCTGACTCAGACGCCAGCCTTGGCCAGGGCCGCGGAGACAATCTGCTGGGCCTCTTGCTGGATCAGATCCAGGTGCGCCTCGCCTTTGAAGCTCTCCATGTAGATCTTGTAGATGGACTCGGTGCCCGAGGGGCGCGCCGCGAACCAGCCGTGCTCTGTGGTCACCTTGAGGCCACCGATGGCGGCATCGTTGCCCGGTGCCCGGGTCAACTTGGCGATGATGGGATCACCCGCCAGCATGGAAGCCTCCACCAGGGCGGGATCCAGCTTGGCGAGCACCGCTTTTTGGGCGCTGTTGGCTGGCGCATCGATACGGCGGTAGCTGGAGCGGCCGAATTTCGCTTCCAGGGCATCATAGTGGGCCTGGGGATCCTTGCCGGTCACAGCCAGGATTTCAGCGGCCAACAGCGCCAGGATGAAACCATCCTTGTCGGTGGTCCAGACGCTGCCATCCTTGCGCAGGAAGGAGGCGCCGGCGCTCTCTTCGCCGCCAAAGCCAAACTCGCCGCTGTAGAGGCCATCCACGAACCACTTGAAGCCGACCGGCACCTCTTTCAGAGTCCGACCAATCTCGCCGGCGACCCGGTCAATCATCGAAGAAGATACCAGGGTCTTGCCGACCGCTGCCGCCTTGGGCCAGCCGGTTCTGTGGGTGAACAGATATTGGATGGCAACCGCCAGGTAGTGGTTCGGGTTCATCAGCCCGGCGGGGGTGACGATGCCGTGCCTGTCGTAGTCGGGATCGTTGCCAAGGGCGATGTCGAACTTGTCTTTGAGGGCAATCAGCCCCGCCATGGCGAACGGGCTGGAGCAGTCCATACGGATCTTGCCGTCTTTATCCAGGGTCATGAAGGAGAAGGTGGGATCCACCTTGTAGTTGACCACTTCGATGTCGAGATCATAGCGCTTGGCAATCACGTCCCAATAAGCCACGCCGGAGCCACCGAGGGGGTCCACCCCTATCTTGATGCCAGCCTGCTTGATGGCGTCCAGATCCAGCACGTTGCCAAGGTCATCCACATAGGGGGTGACGTAGTCGTGCCGCACCACCAGCGGGCTCTTGAGGGCATCGCTAAACGGCATGCGTTTCACCCCGACCAAACCGGCTTCCAGAATGGCGTTGGCACGCTCTTCCACCCACTTGGTGATCTCCCCTTCGGCGGGGCCGCCGTGGGGGGGATTGTACTTGAAGCCACCGTCTTCCGGCGGGTTATGGGAGGGGGTGATCACCACGCCGTCCGCCAAGGCCGCAGGCTTGCCGGCGTTGTGATGCAAGATGGCGTGGGAGATGACCGGGGTCGGCGTGAAACCCAGATCCGCCTCGATGCGGGTCTCGACGCCGTTGCCCGCCAACACCTCAACCGCACTGGCAAAGGCCGATTCGGACAGGGCATGGGTATCCATGCCGACAAACAGCGGCCCCGTGATGCCGGCCTGCTGGCGGTATTCCACCAGCGCCTGGGTCACCGCCAGGATGTGGGATTCGGTGAAGGCATTGTGCAGGGCGCTGCCGCGGTGACCAGAGGTGCCAAAGGCCACCCGCTGTTCGGGGCGGCTCATGTCCGGCTTGTTGAGGTAGTAAGCGCTGACCAGACGGGGAATGTTGGTCAGGTCGCTTAAACGGGCCGGTTGACCGGCATGAGGATGCTGTGCCATGGCGTTATCCTTGCTGCTATACGCATTTGCTGCTTAACGAAACAGGCCCTTGCGAAGGCCCCGCACATTCAAAAACAAGAACCCTGTGAGCCGAGGCTCAGGATCATACGGTGCCGCATGCCTCGGCAATCAGGGCTTCGTCATAACCCATGCTGGCCATCAGCTGGGCAACCATATTCTGCTTGCGACTGGTGTTGGTATTGGTGATCACCCAGAAAGGGGTATCCGGTACCGGCTTGGGCTTGGTGGTGCTGCCACTGGCGCGCAGGGCCTCGGGATCCTGGGAGAAATAGACGCGCTTGCGCCCTTTTATCTCGGTTGCCTGGGTAAATTTCGCCGGATCATCCCGATAGAGCGCCCCCAACAGCAGCATGAAACGGTTGATGGATTTCTCCTCCTGCTGCAGGGCCCCCGACGCCAGCAAGGCCTGTATCCCAGACTTGTCCTGAGTGACAGGGGCCATGGTCTGCACGGTCGCCGGCGTCAACGGCTCAGCCTGGCGCGGCGCCGCGTTCAGCTTGGCGTGAGCGGACTGCTCCAGCAGGCGGCGCAATATATCGGAAGCACTCTCGCCAATGTGACGGGTCTGACTGGCAATATAGAAGTAGAGATCGTCATCAAGTTCGATGGTTTTCATAGGGTTGGCGCTGGGCTCACAGAAAGTGGGATGGTGCGATTATACATAGCCAGACCCGGCGGCCCAAGCGGCCCGTCAGATGTGCATGAATCTCCTCGAGAATACGGCATAATGGCGCATCAGATAGTGATCCAGGCCACCCATGGCGCATTTCTGGCCCACAGGAGCGAGAAACCTGAACCAGACGCCAGGATCCCGGATTGACCGCACAGGAGAACCATCATTGTCAGCCCCTTCATCAACCCTGCCGCTGCTTAATTACAAGGATCAAGGCCAGGGCCCGGCCGTGGTATTGATCCATGGCCTCTTTGGCAGCCTGGACAACCTGGGCCTGCTGGCCCGTGCGCTGACGGACCAGTATCGCGTCATCAGCCTCGACTTGCGCAACCACGGCGCCTCCTTTCACTCGGATGAGATGAGCTATCCCCTGATGGCGGCCGATCTGCTGGCGCTGCTCGATAGTCTGCACATCGAGAAGGCGAGCCTGATTGGTCACTCCATGGGAGGCAAAGTCGCCATGCAGCTGGCCAAACAGGCGCCAATGCGAGTCGAGCGGCTGATAGTGGCGGACATGGCACCGGTCGCCTATCCCCATGCCCGCCATCAAAATGTGTTTGCCGGGCTCAATGCCACCCTGGCCACTCCCCCCCAGAGCCGCAGCGATGCCGAGGCGCTGCTGGCGCAACACATCGAGATCCCGGGAGTACGGCAATTCCTGCTCAAATCCTTCGCCAAGGGGGAATCTGGTTGGGGTTGGCGCTTCAATGTGCGGGCCCTTGAGCACAACTACGCCAACATCATGGGCTGGCCAGATAGTCTGAGCCGTTTCGAGGGGCCGACCCTGTTTATCAAGGGCGGTGAGTCGGACTATATGCTGCCCGCCTATACCGAGACGGTGATGACCCAATTCCCCGCGGCCAAGGCACGCATCATCGCCGGAACAGGCCACTGGTTACACGCCGAGAAGCCGGTTTTGTTCAACAAGTTGGTTGTGGATTTCCTGTCGATAGGCGGTTAACAGTTTCAAATCCTTTGTGATATAGTGCGGCCCGTCATAAGGAGTGTGCGCAATCCATGCTGAGCCAACACATTGAACTGATCGAGAGTCTGGGCCTGAAACTATTCTTCGTGGCTGTCTTTCTATTGATTGGCCTGGCTATCCAGGACGTACTCAAACGCGGCAATGTGCCCCGTTTCGGTCGCTTCATTGTCTGGCTGGTACTGTTTTTAGGTTGCGCGGGTTTTGTCGCCAAGGGGCTGATCGAACTGAGCTGGGAAGGCTCGGGTCTCGGCTAACTGCTCATAGATGAAGTATGGCCAAACAGCAAACTGATCGAACAACATTGGATCTGTTCGCAAATGAGAAGCGCCCCGGCAGGCCGAAAACCAATCCACTCCCCCGCGAGACCCAGCTCAAGATCAACAAGCGCAATCAGCTCAAGCGCGATCGGGAGAATGGACTGAAGCGAGTAGAGTTAAAGGTAGAAGCCGAAATGCTGGAGCGCCTGAACCAACTTGCGCTGCAACAGAACGTCAGCCGCGCCGAGCTGATCCAATCTATCCTGAAGCAACAGATCGACTCTGCTCTCGTGGCGGGTCAGCTGATCTGACCGTTAAGCATCAACACCAAATACGGGTAACTAAACACTATGGCAAGTGTAGGTCTGTTTTTCGGCAGCGATACCGGTAATACCGAAGCTGTCGCCAAGATGATCCAGAAAGAACTGGGCAAACAACTGATTGAAGTCCGTGACATCGCCAAGAGCAGCAAGGCCGACATCGACAGCTTCAGCCTGCTGATGTTCGGTATCCCGACTTGGTACTACGGCGAAGCCCAAGCCGACTGGGATGACTTCTTCCCGGAACTCGAAGAGATCGACTTCACCGATAAACTGGTCGCCATCTTCGGGTGCGGTGATCAGGAAGACTATTCCGAGTACTTCCTCGATGCCATGGGCACCCTGCGTGACATCGTCGAGGCCAAGGGCGCCATCATCATTGGCCACTGGCCGACTGCGGGCTACGACTTTGAGGCCTCCAAGGCCCTGGTCGATGACAAGCACTTCGTCGGTCTGGGTATCGATGAGGATCGCCAACCAGAACTGACCGCAGAGCGCGTCAAGGGCTGGAGCAAGCAGATCCATGAAGAGATGTGCCTCGCCGAACTCGAGTGAGTCATTTCTGATAAAAAAACGGCCCTCGAGGCCGTTTTTTTATGGGATGTTGCGGGGCATTGACCTTGGCTGTCACCCACCACTCACGCCATCCCCCCTACGCTCCTTGCGCTGGCGCACATAGAGCGTGCGCTTGACCTCGGCGACCAGCTCCCCCTTCTGATCTTTTACCAATACATCAAACTCGGGGAAGTGTTTGTCCCCCTGACGGGTCGCAGCCTGGATCGAAGCCAACTTGGCTTCGGTCAGGTTGAACTCGGCCACCAGCTTGCCCTTGCCTGGCTTGATGTAGTTGATGCTGCCCGCCTTGTCCCACACATAGTAGTGATTCTTGAAGTAACCCATCAGCATCAGGGGATAGATGGGATCCGTCATGGCGAACATGCTGCCGCCAAACTGGGTGCGATTGGCGTTCTTGTTCCACCACCGCGACTTGAGGCTGACCCGGCAAGTGCGAAAATCATCGCTGAGCAGCTCTATCTTGATGCCAGCCCCCCAGAAAGGAGGCCAGGCATTGAGGGCGCGGCGCACCCAGGCCGCATTGTCAAAAAGCCAATCCATGGATCTCATCCGACCAGACAAACAGGTGTTACATCTTAACAACAATCGGCCACCAGACAAGGGGGCGAAAATAATCTAATGCGGGTGTCTTGCGAGAACATCTCGGCTAAACCCCTTTAATCACTGGGTTTATTTCTGGTGACCACAAGACCTATAATGACATCTGACCTGAGTTGAAGGTTGCCATTCCCGCGCCAGTCACTCAGAATAACCCCACCTTCGAGAATGCGAATAAGTGAATATGCCAGACAATAATCAAGCGTTAAAAAAGGCCGGGCTCAAGATCACACTGCCGCGTGTCAAGATCCTCGAGATCCTGCAGCAGCCGGAATGCCAGCACACCAGTGCCGAAGACCTCTATAAACGACTGATCGATCATGGTGAAGAGATTGGTCTGGCGACCGTCTATCGCGTTCTGAACCAGTTTGATGATGCCGGTATCGTGACCCGTCACCACTTCGAAGGCGGCAAGTCCGTGTTTGAGCTGTCGACCCAGGAACACCACGACCACCTGGTCTGCCTCGATTGTGGCAAGGTGATCGAGTTCTCCGACGAGGTGATCGAGCAGCGTCAGCGCGACATCGCCAAACACCACAACATCCGCCTGACCAACCACAGCCTCTATCTGTATGGTCACTGCGCGAACGGCGACTGCAAGCACGACGAATAACACTGTCGGCCGCGAGCAGCCATGAAAAAGCCAGCATCACGCTGGCTTTTTTTGTGTCCGCAATCCGGACCAGAGTGGCAGGGTCTCCCCTGCCCTCTTCTTGTCAGACCGTCGCGATCAGGCCTCGGCCTTGCCCCAGACGTCACGCAGGGCCACGGTGCGGTTGAACACCAGCTGCTCCGGGCTGGAGAGCTTGTTGTCGGCGCAGAAATACCCTTCACGCTCGAACTGGTAGGCAAACTCCGGCTTGGCGTCCTTGAGGGAAGCCTCGACCCGGGCACCCTTGATGATCATCAGGGAATCCGGGTTAAGCGCCCCTTCAAAGTCGTCTTCGGCTGCGGGGTTCGGCATCTTGAACAGACGATCGTACAGGCGGATCTCCGCAGGCAGGGAGTGAGTGGCGCTGACCCAGTGGATCACCCCCTTCACCTTGCGGCCATCGGCCGGATCCTTGCCCAGGGTCTCGGGGTCATAGGAGCAGTAGATGCAAGTGACCTTGCCCTCTGCATCCTTCTCGACCCGCTCGGCCTTGATGACATAGGCATTGCGCAGGCGTACTTCCTTGCCCAGCACCAGACGCTTGAACTGCTTGTTCGCCTCCTCTTTGAAGTCCGCCTCGTCGATGAAGATCTCGCGGCTGAAGGGCAGTTCACGCGTGCCCATCTCCGGCTTGTTCGGATGCGCCGGAGCGGTCAGCACCTCGTCGGCGGCCAGGTTCTCGATGACCACCTTCACCGGGTGCAGCACCGCCATGGCACGGGGAGCATTCTCGTTGAGATCATCGCGAATGCAGGCTTCCAGCATGCTCATCTCGACGATATTGTCCTGCTTGGTCACGCCGATGCGCTTGCAGAACTCGCGGATGGCCGCCGGGGTATAACCACGACGACGCAGCCCGGAGACGGTCAGCATGCGCGGATCGTCCCAACCGCTGACGTGCCCCTCGGTCACCAGCAGGTTCAGCTTGCGCTTGGACATGACGGTGTATTCGAGGTTCAGGCGGGAGAACTCGTACTGACGGGGGTGGCAGTCGATGCTGATGTTGTCCAGAACCCAGTCATACAGGCGGCGGTTGTCCTGGAACTCCAGGGTACACAGGGAGTGGGTGATCCCCTCCAGGGCGTCCGAGATGCAGTGGGTGAAGTCGTACATCGGATAGATGCACCACTTGTCACCGGTCTGGTGGTGGTGGGCAAACTTGATGCGGTAGATGACGGGATCGCGCATCACCATGAAGGGAGATGCCATGTCGATCTTGGCGCGCAGGCAGGCAGAGCCCTCTGCGAACTCACCGTTCTTCATCTTGGCAAACAGCGCCAGGTTCTCTTCCACACTGCGATCGCGGAACGGGCTGTTCTTGCCCGCCTCGGTCAGGGTACCGCGATACTCGCGCATCTGCTCGGGGGAGAGCTCGTCCACATAGGCCAGCCCCTTCTCGATGAGCTCGATGGCATAGCCGTGCAGCTTGTCGAAATAGTCGGAGGAGTAGCAGATCTCGCCGCTCCACTCGAAGCCGAGCCACTGCACGTCCTGCTTGATGGATTCGACGTACTCTATGTCTTCCTTGACCGGGTTGGTGTCATCGAAGCGCAGGTTGCATTGGCCCTGGTAATCCTTGGCGATGCCGAAGTTCAGGCAGATGGACTTGGCATGGCCGATATGCAGATAACCGTTCGGCTCGGGAGGGAAACGGGTATGCACACTCTTGTGCTTACCACTGGCCAGATCTTCATCGATGATCTGACGGATAAAGTTGGTTGGGCTGCTCGCCTCGCTCATGAATTCACCTCGAATGTCTCAGCTCATGGGGCAACCGCGCGCCCCCGCTTAGAAACCGACAATGATCCACTATTCATCCATGAGGCTCAACAGGAATTTGCCGCCGCGCCCTGGCTGACATCACGCCAGATGCCATTTGCCTCGACGCGGGGTCGCTTCCCGGCCACAGACTTCCTTTATTCCGCAGCCATCGGCTCTCGGGCAAGCGACTTCCCCACGGAGAAGCGTGGGATGCACCTGGGCATAAAGGTGTCCTGTGAGCGCAAACACATGGCTGCTTGATATTGCGGCGAGATCACACTTCAATGTTTTGAAACAAACTTGTAACATTTAGCAAATCACACCGTGAAGCTGAACAGAGTTGGAACCAACAGAAACCAGGCATTTTCCAAACGGCATCATCCTAGTATCCTATTTACAACTTTGTCATTTTGCTGCGACATCAGGGAAGATGGTCGACAACACCTGTCCCCTCCCTTTCCCCCGAGCCACTCGCCTCATCCTCAAACAGGTAGCTGAGCCATGTCCTACTCCGTATCAAGACGTGATTTCATCAAGCAGTGCGTCATAGCCGGCATCGCCGTCTACAGCGCCCCCCTCCTCGCCAACCTCTCCCTGTCCGGCATGGAAGACGAGGTCTTCGATCCCGCCTTGCTCGGCCAGTGGAAGCAGGGTGGCAAGGTCAAGTTTCGCAGCGATGGCCTGGCCAAGGTCACCGGCCAGAAGATCTACAGCCGGGACTATCGCGCCCAGGATCTGGCTGGCTGGCCGTCCCAGCAGCAACATGCGCTGCTGATCCGGGTCGACAAGGCGGATCGCCTCTATCTGGGGCTGGATCTCTCCATGCTGCCCGCCAATGCCCAGCCCAGCCGGGTGATCACCGCCGCCGATCTGCTGCGCGATGGCATCGAGCTGCCCGCCTTCTACGGCATCAACATGATGGTGAGCGAGGGCACTACCCCGGACTACCTGGGCCATGCGGCCGCCATGCTGTTCTTCCCGGATTTCGCCACCTTCAACAGAGCCAAACACACTCTGCAATTCAACACCAAGGTGGTGCGCTACGGCGAGGTGACGCCGCTGGTCGCCGCCTCCCGCGATCCCTGGGCCTGCTGGCGCATTATCCGGATCGAGGGCAAGCTCGGCATGGCCGATCAGTACAGTGCCTTGCAGAATGGACTCTTCTTCCCGGCCATCGCCAGCCACCAACCGGTATGGCCGACGGCCAGGGCCGATGGCAACGCCGGTGAGCAGGGGATGCATCAGGCCGAGCTGGTCCACAAGGAGCTGGAGGCCGAGGACGCCCTGGTACTGGATCGCACCTATCAGACCCAGTTCATCGAACCCATGATGATGGAGCCGGAAAACTTCAACGGCTGGTTCGACGCCAAGGCGCGCACCATGCACCTGGTGGTGAGCACCCAGTCCCCCCACGACTTCTACTACGAAGCCGCCGAGATGCTGGCCAAGGGGCCGCTGGCCGGCAAGGTCGACAAGCTGGTGGTGCACTCCCCCTTCATCGGGGGTGGTTTCGGGGCCAAGGATCACACCATATTCCCCTTCTACGGCCTGCTCGCCACCCTCTATGCCGACGGCCCGGTGCGCCTGGCCAACGATCGTTTCGAGCAGTTCCAGGGCGGCCTCAAGCGTCATCCGTTCAACATGCACAACAAGCTGGTGCTCGACAAACAGAGCGGCCAGTTCCGTGCACTGATCAGCGCCATGACAGTGGACGGCGGCGGCCGACTGAACTTCACCGGTTCGGTGACCAGCGTAGGTGCCAGCGCCATCCAGGGGGTCTACTACCTGCCCAAGAATGACATCACCGCGGTCGCCCTGCCCTCCGAGAACCCGGACTGCGGCTCCATGCGAGGCTATGGATCCTTGCAGTCCATGGCGGCCATGGAGATGATGGTCAACGAGGCCGCCGCACTGCTGAACATGGATCCGCTGGAGTTGCGGCGCCGCAACCTGATCAAGCCCGGTCAGCCCAATACCCAGGGGGCCATTCCCGAGGGCAACAACCGTTACCCCGAGATCCTGGCGATGGCCGAACAGCACGAGACCTGGGCCCAGCGCCTGGCCAGAAAGCAGGCTTATGAGGCCCAGCATCCGGATCGCCTGCACGGCACGGGTTTCAGCATCACCACCAAGGACTATGGCACCGGCGCCGTGGCCCCCTCCGCCTGTGTCGAGCTGACCAGCAAGGGAGAGATCCTGCTCAAGATCAGTGGCATGGAGATGGGGACCGGGATCCAGACCTCCCAGGCCGAGATCGTCAGTCGCTACTTCGGCCAACCGGCCGACACCATAGCGCTCGCCGAAATCGCGCTCTGGGAGAGCTTCAAGCTGGAAGAGACCGACAACCCCTACACCATCTCCCAGGAACGCCAGGACGAGATGCAGAAGAACCCGCGCTGGACCCTGGCCATTCCACAGGCCTCATCGGCCTCCATCTCCTCCTATTTCCAGAGCCACGCCACCGTCACCGCGGCCCGCATCCTGTTCGAGCAGACGCTCTGGCCGGCAGCAACCGCCATCTGGCGCAAGCAGTACTTTGTCGGCCAGGCGAACCTGGATCTGGGCCCCGCCAGCGAGGCGAGCTGGACAGCTGCGGGGCTGACCACCCGTGGCATGCCGCCGCTGCCGCTCGCCCTGCTGGCGGCCCACGCTCACGCAAATGGTCTGATTACCGGCGCCATGGTGCACAGTTTCAACCGCTGGGCCTGGGCCGAGTGCGACTTCACCATAGAGGGACAGAGCCAACGTCTGCCCATCGATGCGCTGGCGCTGCGCTACGGCGACGGGGCCAGCAGCGAGAAGCGGGCGCAGGCCGACGCCAACGGTTACCAGCTGCTCGATCGCACCCAGGCCCACTACCCCAGCACCAGCCTGAACAACGCCATGGTGACCTACTACGCCCCCTGCGCCACCCTGGTGGAGATAGCGCTGGAAAAAGGCTCGGGCAAGGTACATATCCTGTCCGCCCACAGCTGGCTGGACGCCGGTCGGGTCATCGTCCCCGAACTGGTGGAAGGCCAGATCCAGGGCGGCCTGGCCATGGGGGTCGGTCATGCACTGTATGAGTACCTGCCCGCCGGGCAGGACGGGCCGGGCAACGGCACCTGGAACCTGAACCGCTATCGCGTGCCCACCGCAGATCAGCTGCCAGTCTGGAACCTGACCCACACCCTGCTGGAGCCCCTCTCGCCGACCGATGCCACCAAGGGCATAGGCGAAGTGGTGATGATCCCCGTGGTCGCCGCCCTGGTCGAAGCCATCTATCAGGCGACCGGCACCCGCTTTTACCATCTTCCCGTCACAGCAACCGACATTCAGAAGGCCATCCAATGACCACAGTAACCATGACCATCAATGACCGTCTCGTCGGCCCGCTCGAGGTGGATGACAACACCATGATGATCGACTTCCTGCACGAGTATGTGAACCTGACCGGCACCAAATTCGGCTGCGGCGTCGGCGTCTGTCATGCCTGCACCATAGTCGTCGACAAGGAGGATGGCAGCAGCGAGAGCGTGCGCACCTGTATCAACGGGGTGGGCCGCTTCAACGGCAAGCGAGTTCGCACCGTGGAAGGACATGCAATGCGCAACAGCATGGGCAAGATCATCGCACTGAGTCCGGTGCAGCAAACCTTCCTGGATCACTTCTCCTTCCAGTGCGGCTGGTGCACCTCGGGTTTCGTCAACGAGACCACTGTGCTGCTGGAACGGCTGCGCAAACAGCCGGTGGGGGTGGCCGATCTGGAGCAGACTATCTCGGCGGCACTGAACGATCACGTCTGTCGCTGCACCGGCTACAAGAAATACTACGAGGGGGTCAAGGCCATGCTCATCAAAGAGGGAGTGGTCAAATTATGAACCTCTCCAGACTGGCATTAGCACTGCTGCTAGGCATCGGGGTCGTTACCGGCGCCAAGGCCCAGGATCCCTTGGTTGAGCAAGGGCGTTATCTGGCCAAGGTCGGCGACTGTGCCGCCTGCCACACGACCGAAAGCGGTCAGACCTACGCGGGTGGCCTGGCCTTTAAAACCCCTTTTGGCGTCATCTACTCCACCAACATCAGCGCTGACAAGAAACAGGGTATCGGCAACTACAGCTATCAAGACTTCTATGAGGTGATGCACAACGGCAAGGCGCCAACAGGGCGTCTCTACCCCGCCATGCCTTACACCTCCTATCATCTGGTCACGGATGCAGACATGAAGGCGCTCTATGCCTACTTCATGCAGACCAAGCCAGCCGCCACCCCGAACCGTGACAACGAGGTCGGCTTCCCCTTCAATGTGCGCACCGGGCTATTGGGCTGGAATCTGGTGGCTCATGACGACACCGCCTTCGCACCCGACGCAACAAAAAGCGCCAATTGGAATAGGGGTCGCTATCTGGTAGATGGCCTGGGGCATTGCGGCGAGTGCCATACGCCACGCAACTTCTTCATGGCAATGGATTCATCCCACTATCTGCAAGGGGCCAGGATCGAAGGGGTGATGGCCCCCAACATCACCGCCACCGAACTCAGGCGTCAAGGCTGGACCCAGGACTCCCTGAGCAAGCTGCTGCAAAAAGGCTACTCGATCAAAGGGGGCGTCTTCGCAGGCATGTATCCGGTGGTGGAGAAGAGCTTTGCCTATCTAACAGAGGAAGACATGCATGCGGTGACCAGCTACCTGCTCGACAGCGACACGCCCCTCTCATCCCCTGAGCCCAAACCGGCTACCCTGGATACCCGGCATCCCGGTTATGCCCTCTATCGCAACTACTGCACCGGCTGTCATGGCCAAGAGGGTCAGGGCAAGCCGAACGTGACTCCGGCCCTCTCCAGCAATGGAACCCTGGATCAGCCGAGTCCAGTCAATACCCTGGCCATACTGCTCCATGGGATCCCGGCCCAGAGCTACAGCCAGACCGAGCGCTTTGCCCCCATGCCCGGGTACATCAATGAGATGAGTGATCAGGATCTGGCGGATCTGACCAACTTCCTGCGCCAGACCTGGTCTAGTCAATCCGTCAAAGTGAGTGCCGACGAGGTCAGGACGCTTAAGCAGGAGCTGGCCGAGCATCATGAGTGACCATCACGTCGAAGTACTGCGCCAGAGCTTGACGTGGCTGGCCCAGGGCAAAAGCGTCTGGCTGTGCAGCATAGTGGCCACCTATGGCTCGGCCCCTCGTCCCAGGGGGGCACTGTTTGCCACCGATGGTCTCTGTCGCAGCGGCTCCATCTCCGGTGGCTGCATCGAGGATGCCTTCGTCGAGAAGCTGGCCAGAGGGGAGCATGACGCCCCCCTGAGCCTGCTCGACTATGGCTCCCACCTGACCCCGGATGGCAGCCAGTTCGAGCTGCCCTGCGGGGGCAGTATCCAGCTATTGGTCGAGCACCTGATGCCGGGGGATGAGGCCACCCAAGACTTGAATAGGTGGCTGGCCTTGCAGCAAAGCGCCACCTCCTTCGTGCGAGAGGTTCGCATTGCGCAAAGGGAGAGGACCTACCTGAGCGGCGAACGCCTTTGCGGGGACGAGCCAGGGGTCGTCCGCCTCGCCTATGCCCAGCGCTGGCGCCTGCTGCTGCTGGGGATCAGCCAGGTGAGCGAACAGGTGGCCAGGCTCGGACAGGCCGCTGGCTTCGAGGTCTTGCTGTGCGATACCCGCGAAGCTTATCGATCCGACTGGCACTGGGGACCCGAGCAGGGGGGCATAGCGGTGCAGTGGTGCGATCCCGAACGTTTCGTCGAGCGTCACGCCACAGCCCAGAGCGCCGTGCTCGCCCTGGCCCACGACCCCCGCATCGATGACGCCGGGTTGATGGCGGGGCTCGAATCCGACGCCTTCTACCTGGGCGCCATGGGCTCGGTACGCACCAGCGAGCGCCGACTGGAGCGATTGCAACGGATAGGGGATAGCAGCCAGGCACAGCTGGCGCGGATCCATGCCCCCATAGGGCTGCCCATCGGCAGCAAGTCTCCGATCGAAATCGCCATTGCCACCCTGGCCGAGGTGATCGCCGTCCGCCATGGAATCCGCATGAGGCTCAGGCAAGATGCAACCTGAACGGGTCGCCCTGCTGCTGGCCGCCGGCTTCTCCCGTCGCTACGGCAGTGACAAGCGTCTGGCGGGTTCGCCTCCGCTGATCCTGCGCACCCTGGCGACCCTGCTCCCCAGCCATGATCGCGTACTGGTGGTGCTGCGCCGCGAAGACGAGGTGCTGCGCCGCCTGCTGGCGGACTCCGGGGCAGCGTTGACCCAGGTACCGATCGACGGCGGCCTGGGGGACAGCCTGGCCCATGGTGTCCGTACCCTGCTGGCGAGCGGCCGCCCCATCCACAGCCTGCTGGTGGTACTGGCCGACATGCCACACCTCTCCCCCGCCAGCCTCCAGGCCTTGCAGGTCGCCCAGGATGGCTGCTCGCTGGTTCGCCCCGTTTACCTGGGGGAGCAGGGCCACCCCGTCAGCTTCCCCGCCGATCTGCTGGCCGAACTGGCCCACCTCTCTGGCGATCGAGGCGCCAAGCAGGTGCTGGATCGCCACATCGACCGGCTGATCTGTCTGACACTCAACGATCCCGGCTGCGTGCAGGATATCGACTGGCCAGACGACCCGCTCTGACCGGCCAATCCTCTGGGGCAACATTTTCCCGCACCTTTCACTCCATCCCCGCCAGACTCCGTCCGGCGCCCCCCTGCACGACAGATAAAAAAAGACCCCGCACCAGGCGGGGTTTCAAGATGAAAAATCAAAACAGACTCACACACAACAAAGGTTCACACGCACAGTCAACCTTTCCCAAAGCCGATGGCAGATCGGCCTTGGGAAAGGTGGGTCTTGCGACCCACCCGGTGTCAACGGTCAGCAACCATCAGTTCAGTTCGGTGACGCGGCCAGTGCGCTTGCCATCGAAACTGGTGGTACGCAGGTATACCTTGCCTGTCACGGTCGGCTTGGCCGCCGCGTCATAGGCGTTCCAGTGCTTGCCATCCAGGCTGTACTGGATGGGCAGACCCGGCAGATCCACGTTCGCTTCCAGCTTGCCGTTCACCACCTTGGCGCCCGGCACAGAGAGACGATATTCGACGCCCTGGAGATCCAGTTTCGGCAACTGGCGCTGGCCCAGCAGGTTGGCAAAGCGGTTCCACTCCTTGGCCAGGGTCGCCTTGTTGACGAACTGGGTCTCACCGGAGAACTCGCGGCCCTTCACGTAGGGCAGCTCGAAACCACCTTTGTGCCAAGCACGCTCGGCCACCGAGAAGATACGCGGATAGACCATGTACTCATACTGGGCATCGGTGCGGACCGTTTCGCTCCACAGCTGGCCGGACATGCCCTTGAACTTGACCGCATCCTGATCGCCCTTGGCGACGAAGGCATTGCCATCCCGGTCGACCGAGGTCTCGGCGTTCTGCGGCAAGTTTTCCGGGGCGAAGGCGAACACCTTGCGGGTGTCATTGAAGCGGGTCGCCCAGTAGTAGCCGCGCTCGGCCGGATGCACCTCGTTCGGGAAGTCGAAGTAGAGGTAGTCCGGGTTGGAGAGCACCACCTCATAGCCCTTGTGCGCCCACTTCATCGCCTCGTTGAAGCCGCCCCAGTAGAGGGTTTCCCAGAAGTTGACCCGGGTCTTGTCGGTGGCGAAATCCTTGGCGCTGTTCGCGTACTTCAGACCATCTTCCCACGCCTGCAGGGTAGAGAAGCCGTGGCCCTTGACCATCTCGCTCACTTCCTTGGCGAAATAGACAGGCAGCTCCTGCACATCGGCAATCTTGCCGTCGGCGATCATCTTCTGGCACAGGGGGGACTTGCCAAACGGCTTGTCCTGCTTGCTCCAGTCGGTATTGCCCTTCCAGGCCACCAGATCGGCGGGCTTGGTGGTGGCCGGATCCTGATAGCCCCCGCCCAGCATGATGTTTTTCGCCTCGTCACCGCCATAGTGCCAGGCGGTCAGCGGCTGGCCGGCGGCCTGGTGCATCTGGGCCACTTCATCCATCACCTTGGCCACGAAGGTGGCGGCACCTGGCTGGCAGGGGTTGATGAAGGACATCTTGTCGTAGAACTGCACCGAGGTGATGTTGGAGCTATCGGCCGGATCGGTCAGGCGATACTGGTTCGCTTCGGTTTCTTTACCCTCGGCCATCAGCCGCTGGTAACGCGCCTCCATGGAAACCACCGCCGCACGGGCATGGGCCGGCATGTTGATCTCCGGCACCACGGTCACGCCGCGCGCCTTGGCGTAGCGCACCAGCTCGATGTAATCCGCCTTGCTGTAGAAGCCGGAACCCTGGTTGTCCGCAGCCGGACCCGAGCCCAGCTGCGGCAGCAGACACTTGGTTTCGGACAAGTCGTGGCAACGCTCGGCACCGACCTCGGTCAGCTCAGGCAGACCGGGGATCTCGAGGCGCCAGCCCTCATCGTTGGTCAATCCCAGATGCAGCACGTTGAGCTTGGTGGCGGACATCTGATCGATCAGCTTGTGCAGGGTCTGCGGACTTCTGAAGTGGCGGGCCACGTCGGTCTGCATGCCGCGGTATTCGAAGCGCGGTGCATCCTCGACGCTCATCTGGCTGACCCGCTTGTCATCGACCCCTATCAGGGCGATGAGGGACTGGGCCCCCCAGAAGGCGCCATTGACATCGTGACCACGGATGATGGCGCCATCCTTGCCGATGTCGAGCTGATAGCCTTCGGCCTGTTTGACCTTGCTGCCGAGCTTGATGGTCACGGGATAGCCGGTGTCGGAGAGGGTAACACCCAGCTTGGTCAGTGACGCCTTGATGGCATCAGCGCGATCGGTCGGCAGGTCAAGGGCATCGAGCTTGATGCTGGAGAGATCCACCTGCGGGCCCACCTTGATGAGCTGCTTTGCCGGGGTCGGCAGTATCTGGTTATCGATCTGCTGTGCAGAGAGCAGCGTGCTGGTGCGGTTGGCCTCATAACGGGTCTGCGCATTCATCAGAACGTTGTTGTCATCCTTGGTGCGCTTCCAGCCATCGGCCGGCATCGGCTTCTCATAGCTGGTGGCATCATCGATGTTGCTCATGCTGGCGATCACCTTGGGCTCTGCACCCTCGGCGGAGACATACCAGCTCGGCATGATGTCAGATTCGAACAGTACCCAATACTCCACCACCAAAGGCACTTCGACAGTGACATCCTTGGCAAAACCCTGGAACTTGTCGGTGGGGGTCAGGCGATAGAGGTCGCCGGTCAGATGCTCGATGGCAAACTGATCGTTGTCGACCCGTTGAATGCGACGGATGGAGGAGACGTAGATCTCCCAATCCTTGGAATTAACGTCTGCGCCCTGATTGGTCAGGTGCAGTTTGGCCACGCCACAGCTGGCCCATTCAGAACCTAGCGCCTGGCAATCCAGACCGGCTCCGGCACCATCATTGGTGACGACTTCGTACTTGACGACGAGGTTGCTTGCGAGGGAATCGACCAGGGCCTGGTTGGCGGCATCGGCGGCCATGGCAGGCGCGGCAAAAACGCCAGACATAGCGAGGGCTAAGAGAGAGATCTTGAGTGTCATAACTGCTGCTCTTGGTTGAAGTAAAGATTGGAATTGCTTGGCTTTTTTTATGGTGGGCCCCATAGGTGGGGCCCTATTTATGTCAACAATGGACTTAGGCTTGAGCGGACGGGCAGGAGGAGGCGCCCGTCCGGGTAACACTTAACGCAGGGACTTCATCTCACCGGCAATGATCTCGGCCAAGGGGCCCAGAATCACTTGCAGGTTCTGTTCACCCAGCTTGACCACACCGGCGGCGCCGAGGGCCTTGAGCTGACGCTCATCGACGATGCTGCGGTCTTTCAGGGTCAGACGCAGACGGGTGATGCAGGCATCGATAGTGACCAGGTTGTCATGACCACCCAGCACTTCCAGATACTGCTTGGCCAGCTCGGTACGATCAGTTATCTCGGCTCTGGCCGGGATGGCTTCGTCGTCTTCACGGCCCGGGGTCTTCAGGTTCAGCTTGACGATGACCAGACGGAACACGCTGTAGTAGATGCCGAAGAACACCAGACCTTGCAGCAGCAACATGTACCAGTTGACGGCCAGCGGGTTACGGCTGGAGAGCACCATGTCCACCAGACCGGCACTGAAACCGAAACCGGCAATCCAGTGCATGCTGGCCGCGATGAACACGGAGATACCGGTCAATACGGCGTGGATCACGTAGAGCACGGGGGCCACGAACATGAAGGAGAATTCGAGGGGCTCGGTCACACCGGTGAAGAAGGCAGCGAAGGCGGCTGCGATCATGATGGAGGCGACCTTCTCTTTGTTCTCTTTCTTGGCGGTGTGGTAGATGGCCAGGGCGGCGCCCGGCAGACCGAACATCATGATGGGGAAGAAGCCAGCCTGGTACATACCAGTCACACCGGCGACCGCTTTACCGGCATCGATGGAGCTCTGACCGCCCAGGAAGTTCGGGATGTCGTTGATGCCAGCCACGTCGAACCAGAATACGGAGTTCAGGGCGTGGTGCAGACCGATCGGGATCAGCAGACGGTTGAAGAAGGCGTAGATACCGGCACCGGTAGAGCCCATGCCGACGATGGACTCGCCGAAGTGAACCAGACCACCGTAGATGACAGGCCAGACAGCCATCAGCACGAAGGAGACCGCCATCATGACCACGGAGGTGATGATGGGAACCAGGCGACGGCCGGAGAAGAAGGCCAACGCCTTGTGCAGCTCGACGCTGCTGAAGCGGTTGTACAGCTCAGCCGCGATGACACCGGTCAGGATACCGATGAACTGGTTGCTGATCTTGCCAAAGGCAGCAGGAACCTGCTCGAGCGGGATACCTTGCAGCTGGGCAACGGCGCCCGGGCTCAGCAAGGTGGTGACCACCAGGAAACCGACCAGGCCGGCCAGGGCGGCGGAACCATCTTTATCCTTGGACATACCGTAAGCGACACCGACCGCGAACAGGATCGGCATGCTGTCGATGATGGCGGCACCGGCCTTGATCAGGAACGCGGCCAGAGGGCTGCCGCCACCCCAACCATTCGGGTCAATCCAGTAACCTATGCCCATCAGGATCGCTGCGGCAGGCAATACCGCTACCGGCACCATCAGGGCACGGCCGATCTTCTGTAAATAACCGAGAATGTTCACGGCTCCTCTCCTTAGTAAGTGTTTTTCTATGAGTTAATGTTTTTCTATAAATTAAGTGCTTATTACGTTCAACGCATAAGCCATCAAGGCTTGATTGGCAGTCTAGGTCTTTTATTTCGCTTCGCAAATTAATAAAGCCATAATCGTGATCATTATCACCCAAACGACATAAAGTTAGCGGATAGATGTGGCTTAGTTTCCAATCTTTATTTACGCTATGAAACAACTAAGATTTGCCATTACGTCTTACCATCGTGCCCATGCCGGTGACAACAAACTAGAGGTACTCGAAATGCGTCTGATCCCACTCAAGTCAGCCAGCCAAGTCGGTCTGTGGTCTGCCCGTTACATTGTCGATCGCATCAACGCTTTCCAGCCGACCGCCGATCGCCCCTTCGTGTTGGGTCTGCCCACGGGCGGCACGCCGCTCAATACCTACAAGCGCCTGATTGAGTTGCATAAAGCGGGTGAGGTCAGCTTCGAGCACGTGGTGACCTTCAACATGGACGAGTACGTTGGCCTGGCCGAGGAGCATCCCGAGTCCTACCACAGCTTCATGCACAACAACTTCTTCAGTCACGTCAACATTCGCCCGGAAAACATCAACATCCTCAATGGCAATGCCGCGGATCTGGTGGCCGAGTGCAAACGCTACGAAGACAAAATCAAGTCCTACGGCCGCATTCATCTGTTCATGGGGGGGGTCGGCAACGATGGTCACATCGCCTTCAACGAACCGGCTTCTTCTCTGGCGTCCCGCACCCGGGTCAAGACCCTGACCGAAGATACCCGCATCGCCAACTCCCGCTTCTTCGGTGGCGACATGGAGCAGGTGCCCAAACTGGCCCTGACCGTGGGCGTGGGTACCCTGATGGATGCCGAGGAGATCCTGATCCTGGTGATAGGTCACGGCAAGGCCCTGGCCCTGCAAGCGGCCGTCGAAGGTTGCGTCAACCACATGTGGACCATCTCCACCCTGCAACTGCATCCCAAGGGCATGATGGTGTGCGACGAGCCCTCCACCATGGAGTTGAAAGTCAAGACTGTCCGCTATTTCCAGCAGCTGGAAGCGGACAACATCGGTCGTCTGTGAGGTAACGCCATGTACGCATTGACCAACTGCACCCTCTACACCGGCAGCGAAGTGCTGACCGGCCATGGGGTGATCATCGATGGCAACCAGATTGTCGCCATCAAGCCCCTGGCGGCGCTGCCTGCGGACGTGGCTCGCCACGATTTGGACGGCGCCAACCTGAGCGCCGGCTTTATCGACTTGCAGCTCAATGGCTGCGGCGGTGTCATGTTCAACACCGATATCACCGCCGAGACCCTGGCCACCATGCAGGCGGCCAACCTCAAATCCGGCACCACCAGCTACCTGCCGACCCTGATCACCAGTCCGGATGCGGACATGAAACAGGCGGTTGCGGTCACCCGCAGTTACATGCAGGCGCGCGCCAATGAGGTGCTGGGCGTCCATCTGGAAGGGCCCTATACCAACCTCAAGCGCAAGGGCATACACCCGGCGGATCAGATCCGCCAACCCGCGGACGAGATGATCGACTTCTTCTGCGCCAACGCGGATGCCATCGCCAAGATTACCCTGGCCCCGGAGCGCAACAGCCCTGAGCACATTCGTCGCCTGGTCGAGGCCGGCATTCTGGTCTCAGCGGGTCACACCGCGGCCAGTTACGAACAGGCCATGGCCGGTTTTGAGAGCGGCATGCGCTTTGCCACTCACCTCTATAACGCCATGACCCCGACCGTGAACGGCCGCGAGCCAGGTGTAGTCGGTGCCATCTACGACAGGGATGATGTCTACACGGGTGTCATCGTCGATGGCCATCATGTGCACTGGGCCAACGTGCGTCTCGCCCACAAGGTGCTGGGGGAGCGACTGGTGCTGGTCACCGATGCAACCGCTCCGGCCGGTGCGCCGGAAGGCTTTGAGAAATTTGATTTTTGTGGCGCCACCGTCTATTTCCGTGATGGTCAGTGCGTCGATGAGAATGGTACACTCGGCGGCTCTGCCCTCACCATGATTGAAGGGGTGGAAAATCTGGTCAAACAGGTGGGGTTACCCCTCGCCGAAGCGCTGAGAATGGCCACCCTATACCCTGCACGCGCCATTGGATGGGACTCACGTCTCGGTAGTATCCAGGTCGGCAAGATAGCCAACCTCACCGTCTTCGATCAGGCCTTCAAGGTCCTCGGGACCGTGGTTAACGGACACTACACACAACAGTGACATCATGACTGGCGGACAAATAGCAAACGTAGACCTTATCAAGCAGGTCAATTGTGCAGCCGTGTATCGGCTCATCGACCTGCAAGGCCCCATCTCCCGGGTCAAGATTGCCGAGTTGAGTCACCTGGCCCCGGCCAGCGTGACCAAAATAACCCGGCAACTGATCGAGCATGGTCTGATCAAGGAGACCTCACCGCAAGCCTCAACCGGCGGGCGGCGTGCCATCTCCCTCACCACCATCAAGAATCGGTTCCAGTTTGTGTCCGCCAAGTTGGGTCGAGGCTACCTGCAACTGAGTCTCTATGATCTCGATGGCAAGGAGCTCGACCAGCACATCACCGAAGTGACCGAGATAGACCAGCAACCTGTGGTCGACATGCTGCTGCGCGAAATTGGCGCCTTCATCGACGCCAATCAGGAGCGCAGCCGCAATCTCATCAGCATCGCGCTCACCATGCCGGGCCTGGTCAATCCGGAATCGGGTATGGTCATCTATACCCCCAAATACCAGATCCGCAACCTGGCCCTGGCCAAGTTGCTGGAGAACCACTTCAACCTGCCCTGCTACGTCGGCAACGACACGCGCTCCCTGGCACTGGCCGAACACTTCTTCGGCGAGTCCCGCGACTGCATGGACTCCATCCTGGTCAGTGTTCACCAGGGTGCGGGGTCGGGCATCATCACCAAGGGCAAGGTATTCCTCGGCCAGAACCGCAACGTCGGCGAGATAGGCCACATTCAGGTCGAGCCCCTCGGCAAGCGCTGCCACTGTGGCAACTTCGGTTGCCTGGAGACCATCGCCTCCAACGAGGCCATCGTCGACAAGGTCAAGGAGCTGATCAGCCGCGGCCACCAGAGCAGCCTGCAGGACAAGTACATCAGCATCCATGAGGTCTGCAAGGCTGCCCTGGCTGGCGATGAACTGGCGCGCAGCGTGATTGAGAATGTGGGCGAGCATCTGGGCCGGGCCGTGGCCATCACGGTCAACCTGTTCAACCCGCAGAAGGTACTGATCGCAGGCGAGATCACCGAAGCCGAGGAGATCCTGTTCCCGGCCATCCGTCGCTGCGTCGAGCATCAGTCCCTGCCAAGCTTCCACCGTGGCCTGCCCATCGTGAAAGCCCGCTTCCAGAACCAGCCCACCATCGGCGGCTTCGCCCTGGTCAAGCGCGGTCTGCTGGAAGGGGATCTGCTGCAGATCATCATGGAACAGAAGTGACGGCGCGCCGCTGAGTCGGCAGGCCAGATACCACAACGGCAGCCAATGGCTGCCGTTGTCATTTGTGCGTTGTCACGCCCCTTCGCCGCTATCCTGCCCGGCAGGGCTTGAACAAGTCCAGAGCATCATCATAGGCGCGGGTCTTGACGTTCATGATGCCCAGTGCTGCATGGGGGAACAGCTGAGAATAAACCCACTCACCCTGCCCGGCAGGGCTTGAACAAGTCCAAGGCATCATCATAGGCGCGGGTCTTGACGTTCATGATGCCCAGCACTGCATGGGGGAACAGCTGAGAATAAACCCACTCACCCTGCCCGGCAGGGCTTGAACAAGTCCAGAGCACCATCGTAAGCACTGGTCTTGACGTTCATGATGCCCAGCACTGCATGGGGGAACAGCTGAGAATAAACCCACTCACCCCGCCCGGCAGGGCTTGAACAAGTCCAACTCACCATCGTAGGCACTGGTCTTGACGTTCATGATGCCCAGTACCGAGTGGAACAGGTTGTCCTGGGAGAAGCGCTTGGCCTGTGCCTCCTGCTTGAGGCAATCGAGACTCAAGCCATCCTCCTGGGCGGTGCGCGGCGCCATCCAGGTTAGCATGGGCACCACCGTCTGATCGTCCGGCGCGAACTTGTAGGGGGTGCCGTGCAGATAGAGTCCCATGGCGCCCAGGGACTCCCCGTGATCCGACAGATAGATGAGCCCCACATTGTACTCCGACTCCAGCCCCTTGAGGGTGTCGATCAGCTGCCCTATCACCTTGTCGGTGTAGCGAATGGTGTTGTCATAGGTATTGACCAGCTCCTCGTTGGTGCAATTTTCGATGTCGCTGCGCGGGCAATCTGGCACGAAGGCGCGCTCCGTGGCCGGGTAGCGCCGGTAATAGGTGGGGCCATGACTGCCCATCAGGTGGAAGGCCACCAGCTTGTTGCCTGATTTCATCCCGGCAATCTGCTGATCCAGCCCCTTGAGCAGCACACCGTCATAGCAGGACTCGCCTTTACAGAGCTCGGGATGCTCCTTGGGATCGACCACCTGGGTCGGCACCCGATCGCACACCCCTTTGCAGCCGCCATCGTTCTCCTTCCACAGTACCTGCACCCCGGCGTGCTGCAACACATCCAGCAGGCCATCCTGATGACGGGCCCGGTTCTCGTCATACTCGCGCCGGGTCATGTTGGAGAACATGCAAGGCACGGAAACCGCCGTGGCGGTGCCGCAGGAGCGTACATGGCGGAACGACACCAGACCCGGCTCCTGGTCGGTGAAGGCGTTGGTGTGCTTCTCATAGCCGTTCAGGGAGTAGTTCTTGCTGCGCGCCGTCTCCCCCACCACCAGGAACATCAGGGTCGGTTTGCTGTGGCCTTCGGCCGCGACCACGGCGTCGCTTCCCAGCGCCAGGAAGGGCATGGCCGGGGTGAAGAAGCTGGTTTTCACATACTTGAAGATGCCGGCCACATAGTTGGCGGGCACTATCTCCTTGGCCATGGTGTGATTGTTGCGGCCCACCGAGGCGTAATCCTGATAATAGAGGGCACCCACGGCGAAGATGAGCAAGGCGGAGAGCCCCATGCCCCCCAGCCGCAGGCCCAGCCCCTGGTACCAGCGCGTGGGATATTCAATCTTGAGCAGCAGCAGACAGAGGGTTGGCAGCACCCCCGTCAGCATGAACCAGGTCAAGACGGAGCCATTGAGATAAGAGCCCGCCTCCCCGACATTGGTTTCCACCACGTTCTGCACCATGTTCTGATCGAAGATGATCCCGTATTTGAGCATGGCGTAACTGGCCAGGGAGCCAATGAGGATCAGCACACTGAAGAAGGGCTTGAGCAGGTATCGAATGCTAAACGGCAGGAACACCAGATTGAGCGCCGCCAGCAACAGCAGCGGAATGGAGAGCACGAAGCCGACCTTGACGTGATCGAGGCGAGAGAGGGCATGATAGAAGTGCAGGAAGATAGGCCAGTTGAATACCAGAGTAAACAACAGCACCAGCAGGACATTCACCTTGATGGCACTCATAGTGATACGCATAGACAGACTCCGCTAACCAGATGACAGGCTCACCGGGAGCCAGACTTGGCAGGCATCATAGGAGTCGAGACTTAAGTGAAAATTAAGATGAAAGCCCATGGAGGCAAAGAGACATACAAACCGGGCTGGGGTGGCAGGCAAGCCATGATGACGCGCCGGGGCGACATCTCCCTTTGGCAACATCATAAAAAACGGCAGCCCGTGGGCTGCCGTTTGCTGTCTGTGCGGGCCTTCGATCAGAGGGTCGCGGCCACGTCGTCGGAGGAGTGTGGCACCGTTGTGATGCCACTTCCTCTAAGCTGCAACCTGACGCTCAGAGGGTCGCGGCCACTTCGTCAGAGGACTGTGGCACCGTTGGAATGCCACTTCCTCTAAGCTGCAACCTGACGATCAGAGGGTCGCGGCCACGTCGTCGGAGGGCGATGGCACCGTTGTGATGCCACTTCCTCTAAGCTGCAACCTGACGATCAGAGATCAGAGGGTCGCGGCCACTTCGTCGGAGATGGAGCCGTTGTGGTACACCTCTTGCACGTCGTCCAGGTCTTCGAGCATGTCGATGAGACGCATCAGCTTGGGAGCAGTCTCGGCATCCAGCTCGGCTTCGGTGGAGGGGATCATGGTCACTTCGGCGTTCTCGGGCTTGAAGCCAGCCGCTTCCAGGGCATCCAGCACGGTACCGAACTCATTCGGAGTGGTGTAGACCTCGATGGAGCCATCCTCTTCGGTGACCACATCGTCGGCACCGGCTTCGAGCGCCGCATCCATCAGGGCATCTTCATCGGCACCGACGAAGGTCAACAGCCCTTTCTTGCTGAACAGGTAAGAGACTGAGCCGTCAGTACCCAGGTTGCCGCCACACTTGTTGAAGGCATGACGCACTTCGGCGACGGTACGGTTGCGGTTGTCGGTCAGGCACTCCACCATGACCGCGGAGCCCGCCGGGCCGTAGCCTTCATAGACGATGGTCTCGAGCTGCTCGCCGTCGCCACCACCGGCCCCACGCGCGATGGCGCGGTTGATGGTTTCCCGGGTCATGTTGCTGGTCAGGGCCGCAGTCACGGCGGCACGCAGGCGCGGGTTGTTGGCGGGATCGGGATCGCCGATGCGCGCCGAGGTGGTGATTTCACGGATCAGCTTGGTGAAGATTTTACCGCGCTTGGCGTCTTGCGCCGCCTTGCGGTGTTTGATGTTGGCCCATTTACTGTGACCTGCCATAAAAACGCTCCGTTATGATTTCAAATCAATGAGATAAGTCTGCTGATATGGGCCGCAAGTGCGGCCCTTTTGATTTACTCAGCGCCTTCAACGTCAGCCTTGGTATCGACCTTGGCAACGGTCGCAATCGCCAGCTCGCCGAGCTGGGCCGGATTGGCGAAGCTGGGGGCATCCGTCATCAGGCAAGACGCCGTGGTGGTTTTCGGGAAGGCGATGACATCCTTGATGTTGTCGGTGCCGGTCAGCAGCATGCTCAGGCGATCCAGGCCAAAGGCCAGACCGGCGTGGGGCGGAGTGCCATATTTCAGGGCATCGAGCAGGAAGCCGAACTTCAGGCGCTGCTCGTCCGGGGTGATCCCCAGGATGTCGAACACGCAGGACTGCATGTCGCTGCTGTGAATACGCACAGAGCCACCACCCACTTCGTAACCGTTGATCACCATGTCATAGGCATTGGCATAGGCACCGAGCGGGTTCGCTTTCAGCTCGCTCGGGCTCAGATCGCTCGGGGCGGTGAAGGGGTGGTGCATGGCGGCCAGCCCACCCTCGCCATCTTCTTCGAACATGGGGAAGTCGATGACCCACAGCGGCTTCCAGACGTTCTCGACCAGGCCCAGATCGCGGCCCACTTTCAGGCGCAGGGCGCCCATGGCGTCGCAGACCACTTTCTTGGAGTCGGCGCCAAAGAAGATAATGTCGCCAGCGGCGGCACCGGTACGGGCCAGGATCTCGCGCACTATCTCGTCGGAGAGGAACTTGGCCACCGGCGACTGCACGCCTTCGAGGCCATTAGCGGCGTCGTTGACCTTCATCCAGGCCAGCCCCTTGGCGCCATAGATACCGACAAACTTGGTGTACTCGTCGATCTGCTTGCGAGACAGCTCGGCGCCGCCCGGCACTTTCAGGGCTGCCACACGGCCTTTCGGATCGTTCGCCGGACCGGCAAACACCGCAAACTCAACCGCAGTCAGCAGATCGGCGACATCGACCAGCTCCATCGGCAGACGCAGATCCGGCTTGTCGGAGCCGAAGCGGCGCATGGCTTCGTCGAAGGTCATCACCGGGAAGTTGCCCAGATCCACGGCCAGCACGTGCTGCCACAGCTGGCGGATCATCTCTTCCATCAGCTCGCGCACCTGGGGCGCGGTCATGAAGGAGGTCTCCACGTCTATCTGGGTGAATTCCGGCTGACGGTCGGCACGCAGGTCTTCATCGCGGAAGCACTTGACGATCTGGTAGTAGCGATCGAAGCCGGACATCATCAGCAACTGCTTGAACAGCTGCGGGGACTGCGGCAGGGCGTAGAACTTGCCCTTGTGCACCCGGCTCGGCACCAGATAGTCACGGGCCCCTTCCGGGGTCGCCTTGGTCAGCATCGGGGTCTCGATGTCGAGGAAGCCCTGCTCGTCCATGAAGCGGCGCACGAAGGCACTGGCCTTGGCACGGGTCTTCAGGTATTTGGCCATCTCGGGGCGACGCAGGTCCAGATAGCGGAACTTGAGACGCTGCTCTTCGCTGTTGACCTGGTTGAAGTCGAGCGGCAGTGGCTCTGAGCGGTTGATGATGGTCAACTCGTGGCCGAACACCTCGATGGCGCCGGTGGCCATGTCGCTGTTGCGCTGGGAGTCGGGGCGGCTGCGTACCACACCGGTCACCTGGATGCAGAACTCACCGCGCAGTTCGGAGGCCAGGGCGAAGGCATCCGGTTTGTCCGGATCGAAGAAGACTTGCACTATGCCTTCCCGGTCACGCATATCGATAAAGATCAGACCGCCAAGGTCGCGACGACGATGGACCCAACCGCACAATGTAATGGTCTGCCCTGCATGGGCTTCATTGACCTGTCCGCAATAGATAGAGCGCATGGACTTCTTCCTTCGAAATTGTAAGAGAGACGGTTAACCCTGAGTCGCCGGGCACGACAGGTCAGCACCGTCTGTCTCGCCACTGGCCAGATGCTTGTGCTACCCGGTTTGAAATCAGTCTCGTACCAGCCGGCCCCTTGAGCCGGCAGCTTGCCGCCGATACCGGCTTGCGACAGCGAGGCCGTCGGCGAAGCATCGGAGAGCCGTTGTTGTGTTAACAATTCATGACCGCATGTCACCATCGCGGGACGCATCATCCGGCACCACCATCAAAAATTGATAAACAAAGGGGTGGCATTATAGAGGAAAACCCCTATACGGGTAAAATGACCTGCCCCCTCCTTTGCCCTGTTTTTTAGCTCAGTTGGCAAATTTTTGAGGGGAAACGCGACAAAACCACCAACAGGATCCGCAATGAGCCTATTTTTGGGACTGCCACAATGGTCCCACCCCGCCTGGCCAGGTCAATTACTCGGCCAGGGCGCCAAGCCCGCCAAACACCTGGCCGATTACGCCAGGGTGTTCAACACCGTAGAAGGCAATACCACCTTCTACGCCTTGCCGACCCCGGAGACGGTGCTGCGCTGGAGCGAGGCGGTGCCGGATACCTTCCGTTTTGCCTTCAAGTTTCCGCAAACCATCAGTCACCAGAGCGATTTGGTCAGCGTGGACAAGCAGGTGAGCGACTTTATCGCCCTGCTTGCCCCCTTGCACGCCAAGCTGGGGTTGCTCAAGCTGCAACT
Organism: Aeromonas sp. BIGb0405; assembly: GCF_024807335.1. Lineage (NCBI taxonomy): Bacteria > Pseudomonadati > Pseudomonadota > Gammaproteobacteria > Aeromonadales > Aeromonadaceae > Aeromonas > Aeromonas sp. BIGb0405. Next base: position 467,883 of record NZ_JANUEP010000001.1, read on the forward strand.
GCCCGCCCGCTTCGGGCCCGCCGGCTTGCCTCGTCTGACCGAGTTTTTCAATCGCCTGCCCCGGGATTTTGCCTATGCGCTCGAGGTACGACACCCCGATTTCTTCGCCAAGGGGGAAGCGGAGCGGGCCCTCAATCGCATGCTGATGGAAAAGGGCATCAACCGCATCATGCTCGACTCCCGGCCCCTGTTTTCGGTGCCCGCCACCACGGCGGCCATGATTGACGCCCAGGGCAAGAAGCCACAGCTGCCCGTGCACCTGCTCGCCACCGCCCACGCCCCCGTGGTGCGCCTTATCGGCTTGCCGGATCCTGCCGCCAATCACCCCTTCTTGCCGGACTGGTTGCCCCATTGGCGCCAATGGCTGGCGGATGGCAAGGATCTCTATCTGTTTATCCATACCGCAGACAATGCCCAGGCCCCGGCGTTGGCGCGCCAGATAGTGCAATTGCTCGGTCAGGAAATGGCCCCCTGGCCGGGGGAAATTGACAGTGCCCGTCAAGGGGTGCTGATGTTTTAGTCTGCGGCACGAAAAAGTCGATTATTTACGGTGGCGGCTTCGCCCTGTTCAAGACAAATGGCCAGCAATCCTCTAGACTAGCGCCCCTATGACGGGTCAGCAGATGGCCCGTGCGAGCGGCCGGGGCATCCAGCAAAACAGGAATCCTTGTGACCCTTCGCCAGCCGCTGATGCCCGGTACGATTCAGGTGTCAGCCAATACCAAAATTGAACAAAGCCGGGGACAGACAGATCCCCTGCCGGATTGCACCACTATGCATGATCAGATCTTTGCCGCCCCCATCGCCCAACTGGGCGATTTTTGCTTTGACGAGCAGGTCGTCGATGTCTTTGCCGACATGATCCAGCGCTCTGTGCCGGGTTACAGCAACATCATTTCCGCCATCGGCATGATGACAGCTCGCTATGCCCAGCCAGACAGCCGCCTGTTCGATCTCGGTTGCTCCCTGGGCGCCGCGACCCAGGCCATGCGTCGCAACCTGGCGCAACCCGGTTGCCGCATCACGGCGGTAGATCTCTCCCGCCCCATGATAGATAGGGCCCGGGCCCACCTCTTGGGCTTCAAATCCGAGGTGCCGGTCGAGCTCATCGAGGCGGATATCTGCGACATCGCCATCGAGAACGCCTCCGTGGTGGTGCTCAACTTCACCCTGCAATTTGTCGACCCCAAGCAGCGGGCGGCGCTGATCCAGCGCATCTTTGATGGCCTGCGTCCCGGCGGCATCCTGATCCTGAGCGAGAAGCTGCGTTTCGAAGATGAGCCGGTCAACGAACTGCTCATCGAGCTGCATCTGGATTTCAAGCGAGCCAACGGTTACAGCGAGCTGGAGATCAGCCAGAAGCGCACCGCGCTGGAAAACGTGATGCGCACCGACACCCTGGCGGTACACCAGGCGCGCCTGCGCGAGGCGGGTTTCGTCCATCAGGATCTCTGGTTCCAGTGCTTCAACTTCGGTTCCATGATCGCCATCAAATCCAGCGACACCCAGCCATGATCGACTTCGCCAATTTCTATCAACTGATCGCCAAGACCCGGCTCAGCCACTGGCTGCATACCCTGCCCGCTCAGCTCCATGCCTGGCAACATGACAACCTGCACGGTGATCTGCCGCGCTGGAGTCGTGCCCTCAACAAACTGCCGATGGTGGCTCCCGGTCAGGTGGAACTGAAACATCGGGTCGAGATAGGCCATAGCGAGAGCCTCAATGAGGGGGAGCGCAAGAAGGTGGAGAGCCTGCTGCGTCAGTTTATGCCCTGGCGCAAGGGCCCCTTCACCCTGTACGGCATCCACATCGATACCGAATGGCGCTCCGACTGGAAGTGGGACAGAGTGCTGCCCCACATCAGCCCCCTGGACGGACGCTATGTGCTGGACGTGGGCTGCGGTAGCGGTTACCACCTGTGGCGCATGGTCGGGGAAGGGGCCAAGCTCGCGGTCGGCATCGATCCCAGCCCGCTGTTCCTCTGCCAGTTCGAGGCCATTCGCCACTTTGCAGGCAATGACCAGCGTGCCCAGATGCTGCCGCTGGGCATCCAGGAGCTGCCGACCCTGCGGGCCTTCGATACCGTCTTCTCCATGGGGGTGCTCTATCATCGCAAGTCCCCCATAGAACACATCGAACAGCTGCGTAATCAGCTCCGTGATGGCGGTGAGCTGGTGCTGGAAACCCTGGTGATCGACGGGGATGAGGAGCAGGTACTGGTGCCATCGGATCGCTACGGCAAGATGCGCAACGTCTGGTTTATCCCCTCAAGCCTGGCGCTCAAGCGCTGGGTCGAGCGCTGTGGCTTCTGCGATGTGCGGATTGTCGATGAAAATATGACCAGAGCCGACGAACAGCGTCGCACTGAGTGGATGCTCAATGAATCTTTGCTTGATTATCTGGATCCCGCCGATCCCTCCCGCACCGTCGAGGGACTACCCGCTCCCAAACGAGCCGTATTAATCGCTACCAAGGCCAAAGACTAGCCGAGGGCAGTTGTGGAAGTTACACTGATTCAAATCCAGGAAGCACAGCTAAATGAATGACATGAAAAGCAAATTGAAAGGAATGACCCTGCTCTCTCTGCTCAGCCTCGGCGGGTGTGCTCAGTTGGAACAGGCACCCACAGTGCCGCCGCTGACCCTGGCCGAGCTCAGAACAGAATTGAGCCTGAGTGAACAGAAGATCCAGCTCGCCATGGCGCAACAAGCGCGCCAGACCGTCCAGCAACAACAACTGCTGACCCAGCTCAATACTGATGTCGTCAACATGAAAGAATCTGTGAACAAAGTCGATAGCAAGCTGGCCACCCTGCCCGCACAGCCGCCCAAGCCACCCGCGATCCCGACCGAGCAGTGCGCCGCCCCCGATCAGGGCCACACCGTCGATGGCAAGCTGCTGGTAGGGGAAGCGGAGTGGATCTGGGTGGATGCCGCCAATGACGCCTTCCAGGCGCGGGTCGATACCGGGGCAACCACCTCCTCCATCAGCGCCCAGGAGATCACCATCTTCGAGCGCAATGGCAAAAACTGGGTGCGCTTCTTCCTGAGCCATCAGGATCTCGATGACAAGATCCAGATAGAAGCCCCGCTGGTGCGCCATGTGCGCGTGCGCCAGGCCTCTGCCGACGATCTCGACCGCCGCCCCGTGGTGCGCCTCACCGTGCGCATCGGCGACATGACCGAGAAGGCCGAATTTACCCTGAAAGACCGCAGCGACATGACCTTCCCGGTGCTGCTGGGTCGCGAATTCCTCAAAGACATCGCCGTGGTCGACGTGGCCCGCGAATATATCCAACCCAAACCCAAGCTCAAGGATGTGAAATAATCCATGGTTTCCCGTAAGCCGTTCTATTTGCTGGTAGCCCTGCTGTTCATCGTCGGCATGGGGATGACCATCTATCACCATATTGCCCTGGACGTGCCGCTCACCCCGGGTGAGAAGCGTCAGATCTGGTCCATCGAGGCCAAACTGGAGTTCGATGCGACCGGGGAACCCGTCATCGCCTCCCTGGCCATTCCGGGTACCCAGCCGGGTTACACCCTGATGAACGAGAATGCGGCGAGCCCGGGCTATGGCCTGTCGTTTGTCGAGAAGAACGGGGATGCCCGTGCCGAGTGGTCCATCCGCACCGCGACCGGCCGCCAGGAGCTCTACTACCGGGTCGACATGATGGCCGATGCCCATGCCAAACCCGCCGCCCTGGCCCAGCCGCCCTCCATCGAGAAGCAGATCGAGAGTGAGCCTTACGCCACGGCCATGAAGCAGATCCTCGAGCGCGCCCAGGAGCGTTCCGCCGATGGCTACACCCTGACCCGCGAGATCATCAAGGAGATCGAGAAGCAGGAGCAGAACGCCCAGTTGCTCAAGTCCCACAAGAGCCGCGCCAACCTGATTGCCGAGCTGCTCAACAACGCCGACGTGCCGACTCGGGTGGTGCACGCCCTCAGCCTGGAGGACGGTCGCCGTCGCCAGGAGCTGGTGGACTACTTGCAGGTGTTCAACAGCCCGACCGATTATCAGCTGTTTAACCCTCAGACCGGCGAACAGGGCCGTCCTGCCAATCTGCTGCTGTGGGAATACAACTCCGGAGCCCTGCTGGATGTGACCGGCGGTCATAACTCCAAGGTCACCTTCTCGATGATCGCTCAGGAGCAGCCCGTCAGTGTGGCGCTGTCCCAGAAGTTCGAGCAGTCCGAGATGATGAACTTCTCCATTCACAGCTTGCCCCTGGAAGAACAGGCGCTGTTCAAGGGACTGCTGCTGATCCCCATCGGGGTGCTGATGGTGGTCTTCCTGCGAGTCCTGGTCGGTATCAAGACCTCGGGCACCTTCATGCCGGTGCTGATTGCGGTCGCCTTCATCCAGACTCAGCTCATCACCGGTCTGGTCGGCTTCCTGCTCATCGTCGGTACCGGTCTGGTGATCCGCTCCTACCTGTCGCGGCTCAACTTGCTGCTGGTGGCGCGCATATCGGCGATCATCATCATGGTGATCTCGATGATAGGGCTCTTCTCCGCACTGGCGTTCAAGCTGGGGCTGACCAGCGGCGTGAAGATCACCTTCTTCCCGATGATCATCCTCTCCTGGACCATAGAGCGCATGTCCATCCTCTGGGAAGAAGAGGGCTCCAAAGAGGTGTTCCGTCAGGGGGGCGGTTCCTTGCTGGTCGCCGTCATCGCCTACCTGGCCATGGATAACGAGCTGATCCGTCACCTCACCTTCAACTTCCTCGGCCTGCAGCTGGTGCTGATGGCAACCGTGCTGGTGATGGGTAACTACACCGGTTACAAACTGAGCGAGCTCAAGCGTTTCAAACCGCTGGTGGATGAGATGAAGTCGGGCGTCACGCCGGGTAAGGACAAGTAACAGATGTGGTTCTGGGAAAAATACACCAGCCCGTGGAGCCTGGCCCAGTCAGGCATCCTCGGCATGAACAAACGCAACCACAGCTACATCAGCCGCTATAATCCGCGCAACCTCTATCCCCTGGTGGATGACAAGTTGCAGACCAAGAAGATAGCGCTGGATGCCGGCGTGACTGTGCCTGATCTCATCGGGACCATTCGCGAGCAGCATGATGTGGCCCGCATCACCGAGCTGGTCAAGGAGTGGCCGGGCTTTTGCATCAAGCCGGCCCGGGGTTCGGGGGGCAAGGGGATCCTGGTGATCCTGCGCCAGGAAGATGGCCTCTTCTACAAGCCCAACGGCAGCGCCTCCAATGGCCAGGATCTGGAGCGCCATGTCTCCAACATACTGGCGGGCCTCTATTCCCTGGGCGGCAAGCCCGACGTGGCGCTGGTGGAAGGGCTCATCAACTTCGATGATGTGTTCGACGGCTATTCGTTTGAAGGGGTGCCCGATGCCCGGGTGATCATCTTCAAGGGCTTCCCGGTGATGGCCATGATGCGCCTCTCGACTGCGGCATCGGATGGCAAGGCGAACCTGCACCAGGGCGCCGTGGGGGTGGGTCTGTGCCTACGTACCGGCCGGGCGCTGCGGGCGGTGCAGTTTGGCAACCCCCTGCGCCACCACCCGGACACCGGCCTCGACTTGTACGAGCTCAAGGTGCCTCACTGGGATACCCTGCTGACACTCGCAGCATCTTGCTATGAGATGTCGGGACTGGGGTATATCGGCACCGACATGGTGCTCGACAAGTTCCGTGGCCCCATGCTGCTCGAACTCAACGCCCGCCCCGGCCTCGCTATTCAGATAGCCAATGGCCGCGGTCTGGTGCCCAATCTCAAGACCATAGAGAAGCTGGGGTCGACCAAGATGACGGTGGCGCAGCGCGTCGCCTTCTCCAAGGAGCACTTCGGCATCTTCGACGAGTGATGGTGTCGCAGACACTGACTCAAGCGCGCCTTCGGGCGCGTTTTTTATTGGGAACACCCCTGACTCGCCACTCGCGCCCCCAATCTCCCTGCCCGCCATCCCCGGGGATAAAGCTTGCTACAGGCTGAACCCAGGGAGGCTTTCAGCCTGTCAGCGCCCTTTATTAAAGCGACAAGAAACGGCGCCAATGTTAGATTAGTTAAATCAAATTAAATAGATAGAACGGATCAGGTACTCCTATGCAACGCTGGCCCAGCCTGAAACAGCTCCAATATCTGATAGCGCTCGACGAACACAAGAACTTCAACCGCGCCGCCAAGGCGTGCCATGTCAGCCAGTCGACCCTGAGCACCGGCATCCAGACCCTGGAAGACATGATGAATCTGCAACTGGTCGAGCGCGACCACAAGAGCTTCATCATGACCCCCATCGGGCTGGAGGTGGTCGAGCGGGCCCGCAACCTGCTCTCCGACGCCCGGGATCTGATGGAGCTCGGCCAGCAGCAGGGGGGCGTCATGCAGGGTACGGTGCGGCTCGGCTGCATTCCGACCATAGCCCCCTTCCTGCTCAGCAAGCTGGTGCAACGCTGCGCCAAGACCTACCCGGACCTGGAGCTGCTGCTACGGGAAGACACCACCAGCAACCTGCTCAAGCAACTGGAGCAGGGTCAGCTCGACCTCTTGATCCTGGCGTTGCCCATCGAGATTGGTGGTTTCCATTGCAAGGCGGTCGGTCAGGATCCCTTCCACATGGTGATGCCCAGCGACATGGCGGCGGGGCTGCACATGCCGTTCGACTATAAAGAGCTGCCCAGCCAAAGCATCTTCCTGCTCGAGCGCGAGCACTGCCTGACCGAGCATGCGGTAAGCGCCTGTCGACTGCGGGACAAGAGCAAGATCAACCCCTTTGCCGCCACCAGCCTGCACACCCTGGTGCAGATGGTCGGCGCCGGGCTCGGCACCACCTTCTTGCCACAGATGGCCATCGATGCCGGCATCCTGGATAACACCGACCTGGTGGCCATCCCGCTGCCGGGTGAGCAGGCCTACCGGGAGATAGGCCTGGTATGGCGCCCAAGTACCACTCGGGTCCAGACCTTCTACAAGCTGGCTGAGCTGGTCAAGCCGCTGATCGAGCCCCAATCCGAGTCGGCTCTCACGACATGAATGAAGGGGCTTCTCTCTTCCAGGTTGGCATGCGGGCACTGCGCTCACGTTTGAATTCGATATGAGGGAGTGAAATGTCGATGAAGCTGATCCTGCCCCTGCTTGCCCTGTTGCTGGCCGCCTGTTCCAGTACACCGGAGCCTGTGCCCCCCTCAGCGCCTGACAAAGCCTTCAATGGCTTCTTTCAACAGTGGCGCGGGGTTCCCTATCGCATGGGTGGCACCAACAGAGCCGGACTAGACTGCTCCGCCTTCACCCAGCTCGCCTATCAGCAGGTGCTGGGCTTCCAGCTGCCCCGCACGACCGAGTCCCAGGCCGATCTCGGCGAGGCCATCCCTCGCAGCGAGCTGCGTCATGGGGATCTGGTCTTCTTCAAGACCGGCTGGGATCAGTATCACGTCGGCGTCTACACCGGGGCCGGGGAATTTATCCATGCCTCCACCAGCAAGGGCGTGATCCGCTCACGCCTCGACAATGTCTACTGGCGCAAGCATTACTGGCAGGCACGCCGCCTGACCTCCGTCACCGGGCCCGCCGGCTGACAACACTCAGGCCCCGAGGGGCCTGAGTGTTGCGTGGGACGGGTCAGGCCTTGCGGTGCCAGCGCGGTGAACTCGCGGTCTCCCCCCAGGGGGTGACACAGGCCAGATGCGCCCCCTCGATGAGACGGTCGCTCTCCCCGAGCACCTCCCCCACCTGGCGATGGATCAGCTTGAGCGCAGGCAAGGGCTGGCTCGCCAGGGAGTGTCCCGCCGCAAAGTAGGCACCCTGATGATGCAGCGCCAACTTCTGGACGAACTCATAGGTATTGAAGCTGGCAGGCATGCGATCTACCACATCATCGACCCTGGTCAGCAAGCGTTCCAATTCCTCTGTCATGACACTCTCTCCCTCTGCTGTGATGAAACACAAATTACCCCAAAATGGTTAGTTTTGACCAGTACCAAAGATGGCTCATGGGCGGTCAACACGATACTGTTGCCGAAAATGGGTGGCGGCGCACGCTTCGCCGCCGCGCCGGGGCCCATGGCTTTACAGAGTACGCGAGGACGAGTTAACGTTCTGGGCCTTATTGTCCGGGAGCCCCTATGGAACAGGCCATGCATTTTGCCACCCAGCTGGATCGACTCAAGTCAGCCTATCAGGCCGCCCCTGCCCCGTCACTCGCCAAGCGACTGGCCAGACTAACGCGACTGGAGCAAGCCCTGCGCACCCACAAGGAGGCGCTCTGCCAGGCGCTGACCCAGGATTATGGCAAACGCAGCCGAGCCGATAGCCTGCTCGCCGATATCTTGCCCTGTCTCACCCAGCTCAAACATGTCCGCAGGCACCTCAAGAAGTGGATGGCTCCGAGTCGGCGCCACCCGGGGCTGCTGCTCACTCCTGCCCGGCTCGATGTCATCTATCAGCCCCTCGGCGTCGTGGGCATAGTGGTGCCCTGGAACTTCCCGGTGATGCTGAGCCTGGGGCCCCTCATCGGCGTCATTGCGGCCGGCAACAGAGCCATGCTCAAGCTCTCCGAGTTCACCCCGGTCACCAATGCGGTGCTCATCCAGCTGCTGAGCGAAGCCTTCGAACCGGATGAGGTGGTGGTGTGCGAGGGGGATGCCCAACAAGGGGCCGCCTTCTGCGCCCTCCCCTTCGATCATCTGATCTTTACCGGCTCGACCAGCATCGGTCGGCAGGTGATGGCCAGCGCCGCCCGCCAGCTCACTCCGCTCACCCTGGAGCTTGGCGGCAAATCCCCCTGCCTCATCGGGCCGGAGATGCCGATGAGCCTGGCGGTGGAACGAATACTCTATGGCAAGAGCCTCAACGCAGGCCAGGTCTGTGTCGCCCCCGACTATGTACTGCTCCCCAAAGGCGAGGAGGGCGCTTTTATCCAGGCCTATCGCGAACGCTTCGAGCGCCTCTACCCCCAGGGATTGGCGAGCGATGACTACGCCTCCATCATCAACCCGCGCCAGTATCAGCGGCTCATCGACTGGCTGGAGGAGGCCGTTGCCGCCGGTGCCCAGGCTCACCCCTGCGCCACCCCGGCCCGGGATGACGAATGGCACCGACTGCTGCCCCATCTGTTGACCGAACTGCCCGACCACTGCCAGCTGATGCGAGAGGAGATCTTCGGTCCCCTGCTGCCCCTGATCCCCTATGAGAGCCTCGACGAGGCCATCGCCTATATCCAGGCCAGGCCCAGGCCCCTGGCCCTCTATCTGATGAGTCTGGATCCCGCGTTGCAAGCCAGGGTGATCAGGGAGACACACTCAGGGGGGGTCGCCATCAATGAGACCCTGCAACAGGTTGCGGCGGACGATGCGCCTTTCGGGGGCATAGGCCCCTCCGGCATGGGCCACTACCATGGGCGGGAGGGATTTCTCACCTTCTCCAAGGCCAAGACGGTACTGCGCCGGGGCAGGTGGAGTCCAGGTACCCTGCTCCAGCCCCCCTATGATCGCTGGTACAAGAAGCTGCTGCTGAGCTGGCTGACCCGCTAAGCGCCAGCACCAAATGACAGCAGGGGCCCATGGGCCCCTGCTGTTGACTGATCCCGGATCGGGTTCAGGCGGGTTCATCGAACACCCCTGTGGAGAGGTAGCGATCCCCTCGGTCGCAGATGATGGCGACGATGATCCCTTGCTCCAGCTCGGCGGCGATGCGCAGGGCCCCCGCCACGGCGCCGCCCGAACTGACGCCGCAACAGATCCCCTCTTCCCGAGCCAGACGACGCATGGTGGTGAGCGCCTCTGCCTGAGTGATGTCCAGCACCCGATCGACCCGCTCTGGCTCGAAAATGGCGGGCTGGTAGGCGGCGGGCCAACGACGGATCCCCGGAATGTGGCTCCCTTCGGCCGGTTGCAAGCCAATCACCTGCACCGCCGGGTTCTGCTCCTTGAGGTAACGGGAGACCCCCATGATGGTGCCGGTAGTGCCCATGGCAGAGACGAAGTGAGTGATGGCTTCGCCACTCTGATGCCAGATTTCAGGGCCCGTGCTCTGATAGTGAGCCTGCGGGTTGGCAGGATTGTTGAACTGATCCAGCACCACCCCCTCCCCCCTGGCCGCCATGGCCAACGCCAGATCCCGCGCCCCCTCCATGCCGTTGTCGACCAACACCAACTCGGCGCCATAGGCCTGCATGGCGGCTCGGCGCTCCTGGCTCATGTTGCTTGGCATGATGAGCCGCATCCGGTAGCCCCTGGTGGCCGCCACCATGGCCAGGGCGATGCCGGTATTGCCCGAGGTGGCCTCGATCAGCCTGGCGCCGGGCCGTAAGCGACCGCTCGCTTCGGCGGCGCGAATGAGGCTCAGCGCAGGTCTGTCCTTGACCGAACCGGCCGGGTTGTTGCCCTCCAGTTTGACCAAGATGGTGACGCCCTGGTGGGGGTTGATGCGCTGCAGACGCACCAGCGGGGTGTCGCCTATCAAATCGTCTAGGGTGGCAAAGGCCATGGTGGCTTCCTGTGCAAATGCGCGGATGAGTTGGCGCGGCTAACGTGGCATCATGAGGGGAGCAGTGTAAGCGAGCTCGCCTCCCCGGCAAAGCGCCGTGCGGCCAGGCTGGCCATAGCAAGAACAGGAGTCCCCATGACAGACATCATTCATGATCAACAGCAGCAAGCCTTCCTCTGCGTGGTTGACGGCCATGAGGCCCGCCTGCGCTATCGGTTGCTCGACCAGCATCAGGTCGATGCCTACAGCACCTTCGTGCCCGGCGAGCTGCGTGGCCAGGGGCTGGCAGACAAGCTGGCACGGGCCCTCTTCGACTGGTGCCAGGCCCAAGGTCTCGAGATAGTCCCAAGCTGCAGCTATATCGAGACCTGGTTGCGGCGCCATGGCGGTTGAGCCTGCGGCTCAAGCTGAGCCCTCTTTCGAGTCCGGCTTGCGGCTGCAAACCGAGGCGCTGCTGCGCGCCGACCCCTATCGCATGGCCTGCCTGATGGCCGCGCGGGATCTGGCCCTGCCCGACTGGGCGCTGGGGGCCGGCTTCGTACGCAACCTCATCTGGGATCATCTCCACCACAAGGCCGAACCAACCCCGCTCAATGACCTGGATCTTGTCTATCTGGACTCACAGGATATGGAGGGGACGCGAGAGTCGGCCCACGAAGCCTGGCTGAGCGCCCGTCTGAGCGGCCGCTGGCAGGTACGCAATCAGGCCCGCATGCACCAGCGTCAGCATGTGGCCCCCTTTGACAGCAGCGAGCAGGCTCTGGGGCACTGGGTCGAGCTGCCCACCTGTGTCGGGGTTCGTCTGCTGCCAGATGGTCAGCTGCTCTGGCTGGCCCCCTTTGGCCTGGCATCCTGCTGGTCCCTTGAGGTCCTGCCCAACCCCCGTTGTCGGCAACCCCGGTCTGTGTTTGATGAACGGGTCGCCAACAAGGGGTGGCGCCGACTCTGGCCTCTGCTCCAGATCCCGGCACCGCAGTAGCATCAGGATGGGACGGGCTGCGGGCAAGGGGCCACACTCAGTAAAAAAGCCACTTTGGCACAACAACTTAACTAAAGTGACTGATATACAGTGGCTTTTATAATACGGGTTTCATGATGCGCGATTTCTTCTCTCTCGAGCGCTGGCTGCCGGGACTGGTTGCCTTGTTGCAATACCAGCGGGCCTGGTTGCTGCCCGACATGCGGGCCGGTTTCTCGGTGGCCGCCGTCGCCCTCCCTGTGGCCATCGCCTATGCCGAGCTGACCGGGGTCGGTGCCATCGTCGGCCTCTACTCCTGCATATTGCCAATGATGGTTTATGCCCTGTTTGGCACCTCACGTCAGCTCATTGTCGGTCCCGATGCCGCCACCTGCGCCGTCATCGCCGCCGTGGTCACCCCCCTTGCCGCAGGCGATGCGACCCGTCATTGGCAGCTGGTCATGACGATGACCGCCATGACGGGCTTCTGGTGCCTGCTCGCCAGCCGCTTCAAACTGGGGGTATTTGCCGATTTTCTCTCCCGGCCAATCTTGATGGGGCTGCTCAACGGGGTCGCCATCACCATCATGGTGGGCCAGCTCTCCAAGATCCTGGGTTTCACCTTCGACGAGCGCTACCTCATCGAGCGGATCATGAGCGGCACCAACTATCTGGCGCGAACCCATCTGCCCACCCTGGCCATGAGCCTCTTTACCCTGCTCATACTGCTGGTCAGCAAACGCTATCGACCGGGATGGCCCTCCTCTATGGTGGCCATGGTGGTCACGGCCGCTCTGGTGTGGGTCGGTCATCTGGGGCAGTTCGGGATTGATACCCTCGGTACCATTGGCTCGGGCCTGCCCGCCTTCCAGATGCCGGAGTTTCCTCCCGGACTGCTCCGTGAGCTGGTATTGCCGGCGTTGAACCTTGCCATGGTGAGCTTCGTCTCCATGATGCTCACCGCCCGCAGTTTTGCCGCCAAGAATGGCTATGAGATTGATGCGGACAAGGAGTTCAGGGCACTGGGCATGGCCAATCTGGCCTCCGCCGTCTCCCAGGGGTTTGCCATCAGCGGCGCCGACTCGCGCACCGCGGTCAACGATGCCAACGGTGGCAAGAGCCAGCTGGTCTCCATCATCGCCGCCATCATCATCGGCTTTATTGCCTTCTACCTCACCTCACCGCTGCAATACATCCCCACCGCCGCCCTCGGGGTGGTGCTGGTAATGGCATCACTCTCCCTGCTCGATCTCAAGGGGTTGTGGGCGCTGAAAGATTCCGACCGCGCCGCTTTCTGGCTGGCGCTGATCACCTTCATCAGCGTGCTGACCATGGGGGTCATCCCCGGCATCACCCTGGCGGTGCTGCTGGGGTTGTTCCAATTCCTGCGCAACGTGATGCGTCCGACGGATCAACTGCTCGGCATGGACGATGAGGGGGTAGTGCGCACCCTGGGCGACAACGAGCAGGCCAAGGCGATCCCGGGGGTGCTGGTCTACCGCTTCAACTCGCCGCTCACCTACTTCAATGCCCCTTATTTCAAACGGCGGGTGCTGGCGCTGCTGGTGCAAGATCCCCATAGCCCCCAGTGTCTGGTGGTGGACGCCGTTGCCTGCTTTACCCATCAGGACATCAGCGTGATGAGCATGGTCGGCGAGCTGCACCGCGAGTTGAAGCGCCGTGGTATCCATATGGTGATGGCAGGCCGCCACGGCCAGCTCAGTCACTGGTTCCGTCAGGCCGGGATCCGGGTCGGCGACGAAGGCATTATCCTCTGCCCCGACATGTATCAGGCGCTGCGCATGACCCGTTGTTACCGCGAGCCTCTGTTCAAGGATGACGAGGTGGTGGAGAGCACCACCGACGCTATCCTCTCCCAGTGGCCCAAAGATGATGCGATGCCAGACTCGGCGCGGCTCACCCTCCCCTGCGAGCAAGAGGCGACGACCAACCAAGCCTGAACCGACGCCAGGCCTTCCCGATGAAGGGAGGTCTGGCGCGCTCTGCTCAGTGCAAGATTGCACCCCGCACCCGCTTGGTGTTAAATGCCCGTCCAGATGGCACTGACGAGGGCCATCCCCAGTATTTGGACTCCCCATGCACACTCAATCCCAAGCCGGACCGGGCACGCTGTTCGCGCTGACCTGGCCGCTGTTTATCGATCTCGCCCTGCACTTCCTGACCGGGGCCCTCAACACCTTCATGGTGGGCCACGTCTCCTACCAGGGCGTGGCGGCGCTGGCGGTCGGCAATCAGGTATTCGATCTGGCCATCACCCTGTTCAGCTTCGTCAGCATCGGCACCAGCGTGGTGATCACCCAGTATCTGGGCGCCGGCGACCGGGAGAAGGCACGGGTCGTCATCCACACCGCCATCGGCTTCAACTTGTTGGTCGGGCTGGTCGCCGCCGTGGGGGTCATGCTGGGGGCGGCGCCCATGCTGGCCTTGATGAACCTGCCGGATCACCTGATGGGGGATGCCCTGCTCTACCTGCAAATCATCGGCCTCTGCCTGCTGCCCGAGGCCGCGGCCCTCTGTCTGGCATCGACCCTGCGCGCCCACGGCCATACCCGTCAGGCCATGTATGTGACCCTGATAGTCAACCTCATCACCTTCGTCGGCAACTTGCTGCTGCTCTATGGCTGGTTTGGTCTGCCTCAGCTCGGGGTCGCCGGGGTCGCCATCAGCACCGTCGTGGGCCGCCTGGTGGGTGTGGTGCTGCTGGTCTGGCTGGTGGCTCGCAAGACGGGGATACGGCTGCGGCTGCCCGAAATCCTCAAACCCAGCCGCCCCATGTTGCGCAAGGTGCTGCATATCGGCCTGCCGGCGGCGGGGGAGAACCTCTCCTGGATGCTGCAGTTCATGGTGGTGACGGCGTTTGTCGGCCTGCTCGGTGACAAGGCGCTGGCGACCCAGTCCTACTTCTTCCAGATCTGCCTGTTCATTCTGCTGTTTGGCCTCTCCATCGGCCTTGGCAACGAGATCATCATCGGCCATCTAGCGGGGGCGCGTCGCTTCGAACAGGCTTACGCCCAGCTGCTGCACAGTCTCAAGCTGGGGTTGATCGTCACCACCCTGATCGCCATTGCCGTGGCCATCAGCGGACGGCAGATCATCAGCCTGTTCACGGCCGATGGCGACATCATCGACATGGTGGCCCAGCTATTTTTAATCAGCCTCATCCTCGAACCTGGCCGCACCTTCAATCTGGTGGTGATCAATGCCCTGCGCGCCACCGGGGATGCCCGTTTCCCGCTCTACATGGCACTGCTGTCCATGTGGGGCATCGCCGTTCCCCTTTCCTATTACCTTGGTATCATGCAAGGCTATGGACTGGTCGGCATCTGGCTGGCACTCGCCTGTGATGAATGGGTGCGTGGACTGGCCATGTTCTGGCGCTGGCGCAGTCGTCGCTGGCAAAACAAACTCCTAGTTGAAACATAAGCGGGATCAGAATGAAGAAAATCGGACTCTTGTTGGCTACTCTGCTGCTCAGCCCTCTGGCCCTGGCGCAAACTGCCGCCACGACCCCCAAGGCACCAGCGCCCCAAACCTGGTATGTGGCGCCCATCGTCATAGATGCAGCAAACGAGGCTCAGAAGGCGCTGACCAAAGCGTTCACCGCCCAGATGATAAAGACCATCAAGATCAACGAGTATCAGACCGGCAAGGCCCTCGGCAAGACCCAGGATCCCAAGTGGTTGATCCGCACCAAGCTGCTCCCGGCAAGTGACGCCCCTCTGGTTGGCAAGAAGCATCCCCAGGGGCTGACCTTCGGCAAGGGTCAACCCAGCCAGGAGATAGTCGGCGAGCTCATCATGAATGGCACCCTGGTGGCGCACATAGGACAAGGCTGGCGTGAACCCATAGTCCCGGGTACCCCTGTGGCCGAGAAGATCACCATCGCCAACTATCGCTATGCCATCGGCAGCGAAGCCAAGGCCGGAGATCTCGAGGAGCTGGCGGCCCAGATTGGTTTTGAAGCGGGCAAGGTCATCGCCCGGGATGGCAAGGCGCTGCCCGAGAAGAGCAAAAAGAAGAAGGAATAGCCCCGCACGGCTATTCGCAATATGAACAAAGGGGCCTATGGGCCCCTTTGTTCACGTCTTCTATGAGCATCCCTTTCTCTGCTCCCCTTTATTAACACGCTTCCCCTGCCTTGCCTGTGGCGCTCCCGGGTGTTCGGCGAACACATCCGTGCTGCGCGATGACGCCAGTCTGCATCAGTCCCTTGTGACGTCGTGATGACAAGGGCAAAAAGAGAGCTCATAACTGCGATCTCGATCACATCTATCTCGCACTCCGGGGTGTAGTTTTAATGGTGTCGGCACACCCAAGCGCAACAAGGAGGCGACATTACATGTTCCCAGAGTACAGAGACCTTATCTCGCAACTGAAGAGCAGTGATGACCATTTCCACGAGAAGTTTGCCTTACACAACGAGCTGGACGGGACCATCAGAAAACTGGAAAAGCATCATGCCAGCGACTTCAGTCCTGAGTTGAGAGATCTGAAAAAACAGAAACTTAAACTCAAAGAGGAGATATACGACATCCTCAAACAACATCAGTCTCATTGAATGCCTAGAAAATTGATCGCGTGATAGCACGGATAAGCAATTTATCCACTCAACCCGGCCCATAGGCCGGGTTTTTCGTCTGCCTGACCCGTGGCGCCGACTGCGCCTCGATTGAGCTTTAGGGGGCAAACCGCTATCTTGTGCCCTCGCCCTGCCACGCTCAAGGAGAGCACCATGCCCCGTCTGGACAGTATTCATCTCTATCCCATCAAATCCACCGCTGGCATGGCCCTGAGCCGGGCCCGAGTTGGCGAGGAGGGACTGGATGGCGACCGGCGTTACATGGTGGTCAAGCCGGACGGCACCTTCATCACGGCCCGCACCCACCCCCAATTGCAGCAAGTGGTCGCCAGCCCCGTCGAGGGTGGCTTGCAACTGCGCTACCCGGGCCAGGAGGTGCTCACGCTGCTGGAACAGGATTTCCTGCTCACCCCTCAATCCACCGGGGTCTGGGGCGACAACTTCACCGCGCTACGTACCCATGAGCGAGCGGATCACTGGCTGAGCCGGGTGGCGGGAGAGTCGGTATTCCTGCTCTGGCTAGGCGATCAGTCTGCCCGTTTTCGTGAAAAAACCGGCACCCGGGTCAGCTTCGCCGATGGTTATCCCCTGCTGCTGATAGGTCAGGCTTCCCTTGAGGATCTCAACCTGAGATCCGATGCCCTGCATCAGATGAGTCAGTTTCGCACCAATCTGGTGGCCAGTGGTCTGCGTCCCTTCGAGGAAGATGGCTGGCGCCGCATTCGTATCGGCGAGGTGGAATTTCTGGTCGCCAAGCCATGCAGCCGCTGCATCATGACCACGGTCGAGCCCGGAACCAGCCGCTTCAACGCGCTCAAAGAACCGCTCGCGACCCTCAGCCGCTATCGCCGCGGCGAGGATAGCGACGTCTATTTCGGCCAGAACCTGGTCGCCCTCAATGAGGGATGGATAGAGGCTGGCAGCGAGATAGAGGTCCTGGAGCGGGTGCGGCCCCAGGTCTACGGCAATGGCGCGCCCAGGAAACGCGCGTTAGTCTGCGTGGCACGCGAGTCACTGGCCCGGGATCTGGAGAGCTTCTGGTTCGAGGCCGAGGATGGCGAACCCCTGGCCGACTACCAGGCCGGTCAACATCTGCCCATCTTTGTCGATATCAAGGGGGAACGGGTGCAGCGTCGCTACACCCTCTGCTCCACACCGGATGCGCCGGGCCGCTACGCCATTGCCGTCAAACGTCAGGCCGACGGGCGGCTCTCCCAGTGGCTGCACCGCCACCTCAAGGTCGGCGATCGCATACTGGCCAAGGATCCTGACGGTGATTTCCAGCTTGCCGTTGAGCGCAAGTTGCTGCTGCTCTCTGCCGGCTCAGGCATCACGCCCATGCTCGCCATCGCCCGCACCCTGGCCCTGCGCGGTGAGCTCGGCGAGGTGCATTTCATGCATCAGTGCCGCAGCGAGGCTGACATTCCCGCCCCCGAGGAGCTGCATGCCCTGGCCCGCCAAGGCATGCAGCTTACTCTTATTTTGAGCCAGGCCGATAGCCACTGGCAGGGGCTGCATGGCCGACTCGAGGCCGACCACCTCGCGCGGGTGCAACACCTGCACCAGCGGGAAGTCTTGCTCTGTGGCCCGCAAGGGTTCATGGCACACGCCATCACCCTGCTGCAAGGGGCCGGGGTGAGCCGTATTCGTCAGGAGAGTTTCGGTGGGGCGCCCCTCATCAGCGCGCGCCCTCATCAGGGATTGACCCTGCAGATAGCCGGCAAGTCCTTTGCTGGCAACAATCAGGGCAGCATACTCGATCAGGCCAGCAAGCAGGGACTGGAGCTGCCCTGGAGCTGCCGGGCCGGGATCTGTGGCAGCTGCAAGCAGACCCTGGTGGCTGGCGAGGTTGAGCAGGCGAGCGCCCCCGCGCTCACCGAGGCCGAACGTGCCGAGGGCAAGATCCTGACCTGCTGCGCCATTCCCCTGACCGACATCGAGATTGCCTGATTGCGGGCCCCGGTCTGGCCATCCATTCAGGACGGGCCAGACTGGGGTGATCGGTCAGCCAATTAAAAAACCCATAAAAAAACGGCTGCCGAGGCAGCCGTTTCACATGGTATGGGATCACCCCTGACGCAGGGCGGCGATACGCTGTTCGATGGGCGGGTGGCTCATGAAGAACTCACTCACCGAGCGCTTGCCGTTGATGCCAAAGGCCATCATGGCGCCCTCCATCTGCGGCTCGGCGCCACGGGAGAGGCGCTGCAGCGCCGCTATCATCTTGTCACGACCCGCCAGTTTGGCGGCACCGGCATCGGCGCGGAACTCACGCTGACGGCTGAACCACATGACGATCATGGAGGCCAGCACACCGAAAATCATCTCCAGCACGAACACGGTGATCATGTAGGCGAAGCCACCGGAGCTGCTGCTCTCCTCGCTGTTATTGGAGCTGAAGAAGTTGCTGATGACACCGGCCACGATGCGGGCGAAGAACATCACGAAGGTGTTCACCACCCCCTGGATCAGGGTCAGGGTCACCATGTCGCCGTTGGCCACGTGGCTCACCTCGTGGGCCAGCACGGCTTCCGCCTCGTCGCGGCTCATGCTGTAGAGCAGACCGGACGAAACAGCTACCAGCGAGTCATCCCGGCGAGCACCGGTGGCGAAGGCGTTCATGTCGGCGGACTCATAGATGCCCACTTCCGGCATCTTGATCCCCGCCTCGCGGGCCTGGCGAGCCACGGTACTGACCAGCCAGTGCTCTGTCTCGTTACGGGGCTGTTCGATGACCTGGACGCCATAGCTGCGCTTGGCCATCCACTTGGACATCAGCAAAGAGATAAAGGAACCCCCAAAACCGAACACGGCACAGAAGATCAGCAAGCCAGAGATACTGGATTTGCTGATGCCAAGCACCGAGAACAGGATATTGAGTACCACCCCCAGCACCAGCATGACGGCCAGGTTGGTCACCAGGAATAGCATAATTCGCTTCATATAGACTCCTTGTGAGAATGAGTTGGGCACAGTGCGGTAGACCGTACTGTGCTCCCTGTCACACATATTAGTGGTTTTCTATGAATGCTCCCTGAATGCTGCCCTCAGCGCAACAGGGAAATATCGAGATATTCCTGCACGTTAGCGCTATCTGGCTCGCTCAATATCGGAATTTCGCCAAGCAGAGGCGCGGGCAAACGTTGGCGCAGGGTCGCCAGATTTTCTTCGTAGCAGCTCATGCCACAGGGCAGCCGATTCATCACCCAGCCAGCCAGAGGCAGACCCGCCTGTTCGATGGCGGCCAGGGTCAGCAGGGCATGGTTGAGGCAGCCCAGCTTGGCGCCCACCACCAGCACCACGGGCAGACGCAGATCGCTCACCCAGTCAGAGAGCAGCCGCTGCGCATTCAACGGCAGATGCCAACCCCCCGCCCCCTCCACCAGTACCAGCTCGGCACCGCTATTTTCGAGCCGGCGCAATCCGGCCGTGAGCTCGGCTTCCACTATGGGTTGCCCCACCTGAGCCGCCGCTATGTGCGGGGCTATGGGGGGCGCATAGGCGAAGGGATTGACCCACTCATAGGGCAGGCTCAGGCTGGCGGCCTGCTGCAACTGCAAGGCATCCCTGTTGCGCAGCCCTTGTGGCGTCGGTTCACAACCGGCCGAGATGGGTTTGTAGCCGACACAGGATCTGCCCTGAGCACTGGCAGCTTGCAACAAGGCGCAACTGACCAGGGTCTTGCCCACATCGGTATCAGTACCCGTGATAAAAAAGGTCGTCATCACCACTCCTGACATGGGGTGAAAATAAGAAGCTAGGTCCCGTCAACCGAGCCGCACCAGTGCCACGCTGTAGCTGGCCTCGAGCAACTTGTCGGGGCGGCGAAAAGCTTCATAGGCCTCGATGAGCCGGGCGAGCCGGGCACGACCGCCCAATCCGCCCTCGCTCCCCTCGTTGACCTGACTCGCTCCTATGCCCTTGAGATCGCGCAGCAGTGCCAGCACCTGGCCGTAACCCAAATGCCAGGGGCGCACCTCTATATCTGGGGACTGAAAGCCCGCATTTTCAAGGGCGGCTCTGAGCTGGTTTTCGCCGAGGAAGCGATTGACGTGGGAGCGGTCATCCACCGCCTGCCAGGCCTGGGCCAGCTGCCAGAGCGAGCCGCTCAGCAAGGTCGAGAAGAGGATCTGGCCACCAGGCCTGAGCACCCGTTTCAGTTCACTGAATGCCTGCTGCGGTCGCTCGCACCACTGCAGCGCCAGGCTGGAAAAAACGAGGTCAAGGCTGGCATCGGCCAGAGGCAGCGCCTCGGCATCGCCGCACAGCAGACGGGCATCGCTGGCCCGCAGCCTGGCCTGGGCCAGCATGCCGGGGGAGAGATCCAAACCGCATAGCTGGCTGCAACGCTGTTGCAAGGCAGGCAGGAAGAAGCCTGTGCCACAGCCCAGATCCAGCCCTGCTGTCCAGTGCCCCTCAGGCAACCTGGCCAGCAGTGCCTGCCCCACCTCCTGCTGGAAGCGCGCATGGGCATCGTAAGAGGCGGCGGCGGCACCAAAACGCCGGGCCAGCGCCCCCTTGTCGACCCGCTGGAAGGGTTCGCACGCCTGGTCCAGGTTGCCCTGATGCATCTCAAACATGGGCCTTGGCCTCCCCCAGGGTATCGAGCAGCCGATCTATCTGCTGCTCGCTGTGGGCGGCGCAGAGGGTGATGCGCAGCCGCGCCGCGCCCACGGGCACCGTGGGCGGGCGGATGGCACTCACCCAGAGCCCCCCTTCGCGCAAGCGGGCCGAGAGCCGGGTCGCAGCCTCGCTCGTGCCCACCAGCAGCGGCTGGATCGGGGTCGCACTCATGCCAAGGGTCCAGCCCAGTTGGCGCCCCCCCTCGCGAAAACGGCCGATGAGTTGGCGCAGCCGCTCCCGCGATTCGCTGCCCGCACGCACCAGCTCGACGGCACGCAGCACAGCATGGGCCTGGGCCGCCGGCATATGGGTGCTGTAGACATAGGGGCGCGCGAAGTTGACCAGATAGTCCACCAGCTCGCGACTGCCGCCGACAAAGGCGCCAGCCACCCCGAGGGCCTTGCCAAAGGTGCCCATCTGTATCTGCACTCGTCGGGCCGCGACCCCCTGCTCGTTGAGGGTACCGCGTCCCTCGGCGCCCAAGACCCCCAGGCCATGGGCATCATCTATCATCAGCCAGTTGCGGCTCTGTTCGGCCAGGCGGGCGAGCTCGGACCAGGGGCCCTGATCCCCATCCATGCTGAATACCCCTTCCGAGACGATGAGGCCCCGACCCGGCTCGAGCTGAGCGGCGAGCTGAGTCATGTCATTGTGACCAAAGCGCTTCATGGTACAGGGCAGCAGGCTGCCCGCTTCTTGCAAGGAGGCGTGATTAAGCCTGTCCTGCCAGAGCAAGTGCTCCTTGCCGAGCAGCGCCTTGAGCACCGCCTGATTGGCAGAAAAGCCGCAGTTGAACAGCAACACCGCCTCCAGCCCCAACCAGTCGGCAAGCTGCTCTTCCAGCGCCTGATGGGCGTGGCTGTAGCCGGTCACCAGCGGCGATGCCCCGGATCCCGCCCCATAGCGATCCAGTCCCTCCTTGAAGGCGAGGGCCACGGCCGGATGACCGGCCAGCCCGAGATAGTCGTTGGAGGAGAAGTTGAGATAGTCGCGCCCCGCCACCTGCAGCCGGGTACCAGCGCCACCGTTACCGCTCTGGCGGGTACGCAGCAAGCCCTCTCTCGCCCGTGCGGCCAGGGCTTCCCCCAGGGCGAAGGGGGAATTCATTGTCCGCTCCTTGCTGGCGTTGGCGCGCAACTGCCATGGGGAACCGGCTTCTTTGCATCGGACTCATATCGGCCCACAAGGTTGCGGCCGAGCTCATGCGCGTTGCCCCTCATGCACGGTTTCCCTTGGGATGACTGGCGTCATAGAAGAGATCGCCGCCAACAGGCTGGCTGGCCACCCGGGCCAACAGCTCCTCTTCCTGTACCCCGTCCGGTTTCTGAGCTCGCTGGGCCGGGCGTATGCCGAGCCGCTTGAACAGCTGCATGTCACTGTTTTCATCCGGATTCGGCGTGGTGAGCAGCTTGCAACCATAAAAAATCGAGTTCGCGCCAGCCATGAAGCACATGGCCTGCATTTGTTCGTTCATCTTCTCCCGCCCGGCGGAGAGGCGTACATGGGAGGCGGGCATCATGATGCGGGCCACCGCTATGGTGCGTACAAACTCGAAGGGGTCCAGATCCTGCTGATTTTCCATGGGGGTGCCCTTCACCTTGACCAGCATGTTGATGGGCACGCTCTCGGGGTGGCGGGGCAGATTGGCGAGTGCCATCAAGAGGCCGGCCCTGTCCTTGCCCTGCTCGCCCATGCCGACGATGCCACCGGAGCACACCTTCATACCGGCGCCACGGACATTGGCCAGGGTATCGAGTCGGTCCTGGTAGGTGCGGGTGGTGATGATGTCACCGTAGAACTCGGGGGAGGTGTCGAGGTTGTGGTTGTAGTAGTCAAGACCGGCCGCCCCCAGGCGCGCGGCCTGATCGGCAGTCAACATGCCGAGGGTCATGCAGGTCTCCATGCCCAGTTCTCGCACCTCTTTGACCATGCGCAAGACGTAGGGCATATCCCGCTCCTTGGGATTGCGCCAGGCGGCCCCCATGCAGAAACGCGACGAGCCATTGGCCCTGGCTTCCCGGGCCCGCTCCAGCACTTTTTCCACCTCCATCAGCCGCTCGGTCTCGAGCCCGGTGTGATAGCGAGCGCTCTGGGGGCAATATTTGCAATCCTCCGGGCAGGCGCCGGTCTTGATGGAGAGCAAGGTGCTGACCTGCACCTCGTTGGGATCAAAATGGGCACGGTGCACCGTCTGGGCCTGGAACAAGAGATCGTTGAACGGCAGGGCAAACAGGGCCTCAACCTCGGTCAGGGCCCAGTCATGGCGAACGGCGCCCTGGCGAGCCGGGTTGGCCTGGGTGACGTGAAGAGAGGGGGAATCGACAAGAGCGCTCATGGATGGCTTCCGTTTTTTATAGATATGCCTCTGCCCGCCTGACAGACTAGCGCCCGCGGCACTGGCACCCTGCGTGGCAAGTGGCTGAAATTGTTGGCTAGTGTAAAGAGCGCGCGTAGACTGTCAACACCGACCAGATCAAACAAGATTACAACTGGATATAAATTGACCAATCAAGAGTTCGACCTGCACCATATCTGGCACCCCTATACCTCCCTCACTCAGCCCCTGCCCTGCTATGAAGTAGCCAGTGCCAAAGGGGTAACCCTGACCCTCGGCGATGGCCGCGCGCTAATCGATGGCATGAGCTCCTGGTGGGCCAGCATTCACGGCTACCAGGTGCCAGCGCTCGATGCCGCAGCCAGCGCCCAGCTCGGCAAGATGTCCCATGTCATGTTCGGTGGCCTCACCCATGAACCCGCCATCAATCTGTGCCGCAAACTGGTCGAGATAACCCCGGCCGGGCTGGACAGGGTCTTTCTGGCCGACTCGGGCTCAGTGGCGGTGGAGGTCGCGCTCAAGATGGCCCAGCAGTACTGGCACAGCAAGGGCAGCCCGCGATCCCGGTTCGTCTCCCTGCGCGGTGGTTACCACGGCGACACCTTCGGCGCCATGAGCGTCTGTGACCCGGATGGCGGCATGCACGAGCTCTATCAAGGCTTCCTGCCCGAGCAGCTGTTCGCCCCTGCCCCCGATTGCCGTTTCCACGCCCAGTGGGATGAGAGCTGCGTGGTGGCGCTGGCGGAGCTGGTCGCCGATCGCCACGAGGAGATAGCCGCCATCATCCTCGAGCCCATCGTGCAGGGAGCGGGCGGCATGCGCTTCTACCACCCTCGCTATCTGCAATGGGTACGCGCCCTGTGTGACGAGTTCGGCATACTGCTCATCGCCGACGAGATTGCCACCGGCTTTGGCCGTACCGGCCAGCTGTTTGCCTGCGACTGGGCGGGGATCAGCCCCGACATCCTGTGTCTGGGCAAGGCGCTCACCGGTGGCTACCTGACGCTCTCGGCCACCCTCACCACCGAGCAGGTCGCCCGCACCATCTGCGACGGCAAGGCCGGGGTCTTTATGCACGGCCCCACCTTCATGGCCAATCCGCTCGCCTGCGCAGTGGCCAACGCCTCCATCGACTTGCTGTTGGCCTCGCCGTGGCAGGAACGGGTAACCGCCATCGAGCATCAACTGCGCACCGAGCTGGTGGCACTGACCCTCAACCCGGCGGTGGCGGACGTGCGGGTACTCGGCGCCATCGGCGTGGTGGAGATGAAAGAGCGGGTGGACGTGGCGCGCATCCAGCGCAAGTTCGTCGAGCTGGGTGCCTGGATCCGCCCCTTTGGCAAGCTCATCTACCTGATGCCCCCCTTCGTCATCACCCCCGAGGAGCTGAGGGTGCTGACCCATGCCATCCATGAGGCCATCTCCTGCGGCGAATACTGAGTCTCGACAAATAGCCCTCGCATGGCAATGCAGGGGCTTTTTCGCCAGAATGTGAGCGAACCATCAGACCCGCACGGCCTGGGCGAGTAGACTGCGCGGCGGGTTTTAGCAACAGATGTACTGCTCTCATGCGCCTCTCCATTGCCGCCAAATTCAATTTCTTCCTGCTGTTTATCTTCTCCATGGTGCTGGTCTTCTCCGCAGCCTATCAGGCGGTGCGCGAGCGCGACCTCATCCTGACCATGATCAAGGAGCAGAGCCGCGAACAGATAGAGGCCTACTTCGACGGCCTCAACATGCTGATGTTGACCAACAAGATGGCGGCACGGGAAACCCTGCGTCACAAGTTCCTGAACCACGCCCACGTCGAAGATGCCCGCATATTGCGCGGCGACGCGGTCAGCAAACAATTTGGCGCAGGGCTCGACAACGAGGGCGCCAGAGATGAGTTCGATACCCTGGCGTTGGCGGGCAAGGGCAGCATGGAAGTGGTGCACAATGGCCAGCACAGCCGGTTAGTGGTGACCCGTCCCCTGCTCGCCCAGCGCGATTTTCGTGGCACCGACTGCACCAGTTGCCATCAGGTGGCGGAAAACACCGTGCTTGGCGCGGTGCGCTTCGACTACTCCCTCGACACCCTCTTTACCCGGGTCGAGCAGAACATTCTCACCTCGGCCCTCAGCCTGACTCTGATCTTCGGCCTGGGGCTCTTGCTGACCCTCTGGGTGATCCGCACCTGGATAGTACGCCCGCTCAACCAGCTCACCCGCGCCATCGAGGAGGCGACCGATCGCCATGATTTCGGTCATCGACTGGATGGGGATGAGGGAGACGAGATTGGCCGCGTCATTCTGGCCTATAACCAGATGCTGGACGGGGTCGAGCGCCAGCTTGGCAAGCGCCACTGCGCAGCAAGCCAGACCAGCACTCATGACGCCCTGCCTCTGAGCAGAGATAAGGGTAACGCCGATGGCAATAAGCCTGGAACCAGGCATTCTGGCCCGAGTCAGCCGAAGTAGAACAGCAGCAAGCTGATGATGAGGATGAGCAGCAGGACCATCAGGGAGAGCTGATACCCATCTTGCTCCCGGCGGCTGCGCCGGTATTGCAGCGTCAGCACCAGCAGGGTGAAGGCAACGCAGCCCCAGAGGCTGTATTCCAGCCAAGGGGTCAAGGCCGGATCCCAATGTTCCCTGACGGCAATGCCGCCATAGCGCAAGAAGCCATAGGCAATATCGGGACGGGCATAGTGATACAGGGTAAGCAGCACCATGACACAGGCCCAGCAGACGATGGCCAGCCAGTGCAGCAACACGATCAGCCTGTCCTGCCCCCGCCGTCGTTCCGCCACATTCTGCTCCTTATGCCCGATTGGCCCTCAATCCCTTCAGAGTCCGACATTTTTGCTTGTTTATCAAACCTGCGCGGGTAAGATTGACGGCTCAGTCTGCCACCATGGGCCAAGCAGTGCCCGAGCGGACCCATAGCGCTGCAAGAACAAGCTGGAGACAATATTTCGATGACGCACGCATCCGTAGTAGATGTGCTGACCGGTAAATATGCGGTTGGCACCACCCAGACAGTGAAAGGGTGGATCCGGACCCGCCGCGATTCCAAGGCGGGGATCTCATTTTTGGCCATTTCCGATGGTTCCGGTTTTCACCCGGTTCAGGCCGTCGTCCCCAATACCCTGGCCAATTATGAGAATGAAGTGCTGCGTCTGACCACCGCCTGCTCAGTGGAAGTGACCGGCATCGTTGCCGCCTCCCAGGGCAGCGGCCAGGCCTTCGAACTGCAAGCCACCGACGTCAAAGTGGTGGGTTGGGTCGAAGATCCGGACACCTACCCCATGTCCGCCAAGCGCCACAGCATCGAGTACCTGCGCGAGCAGGCTCACCTGCGCCCGCGCACCAACGTGGTCGGCGCCGTGACCCGGGTGCGCAACTGCCTGGCCCAGGCCATTCACCGCTTCTTCCACGAAGAGGGCTATCTGTGGATTGCCGCCCCGCTCATCACCGCCTCCGACACCGAAGGCGCGGGCGAAATGTTCCGGGTCTCTACCCTGGATCTGGAGAACCTGCCGCGCACGCCCGAAGGCAAGGTCGACTACGACAAGGACTTCTTCGGCAAGGAGACCTTCCTGACCGTCTCCGGTCAGCTCAACGTCGAAACCTATGCCTGCGCCCTCTCCAAGGTCTACACCTTCGGCCCGACCTTCCGCGCCGAAAACTCCAACACCAGCCGCCATCTGGCCGAGTTCTGGATGGTGGAGCCGGAAATCGCCTTCGCGGATCTGGAAGACAACGCAGCCCTGGCCGAAGCCATGCTCAAATACGTCTTCAACGCCGTGCTGAGTGAGCGCCGCGACGATCTGGAGTTCTTCGCCCAGCACGTCGACAAGGATGCCATCGACCGTCTGGAGCGTTTCGTCGCCTCCGACTTCGCCCAGATTGACTACACCGACGCCATCGAAGTGCTGAAGAACTGCGGCAAGAAGTTCGAGTTCCCTGTCTCCTGGGGCATCGATCTCTCCTCCGAGCACGAGCGCTACCTGGCCGAGGAGCACTTCAAGTCGCCGGTGGTGGTGAAGAACTACCCGAAAGACATCAAGGCCTTCTACATGCGCCTCAACGACGACGGCAAAACCGTAGCCGCCATGGACGTGCTGGCCCCGGGGATCGGCGAGATCATCGGCGGTGCCCAGCGTGAAGAGCGTCTGGACGTGCTGGATGCCCGCCTGGCCGAGATGGGCCTGAACAAGGAAGATTACTGGTGGTATCGTGACCTGCGCCGCTACGGCACAGTGCCGCACTCCGGTTTCGGCCTCGGCTTCGAGCGTCTGGTGGTCTACGTGACCGGCATGGGCAACGTGCGCGACGTCATCCCCTTCCCGCGTACCCCACGTACCGCCGAGTTCTAAGACGCGCCGAGCCAGACTCGCGCCGTGCAAGAGCCGACCCCAGGGTCGGCTTTTTTATTCCTGCCGTCGCCCTGCACCTACGCCAGGCTGACGACCACCTTGCCCTTTGCCCGACCGGTCGCCAGATAGGCGAGCGCCTCGCCGGCCTGTTCAAATGGAAAGACCTTGTCGATGACGGGCCTGAGCTTGCCCGCATCTAACAGTTCGGCAATCCGGGTCAGCTGGGCGCCATCCGGGCGCACGAACATCATGCCGTAGGTGACGCCCCGTCGCCGGGCAAGACGGTGGATCCTCCAGCTCATCAGGCCAAACAGGGCCCTCATGATGACATTCATGTTTCTCGCCCGCGCAAAGGCCGCGTCCGGCGGGCCGACCAGCGACAGGAGCCGCCCCCCCGGCGCCAGGATCGACAGCGCCCGCTCGAGCGCGTCGCCCCGCAAGGTACCCAGCACCAGATCGTATCCCTGCAATAGCGCATCGAACTCCTGCCGTCTGTAGTCAACCACCACCTCGGCCCCCAACTGCCCTACCCACTCGGCGTTTGCCGTGCTGGTGGAGGTCGCGACCAAGGCCCCCAGGTGCCTGGCCAGCTGAATGGCAAAGGAGCCTATACCGCCGGAACCCGCGGGAATGAACACCTGCTGGCCCGGCGCGAGTGAGGCCTGCTCGGTGAAGGCCTGCCAGGCCGTCAGCGCCACCATGGGAATGGACGCCGCCTGAACGAAGTCGAGGCTGGCCGGTTTGAGGGCCGCCGCGTGTTCAGGCACCACCACCCATTGCGCCAGGGCGCCGCGCCCCAGATCGAAGAGGCTGGCATAGATGGCATCCCCCGGCCTAAACCGCGTCACCCGGCTGCCGACCTCCACCACCACACCGGCCAGATCGCTGCCGAGCACAGCGGGCAGCGCAAACTTGAGCAGGGGTTTGAAAGTGCCTTTCGGGATCATGGTGTCGATGGGATTGAGGCCAACGGCATGCACCTTGACCAGGATCTCGTCCGGCCCCATGGTCGGCTGCGGCAGGTCGGTGAACTCGGGCCGTGCCGAGCGACCATAGTGTTTGAACACAAAGGCTTTCATCATCTTGTTACCAGAAAGCATGAGGTGACCGAAACCGGGCAAACCGCCCTGTCCAATGCAGTGCGGTGACACAGGTCAGGCACGCCTCATCACGAGGATAAAAGAGGCGGTCTGGAGAGAGAATTGCGGGTTGGGCGTGGCGCCGTCCCCAGCAGACCGCCGGTCTTGTTGCCGGGATCAGCGGCCCTGAGGCGCAACCTGATAACGTTCGGCGGCGTGGGCCTGCCGAAGGTCGGAGAGCAGCGCCTTGCGCGCGCCATCGAGCTCATCCCAGCGACTGGCCTCATGCAGCGGCGGTATGGTGACCACTTCCCGGCGATCGAAACCGACCAGGGCCGCGTCCACCAGCTCCTCCACCGCCATCAACTCCGGCAAGCTGTCGGGATCGATGCCGGAGCGCGCCCAGATCTCGGTGCGCGTGCCGGCGGGCAGCACCGCCTGCACATAGACCCCGGCGGGAGCGAGCTCCAGGCTCATCCCCTGGGAGAGGAACAGCACGAAGGCCTTGGTCGCGCCATAGAGCGTCATGCCAAATTCGGGGGCGAGCCCGACCACGGAGCCGATGTTGACTATGCTCCCCTCCCCGGCTTGCACCAGTCGCGGGGCTATGGCGGCCGCCAGGCGTGCCAGGGCCGTGGTGTTCAGGGTCACCAGTTGCTCGACGCTGCTGGCGGTCTGGGCGAGGAAGTGACCTGACTGGCCCATCCCTGCGTTGTTGATCAGGATGCCGATGCTGGCATCATCCCGTAGCCGGGCCTCCACGGCGGCCAGCTCCCGGGATTGGGTGAGGTCGGCGGGCAGGATGTCGACGGCGACGCCGTACGCCTGGCGCAGGTGGCCGGCCAAGTCCGTCAGCCGCGCCTCGTCGCGGGCGACCAGCACCAGATCGTGACCGCGCCGGGCGAAGCGGTCCGCATAGGTGGCGCCAATGCCGCTGGAGGCACCTGTGATAAGCACTCTAGGTTTAATGGTCATGATGTCATTCTCTCTGTGATCGTGTTGAACCGGGATGGATGCAGCGCAAGGCACTGGCCCCATGGCGCTGTGTCGACGGGGGGCGTGCTATGACGCTTCCCGTCGATGCACGCTTACTCGCCGGCACCCGCCAGGGCCGGGTAGTCGATGTATCCCTCGGCGCCGCCGCCATAGAGGGTCTCGGGTTTCAATGCGGCGAGCGGGGCACCCTGCTGCAGGCGCTCGACCAGATCCGGATTGCTGATAAAGGGGCGGCCGAAGGCAAACAGGTCCGCCTTGCCCTGGGCCAGAGCACTGCTGGCCAGCGCCAGGTCATAGCCGTTATTGGCCAGATAGCTCTGCTTGAAGCGCCGACGCAGGGAGGCGAAGTCGAAAGGGGCGACATCCCGGGGGCCACCTGTGGCGCCCTCTATCACGTGCAGGTAGACGACCCCCAGCGCGCTGAGCCGCTCGACAAGATAGTCGTACTGCGGCTGGGGATCGCTGCAGGAGATGCCATTGGCCGGAGAGACGGGGGAGACTCGGACCCCGGTGCGATCGGCCCCTATCTCCTCGGCCACGGCGGCGGTGACCTCGAGCAGCAGCCGCGCGCGGTTCTCGATGGAGCCGCCATAGCCGTCGCTACGCAGGTTGGCCCCATCCTTGAGAAACTGCTCCAGCAGATAGCCGTTGGCACCGTGGATCTCGACCCCGTCGAAGCCAGCCGCCATGGCGTTGGCAGCCGCCTGACGAAAATCGTCGATGATGCCGGGGAGCTCCTCCAGCGCCAGTGCCCGGGGCGTCGACACCTCGACGAAGTCATTGCTGACGAAGGTCTTGGTCTGGGCGCGAATGGCCGAGGGCGCCACCGGCGCCGCACCATGAGGTTGCAGCGTGACGTGGGAGACGCGACCGACATGCCACAGCTGCACGAAGATCCGGCCTCCCCTGGCATGCACCGCCTCGGTCACCTTGCGCCAGCCCGCAATCTGCGCCGCCGTGTAGAGGCCGGGAGTATCCTGGTAGCCCTGCGCCTGGGCGGAGACTTGGGTCGCCTCGGCGATCAGCAGACCTGCCGTGGCCCGCTGGCTGTAATAGGTAGCCGCATGCTCGCTCGGTACCAGACCGGGGCCGGCACGGTTGCGGGTGAGCGGTGCCATCACGATGCGATTGGCGAGGGTGATGGGGCCGAGGGAATAGGCCTCGAAGAGTCTCTTGTCTGTCATGGCGTGCCTCTGTCGTGTGGAACATGGGTCTGGGGAGGAAGGTAGTCGGTAACCCGGCATAGCGCCGCCATGATCAGGGGCTGCAAGGGTCCATCGAGTGTCGCGACGCTCAACCCCTTCCCGGGGTCTGCGCATTTAAGATGACGATCATAATCTTTTCAGTCAAGCATTTTGATGATGACCAACATCAATGTATAGTGATCACCACTTCCATGATTCAGAGGACGACCGGGTATGAGGGTCACCAAGGCACAGGCTCAGGCGAACCGGGCACACATAGTCGCCACCGCAGCCAAGCTGTTTCGCGAACGGGGTTACGATGGCGTGGGGGTGGCGGATCTGATGGCGGCGGCCGGCTTCACTCACGGCGGTTTCTACAAGCACTTTCCCGCCAAGGCGGATCTGATGGCAGAGGCCGCGACCTGCGGCTTTGAACAGAGCCTGGAGAAAACCAGCCCCCTCGATGCCCCCGAGTTTGTCAGGCATTACCTGTCCAGAGAGCACCGCGATGCCCCAGGGGATGGCTGCATCATGGCCGCACTGTGCGCCGATGCGGCGCGCCAACCGGCCCAGGTCAAGACCGCCTTCGAGGCCGGTATCGAAGAGATGCTGGCCCGCACCTGTGGCCTGAGCGACACGCCGGATGCACAGGACACCCGGGCCCGTCGCGCCAAGGGGATAGCGCTGATGGCACAGATGATCGGCGCTATCATGCTGTCACGGGCCTGTCCGGATGAATCGCCACTGGCCGATGAGATCCTGGATGCCTGCAGCGCCGCTCTCTTGTCCCGGCTCTCCTCATCTGAAGACACAGCCACCGCCGAGCCAAGCCGGGACGGTTAAGCTACCAGCTGATCTGCAAAGCTCATTGCCAAACTCATTGCCAGGTATGCAGACCAGCCCCTCTCTGGTCTATCACTCCTCTTCTTTCCCCTCAGTCGCCCCCTGACAGGGGTCGTTCTCCTGCATGCCATCCTGCTCCTCGCAGAGATCCCCTATCTTCCCCCGCCTGCCATTCCCCAATCGCCTCTGTTCAAGGGCATATCCATAGTTTTTATGCACTTGAATCGGAAATGGGCAGGTTATTGCGCTGCCTCAAATTACTACCTCTTTAGGGGTGATAAAGTGCTTGCCAACCATTTAGTGGCTAATCACCACAGATGATCCGGGCCCTGATCCAGGGCGGACATGGGTTCAATCACACGAGGTAATGGAATGATCTTGATGGAATTTTTGGTGGTACTCGGCTGCTTGCTGCTGGGTACCCGTTTCGGAGGCATGGGACTGGGTCTCATCAGTGGTATCGGTCTGTTCCTGCTGACCTTCGTGTTCGGTCTGGTGCCGGGCGAACCGCCGGTGCAGGTGATGCTGACCATACTGGCGGTGATAGGCTGCGCCGCCACCCTGCAGACCGCCGGTGGTCTCAATCTGATGATGCAGGTCGCCGAGCGCCTGCTGCGCCGTCACCCCCAATACATCACCCTGCTGGCACCGCTCACCACCTGGACCCTCACCTTCCTGTGCGGCACCGGCCATGTGGTCTACACCATGTTTCCCATCATCAATGACATAGCGCTGCAGAAGAACATTCGTCCCGAGCGCCCGATGGCGGTGGCCTCCGTTGCCTCCCAGATGGCGATCTGCGCCTCCCCGGTCTCGGTGGCCGTGGTCTCCATGGTCTCCATCCTGGCGGCCGGTCATGGCATAGGTCAGGCCTATGGCCTGCTCGACATCCTGATGATCGCCATCCCCTCCTCATTGAGCGGGGTGATGATGGCCGCCCTGTGGAGCCTGCACCGTGGCAAGGATCTGGACCAGGACGAAGAGTTCCAGGCCAGGATCCAGGATCCGCAGCAGCGCGAATTCATCTATGGCAGCGGTGAAACCCTGCTCAACACCAAGTTCCCGAAAGAGGCCTACTGGTCGACCTGGATCTTCTTCGCCGCCATCGCCGCCGTGGTCTTGCTCGGTGCCAACGAAGGGCTGCGCCCAATCTTTACCATCAAGGACAAGACCGGCCCCCTCTCCATGAACCTGGTGATCCAGATGATGATGCTGATCGCCGGCGCCATCATCTTGATGCGCTGCAAGGTCAAACCCGGAGACATTGCCAATGGCGCCGTGTTCAAGGCGGGCATGGTCGCCATCTTCTCGGTGTTCGGGGTCGCCTGGATGAGCGAGACCTTCTTCCAGGCCCACATGCCGCTGCTCAAAGAGACCCTGGCCCACGTGGTACAGGCCCAGCCCTGGACCTATGCCCTGGTGCTGTTCCTCATCTCCAAGCTGGTCAACAGCCAGGCCGCAGCCCTCACCGCCATCGCCCCCATGGGGTTGGCGCTGGGGGTCGAACCCAAGCTGCTGATCGCCTTCCTGCCCGCCAGCTACGGCTACTTCGTGCTGCCAACCTACCCGAGCGATCTGGCCTGTATCGGTTTCGACCGCTCCGGCACCACCCGCATCGGCAAATTCATCATCAACCACAGCTTCATCATTCCGGGTCTGATCGGGGTGGCAACCTCCTGCTCCCTCGGCTACGTGCTGACCAGCATACTGCTCTAAGTCCGATGCACCATGACAACGGGAGGCCTTGGCCTCCCGTTGTCGCACCCCGCGCCCAGCACGCTCTCCTTCCCTCAGGCTATGCTGGCCGGCTCTCGGCCAGTTCCCTCAATACCCGGCGCAGCAGACGAATGCGTGGGCCTATGCTGTCCAGTTGCAAAAACTCATCCTCGGAGTGAAAACCGCCTCCCATGGGGCCAAAACCATCCAGCGAAGGCACACCGGCCGCCGCGGTGAAGTTGGCATCGGAGCCGCCACCCGCCGCCAGCCAGTTGAATGTGATCTCCTCGGCCACCCCCGCCCGCTCCACCAGTGCCATCAAGGCCTTGGTATCCTCATTCGGCGCCATGGCTGGCTTGAAGCCAAGCCTCTCCACCTCGACTCGACTCCCGGCCAGGAAGGGGTTGTTGGCCATAAAGGCGAAACGATGATCGATGAGCTCAGCCTCCTCGTTGCTCCAGAAGCGCAGATCCACCATGGCCTCGACAAAGTCCGGCACCACATTGACCCCGGTACCGCCCTGCACTGTGCCGACGTTGAGGGTCGTGCCCGTCTCGAAATTGACCAGCTCGTTGATGGCCAATGCCCAACGGGCGAATTCGGTGATGGCTGACACCCCTTGCGCCAGCGCCGAGCCTGCATGGGCGGCGCGGCCATGAAAGCGCAACCGGTACTTGGCGTTGCCCTTGCGGGCGCTGATGAGGGAGCCATCCGGGCGCGCGGCCTCGGCCACCAGCACGCAGCCCGATTGCCGAGCCTTGTCAATCAGCCACTCCTTCGACCAGGGCGAGCCCAGCTCCTCGTCGCTGTTGCAGCACACCAGGATCCGGAGCCGGGCCAGCAGATCGGGGGTTAACCCCTTGAGGGCATGGAAGGTCGATAGCAGGCCGCTCTTCATGTCAGACACACCGGGGCCAAACCCCTGCTCCCCCTCGATGCGCAGTGGCCGCCTGGCGGCGGTGCCCTCGGGGAAGACGGTATCCATGTGCCCCACCAACATCACGTCATAATGACTGGCCCCCGGCGCATTGGTGATCTCGAGACAGGGGCCGCACTCGGCGGCGAATTGATGGCGCTGCACCTGCCAACCAAGGGAGAGGTACTTCTCGGCCATGAGCTCGGCCACCTTGGCCACCCCGGCCGGGGTGCGGGTGCCACAATCGAGATTGATGAGCGGGGCCAGTTCGGCCAGATATTCATCCAGAGAGAACGACATTAGCTTCTCCTACGCGGGGTCAGGCCCCATTCATTCAGGATTTCCTGGGCAGCGCGCCCGGAGCTGAGATTCGGGTCAACGGCAGCGCCGTTCAATATGAGACTCAATCAGCGAGTGGCATTGGATGCCCAGGCGAGTCACGGCAAGAGTGCCGACGGGTCTCTCGAACTGTGCAATCTAGAGGGTCATTCGTCTCTGCCCATTGATCCCTATCAAAAAACAGCACACCAGGGGCACCATGCAATCATTAGCTCCACAACAAGTGATAAATTCAGTCTTTTATTCTAAAGGCAAAGCTTTAGAATGCCTCCAACTGCCAGGGCGGGGCTAATAACCCGCTTTTTGCGCTGGATCAAGATCCGGCGCGCTCAAGCTGCCACTATCGGCATCGACACCCTGCGACCACTTCGCACCGGAGAGAGCTATGACAAACCAGGCCACCGCAAGCATGACAACCTGCGACTACAAGCTGTGGGATATTCTCGTCGAGTCGGCAAAGGAACGCTCAACCATCCGTTACTCCAAACTGGCCAAGATGGCCGGGCTGGAGACCTGCCAGGACGAACTGCGCACCTTGCTGCAGCGCATTCGCATGTATTGCACCGAGCATCAGTTGCCGGTGCTCTCTGCCATAGTGGTGGACGACATCGGCAAGTACACCGGCCTCACCTCCGGCCTGCCGGAAGCCCCCTGGGAGCGGGCCAGGGTATTTGATTACCAGTGGCCAGTGGCCCCCTGACGATCAGACCCACCCCATTTTGCTTAAGACGCGCCCCGAGGCGCGTTTTATTTGTCGGCTTGGAGATGCGCCTGGCTCCCATAAAAAAACCCGCCATGACGGCGGGCATACAAGCAAGCAACACGCTGCCTGGCAGAGTAAAAGAGTTCAGGTTTGTCGAATCGCCACCCTAGGCACCACGCAAAAAGGGGCAACTGTTCGGCACTACCTGGCCAGATGACAGAGGCAACTGACCGGTATGCCGCGCGTCGACGGCAAGCAGATTAGAGTGACTGCACTTATTAAGGAAATGATTTGTTAGTATCCCGTTATGCATAGAGTGAATTTACGGGGCATAGACCTCAACCTGCTGGTGGTGCTCAAGGCCCTGCTCGAGGAGCGCAGCACCACCAAGGCGGCCGAGCGCCTCGCCATGAGTCAACCCGCCGTCAGCCGGGCCCTGTCCCGCTTGCGGCTGCTCTATGACGACCCCTTGCTGATCCGCACCCCCCAAGGGATGGAAGCCACAGTGCGGGCCGAGGCACTCTTGCTGCCCCTGCGCGAGATCC
This sequence comes from Aeromonas sp. BIGb0405, assembly GCF_024807335.1. Lineage (NCBI taxonomy): Bacteria > Pseudomonadati > Pseudomonadota > Gammaproteobacteria > Aeromonadales > Aeromonadaceae > Aeromonas > Aeromonas sp. BIGb0405. Next base: position 503,537 of record NZ_JANUEP010000001.1, read on the forward strand.
TCGCCGGCATAGAGCAGACCCTGAGCCCGTCACCCGAGCTGGATCCCAGCTGTTTCGAGGGGATACTGCGCATCGGGGCCCACACCTATGCCGAATACGTGATCCTGCCCAGCCTGCTCACCGAGCTGCAACGGCTCGCCCCTCGCCTGCGGGTACAGATGATCCCCCTGACCCAGGCGTTCGAGCATCAACTCGACCAGGGCGCAGTCGATCTGGTGATCAGCAAACAGGATGATCTGCCCGGTCGCCTTCGGCGCCAGCCCCTGTTCGAGGATAGGTTGCAGAGCTGCGCCCACCGCCACCATCCCCTGCTGGGCCAAAGGCTCAGCATCGCCGACTTCGCCAGGGCCCAGCATCTGCTGGTTTGCCCCCGAGGCGAGCCACACGGTATTGTCGATGAACTGCTGGCGGCCCACGGCCTGCAGCGCGAGATCCCGCTGGTGGTGCAGAGTTTTCTGTCCGCCCCCTTCATCCTGGCCCAGAGCCCGCTGCTGCTGACCGCGCCCGCCCGCATACTGCAACCCATGATGGCACTGCTCGATCTGGCCGAATGCGCGCTCAGCTTCCCGCTGCCGCGCTTCGAGATCAGCCTGATCCGCCACCGGCGGGACGACAACCACGCACTGCTCAACTGGTTTGAAGGGGTATTGCTGCGCTGGGCTGCCCAACTCGACGCCATCTAGGCCGAAACCTTGAGCCCCAGGCCTCGCAGCCCTGCCAGCATCGGCCTCTCCTTGCATGACAGACCCCTGTTCCAGCACGCACGGCGGCCTGGCTGGTTGCCTTGAACCGAATGTGGCTACCCTGCCAGCATCGGCCTCTCATCGATGACCTGCACCCGGTTCCAGCACAAGGGTGCCCCAGGTCGTTGCCTTGGGCGGGCCACAATGCCAGAATCGGCCTCTCATTGATTTCGGGGCCACGCCCCCAGAGAAGGACTCCCCATGGCCATCACCCTCTATGGCATCAAAAACTGCGACACCATCAAGAAGGCCCGCAAGTGGCTGGATGAGGCAGGTGTCGATTATCGCTTTCACGACCACAGGGCCGATGGCCTGGAGCCTGTCCGGCTGGACGCCTGGCTAGACCAGCTCGGCTGGGAAGCCCTGCTCAACACCCGCGGCACCACGTTCCGCGCCCTGCCGGAGACAGACAGGCAGGGGCTTGACTTGGCCCGCGCCCGTGCTCTGCTGCTGGCCCAGCCCGCCATGATCAAGCGCCCGTTGCTGGACAAAGATGGCGAGCTGCACCTGGGTTTCAAAGCCGACCACTACCAATCCCTCTTCTCTCGTTAACCTTTTCCTGTAAGGAACGCCGATGTCGACTGTCATCACACTGGCCAAGGATCTGATCCGCCGCCCCTCAGTGACCCCCCTGGATGAAGGGTGCCAGACCCTGATGGCGGAGCGCCTCGCCCGGCTCGGCTTCGTCATCGAACCCATGGTGTTTGAAGACACCACCAACCTCTGGGCGCGCCGTGGCAGCGAGGGGCCGCTGTTCTGCTTCGCTGGCCACACCGACGTGGTGCCGGCCGGGCCCCTGGACAAGTGGCACACCCCCCCCTTCGAGCCAACCATCATCGATGGCATCCTCTATGGTCGCGGTGCCGCCGACATGAAGGGCTCCCTGGCCGCCATGGTGGTCGCCACCGAGCGCTTCGTCGCCGCCCACCCGGATCACCAGGGCTCCATCGCCTTCCTCATCACCTCCGATGAAGAGGGCCCCTTCATCAACGGTACGGTGCGCGTCATCGAAGCCCTTGAGGCGCGCAACGAGAAGATCCGCTGGTGCATCGTCGGCGAACCCTCCTCCACCAAGGAGGTGGGCGATGTGGTGAAGAACGGTCGCCGCGGCTCCATCACCGGCGACCTGCTGGTGCGCGGGGTGCAAGGACATGTGGCCTACCCCCATCTGGCGGACAACCCCATCCACAAGGCGGCCCCCGCCCTGGATGAGCTGGCCAGCACCGTCTGGGATCAGGGCAATGACTTCTTCCCCCCCACCAGCTTCCAGATTGCCAACATCCAGGCCGGTACCGGCGCCTCCAACGTCATCCCCGGCGAATTGCACGTCCAGTTCAACTTCCGCTTCAGCACCGAGCTCACCGACCTTGATATACGCCAGCGGGTCGAGGCCCTGCTCGACAGTCATGGTCTTGACTATGAATTGAAGTGGACCCTCTCCGGCCAGCCCTTCCTGACCGGCACCGGTGCCTTGTTGGAAGCGGCCGTCGTGGCCATAGAGCGCGTCAATGGCCAGCGCCCTGCCCTGCTCACCACCGGCGGCACCTCAGATGGCCGCTTCATCGCCCCCACCGGGGCCGAGGTGATCGAGCTGGGCCCGGTCAACGCCACCATCCACAAGGTGAACGAGTGCGTGAAGGCCGAGGATCTCGATCTGCTGGCCGACATGTATCAGGGTGTGCTGGAGTGTCTGCTGGCATGAGCCAGCCTGCAGGAGGAGAAGCCGCAATGACTCAGGATCAGCTGCTTGGCCAGGATGAGGGACACCTCGTCTTGCTGGGGGCGGGGCCTCACCGGCTCACCGCCGCCGCCGCAACAGCCTTCGAGGAGATGCAAGTGGCCGCCGCCGCCGCAGGCCACAACCTGCAACCGGCCTCCAGCTGGCGCGGCTTCGAACGCCAGCTCGCCATCTGGAACGGCAAGTGGCGCGGTGAGCGGCCACTGCAAGACGCAGATGGCCAACCCCTGAATGCCCTGCAACTCGATGAGGTCGAGCGACTCCATGCCATCTTGCGCTGGAGCGCCCTGCCCGGCACCAGCCGCCACCACTGGGGCACGGATCTCGATATCTATGATCCGGATTGCCTGCCAGAGGGGGTACGCTTGGCCCTTGAGCCCTGGGAGTATCAGGCGGGGGGCTGGTTCGCCGGGTTGTCAGACTGGCTAGTCGAGCACATGGGGGATTTCGGCTTCTTTCTGCCCTACGGCAAGGGGGATGCGCAGCAGATCCCCAGCGCGGTCGCCTTCGAACCCTGGCATCTCAGCTTCGCGCCAGAGGCCTGGGGACAGCGGCTCGATGCCAAGGCACTGGCGCTTTGCCTGCAACAGGCGGATATTGAAGGCAAGCAGACTATCCTGACCCATCTCGACGAGATCCTGGCCCGTTACGTCGTTCCCCATGACGGCGGCCATGACATTAAAAGGAGTACCCCATGAGTCTCTGGCTGTTAATAGGCTTGCCGCTACTCTTTCTGCTTGGCCTGTTTCTCAATGCCATCAAGGACATGAAGCAACTTGAGAAGCAGCTCCCCAAGTACAAGGACAAGATCCGCGACGTCAAGGATGATGACGACGATTACTGACCAAAAGGGACCCTCTCCGGGTCCTTTTTCATGGTGATTCCCCCTCTATCACTGCACAGCCTCGCGCACTCCGCCCTCTCCTGCCGCCTGTTCTCATAGGACTCCGACCTCAATGGACGACATCACCAGCCAGAGATGGCCAACATGTCTCTAAATTGCAAAATAATGCACAAATAGCCCACACAAGCGGGGGCTAAATGCATATAATGTGCCTGATTTGCATTTTGACAGAAGGAGTACGCCATTGGATGCAGTCAGCATCAACAGTTTCTTTCTTATTGGTGCCCTGTTGGTGGGTGCCAGTGTTCTATTGAGCGCACTCTCATCCCGGCTCGGCATCCCCATCCTGGTAATATTCCTCGCGGTCGGCATGCTGGCTGGGGAAGATGGCCCGGGGGGCATTCATTTTGCCGACTACTCGGTCGCCTACCTGGTCGGCAACCTGGCACTCGCCATTATTTTACTCGACGGCGGCATGCGCACCCGAGTCTCTTCATTCCGGGTTGCCCTCTGGCCCGCCCTATCCCTTGCAACATTCGGGGTCGCCATCACCACAGGCCTGACCGGCTTGATGGCCGCCTGGCTGTTTGATCTCAGCTTGCTGCAGGGGATGCTGATCGGCGCCATCGTCGGCTCCACCGATGCGGCGGCCGTTTTCTCTCTGCTTGGCGGGCGCAGTCTCAACGAGCGGGTCGGCGCCACCCTGGAGATAGAGTCGGGCAGCAACGATCCCATGGCGGTGTTTCTCACCATCACCCTGATCGAGATCCTGGCCACCGGCCAGCAGGGACTGGATTGGTCCTTCCTGTTCAAGCTGCTGCAACAGTTTGGCCTGGGCGCCGGCATTGGCCTGGGGGCAGGCTGGCTGCTGTGGAAGCTTATCAACAGCGCCAAGCTGGCACCCGGACTCTACCCGCTGCTGACCGTCAGCGGCGGCCTGCTGATCTTTGCCATCACCACGGCGGTGGGGGGCAGTGGCATTCTCGCCATCTATCTCACCGGCCTGCTGCTCGGCAACCGGGTGATCCGCAGCCGCAGCACCACGCTGTCCGTGCTGGACGGCCTGACCTGGCTCAGCCAGATAGGCATGTTCCTGGTGCTGGGCCTGCTCGCCACCCCGAGCAACCTGATGCCCATCGCCCTGCCGGGCCTGGCACTGGCCATGTGGATGATACTGTTTGCCCGCCCGCTCTCGGTCTGGATTGGCCTGCTGCCGTTCAAGAACTTTGCCCCCCGGGAGCGCTGGTTCATCTCCTGGGTGGGACTGCGTGGCGCCGTGCCCATCATCTTGGCGGTGTTCCCCATGATGGCGGGTTTGCCCAATGCCCAGCTCTACTTCAATGTCGCCTTCTTCGTGGTACTGGTCTCCCTCATCTTGCAGGGCAGCTCGCTGCCACTGGCCTCGCGCCTGGCGCGGGTAGAGGTGCCGGTGCCACCCTCCCCCATCAATCGCTCCGGCCTGGAGATTGATGTCGACAGCCAGTGGGAGACCTTCGTCTACCGACTCGGCTCGGATAAGTGGTGCATAGGTTCGCCCCTGCGCGACCTCAAGATGCCAACCGGTACCCGGGTCTGCGCCCTGTTTCGCGGCCAGGACCTGCTCCACCCCTCGGGCAGTACCCGGCTGCAGGCCGACGATGTTCTCTGCGTCATTGGCCATGAACATGACTTGACCGCCCTGGGTCAGCTGTTCAGCCAGGCCCCGGAGCAGGATCTGGGACCGCGCTTCTTCGGTGACTTCCTGCTGGAGGCGTCGGCCCGCTTGGTGGATCTGGCCCCTATCTACGGGCTGGATCTCGCCGAACTGGAGGATCCCAATCAGAGCCTTGGCCTCTTCCTTGCCGGCCGATTGGGCGATAATCTGGTGGTGGGTGACCAATACCCATGGCAAGGCATGATCTGGACCGTAGCAGAAATGGATGGGGATGAGGCCCGCAAGATAGGCGTGCGCTTCCTCGATGAAGACCCGGTCTGACGGCCACCTGATGGAGCAACACTATGTCTGAGCACAGCCTGATGTCGGGCGCTGGCGCGCCTAACCCCCACCTCGGTCTCATCGAGGGCTTCTTTGGCAAAGGCTGGAGCTGGGCCGCTCGCGCCCACTACGCCCAGTGGCTACCTCGCCACGGCTATGGTTTTTATCTGTATGCCCCCAAGGATGACGGTTATCTGCGCAAGCACTGGGCACTGCCCTGGCCAGAGGCGCACCTCAACGCCCTGCGCCAGTTTGCCGAGCAGTGTCGCGCCAACGGTCTGGCCTTTGGTGTGGGCTTAAGTCCCATGGGCGCCCATCACGACTACGAGCGTCAACGTCCAGCCCTGCTCGAGAAGCTCAGGGTCATCGACGACGTGCTGGCCCCGGACATACTGGCGGTGCTGTTTGACGACATGGTGGGTGACAGCCCTGAGCTCGCCCCCTTGCAGATCAAGATTGCCCATGACATCGCCGCCCACAGCCAGTCCCGTCGCCTGCTGTTCTGCCCCAGCTACTACTCGACCGATCCCGTGCTGGAGAAGGTGTTTGGCGCCATGCCGGCCAACTATCTAGAAGACATAGGCAAGGGGCTGGATCAGCGTTTCGATATCTTCTGGACAGGCCAGAAAGTGTGCTCAAGCGAATACCCAGCCTCGCACCTCAAGCAGGTCAGCGAGCTGCTCGGTCGCAAGCCTTTCCTGTGGGATAACTACCCGGTCAATGATGGCAGCAAGGCGAGCAGCTACCTGTATCTGCGCGCCTTCGAGCACAGGCCAGCCGACCTGCTGGAGCTCACCTCCGGCCACGGCGTCAACCCCATGAAGCAGGCGGCACTCTCGGCCTTGCCGCTGGCGACGCTGCCGATGAGCTATCGGCTCGGCAAGCAGTATGATCCGGACAAGGCGCTGCACGCCTCCCTCAATGCCACCTGTGGCCCGCAGATCTCGGCCATGATCCAGGCCGACTTGCCACTGTTTCAAGACATAGGCCTGGCCCAGCTCGACCCGGAACAGATCACCCGGCTACGGGCCCGCTATCTGCCGTTCCGAGATCAAGCCTGCGTCGATGAGATAGTGCGCTGGCTGGACGGCGAGTTCGTGTTCGACCCAGACTGCCTGACCGACTGACCCCATGGAGGCGAGCCTCATCTACCAGAATCTGACCATCATCGCCGCTTTCTTGCTGGTCTACAGCCTGATAGCTGGCCGCTTCGAATCCAAACTCATCAATGGCCCCTTGCTGTTCCTGCTGGCGGGGGCCCTGCTTGGCCCCGGCGGTCTCAAGCTGTTCACCCTGGAGATAGACAACGAGGGGATCAAGCTGCTGGCCGAACTGACCCTGGTGATAGTGCTGTTCAGCGATGCCGCCAATACCGATTGGCAGGTGCTGAAAGCCAACCGTCGCCTGCCGATCCGCTTGCTGCTGATTGGCCTGCCCCTGACCCTGGTCGGCGGCGCCCTGTTCGGCCGTTGGCTCTTTCCCGATCTTCCCCTGCTCGAACTTGCCATCCTCGCCACCATACTGACCCCGACCGATGCCGCCCTCGGCCAGGCCGTGGTCAGCAATCCTGCCGTGCCCGCCCCGATACGGGAGGGGCTCAATCAGGAGAGCGGACTCAATGATGGCATCTGCGTACCGGTGATCCTGCTGCTATTGGCGTTGATCGCCCCGACCGAGCAGCACCAGGGTACCGGCGCCCTGGCGCTCAGCCTGATGCTCGAGGAGATTGGCATAGGCGTGGCCGTCGCGCTGGGGCTCAGCCATTTTACCCTCTGGCTGCTCAAGCTCTCCTACCTCAATGGCTGGCAGTTGCCGCTCTGGCGCCAGCTTACCCTGCCGGGTCTGGCCCTGCTCAGTTTCGCCCTGGCCCAGACCCTGGGAGGCAGCGGCTTCATCGCCGCCTTCGTCGCCGGTCTGCTGATAGGCTACCGGTTTGGCGAACACAAGCACGAGTATCTCGACAGCTGCGAGGGGTATGGTGACTTGCTCTCCGTGGTGATCTGGATGGTATTTGGCGCCACCATGCTGCCCATCATGGGCAGCCTGCTCGAATGGCAATACTGGCTCTATGCCCTGGCCAGCCTCACCTTGCTGCGCATGCTGCCAGTGTGGATCTGCTTGCTGGGCACCGGCCTCACACTCGAGCTCAAGCTGTTTGTCGGCTGGTTCGGCCCCCGCGGTCTGGCCAGCATCGTCTTTGCCGTCATGGTACTGCAGAACAAACCCGCCCTGCTCGGTCAGGATCCCATCATCAAGACGGTGCTCTGCACCATATTGCTCAGCGTGATACTGCACGGCATCAGCGCCAATCCCTGGGTCAATCGCCTCAAGCGCCGTACTCTCTGAGCCGTGAGCGCCCATAAAAATGCCCCCCTCTTTCCCAAAGAGGGGGGCATTTTGCTAGCTGGCAAATGAGTGACTCAGCCCAGGGCCAGCCAGAGCCCGACCCCAATCATCAGGGTGCCCGCGATGCGGTTCATCAGCGCCACGTTGCCGCTCTTGGCGAGGAAGTGACGCAGGGTGCGACCGCCACTCGCATAGAGCATCAGGCAGGAGAACTCGATAACCAGGATCAGCGCCACCAGGGCACCTATCTGCGGTGTCATTGGCTTGGCGGCATTGATGAAGGGAGGCAGCAGGGAGACCATGAAGGCCCACCCCTTGGGATTGGCAATGGCAGTGACGAAACCCTGCATCGCCAGGGTGAGCGGGCGTGTCTCCTGCACGGTGGAGAGATCGGCCGGGATGGCCATCTTGCCCTTGGCTTGCCACATCTGGATGCCGAGCCAGATCAGATAGGCTCCCCCCACGTATTTGAACGCGGAGAAGAGACTCGGATAATTGAGCATCACGGCCGCCACCCCGACCACAGACAACACCGAGACCAGGCCGACCCCAATCAGCTCACCCCACATCATGTGCAGGGTACGGCGTACCCCCAGGCTCATGCCAAGGGTCATCGCCAGGGTCATGCACATGCCGGGGGTCACGGAAACGAAGAAAAACGTGGGAATAAACAGGGCCAAGATGGCCGGATCGAACCAGTCAGACACACTACACCTCCATGGTAATAAGCAAAGGATCTTGCCTATCACACTCTTTTAACACAAGAAAATCATTTCCTTCAGCAAGATTTCAGCATTAAAAACCTTGTGACAAGCGTTGTCGCGCCTGTGTAAGATGCCGCCTCACACCTCTTTAGGGTTAGGAACTTTCATGTCATTGAATAACCTGTCTATCCGTCTGCAAGTGCTCATCCCCCTCCTGTTTGCCAGCCTCTTGATGATCCTGATGGCCGTCGTCAGCAAACAGGCGATAGACGGCGCCATCATGAACATGAACGAAACGACCACCAGCGTCACCCGCCACAAGGATGATATCGCCGCCCTGATCCACACCAGCTACCGGCTACGCACCAACGCCATCTACGGCCTCTACGATCAGGCCCGCTTCGCCGAGCTGCCCGCCATCCTCACTGCCGCCGAGCAGGAGCTAGGGACCATATTGTCCCGACTGGTCATCCCCGGCACCGAGCAGGACAACCGCCAGGTGGCCGCCGCCCTGCAAGACTACTTGGCCCACACCCGCAGCACCATGCTGCCGCTGCTGTCCCAGCGATTCCAGGGGGGCGGCGATCCCGCCGCCGATGAGCAGGCCCGGCTGCGCTTTCGCGAGCTGGGGGAGCAGCTGATCAGGCAGATAGACACCCTGTCGGCCCACATCAACCAGCTGACTCAGCAGGAGATCGCCCTGGAGCAGGCCCACTATCGCGCCACCTTGCTGCAAACCCTGCTGATGATGGCAGCCACGCTACTCGCAGCGCTCTGCGGTGGTTGGTGGCTCTCCGGCCGCATCGTCCAGCCCATCGGCCAGTTGCAGGAGGTGATGCACGCCGTCGCTCAGGGGCGCTTCAACGTGCGCGCCAGATCCGAGGGCAATAATGAGCTGGGCCAGCTGGCCAAGGATATCAACCAGACCCTGAGCCAGCTGGGCAGCACTATCCATGCCCTGACCGGCATCAGCGGCAACGTGGCCTCCGCCGCCACCGAGCTGGCCGCCGTCATGACCCAGTCCGAGGCCAACGCCCAGCAGCAGCGCAGCGAGACCGAACAGGTCGCCTCCGCCGTCACCGAACTGGCCAGCACCGCCGACAACGTCAACCACAATGCCGCCCTGGCCGACGAGCTGGCACGGGACGCCCACCGCCGGGTCGAACAGGGGCTGGCCCTGTTTGCCAAGAGCATCCAGGCCAACAGCCGCATGGCGGGCAGTCTGGAGAGCGCCGCCAGCGTGGTGGCGCGCCTCAAGTCCCAGTCCGAGCAGATAGGCAAGGTGACTGAGGTGATTCAGAGCATCTCGGAGCAGACCAACCTGCTGGCGCTCAACGCCGCCATCGAGGCCGCCCGCGCCGGGGAAACCGGTCGCGGCTTCGCGGTGGTCGCCGACGAGGTGCGCCTGCTGGCGGCCCGCACCCAGGACTCCACCAAGGAGATCCAGGGGATCATCGAGCAGTTGCAGAGCCAGTCCCAGTCCGCCAACAACGGCGTTCAGGAGACCCTCACCATCCTTGAGCACAATCAGCGCCTCTCCGCCGAAGTGCACGATCTGCTGGGGGGCATCACAGAGGCGGTCACCCAGATCAACGGCGCCAATGCCCAGGTGGCCACTGCCGCCGAAGAGCAGTCCTGCGTCACCGCAGACATCAACCGCAACATCACCAACATCTACGAGATAGTGCACCAGAGTGCCGCCGGTATCAGCCAGAGCGCAGCCGCCAGTCACGAGCTGTCACAGCTCGCCGAACAGCAGCGCAAGCATCTGGCCCAGTTCCAGTTGTGATACCCGCTTTCCATGCCCAGACTGAGGCCCCGCCTGCGGGCCTCTCGCCCGATCCAGGCCCCCTTTCGTCATTGTTTAAAACGGCCTTTTTACATATTGGCTTCATTGGGGGCTGTGCCTGACCGGCAAATATCGGTATGGTAGAGGCACGCCAACGCCCCGCTTATGAGAGCATTATGAATCTGAAGTTCAGGAAGCCCGCCTTCATCATCCTGGGGCTCATCGCCCTGCTGTCCGCCACCTGGCTCGATTACTACTTGCCTGAGCACACCATCGCCACCATCACGGGGGTCGAGGTGAAGCGCACCGACAAGGATGGCCCCATCAGCAAAAACAACCCGGCTGATGGCCCGACCACGGATGTGTATTACATCTATACCGAGCGCCCCGGCGAGAAGATCCGGGTGTTTCGCAATGAAGATACCGGCTGGGGCTTCCCCTTCTACTTCAAGTTTGATGCCGCCGATGTTCAGGCCAAGGCCAAATCCATGGAGTTCGAGAAGAAACTGGCCATCATCACCTCTTACGGCTGGCGGGTGAACATGTTCTCCATGTTCCCGAACGTCACCAAGATCAAGACCACCACCGACGCCAACGCCTCCAGCTGGAGCTTCTTCCGCTGGTTCTGGTTCGGGATCTGGGCCTTGGCTATCGGTAAATCCGCCCTCGCGTTGTGGCGCTACTTCGAGCGCGTAGAGGATGAGATATGAGTAAAGAGGGAGCCACAGGTGCCAGCAAGACCCGCACCAGCTTCTATCGTCGTCTCTATCTTGCTCATCTGATAGCGACCGGCACAGACACAGTGGTGGCCATCATGGCCGCCACTGGCATGCCCAGACGCACCGCCCAGGACACCCTCTGCGCCCTGGCCGAACTGGATCTGCTGTGCGAGTTCGAGCAAACCCCGGGGGCCCGTCATCAGCAGGGCCATTACCGGATCAGTGACTGGGGTCCCATCAATCCCGTCTGGGTCGCGGCCCACATTGACGAGATAAAGCAGATCCTGGGCTATCCCTGATCCGCGACACCTCCCTTCGGTGTAGCCTCCCTGGCTAAAGAGCGCCGCTCATCCTGGTCCTACTCAGTCAAAGGCTCATCCGGCGTCGTTTCCCCACTCTCATCCCGCGTGCAATCGAGAATGGATTGCTTGGGATTATTGGGGTCGCGCAGCAAGAGAGGCGCCTCGCCAGCATTGTGTCTGGCCTCGTCAGAAAAATCATTGCCATAGCGCGCCACCATGAGGTGGCGGGCATTGGCGATGGGCGCATCGATGAAGAGGGCATGCACCTCAAAGGTCGAGGTCGGGATCAGAAAGCCGCTGATGGGCACCTCCCCCAGGGTCTCCCGCGTGCGATACCAGGCAAAGCCATTGGCCACCTTGTAGGGCGTAAAATGAGCGAGTTCGGCATTACCCGGCTTGAGGCTATTGGCATCGAGATAGAGGCTATCGAGGTGACACTCGGCCACCCCGGCCCACAATCGCTCAAACGGGCTGCTGCAACCAGCGAGCGGCAGGCAGAGCAGTAATATCATTGGCACCTTGTCCATCACTGCCCTCCTCAATCCAATCTCAGCCCCATAGGCTCAACCCGGGCCCACTCCTTTCCTACCTTAGCAACTCAGGGTCGCAGGATCCCGCGCTCCAGTCACAGAATCCATGGCAGCATTCGTCGCAGCCCCCCTCTGGGTCAGGATCAGACGCATCCCTGTTATCAGGCTCCCGACCACAAGCCGTGCCAAGCCGGACACCTGGGTGTATCATGCCCGCCCATCCCTTTCGAACCAAGCCGCCCCGCCAGCCTATGCCCAACCCCGCCATCATCGACAACTTCATCGCCCCGCCCTGTCAGGGAGAGATCCGCATCCTCTATCGGGACCAGGCGTTGCTGCTGATCGACAAGCCCTCCGGCTTGCTCAGTCTCTCCGGCAAGAATGCGCAAAACCTCGACTCGGTTCACTATCGACTGGTGCAGGATTTTCCCGGCTGCACCCTGGTTCATCGCCTCGATTTTGGGACATCGGGGCTCATGCTGGTTGCACTCAACAAGGTCGTCAATGCCGCACTCTGCCGCCAGTTCAGTGAACGCACCGTCGAGAAGGGTTATCTGGCGCTGCTCCAGGGTCATCTGGTCGAGGATGAAGGGGTGATGGACTTTCCCATTGCCAAGGATCCGGCCCAGTTTCCCTTGATGAAGATCTGCGCCCAGGAAGGGAAACCGGCCCGCTCCCGCTATCGGGTGCTGGCCCGAGAGTATTGGCCCCATGGCGAGCGGGCCATGATCCCCATCAGTCGGGTTGCCTTGCACCCGGAGTCGGGTCGCACCCATCAGCTGCGCATTCACAGTCAGCAACTGGGTTATCCCATGCTGGGCTGCGATCTCTACGGCGGCACCGCACATGCCCTTGCCGGGCGCCTGATGCTCCATGCCCATCGCCTCAGCTTCAATCACCCCCTCACTAATGAGCGCATAAACGCGGTCTGCGACTGCCCTTTCTAAACCTGTTCTCGCCAAAGCCGAGATATTCCCTCAAGGCGCTCGGCTATCAATTCCCATAAAAAGATAGGGGCCGTGCTTTCGCAACGGCCCCCACCCCCACTCGGTCCTCTTGATAACAAGAGGTGCTATCAGATCAGCTTGCGGGCAGCGCCCAGCACGATCTTGATGGCATCAGATTCGGTTTTTGCCATGGTGGCAGCACTCGGGATCTCTTGCTGAGTGCGGTTGACGATGACGCCAGCAACCATGCCAGCACGCAGCCCCTGGCTGGCGCACATGGTCAGCAGCGTTGCAGATTCCATCTCATAGTTCAGCACGCCCATGGCTTGCCACTCTTTCATGGAACCCTGGAAACGACTCACTACGCGGCCGGATACGGTGTCGTAACGCTCCTGACCCGGGTAGAAGGTGTCGGAAGAGGCGGTCACCCCCACATGCAGCTTGGAGCCCATCTCTTTGGCAGTGTTGACCAGTGCAGTGGTGCAGTCGAAGTCGGCCACGGCCGGGAACTCCATGGGTGCGAAGTGCAGGCTGGCACCGTCAAGGCGCACGGAACCTGTAGTCACTATCACGTCGCCCACGTTCAGGTGCGGCTGTATGGCGCCTGTGGTGCCGATGCGCAGGAAGGTAGTGATACCCAGCTGGGCCAGCTCTTCCACCGCGATGGAGGTGGACGGGCCGCCGATACCGGTAGAGCAGATGATCACGGCAGTACCGCCCATCTCGCCACGCCAGGTGGTGAATTCACGGTGACTTGCCAGGAACACAGGATTATCCAGCAGCTCAGCGATACGCTTCACGCGCTCGGGATCGCCAGGAACAATCGCCAGGGTGGCACCTTGCAGATCGGCCTTCTTCAACCCTAAGTGGAAAACATCAGACATAGCGGACTCCTGGTTGCTCCCGGCCGACATGGTCAGGGCGCACGTTAAGATGATTCTTTAATGGGACTTTCACATCCTTCACTCCCCTCACTGGGGAGGCGCCAACTATGGTCGAAAGCGCTTTCCAATTCCTTGAAGCAACTCACACTTCCTTGCATTGACAGTGACATTTTTGGCGCAAAACGTTTGCTAACTTAATGAATTACTTGAAAAACGTTTTCCATTGCGATCTGGAAACATGGCGTTGCCAATCCCTGTCACGCCCCTGTCTGCCACCCTGCATCCAGGTCCAGAACGCGAGGTAGAAATTAGCCCCCTTGAAAGAGATCTGCGGCAGTGCCAACCCACGACAGGCGCGCCACGCAGAGTGGCCTCGCCCTCTGTCGCCCCCATGCAACACATCAGTTGGCAGAAAGGGGCGCCTGCCGACCCTTTTTATTGGCTGATGGATCAATGGCTTTTTACTTCCGCCAAGGGAGTGGGTATGATTTGCCGAGCTTAAAAAGACTTGAATGGATGATCTGAACTCGTTATGCGGATGAAACACCTGATTGCCGCGGCACTGACCGCTCTCACTCTCTCTGGTTGCAGCCTGGTTTATCGCATCGATATTCCTCAGGGCAACTATGTAGAACAAAAGCAGGTCGACAAACTGCGCCAAGGCATGAGCCGCGAGCAGGTCGAGTTCGTGCTGGGCTCCCCCATGATGCGCGACAGCTTCGATCCCGACACCTGGTATTACCTGTATGAGTTCCAACCGGGCCGAGGTGACAAGGAGCGCAAGGAGCTGACCGTCAAGTTTGTCGGCGACCGGCTGGCCACGGCGAGCGGTGACTTCCCGTTACCTGCGGCCTTCACCACCCCGCTCTGATATCCACCAAAACCGGCCAAGGCCGGTTTTGTTTTATCTGCCAGGAAGGAAAAACATGAGCCCTCTCCCGATGACAGGAGCCGCCAACCCGCGCAGTGATTGGCAAGGGCTCACGTTCAGTACCCTGAGGAGGTCATCCTGAGTCACATCCTGATAGCGGGCGCGACCGGTTTGATTGGACGGGAACTGCTGCGCCAACTCGACCCCAGCCATTCACTGACCCTGCTGTGCCGCAAGGCGGGAGAGGCCCTGCCCGGTCGGCACTGGCTGCCGGTAGACTTCGAGGGACTGAACGAGGTTGTGCTACCTACCCCCATGGACAGTGCCTTCTGCTGTCTCGGCACCACCCGCAAGGAGGCTGGCTCCGATGCGGCGTTTCGCCGGGTCGACCATGACTATGTGCTGGCCTTCGCCGCCCTCGCCCGCCGCCATGGTTGCCAGCGGCTGATCGTCGTCTCGAGCCTGGGGGCCAATCCCCGCTCTCCTGCCCTCTATCCCCGCACCAAAGGCGAGATGGAACAGGCCTTGCTGGCTCAGGAGTGGCAGCGGCTCGCCATCGTCCGCCCCGCCATGCTGCTCGGCGATCGCCAGCCGCCCCGCAAGTCCGAACAAATCATCCAAAGCCTCTACCCGCTGGTCAAGCCGCTGCTGCGAGGACGCTTCAGACGCTGGCGCGCCATCGAGGCAAGTCAGGTAGCCCACGCCATGATAGCCCTCGCCAGCCAGGAGGCGGGGGGTGAGACGGTGGAAAACGAGCGGTTGCAGGTAATATGAATCCCGCGCGGATGTGCATCCATCCCGCCTGTTCGCGGTAAAATGGCCGTCAAAAAAGCGCCGAGGCGCCTTTAACATGCAGGTTGATTCACCCAGATCAGCTTGATTCACCATCGTCCTGCTTGCGGTGCACATCGGGACGGCCCCCCGTCACCACATCGGCTCGCCCCTCCTCTTTGGCCTTTTCGGCCCGCTTCTTGCGCATCTCTTTGGGATCGGCGGTGAGCGGTCGGTAGATCTCGATGCGATCGCCGTCCTGCAGCAGATCCGAGCCCTTGGCCAAGCGGCTATAGATGCCCAGCTTGTTGACCGCCAGGTCTATCTCCGGGTGCTTGGCCAGGATACCCGACTGCTCGATGGCGGCCTGCACGCTTGTACCGGCCCCTACCCGCAACGCCAGCACCGTCTGTCTGTCCGGCAGGGCGTAGACCACTTCAATATTGAGCGCATCAGGCATCTTGAGGCTCCCTGTCGCGGTGAGAGAGCACCGGCAGCCCGGTGTGAGCCCAAGCCCCATGGCCCGACAGGAGGTAGCGCAGCGTCACATTCAGCGGCTCAGACACCGTACACCACCTTGGCGCGCTGGGAGAACGCCAGCACCATGGAGCCCACCAGATCGCGGAAGATCTGTCCGAATGCCAGCTCAATCAGCTTGGAGGTAAATTCAAAATCGAGATCGAACTCCACCTTGCAGGCATCCACGTCCAGCGGGGTGAAGGTCCACCAGCCCGCCAGCTTGCGAAATGGACCATCGACCAGCTCCATCTTGATCTGGCGATTGGCATCGAGTTGGTTGCGGGTGGTGAAGGTCTTGGCGATACCCGCCTTGGCCACATCCACGGAGGCGGTCATAAAGTCCTCGCCACTCTCATGCACGCGGCTGCCGACACAGCCCGGCAGAAATTCGGGATACGCATCCACATCATTGACCAGCCGGAACATCTGCTCGGCACTGAACATCACCAGGGCACTACGGGTAATACGGGGCATGGGGTTTCCTCATCCAATCTCCGGGATTTTATCACCATATCGCCGAAAATCACCGCCGAAACTGCTCATAAAACCGTCACTCGAGCAATTGTGCGTTTTAGCGCCGCCCTCACTCCCCCTATAAATCACCTTGCCAGCCAAAATCACCCCGGAACTGCTCATAAAGTCATCATTCGAGCGGTTGCGCGTTTTACAGCCGCCGCCACCCACGTATAATGCGGCTTCCAAGTCATCGCCGAAGGCGCCCGTCATGAGCAAAAACAACAGTAAAAACAAAGCCGGGTCCAGCACTATTGCCCTCAATAGAGCCGCGCGCCACGAATACTTCATCGAAGAAAAAGTAGAAGCCGGTCTGGCGCTGCAAGGGTGGGAAGTCAAATCCCTGCGGGCAGGCAAGGCCAACATCAGCGAAGCCTATGTCATCTTCTTGCAGGGAGAGGCCTTCTTGTTTGGCGCAAGCTTCCTGCCGCTCAATGCCGCCTCCAGCCATGTGGTATGCGATCCGACTCGCACCCGCAAGCTGCTGCTCAGCCGCCGCGAGATCGATCGGCTCGAGAGCCTGACCGCTCGCCAGGGTTACACCATAGTGCCCTTGGCACTCTACTGGAAAGAGTGCTGGGTCAAGGTGGAAATCGGCCTGGTGAAAGGCAAGAAAGAGCACGACAAGCGCGAAGACACCAAGGCTCGTGAGTGGGATCGCGAGAAGTCGCGCATCATGAAAAACAAGCGCTTGGGCTGATCTCAAGGCAATAAGCCAAGAATCAAGCGCACCGTCACGCCGGGCCCATGGGTCCGGCGTGTTGCTTTGTATGGCCCGCCGTCTTGGTCGGGATTCAACTCCCCCCAGCCCTGATTAGCAATAACGACCATTAAATCAGCAAACACAACGTCAATTCAGTTCATTGTCCGCCAACGCCTTGCCATGGCTGGTTTTTTGCGTACAATCCCAATGGACAACTTGGGGCTGATTCTGGATTCGACAAGATTCACGAAACCCAAGGTGCATGCCGAGGTGCGGTAGGCCTCGTTAATAAACCGCAAAAAAATAGTCGCAAACGACGAAAACTACGCACTCGCAGCTTAATAACCTGCGCTGAGCCCTTCTACCCTAGCTTGCCTGTGTCCTAGGGAATCGGAAGGTCATCCTTCACAGGATCGTGTGGAAGTCCTGCTCGGGGCGGAAGCATTAAAACCAATCGAGCTAGTCAGTACGTGGCGTGTCTCTCCGCAGCGTGTTGGCGAATGTAAAGAGTGACTAAGCATGTAGTACCGAGGATGTAGTAATTTTGGACGGGGGTTCAAATCCCCCCAGCTCCACCAAATACCGGTCCAACAGTGACCAACGAAGTCCAAGAAACCCGCACGGCGTAAGGCTTTGCGGGTTTTTTGTTGTCTTATGCTGTCCAATGGGGTGCGTTGCCATCCAGTCCTTTTAGGCATATCGTTAGGCATATCGTTTTGTATGCCTTCCGGAGCGTATGCCTATGCCTCGTATCACTCGCCCCTTGTCCCCAACCGAGATCAAAGCAGCCAAGCCCAAGGAGAAGGAATACACCCTCTGCGACGGAGCTGGCCTGGAGCTTGTCATCAAGCCCAATGGTTCCAAGTTGTGGCGCCTGCGCTACTACCGCCCTCTCACTAAGCAACGAAATATGATCAGCTTCGGCTCTTGGCCGGAGATGTCGTTGGCTGACGCGAGAGAGAAGCGCTCCGAAGCGAAAATGTTGCTGCAACAAAACATCGATCCCCAACACCATCGTGATGAGCAGGTCTCCGCCGCGTTATCGCTGAGCGAGCATACTTTTGAGGCTGTCGCCAAGCGCTGGTTTGATGTCAAACGCCCTTCCGTCACCCCAGCCTATGCCGAAGATCTCTGGCGCTCGCTCGAAATGTACCTGTTCCCCGAGATAGGCACAGTGCCCGTGATGGAAATAAAGGCACAGCGAGCCATCAAGATCATCGAGCCTATCGCCGCTGCTGGAAAACTCGAAACCGTGCGTCGCCTCACGCAACGGGTGAACGAGATCATGACCTTTGCTGTTAACTCTGGTCTGATCGACGCCAACCCTTGCTCGGGGATCAGCAAGGTATTTCAGCGTCCAGCCAAACAGCACATGCCCAGCATTAACCCCAACCAGTTACCTGAACTGATGAACCGGCTTTCCAAGGCAAGTATCAATTTGCAGACCCGCTGTCTCATCGAATGGAGCCTGCATACCTTGGCTCGCCCCAGCGAGGCGGCCGGAGCTCGGTGGGCAGAGATCGATATGGAAAAGAAACTCTGGCGGATCCCACCGGAGCGAATGAAGAAGCGCAGAGGGCATGACGTCCCCTTAACACCACAGACCCTTGCCTATCTGGAACTCATGCGACCAATCAGCGGCCATCGTGAATTTATCTTCCCTGGTATCCGTAATCCCAAAACGCACACCAACGAGCAAACGGCTAATGCGGCCTTGAAACGAATGGGGTATGAAGGGACCTTGGTCGCTCACGGCCTGCGAGCTTTGGGCAGCACGACCCTTAACGAGAGAGGATTTGATCGAGACGTTATAGAATCCGCCTTAGCGCACTCTGACAAAGACGAAGTACGTAGCGCATACAACCGCACGGATTATCTGGAACGTCGCCGAGAAATGATGGTCTGGTGGTCAGAGCATATAGATGCCGCATCCAGAATCGGCTCGGCGCTGACATGGATACCACCAACAATGGCGGGTTGAATCGCCACCAGTGATCTAGACACGCCCCAGCCGTTCTAGGGCAGGATCGTCTACTGGGGCGAGGTCAGTCTATCTATCACGTGATCCTCAGTCCGCGGGTGGCGTTCCGAGTGGGACCAAGCTCAGCTCCGGTGATTCTGGAGAACTTAGGAGACGAGGCTCACACTTGCACAACTCGGACTTAACTGTCCGTTTTCGGTGTGGTACTCAGTAGAGCATGTAGTACCAACTGGGAACACACATGGAAACGACCAACCGTGATGACACTAAACTTCGCGATAAGCTCAAACACCTACATGGTGCGGCACATGGTCTAAAAAACAAGTTGCTCAAGTTTGGGTTTGTTTCCCGAACCGACTTACTGCAAACGGCGAAGATCTGTAGCGTTCTTCTTCGTAACGAACGGCGGCTAAGTGCTTGGCAAATTCACGGTGAAGCGCCTAAGCCAACTGACTTACCTCCGTTTGAATCAGAAAAGGGGCACTATGTAACTTCCCCTAAGATCCTGATGCCTGCTCGCCTATATCTACGACTTGCCTACTTAGACTTCCGGCAACAGCGGTATGAGCAAGCATGGGGCAATCTGACCCAAGCCAGCTATTACATCGGTGTTGTCGATACAGCTTTTTACTTCCTCTCACTTAGCAAACAAGCACAGGCTAAACGGGGAAGTATCAAACTAGCCGGGGTTAAAGCACGAGCCCGAGAATTGCTTATAGAACTGCAACCCAGTGGTAAGACCACAGAAGGAGGCTTGAGAGGGTGGAACGGAGATGCCAAATATGCAGCCAGGGTCATTCGTGATCAATTGATGCTTGAGATTCAGGAAGGCAAGTTGGTCTGGGATTTTCCACCACCACCGAAAAACGACAAAGAGCTATTGAATAGAACGGAAAAAAACCTTCGGAAATGGCTCAAGCCTGGTGGCATTTTACATTACGACTTTAAACAAAAAGATACCGCCCGCCCACCGCCAACTGTGCGTTCTGAAGCTGAGTTCTGTGCATGGTTGGATAGCTTCTCGGTCGGCCCGATGAGCATAAAAGCCTCACAGGCTATCAAAGAGCATATTCCGGCGACGAAACAGTCCAGCGAATACTGGGATCTGGATTAGCTATCTGCGCAGGTACCGCCCCTTGGTTTTGGTGAATGGCACTCTCTTGGCCCCATGAGAGACACCACGTGAACTGGGAGGCAAGGGCTGCTAGCTTAGGAAGCCTGGCGAGGCTTCCTTTCGACCCATCACTCACCTAGCAAATTCTCCAGCGCACTCTCACTCAAGCGAAGAGACTCCCCGAGTTGGCGATTCTTGGGGCTGACATACACCCGGCTGCGCTTCCGACCAGGCTTGGCCTGGGTTTTGCTCGGGAGCTCTCCACGAAAGAATACTCTACCTGCGCTCCCTTTCGGCCCCACCCCGGTGGGGGGCTTCATGTACAGTTCTGGTTTGGTCATATAGTCGATAGCCAGCTCGAGGTTTTTGCGCAGCTTACCGTCCGTGTAGTGGATTAATCCGATCCCAGGCTGCTTGTAGCTGCGCTTGCGGTAATTGCAGTTGTAGTAACGTCCCTGCTCACCAGTCAGCTCTAACCAGTAGTCCCCAATCTGCTGGGCGATAACAACATCCTCACGTCTCTCGGAGCCGTTGTAGATGAACATGCAGTGCAAGTGAAAACCCGTACGAGAAGCAAACTCCAACTTAGCCGCATAACCTACAAAGTCATCAAAGATACTGTTGTTCTTTCGGTTGTTCAGGAGTCGGCGAAACTGGCCGAGTAGCTGGTCTGGGGAGTGACGGAGTCTAAGTGGTCTCCGCTCCTGATAGTGCAAGTCAATACGTAGCACGAGCAGCTTCTGATGTCGCTCAAAGAGCGCATCAATATAACGGACCAGGCTAGCTCGATTCTTCTTGGGCCCCAGCATAAAGCGGTGTACAGCTTTACGATGCTCCGGTGTGCTGAGCTTCTCACGTAATAGCGTTACGTACTCTTGGAGTCCTGCCTCCAACCGCTGTCTTGCAGCAGGGATCAACGGAGCCTGTAGCCGAAGCAGATCGACCAATTCCGCAGGAACAGGGTAGCCGAGGAATGTTTCCAGGTCAGGATGCAGTCGGAACTGTCTCATTGTCCTTAGCAGTGTAGAAGCCTCCAGCATAGGCTTTAGCCACTTACAAACGCGTTTAAACTCTCGATGGTCCCAAGCCTTTGGCTCTTTAGGCAGGAGATGAAACAACGCTTTGGAGAGCTTCTGAGCGCTCTTCAACGCGGTGTTAACCAATAGGTCTGGACCAGCCTGATAATCCTCCCATTCTGAACTATGTGGAATAGCATGCAGCGATTTACGCGCTGCTTTATCTGCGCTCATAGATGGCCCTCATGCTTTTAATGCGCATAGCTTACCCATGGCTGTAATAAGTACAGCCTGTATGTAACGTGTGGTTGTATTACGGCACTGTGGGTGCCGATATATGCCGTGTGGCAGGGCAGCTATTAGATAGACACAGGTATAGAGATTAGGTAGATATCAAATAAACCCATATCGCTCTTGCTCTTGACGTCTGTAAATTACAGGCGGCCATATTCAATATGGCAAGCCTAGCCTTGCTTTTTGCCTACGCTGTTACTATTCAAAGTTAAGTGTTGACCAGCAGCTATTGTTGCGCCCCTCCAACCATGCGTCGATCTCATTACTCATCCACCCGACAACCATTCTTCCCAGCCTTTTCTTGGGAGGGAATGTACTATCGAACCGAGGGGATTTTGGATTGGTCCAGTCATATAGGGTCGAGCGAGATATACCCAATTTTTCAGCGACCTCTCGGACTCTGAGTAGCTTATTTTGGCTGTGATTTGACATGTAAGTATCCTTCCCGTTTGATGATGAGAAGGAGGGTAACGAGACTTTTTCGATCACGCCAGCAGGCTTTTTCCCCCAACCGGTTGAGGACGGAACTAAAGTGAAAAATGCACAAGTTAGGGTTCCAAACACCTACATACAAGTTAGTAAACCCCTGTGATTACCTGTGCTGTAGAGCATTGCACGAGGGAGGAACCCGGTGCATGGGGTCGTCACCGTAAGCGTAGACAAAGGTATGGGATGTGGAACGCCCCCCGCTGTTTAGCTGTAACTAAAGCCCCTTATAAGCAGCAATCGAGATCATGTTACGACGGGCCTCTCGGCATAAAGGATAAAGGCGTGGGAAATAGTCGATGTGAAGTCCGATAACGCAAAGCCTTTACATTCTATATCTACCTAGCTAACGGGGTAGGTAATCACAGCCTATTGACTGTCAGATACCAAGTGGCTCGTTTTCTATTGGTTTTGCAGCTAATACATTTGTGCTTCTGTAAAATTTTACGGATAAGGCATTACAGCATGTTCTTGCCTTACCTGAGCTTCAACGCGTCTTTATCTACGAGCAAGCGTGTCAGCAATACTTCCCATGAATCTCACCTCGAGCATTTCTCAAACCCATATTACCCCCTGACAAATATGGGATACCGATCCCGTAAATTAAGGAGATACACATGGCTCACCTCATCGACACCATGGCTTACACCGGCCAAACCCCGTGGCATGGCCTTGGCAATGTCTTGCCCCCACAACAATCCCTCGATATATGGCTACAGGCTGCCGGGATGGATTGGACTGTCGAGCAGAGCGACGTGATGTTTAACGTCGCCTCCGATGCACTGCATATCCGCCCCTACAGCGACAGCAAGGTACTTTATCGCTCCGATACCCTTGCTCCCCTGTCGGTGGTCTCAAGCCGCTACAACGTGGTACAGCCCCACGAGGTGCTGCACTTCTATCAAGATCTGGTAGAAGCCGGTGGCTTTGAGCTGGAGACCGCAGGCTCGCTCAAAGGGGGCCGCAAGCTGTGGGCACTGGCCAAGACCGGTCAGGATCTCAAGCTAACTGGCGGTGACTTGGTGAAATCCTATCTGCTGCTGGCAACCAGCTGCGATGGCACGCTCTGCACCACGGCGCAATTCACGTCTCTGCGGGTGGTCTGCAACAACACTCTTCAGATGGCACTGCGCGGCGCTACCGGCGCAATCAAGGTGCCCCACTCCACTCAGTTCGATGCCGCAGCAGTCAAAGAATCGCTTGGGCTAGGGCTCTCTCATTGGGATGAGTTCAAGGTGCAGACCAAGGCACTGGCACAACGGCCAGTCGCCCCTGAAGAGGCGCTGCGCTTTTTCAGCGACCTATTGGCACAACCGCTCGATGAGGAGAACATCATCCTCACCAAGCCGGTACAACGGCTGCATGAGCTCTATCAGGGCGCTGGTATGGGCTCAGAGCTTGCCAGTTCCCGCAATACCGCCTGGGGGCTGGTCAATGCGGTCACAGAATACGTGGACCATCATCGCCGTGCTCGCAGCCAAGATCACCGGCTCGATTCCGCCTGGTTTGGTCAGGGCGCTCAACTCAAATCCCAAGCCCTGAATCAAGCCCTCACCCTGCTGCAGTAATTCCTCTTCCCCATTCAAACCGCATAACGAACTCACCCGGACTGGCACAAGCCAATCCGGGCGTAGCCATTTATGCCGTCAACAAGGAATAGTCATGAAAGCAAAAGCCAAGTATGGCCAGGCCCTGCGGCTGGCCTCCACTACCCAGTTAACCCGCGAGCAGTGGCTCGCTATCCGCAAACTCGGCATTGGTTCCTCCGATGCCGCCGTGGCCGTGGGGCTCTCCCCCTACAAATGTCCGCTCAGCCTGTGGCTGGAAAAGACCGGTCGCAAGGAACCGGAAGATATCTCCCACAAGGAAGCGGTGCTGTGGGGCATCGAGCTGGAACCGGTCTTGGCGCAGGTTTATGCCAAACGCACCGGCTTTCGTGTACGCCGGGTCAATGCGGTACTGCAACACCCCGAGCAACCCTTCATGCTCGCCAACCTCGACCGGGAGGTAGTCGGCCATCCCGATGGGCCGGGCATTCTGGAGATCAAGACCGCCAGCTATCACAGCGCCCCCCAGTGGGAGGAAGGTGTGCCGGTGGCTTACCAGTGTCAGGTACTGCATCAACTGGCCGTTACCGGCCATGCCTGGGCCGAAGTGGCAGTGTTGATCGGCGGCCAGGATTTTCGGATTTACCGTATCGAGCGTGACGAAGAGAAGATCCAGGATCTCACCGAGCGGGAAGCGCAGTTCTGGCTGATGGTGCAACAAGACCAGCAGCCCGAGCCTGACGGTTCCAGCGATGCCGCCAATGCCCTGAGCTGGCTCTTCCCCCGCGATGATGGCCAGACGGTGGATCTCTCCGATTCCCCCGAGTTCAACCAGCTGTTTGGCGAGCTACTGCGCTTGCGTGAGCAGAAAGAAGCGGTCGAGCTACAGGAGTCACAACTCAAGCAGCGGCTGCAAGCCACCTTGGGCGAAGCGACAGCCGGGCTGTTTGCCAACGGCAAGATCACCTGGAAGCGCAGCAAAGACCGGCTGGCACCGGATCTGGATAAGCTCGGTCAGGATCATCCCGACCTGCTCACCCGTTATGTCAGACCGGTGCCCGGCGTGCGCCGTTTCACCATTCAACCCCTGAGGCAAACACCATGATCAAAGGACTGGCGATTACCCCGCCCGTGATCGGGCGGATCTGCATCGGCAAGCTGGTGCAAAAACAGGATAAGTGGGTGCCGGAGAAGGACGACAGCTTCACCCTCACCACCCAGATACAACAAAAGGGGGGATGGTTGCTCCATCCCCTGCATCAACACTACTCATCGCAAAAGAAAGGTCAAGGGCAGGAGCAGACCAAGATCCGCGCCATTCCGGTGCGAGTGCTGTTCAACGACAGCGACCTGAACCTACGGGCGGAATACAGCGCTTTTGACCGGCAAACCGGCAGGCCTCTGTGTGTCGGTAATGGGGAGGTGGCAAGACGCGTGGGGGCACAAGGCATGGAGGAGGTCAGCTGCCCTGGACCAGAGCGCTGCGCCTTTGCTGGACAACAGGGCTGCAAGCTGTACGGACGACTGAACCTGTTTGTGGAGGGGCAAGGGGATGAGCTGGGCAGCTTTATCTTCCGCACCACCGGCTACAACTCGGTACGCACCCTGGCGGCCCGGCTGAAGTACCTGGAGGCTGTGAGCGGTGGCCATACCCGCTACCTGCCGCTCACTCTGCGGTTGCGAGCCAAGAGCACAACACAGTCCTACCGCACACCGGTCTACTACGTGGATTTGACCTTGCGGGAAGAGACCAACCTGACTGAGGCAGTCAGACAGGCACAGGAGGCTGCCAAGCGTGACCAAGACGCAGGCTTGGCCATCGACCAGATGGAGCAGGCCGCGCGCGAGTTGCTGCGTAACGGCCAGTTTGAGGATATCGATGAAGAGGTGCCGATGTTACTGGAGGAGTTCTTTCCCAAGGCCGAGACGCCAGAGGCATCCTCCGCATCACCGTCAATGGCAGTGGCCACGGTGTCAGCACGCCCCCGTCCTCGTTCCTCCCCCCTAACCAGTAAGCTTGGCAAAAGCGCTGACCCTTCGTCATCCCATGCCTGATCCCGGTATGGCCGATGCGCTGCGTAGGTATGGTGATAAATCCTTTCAGATCAATTCGTAGCGATGCGTTCGACTGCGACCTCACGACGGGACGTCTGTCACAAAACGGCCCGTCGCTTATTCCCATCACTGGTTTGGGGTCAATAGATCAAGCCCTATTGACCCTCACGAAATAGGCACCTTTTTCAGCCATTTCCCACCCTTTTCAGGTCAATAAGGTCTCTTTGAGGCTTTTGACCCAGGGTGTCAGTGTACCTTGCCCTATTGACCGGGAGGAGACCATGGCACTGCTAGGTTATGCACGCGTGAGCACTGTGGGCCAGAGCCTGGATACCCAGCTTCAGGCGTTGGCCGAGTGCAGCAAGATTTTCCAGGAGAAGGTGAGCGGAGCCCGCGATGACCGGCCCCAACTCGCCCAGCTGTTGGAATGTGTGAATGAGGGGGACGTAGTGATGGTGGCCAAGCTGGATCGCTTGGCACGCAACACTCGCCACCTGTTGGAAATTTCGGAGTACCTGCAACAGCGGCAAGTGGCCCTGCGCGTTGTGAACCTGGGGATCGACACCTCGACCCCGACCGGCAAGTTGATGCTGACCATGATCGGTGCTATCGCCACCTTCGAGCGTGAACTGATGCTGGAGCGCCAGGCTGAGGGGATTGAGCTTGCCAAGCGGCGCGGAGCCTACAAGGGCCGCAAGCCCACCGCGATGGCAAAGGGGCTCGAGGTGCTGACGCTGGCCAAGCGCGGGTTACCCAGGGCCGAGATCGCGAGGCAAACGGGGATCAGCATCTCCAGCGTACAGCGCATCCTCAGGACAACAGAAAAATAATGCCGGGGTATCTCCCGGCGTATCGGATTCGTATTCAACACCAAGGAAGAAAAATAATGAAAAAACATCATCATCTTTCATTAATTGCCGCTTTGGTCCTCAGTGCCTGCGGCGGTGGCAGCGACGGCAGCAACAGTGATAATGGCGGCAATGGTGCTCCCGCCGATATCACCCTAACCGGTCGCGCCCTCTCTGGGGACTATCTAGCAGGGCAAACAATTTGCCTGGATTTCAATGCCGACCAGCAATGTGACAGCAACGCCCCACGAACAACCATCGATAGCCAAGGGCGCTTTACCTTCACCCTGCCCGAAGCCCAACAAGCTGCGGCCAGGCAGGCATGGGCCATCGTGGCTCCAACAGCAGAGCCAGCGGGCGCATTACATCGCGCTGCTCGCTCAATCAGCAACGCAATGGCGACGCCCATGATGCTCGGCTACTTTGACGGGGCCCAGTTTACTGTCAGCCCCTATACCCACCAGTTGGTCATTAGCACCAATCAGGCAGAGCGCCAACACCAGTATCAATCCAGTATCGCGGCCAAGGAGAAACAACAGATTGCAAGCGAACTGGGGCTAACAACCCTGGCGGCCAATGCGCAAAAACTGTTTGGCGACTACCTGGCTGCGGGGGATGCACACAGCACAGTCCTGGCTGACGTCGCAGCAACCAGGGAGCAACAACTCCTTGAGGCGAACACTCTGCAAGCCCAGCTGGCCGAGTCGTTGGCCAGCAACAATCCGCAAGGCTGGACATCGGTACAGGTCAACGTGCGCAACCTGTGGTCACACAGTTTCCACTTGCAAACCATGCAGCACCTTCGCCAACAAGAGGTTCTTTACAGTAAGCGCGTCGGCGCCATCGAAACCACGAAGACCGAAGGAACGCAGTGGTTACTTGATGAGAACGGAGGGGTTGACCCCTCGCTGACACTGCAGCGCTATACCAATGAGGTCACTAAAGATTGGGAGCAAAAACATTACCGCGAGTGGGCTAGCTGGGCATTTGATTACAGCCAGGACGGGAACGCCAGCTTCAGGGGGGAGAAGGCAAGTCAGGGCACCTTTAGTCAGGACGCCGATGGCCTCTACAGCTACCACACGATAGAGTTCTACAACGAGGGAGACCCGGCATCTGAAGGCGCGGGCTCACGGCCTGAGCTGACCTATTGTGATGGGTTCGACATTCAGGCGGAAATGACCCGCTGGAGCGCCAACCCAGACAACATCGCCGTTGACCACTGCGTGGCCTTCGTGCAAAAGCGGGATATCGTGGAGAGCGTGGATGCCCAAGGGGCCTGGGTCAACAGCGACACCATGACCGAATGGCAAAAACCCAAAGAGGTTAATAGTTGGTTGGTGAATGACAAGATGCCGCCCAGTTACCATGAACCCCGTAGCCAACGCGTCACGGCGCAGGGGGATGTTCAGCGTATCACTCAATACGACTGGCACGCCCTCACCCTCAACGCCCCCAGCCTGGGCCAGTCGCCATTTAACGTAAGCCGTGATGAGCTGCAACAGCACAACGGCGATAAGACCATCAAGCTGAGCCAACCCCTGTGGCGTTATGGCAGCAAGCTCGGTAACAGCATAGCCGGCTTCGAGCGGGTGGAATTACAAAACTACAACCCAACCCGCTGGGGACGTTATAGCGATGCCTACATTGAGCAGGACCACCAGCAACAAGCTGGCGGCTTTACCCTCCAAAACCGCTTCTTCCAGCTGGACGAGCGTCAACCGGAAGGTGTCGCGCAACCCCTGAACCTAAAGTTCGCGGACAATGTCACCCCGTTCTCGACCCAGTATTGGCAGTTTGATAACGCAACCCAAACGCTGAAAGTGAAACATCACTACCAACCGGTGACCGGGGAAATTGTGTTTGTGCTGCCTTGGCCCCGGTTCGTCATTGAGGGCAATCCGATGAAGCTGGAGGCCTCCATCCAACTGCAACCAGCAAGCGGTCTGCCGAGCGCTATGCAAGTCACCCGCGTAGATGATGGCCAGCCAATCAGCTCGCCTACCTTTGCCCAAGGGCTCTTTAATTCCCCCCTGCGCTGGACTGTCACACCCTCCACCTCCGAACCAGATGTGACAACCCTGGTTGAGTTGCTCTTTGGCCAGGCGCCGTTTGGCTTTACCGCCGACCGGGATACCAGCGCACTTCGGCAGTGTGAGTTGGGTCGCAGCGACACCAGCGTCCAGCAACACCTGCTGTTTGCACCGATTGGCGGAGATATGGTGCTGAACGTGACCTGTCACGAAACGAGCGGTGATTGGGTCATGGAGCAGTATCTGCTGCGTATCACTACCCCCTTTAACGGCACGGCCTTCCAAGCAGAGCTGCTGGACTATGCCGAAGGGGCCAACATCTACCGTGATGAGCCACGCCAGCGCTATCCGCTGACCTTCATCAAGCAGTCATAGCCACAACCCTGCCCCTGGCCAATCTGATTGGCCAGGGGCTTTTTCATTGCTACGGCTCCTCACTGGCGTTCCATCGCCAATTGGGGAGTCTTTGTTATGCACGATTAGGAGACATCATGAAACGTTACTTTGCTATCGCGGGCCTGCTTTTTCTGGCCCTGACCATCAACATCGCCTGGACCGGCAAAGCCCCTTGGCTCGGATTCTGGGGGCTGACCGCCACCTTCGTGTTCGGCACACTCTTCACTGGCGTTGGCATGTGTATCGGGGAGTGGTTTCGCCGTTTTACTCACCCGGACTGGATCTCGACCAGCGGCGCTGTCGAGACCTTCAAGGCCAAGATATTTTGGCTGATGGGGCCACAGTCCATCGGGGCGCTGATCGGCTTTTTCGCCTTTCAGGGCTTTATGAACAACATCCTCGGCTATGCCGTGTAAGGAGTGTGGGATGCATCAATGGATAATTGCTCTGCTGGGCTTACTACTGACACCTGCCGTACTGGCATTTGGCGACCATGGCCGCTGGAACGATGGGTGGGGTCAGGGGGTGACGGAGTATTCGGCAACGGTCGACGACGCGACCTATCTCTATCTCTCGTGCCGGATGGGCCAGCTTGGCCGCATCGAACTCAACCAAGCAGGCCAAGCACCTACTGAAACCGTTTGGCTACGCATTGATGGCCATACCTACCCCCCGCTATCCAGCATGGTGGCAGGGAATGACAGCAAGGCGTTCTATGGCATGTGGGCCGCGCTGCGCGCAGCCAAGTCGCTGCAAGCCATCACCCAGGATGGCCGGAGCGTGGAGTTACCAGTAGCAGGGGCACAAGAGACGCTAACTGCCGCTACGGATGCGGCCTTTGGTTGTGCCTTTCCGGCTCCGGAGCCTGAGCCTGAGCCTGAGCCTGAGCCTGAGCCTGAGCCTGAACAGGCTACAGCCCCACTGATGTTTGAGCTGCAGAAATCACCTGGTGTCCTTCGTGTACTGTCACGCAACGACCAACTCGCTATCACGGGAGTCACTGTTAACCGAGGCCAGTGCAAAGTACATGAGCAGACCATGGGATATGACACCAAGGGCAATCGGATAGGTTATGTCCCGGTGTTCCCGCTTTCACTGGCGTTCGGCAAACAAGCCATGTTCACCATGGCTACACGCCAGTGTCAGGTGCTGGAGGTAGTCATTCATACCGACCGGGGAGATGCCGGTTACACCTTCGAGTGAGCCCACTCCACTTCGCTATGCCCGGTCTCGTATCGGGCTTTTTGTTTTCTAAAAGGAGCAGACATGCAACCTGGTGACCATCTGGTCGTAAGCCGATGGGGCTACGACCATCACGGCCTCTACGCGGGCAATAACCAAGTTATTCACTATACCGGTCCTTTCTCGAGTGAAGGCCCGGTGACAGGGCGGATTATTGTCTCATCGTTGGAGATATTTACAGGCAATGGCGACTGCTACCTGCGTGAGTACAGCCACCGTTACTACAGTCCGAGCGAAAGCCTGGCGCGAGCGCATCAACGGCTGGGAGAGCGGGCCTATAACCTGCAGTTTAACAACTGCGAACACTTCGTGACGTGGTGTATCCAGGGTGTGCACCACAGTGAGCAGGTAGACCAGGCGTGGAGTACCGTCTTGCTAGTCATCACGCTTGCACAAACGCCACTGCCGCCGATCCGCACCACCGTACCTACGTTCCCCGCACTATTCACACCGCTGACGAACAAGCTACCAACCTGGCTACTTCCCTGGCGACTGCGCTAGACCCAACCCTTTATTCGGAGTACACCATGACCATCCCCTTTTTTCGGGACGGCTTTGCCCTGCCCGTAGCCCAAGCATTGCTGGTTCTGCTGAATCAGGAAGTCGCTAAAGCTGAGCTCAATATCGAGCGTTTAACCCAACTGACCTTCAACTTTCGTAACCCCTGCTACAGCGCTGAACAAGGCGGTGTGCATCCGGTCGAGATCCGCCTGATCCGTGGGCTCGATGGCTGGTTGTTCGATTACGTCACCGACTTCAGCTACCAAGGGCTGGGGCAGGATACCGAGCTCTGCAAGGAGCTCGATTTCAACTTCCTCGATGGGGAACACACCATGTTGGGCTGGGGACCGCTGCGGCTGGCCGAAGCGCGGGAGCTGTTCGATATCTGGCAGAGCAACTTCATTGCCTACTGCCGGTTGGAGTGTTTCAGCGTCACGGTCGCAGGAGATTAGGAGGACACGATGAGCCAAGAATTAGCGCTCTCCCACTACACACGTCAGTGGCTGGGACGAGTCGCCACCAGCGCCAAACTAACCCCCACTCGCAGTGGTCAGCGTTGGCTGCTGCACCTGACACCAGATAGCCCACAAGCCAGCACAGTCACCTTACAAGTGCGCTGGTCCGGGGTGCAGTGGCAACTGCTCACCATCAGCAATGCTAACGACTGGCGCACCATGAGCCAAACGGTGGATGAGATCTGCATTGACCCCAAACGTCGCTATTTCTGGCGCAGTCAGGCAGGCCCCGTGCCACTCACCGAGCAACCTCGTGTGCTGGCAAGCTTCTTGGCTGACCTGCAACGCATCTGCATCCATCGCGGCTATGCCGTGGCGAGTGACCCCATCCCTGACAAGGAGAACAAAGATGATTAACGCCGTGATCGCCATCGAGCTGGAGGCTTACCTTGAACGTAATGGCCAGATTGAAGTGGTGCATGACCAAGGCCAAGGCCAGCTGGTGGACGGTTACGCCCTCTACCTGCGCTATGAAAACGAACGGGGCGATGCACTAGCGCAATGGTTGTGTGATCACCCGGATCACAGCTGGCTAACTCCGCTAGGAACACTGTTGGCCACCAGTTACCACATCCCACTGCACGACTACACCCCGCATATCCTGGCGGCCTAAACACCGCCAGCCAATCTCGTTTCGCCCCCATTCACCAAACACCTCGCCTACCCTGCCGCGTCCAACGCGGTGGGGCGATGGCGCATGGAGCACTATCATGTTGCATCATAAACTGATCGCCGGGGAGCACCCCGGCACCTATCGGGTGATTGACCTTGTCACCGACGACGACTTGCTCACCATCGCTCAGGAGATTGCTCGAAACAAGCTAGCCAAAGGTATTGCCATCACCGACAAGCACCTAGCGACACAAGCATTGCAGGGACTTTTGCAATCGAGGGAGCGTGAAGTGTTTGTGGCAATTTTTCTAGATAACCAGCATCGGATCCTGGCCTATGAGGAGCTGTTTCTTGGCACCCTCGCAGCAGCGACCATTCATCCTCGCGAAATAGTCAAGCAGGCGCTGCACCATAATGCGGCCGCAGTGCTGCTGGCCCACAACCATCCTTCCGGTTACGCCGAACCCAGCTGTGCCGACATAGAAATCACCCAGCTAGTAAAAGATGCCTTGAGGCTGATTGAAGTACGCCTGCTGGATCACCTAGTCGTAAGTGCCTGCGAATGCGTATCGTTGACAGAAAGAGGACTGCTTACCTGAAGAATAGAAACAGAGGGCCTTGTCAGATGATCCTGACAAAGCCCTCTGATATTTTTTGTTTCATCCTGCAGGCGGCAGACTCTTGAGCCACCGAACCAAGATGCCTTTATTCTTTCACTTCAAACCGGAGGTAATCAGTCAAGCGGTTCGCCTCATTGACCTCGTCGTGTGGGACAAGTAGGTATTTCCATGGCTTGCTACCCACGCTTGTCGCATGACTAGATGCCTGCTTACACCAGCGAGCGGCGGCGGCTGCCTTGGCTTGAACTTCCTGCGAATTGATGTCACCACGTGCTTTGGTTTCAACCATGAAGATGGCCAGATCCATTTCGGCTACAAAATCCGGGATGTACTCCGGCTGCTCAGTGCCCAGTTTGTAGTAGATCTGAAATTGACCCTTGGCGGGTTTCAACCACTTGGTCGAATCTCGCTCAAGCAGAATAGCGAAGCGCCGCTCGGTATCTGAATCAAACTTCTGTAGTGGATAAAGGCAGCGAGTAAATCCACCAAACAGCATCTGCTTGATTTTGCTGGTCTCGATGACTGTTTCCCTGAAATGATGAGCTGTCTGCCCAGAAGTAACGGTATAATTACAGGATTTTAGCTCAGTGAAACCACGGCTGACCTGCACTTCGTAATCCGTTGCCTTTTCCCAGAAATGGGCCATCATCTCAGCCCGGATCAACCTAGCCAGATCTGCGCCATAGCTGTCAAAGATCTCGTGGAGCTCATTCTCGGAGTAGTTCTGAGCTTGATAGTTAGCAACCGCTTGACCAGCAAGGTCATACAGTAGCTCTGCCTGTGTGAAGTAATCGATGTCATCAAAGTCGATCAACCTCTTAACGATATAATCCTCGAAGCGCTGCTCCCTACTCCCCATTTCCCGGCTCATGGTGAACTGATTACTTGTGCGCAGTTCCTGCCCCACGATCTCACGTTGGCCAGGTTGGAAATTGGGTAAAATTCCCAGCTTGAACGGATGGAATCCAGTAGTAACATCCCCGGTTGGAACAACGGCGATTCGGGGAATATCAATGGTCTGCTGCACCAAAATTTCAGTTGTCTTGGCTACAACAGCAGACACGTCAAGAACCACGGCAGCCCCATCATCCCCTACGAGCAGATTCCCTTGTACAGGTTTCAACAGTTCGGTGACTTCGGCCACGATTTCCTTTTGTACCTCGGGTTTCAGTAATGCTTCACTCGTGGGTACGAGGTCACGTTTAACCTCGTACTTACCGATCACTTCCATGACTACCCGAGCAACCTGCTTTTCTGCCTCAGTCTTAAAGACAGGGGTTGGGATAACAGGTTCACCATGCTCGGCAGTACCAGGGGCAATGACTGTCGGCTCCGTCAGCCCAAGTCGTGCCATAACGCCAGCCCCAACCTGAACACTCACCTTCTTGTCATCAGCACTCGGTGCTTCCAAAATCACCTGTTTCAGCCTGATAGGGGAATCACCCCGGTTTGCCTCGTCGATGATCTCCTGGAACTTGTCGTGAGCGACGATATTCAGCCGATCCACCGCTGCCACACCAGTACGTTTGCCATAAGGCAACCGCAAGCCACGCCCAATTGACTGCTCGATCAGGGTGCGAGCATTAGCTGCACGCAGCGGTACGATGGTGTAGAGGTTGGTCACATCCCATCCCTCTTTGAGCATGTTGACGTGGATGACGATCTCGGTCGGCTCATCGACACTCTCCACCGCCAATAGCCGGGCGATCATTTTTTCTTCTTCTGCACCGGTGCGGCTGGAGTCAACCTGGATCACCTTACACCGATAGCGCCCCTCGAAGAATGCCTCTGATTCCAGCAACTCCAGCAGTTGCCCGGCGTGAGTAGTATCGCGCGCGATCACTAGCATGAACGGTTTCACCACCTTTGCCCCATTCTCTCGGGCATAAGTCAACAACTCGGCCTTTGTGGTTTCATGCAGGCGCACACCATCTTTCAACTTCGTCTGCTCAATCTCTTCGGGAGTATGATCCGCAGGAGTAAAACCGCGCTGAGTCACTACGGCAGGCTCTTTGACAAAACCATCTTCCATTGCCCGCGCCAAGGGATAATCCATCACCACGTTCTTGAACGGAACCGGGCCACGAGTGGACTCCACGAAGGGGGTTGCCGTCACTTCCAGGCCAAACAATGGCTTGAGTTCATTGATTGAACGCACCCCGGCACTGGCCCGGTAACGATGCGATTCGTCCATCAACAACACCAAATCAGGCAGATTGGCAAGGTGATTGAAGTAGCTATCGCCCAGCACCTCTCGCATTCGCTTTATGCGAGGCTCCTTGCCACCCCTTACCTCGGAGTTGATCTTCGAGATGTTAAAGATGTTGATGCGCACATCATCCGCAAACCCCAACGACATATCACCGACAACAGCACCACTCTGGTCATAGTTATCGCCAGTGATGATCAGAGGTGGTTGTTGAGCGAGCTCAGCGATCCCCTTAAACACATACTTCGGCGTATTAGGTGTAAAGTCAGCGATCAACTTGTTGTAGATCGTCAAGTTCGGTGCCAGTACGAAGAAGTTGTTGATGCCATGCGCTAAGTGTAGATAGGCAATGAACGCCCCCATCAGGCGTGTCTTACCAACGCCTGTCGCCAAAGAGAAGCACAGCGATGGGAACTCGCGTTCGAAATCCTCCAACGTCGAAAACTCGGTTTTCAGCGTTGAAAGAATGGCCGATATATCGCGTTCATGCCCCAGCAATTCGGGTGAAACCATGATAGCTTGCACCAATCGGGAGAGGGATTCCGCTTGTGGTGGTCGCAGAGAAAGGCGACTGCTAACATGACGAGAAGTTTGGTTGATCCAAACACGTTCACTCATTCCATTTCCTCCCCAAACAGATCCGACTGATTTACCGCCGTTTTCTTACGACGCGTCGGTTTAGCAGGCACCACCAGCTCTTGTTCTTCTTTTTGAATCATGGGCAAGTTAGCTACATTCAGGCTGTAGTCGTCACGCCCCCACTCGCAGCGAGTCAGCACCATCTTAGGGATCCTCTTGAGCGTTAGATTCGGCCAACGCTCCGCTGCCTGGGCTGCCGTCACGCCACGAAATGCGGTGCAGCAAACCAGCAAACTTTGCTCAGTCCCGATTTCGTCGGACAAACCCTGCAATTGCTCAGCAGAGAGGTTCTGAGTGGTGACATAGATAAAGTCACGTTCGCTGGAGTAACCATGTTGCCACCAGTGGGCCTCGGACGGTGCATAGTTAAAACCTTCCAGCTTGGCTAGTGCCTCAGCCAACATCGCCGAGTTGTACTCAGGATTAATGATCTCATTACCCCAGCGATCGTTGACAATCAAGCTAGGGGCAAGTGTGTAATAGCGATAACCACCTCCCCCTTGCCAGTTAAGCATGTCCGAAATTCCACCTTGGTCTTCGCCATCAATTACCTTTTTCAGGCGAGGGATAATGTGCGTATGGCAAGTATTCTCCAGTTCAACCATAATCCAACGTCGCCCCATTTTCTGGGCAACTGCTCCGGTAGTGCCAGATCCAGCAAAGGAGTCAAGGACCAAATCACCAGGATTTGTAGCAATATGTAAGATACGCTGCAGTAAACGCTCTGGCTTTGGCGTAGAGAATGGTTCAATCCCAACTAACAATTTATTTAAGTGATCTCGTTTAGCTTCTTGGTTATGACCAGTCTCATCAGCTGTCCACCAAGTTCTAGGAACGACACCACCTTGGACCTCAGCCAAATAGCGCTTGATGATTGGCATACCATCGCCTTTTGCACCAAAATAAACTCTTCCTTCGCTTTTTGCTTTATTAAGCGTCTCTTGTGAAAACGCCCAGCCGCGACCAGGTGGCGGAACAACTGTCCGTCCAGATGGCAATTCTACTGGGAAGCGAGAACCTTGACTGGCGCTCTTAGCCGTGCCGTTGTCCCCTTGTAACCAAGGTCCTCTAGGATCATTATCTGGATTCTTATACCTACTCTCTTGGTCTGCTGTGCGCTCAAGTAAATTCCTAACCTTTCCCCAATTTGCAGCGTTCTTTGCATACACAATTATGTAATCATGGGAAACAGAGAATGTAGTATCACTTCTTCTCCCCTTATCCTTTTCCCAAACCATACTCGTCATGTAATTTGAGCGACCGAATATTTCGTCACATATAACTTTTAAATAATGAGCTTCATTGTCATCAATAGTAATCCACAATGAACCATCATCAGATAGTAAACGCCGGATGATCTCTAACCTGTCACGCATCAATCCCAACCAGATCGAATGCTCCATACCATCATCGTAATGGGTAAAGGCGCTACCAGTATTGTACGGCGGGTCGATAAATACGCATTTTATCTTACCGGTAAACTCCTGCTCTAGCGCCTTCAACGCCAGCAGGTTATCGCCAAAGATCAAACGGTTGTCAAATATGTCGTTCTCGGTCACACGATGCTTGGCATGGTACGACTTAACAGGATCTTCGAGCAAAATGCGCGGCTCCAGCTTCGGCCGCTTCTCCTTGCCGATCCAGGTAAGTTCTAGTTTTTGTTTGCTCATGGTTTTATTACCCTAATTCTTGTGCAGGCCAAGCTTGTCAAACAGAATGCGATTGCGGCGTTCGGCATCCTTGATCAGCTTGTCGTAGGAGAGAATTTCGATATATCCGTTGCCAGTTGCCAAGGCGGAGAAGTACCCCTCGTTGTCGGCAGTGCGGTGGTAGCGGCCGAATACTTGCCGATGCAAAGACGGCGTTAGATCGGCAATGAGATAGCCAGTGTACCGCAGGTTCGTAGGGTTGATCTGGCGGCCGTCAACATCGGTGACACCGCCCTCAGCAATTTCTCGGAACCGCTGGATGATCTGGTCGGCGGGGTCTTTGTCGTAATTGTCCCGTCC
The DNA here is from genome assembly GCF_024807335.1 of Aeromonas sp. BIGb0405. Classification (NCBI taxonomy): domain Bacteria; kingdom Pseudomonadati; phylum Pseudomonadota; class Gammaproteobacteria; order Aeromonadales; family Aeromonadaceae; genus Aeromonas; species Aeromonas sp. BIGb0405. Next base: position 540,552 of record NZ_JANUEP010000001.1, read on the forward strand.
GGGGCGCTTGAATTCGATGATGACGACGCCTCCGCCAGGCAGGTTGTCGGCCTCGGCGACGCCGATTGGAGTGTCATAAAAGAAGGCAAAAATATCGGGCTCGCGGCCAGAGGTGTCATCCAGCCCAGCTACGCTTTTGAGCTTCTTGTCGGACGTGAGCAGCGTGTGATAACACAACCGCTCGTCAATCACCCAAAGGTTCTGCTGCTCGAAGAAGATGTCCTTCGAGGTCATGCCCATCGGAAAGATCATTTTGTGCAAGACCCTTTCGAGTGGGTACTTGTCGTCGGTGCGCTTTTTCTTGAGGCTGTTGTTCACTAGATCGAGAATCGTTCGGCGGTGCGCGACGTAGGCGGCGAGTTGGGCCTTGCCGATCTCGTTGGCCTTCTCTGCGATTTCCTTGAATTTCTCTTGGTACTGCTCGAACGTTTCGGTTTCGAACAGAGCCGCGACGTGTTTGACCTCTTTACGAACGTCATCCTCGACGATTCGTTTCACGTGCAACAGAGCCTCATCCAGCTTGTCTTGCGACAGGCCGGGCTGAATCATCTGCTCGATCAACTCTTTGTAGCGAGGATGGGTGAGCGCTCTGTACTCTGGGGCTTGCTCCACAAACTTCTCGATCTGGGCGCGTTTTTCTTCATTCGTTGACTTCAAGTCAACCGAGAGTAGAGGCCTTAAAGTATCTGCAATGCCCTGATTCAAGGCTCGCCGAGACACAAGTGACAGCTCAAGTTCTAGCTCTTCCTCACTTTGAAAAGCAATGTGTGTGCGCTCTTGGTTAGCATGGTCATCTAAATATTCTCCAGTAACCAGTACAATCAGGGTGTACGGAATTTGATCCTCATCAAGTAGCTTTTCGGGAAGCTCTGGCAACAGATCCCGCAGCTTGATTGTGGTGACCTCTCGCCCGTTGGCGCACAGGTTCAGCTCATGGCGGGAGCGACCATCGCGGTGGCGATAGGCCTGCAAGGCGAACGTGTGGCCGGACACATCGAAGAATTGCTCTTCAATGTGTGCTAGCACCGTAGATTGAAACAGGGCGTGCAGGTCAATCGGCGCATGACAAGGCGATTCCAGTGTCATCGGCGGACATGAGCGAGCCGCAAACCGGATCAAAAAATGTGCAATTATGCGTTCAGCAATGACTTCCGGCTGAGTTGGCCATCCACCCCGAAACTTACTGGCCATTTCACGCAAAGATATATTCGTACCACATGCCTCTGTAGCTTCAGATGCAGAGTCTGCTCCTCGCAGCTCATCTTGTATGCTGAAGTCAAACTCGCGCAATAAAGCCTTATCGCCACTTTTGAAGACGCTGCGGATATGTGCAGATGAGAACACCTTGAGGAAGGTGAATCGTCCCACCCCCTTACCGCCGACTTTTACTTTGGAAAGGGAGTGAGCCTCCTGAAACGAAGCCAAGTTCTTGTCATTGAAGCCAACGCCATCGTCGATGACATCGAAGCCGTCCACCACAAGCGTTCCGTCTCCGCCTTGATGAGCAAGGTCATCGCACGCAATCAACCGGATGCGAATCGCATGATTGCTGAAGCCGTCTTGATGCTCTTCGATGGCATCGACAGCATTGGAGATGGCCTCGTAGAGCGGCATCATGGCCTTAGCTTGGGAAAGCTCAAGCCGGTCTACGAGGCCTTTGATGTTCGCTTGCACTATTGATTTCCTCCCTGCATGGGCTGGGCCAAGGCCGCCATCAAGCGGCCCTTTACAGATCGACAGTCCGTTTTGTTCTCAAAGACGCTGCGCGCTTGCTTGTTCCATTGAACTGCTTGAACGACGGTGACCAAGCGATCTGCCACCAGATCGATTTCGCGGGAGAGCACCGTCAATTCGTCTGCGCTGAGATTCAGCTCGGCTCCGTTGTGCAAGGGCAACCGGATGAAGATCACGTGGAGAATCATCCAAGCGCCGTGGCCGAGAACCTCTTTGGCAGGCAGTGTGCCTTGCGGCAATCCTTGGGGATCGGCCTCGGCGCTGGCACGGTCCCGAACTTTTCCAACGACCGTTCGGCCGATCTGGGCGATGCGCCACATCTGCTTAGCTGTCAACGAGTCGGCAAACAGGCGCTCGTAGGACTGGCGCAACGGATCGGTTGCGGGCACCAGGCCCTCCCGACCGAAGAGCCTCTTCTTGTCTGACTTTGCTGCGACTAGGTAGTCCTGCCAATCGTTCGTAGTAACAGTACAGGCCAAATACGGGGCCAGCTCACGAGCACTGAAGGTTGTCGGCGAGGGCGGAGGGTCATCCTGACCATGCTTGACGATGTATTCGATACCAGCCATCCGAAGCGTCTGCTGCCACATGGCCTGCCGTTCATCCAGTGCAGCGAAGTCTTCCAAATCCACTGCGTTCTGGCGGTTGCGGGATTGAGTCACACGGTCACCGAAACCGTCTGGCGCGTTGTCTAAGCACACGAGGGTCGCCATTACCATGGCTGGGTTGGTGTCGTAGTGCGCTATAGGCTCTTTGGCTATGGCACCAACGGTTTGAGCGCCGTTGATGATGGACAGCCCTCGGACACGAAACCTCCCCGACTCCCGATGAGGGTCGCGCGGATGCAGCTCGTTGATGGCCTCACACAGAAACGTGACACCGTTGTTGAAGTAGAAGAAGTGCTGCGCCTCGTGCTGCAAGGTTTCCGTCAAACCAGAGTTGACTGTCGTCGTTCCCTTGAAGCGCCGGATGTTTCGGTCAACCAAGCGGTCTTCGTGTTGCATCCACAGCTCTGCAAGCCGCTTGGCGTCCATGCGGCCATAAAACGCCTTGTAGGGTTCTTGAGTATGCCCGAAGTCTTTCAGCTCGACATCGGCCTCGATGGCTTGGGCAGAAACGCCGTCCAAGTGGAGGTCGTGAAGGGTGGTGAGCCCATAGGCATGGCAGCGCAAAAAGCCAGGATTAGTCCCGTTGAATGCACGCTCTAGGTCGGAAAAGATGTCCCGCCTGTCATCGGATACTGCCGTGCCGGAGTAGGCGAGGACAACCTTGACCTTGCAAATGCCACTGTTCAAGGTATCAGTGATTGCCGCACGGCGTGTCTGGAGCGCGTTATTGAAGCGCTCCCAGCGACCCCGGATGAGATCGATCACGCCGTCGCGGAACTTGGATACATCGCCAAGTTCGGGTTCTCCGGAGCCTGACTCCTTGTACTTCGATTGAACGAGCCAGATAGTCTGATCATTGGTCACAAACACCGAGTCGATGCCGTGATCCAGGCCGCCGTCGATGCTCGCGGCGACAGACTCTTCCAAGCTTGCACCTGCAGCTTCATTCAACACGAATGCTGCAATGGCCTTGGATAGGAAGTTGCTGCGCTTTGATTCTGGACTGGTGCCCGTTCCGGTAATACGAGTCGCATAATCTGCATCCAACTTCTGGCACAGCAAGTCCAGTTCAAGTGGGCGAATGGATGCTGCCGCCATCAGATCAACTCCCATTCGACTGTGAACAATGTCTGTTCTTGCACGTCTTGCTTCAATTTAGCCTCCAGCTGATTGATCAAATCATTGCGCTCAAACTCAATAGAATCTTGGCGATTAAATAGTTCGCGCCGAAGCTTCGTACGCTTCGTTTCGAGGTCGCGTTGCTGCTTCTGCCATGACAGCTTTTCTTCCAAAGTGGGAGAGCTCGCTGCTGTGCGGCGAACTTCCTTGATTTGGCGATCAATCTCTTTGATCTCTTGCTCGATACCCAGCTTCAAGTCATCCGCCCAAGCGTCTAGTTTCTGCACTTCCTGTTCGAAGTAGCCGAGGTTGCGCCGGTTGATCTCTCGGAGCAGCGCAATCTTGCGGATCTCCAAATCTTCCACAAGGGTGGCGTCTGCAGTGCTGAAAAGCCCCGCCGACTGTGACCGCGCAGGCAGGCGCAGTAACTTCTCCGGGTCATCTTCCGCTAGGGCGTGACCATCCGAAGTGCTGGCAGCCACCACCAAGTGCTGTTCCTCGTTGCCGAGCGCTTCCACCGACACGAGCTTCAGCGTCAACCAGCCGGTTTTGCCACGATAGGCCTTAAGCGTGCTGATCTGCGTGCCATAGGCGTCGTAGTCAAAGATGAGCCGTGTGCTGGCGAGTTCACGGGTTTTCGCTTGATTGGCGACCCAGACCGCTAGCGGGTGTCCGATCCGGTAAAGGTGTGCATCACCGGAGCGTCGGGGAAGCTCGTAGCGTCCTAGAACGATGCCGTCGAGGGCCGATTCCGGGGCGCTCTGGAGGACGAATCCATCCTCATCGAAAGTGGCGTAATCGGCCAGTTCAGCCCTAGTCAAATCCATCAGCATTCGTTCGTACTTGCTGCGTGCGGCGCGGCTGTCCTCTGCGCGAACGCGCAGCTTGTCTTGCACTTCCTCGTCGAAGTTCTCGAGCAAAATCTGGCGAGTTTTGACCATCGCTTCGCTGATCTCGCCAGACAGGTCGAGCTGTAGCTGCTCAAAGCTAGCCTTGATGGCTGCCGGGTCGCGGCAGTTTTGATAGATGTCGGCGATGCGCCGTTCGAAGTCCACGCCAGAACCGATGGCCCCCAGCACCTCATCGCTGGCCCCGAAAACGCCCTCGAAGAGCTGAAATTTTTGTGCCAGCAGCTCGTAGACCCGCGCGTCTGCCTCGTTGCTGCGATCGACAAAGTTCACCACCACCACGTCGAACTTCTGGCCGTAGCGATGGCAGCGCCCGATGCGCTGTTCAATGCGCTGCGGATTCCAAGGCAGGTCGTAGTTGATGACCAATGAACAGAACTGCAGGTTGATGCCTTCGGCACCAGCTTCAGTGGCAATCATCACCGTGCCGCGCTCCTTGAAGTGCTCGACCAGTGCGGCTCGGGTGTCGGCGGTCTTGGAGCCAGTGATGCGATCCGTTCCCTCATGGCGCTTGATCCAGTCTTTGTAGACGGCTTGCGCTCTGGCATCGCTGTTGGTGCCGTTGAACAGCACGATGCCTTCCCCATAGGACGTGTCCGCCAACAGAGAAAGGATGTACTCCTGCGTACGTTTTGACTCGGTGAAGATGATGGCCTTCTTGGCCGCGCCGAGACGATCTAGTTCGGCGAACGCTCGATCTAGGGCAGTCAATAGCGCCTTGCCCTTGGTATTGTCGCGAATGTTGGTTGCCAGCGTCTTAAAGTGCCGAAGCTCGGCAATTTCCTCTGCAATGGCATCTCGCTCGTCGGGCGTCGACGGTACGGCGCCTGGGTCTTGCCCATTCCACTCATCGATGGTTTCGTCGAGCGACTCATAGTCTTCGTCCAGCGCTTCCGCAAGATCAGGGACATCGGAAGATTCGTCTAGTTCCCCTTGCAGGCGTTTGGCCATTGTCTCCAGGGCCCCTGCAATCGCGTGGGTAGATGAGGCCAGCAGCTTCCAGAGCACCAGCGAGATCAACTGGCGCTGGCCTTCCGGTAGCGCCTTGAGATTTGGCCGTCGCAGGTAGTCTGCAACGAGGCTGGACAGTTCCCGTTCCTCGGTGGAGGGTGTGAACTCCTCGACGATTGCCTTGCGAGCGGTATACGGGACGTACTGTTGAACTTGGCGCCGCAGAGTGCGCTTGCAGACCGGCGCAAGCCGAGTTCGCAGTGCAGCGAAAGCCTGCTCTCTGGGCTGGGCAGTGAACTGGGATCGAAAGCTGTCAATGTCGCCGAAGACACGATCATCGATAATGCTGACTAGACCGTAGAGTTCTAACAGCGAGTTTTGCAGTGGCGTTGCAGTAAGCAGCACCTTAGAGTGAACGTGGGCCAGAGCTTCCTTCAGTGCCTTGGCGATAACGTTGCTGGTCTTGTAGACGTTGCGAAGGCGGTGCGCCTCGTCGAGCACGACCAGATCCCAATTGATGTCCTTGATGTCATCTGCCTTTGCCTTCGCAAACTGGTACGAGCAGATGACAGGCCCCGATGCCATCAAAAATGGATTCTGGCGTCCCTGCTTGCGGATGGTGTTGTAGTTTTTAGCTTCAAGGATCATGCCCTGCAGGCTGAACTTGTCCTGCAACTCTTGATGCCACTGTTTGCGCAAGTTCGCAGGAACGATGATCAGAATACGGCGACGACGCTCCGCCCAGCGCTGCGATATGACAAGCCCGGCTTCAATAGTTTTTCCGAGTCCTACCTCGTCCGCGAGGATGACGCCGCGCGAGAGTGGATTGCTACAGGCGAAGAGAGCCGCCTCGACTTGGTGCGGGTTGAGGTCAACCTGTGAGTCAACCAGAGTGGGTGCGAGAGACTCTACCGTGTCGCCTGCCGCGCGCCGCGTCAAAAGCCACGCGTAGTACTGACTTTGATGCTGCGTCAAAAGCTGCTGCGTTATCAACGGTGCTCCTCCCCTTTTTTTTGACCAAATATTATTCGGTAGCAGACTTGGCGCACAGTCACTCTGCCTCCGGCTTTTTTTTGTTAATGCTCTCGGCGATCCATCTATCCAACTCGGAGCGGCGAAACCGCCAGGTACCTCCAAGCTTGAACGCCGGAATCTTACCCTTTTGGGCAAGACGATAGACCGTCCGCTTCCCAGCTTTGAGGTATGTAGCGACCTCTTCCAGTGTCAGGATCTCGCCATCTGTATCAGTCATTAGGTTGCCTTCAGCTTTTGCCTGCAATGGAATCGGATTGCCAAGTCTGGCCAATTCTCCCATATCCAGGCGTCATCGAACAGACCATTTGCCAAGCTGACACCGTCGTTGGCGTATTGAGTTTGATCAGAATGACTAAAAGACGAACTGTGGTTGATCTGGTCCTGGTACCTCCAGCTGATTGGTTGGCCCATCTGTCGTGCTTAGCTAAAGGTGCTCTAGTCGTGCTTAGCTAAAGGTGCTCTAGAAGAAGGCCGGACTGTGATATTCCCAGCAGCCAACTGACCATCGAAGCCTACCGCCAAGCAACAGATCCTATCCAACCGCTCCTTTGGCGAGCGCATCACCGAGCAGGGGGCGATGGGGGCAAGCGCTGTACGGTTTTATGGGGCGGGCGGCAGAGAAACTCAGGGCCGAGGGGATGTGTTGCCAGCTGGTGCACCTGTTCGTGCGAACCAGCCCCTTTGACGAACGAGCGCCTTACTACAGTGAGCAGGCTGGTGTCCGACTGGTCTGCCCTAGCGATGACACCCGGTTGTTGCTGCAGCAAGTGAACGTGCTGCTACCGCAGATTTGGCGAGACGGTTACCGCTATCAGAAGGGGGCGTCATGCTGAGTGAGTTCACCCCCAAGGAGCAGCAACAGGCCGATCTGTTTGTCCCGTCCTCCGCTCAATCGGATGCGCTGATGGCAGTGATGGACCAGATCAAAGCCAAGGGATTGGGGCGCGTAGGCTTTGCCAGCCAAGGCATGGGGTCACCCGAGTGGATGATGCGACAAGAACACTTGAGCCCCTGTTACACCACCCGCTGGGAGGACCTGCCGGTGGCGAGGTAACTACCGCCTGCAGGCTCGCCAGATAGGCAAATTTTGGACGGGGAATTTTTTTCCAAACGAGGAGCTGATACAACAGAGATTGCCACCTCTAGCAAGAGTTAGTTACCTTTACAAAGGTAACAGTGGAAAAACTCTTCCCCTACTAACTAGCCACATAAAAGCCATTCCAGCCCAGATAACACCATGTTACTACAGCGGTTCTGGTGTTAGGCATACAGTTAGGCATATTTAAATTTTCTGAATTGACGATTTTTATTTTAAATCAAATAATTAACCACCTGATTCAACATCCCCCAGCCCACCAAACGTTTGGAAAGGGCCACTTCGAAAGAAGTGGCCCTTTTTCTATGCTCAACGCTGGGGTAAGGCAGCAGGTTGGCATGGCGCCAATAGAAAGAGGGAGGCACAGGCCTCCCTCTTCTGTCTGTCATGCCCTCACTCAAGGTGACGGCCACTTGCTGAGTCCCATGGGCTTATGCCTGCTTGCTCGCTTTGAGCTGCTCATCTGCCTCTGCATCTTTCTGCTTGGTGAAGTAACGCATCACCAGCACGAAGAAGAGCGGCACGAAGAAGATGGCAAGCACAGTGGCACTGATCATGCCGCCCATGACGCCGGTGCCGATGGCGTTGCGGCTGCTGGCCCCCGCCCCGGTGCTGATGGCCAGCGGCAAGACCCCCAGGATGAAGGCCAGCGAGGTCATCAGGATTGGGCGCAGACGCAGGCGCGCCGCCTCCAGCACCGCCTCGCTCAAGCCCATCCCCTTGTCATAGAGCTCCTTGGCGAACTCGACGATGAGGATGGCGTTCTTGGCCGACAGCCCTATGGTGGTGAGCAGGCCGACCTGGAAGTAGACATCGTTCTCCAGCCCGCGCATGGTCGCCGCCAGAATGGCGCCCAATACCCCGAGCGGCACCACCAGCATGACCGAGAAGGGGATGCTCCAGCTCTCGTACAGGGCTGCCAGACAGAGGAAGACCACCAGCAGCGAGATGGCATAAAGCGCTGGCGCCTGGGAGCCGGCCTGACGCTCCTGGAAGGAGAGTCCGGTCCACTCCAGACCTATTCCCTCGGGCAGTTGTTTCACCATCTGCTCGATGGCTGCCATGGCATCCCCCGTACTCTTGCCGGGGGCCGCCTCACCGACGATCTCCATGGCGGAGACGCCGTTGTAACGCTCCAGACGAGGCGAACCATAACTCCACTGGGTGGTGGCAAAGGCCGAGAAAGGCACCATCTTCCCTTCGCTGTTGCGCACATACCACAGCTTGAGATCTTCCGGGTTCATCCGGAAGGGCGCATCCGCCTGCAGGTAGACCTTCTTGACCCGGTTGCGATCCATGAAGTCATTGACATAGGAGGAGCCCCAGGCCGCCGACAGCGTGCTGTTGATGTCGCTCACGGTCAGCCCCTGAGCCAGGGCCTTCTCGTAATCAATCTTGATGTCGAGCTGGGGGGTATCTTCCATCCCGTTCGGGCGCACCCGCACCAGATTGGGATCCTGCGCCGCCATGCCGAGCAGCTGGTTGCGCGCCGCCATCAACTTCTCGTGACCCAGACCCGCCCTGTCTTGCAGGAAGAAGTCGAAGCCGGTGGCCGTGCCGAGTTCGGGGATGGGAGGCAAGTTGAAGGCGAAGACCTGAGCCTCCTTGATGCTGAACAGATAGCCCATGGCGCGGCCTATGATGGCATTGGCGCTGCGCTCGGGGGTGTCACGCTCTTTCCAGTCTTTGAGCTTGATGAACGCCATGCCGCTGTTCTGGCCGCTACCGGCGAAGCTGAAGCCCGCCACCGTCAGCACGGAGTCCACATTCTCCTTTTCAGTCTCGAGGAAGTAGTCACGCATCTCGGCAAGCACGGCCTCGGTGCGCTGTTTGGTCGCCCCGACCGGCAGCTGCACCATGGACATGATGACCCCCTGATCCTCTTCGGGCAGGAAGGAGGTCGGCAGGCGCAGGAAGAGCACGGCCAGCACCACCAGCATCCCCAGATAGATGATGCTGTAGCGCGCCCCTTGCTTGATGACCTTGCCCACACCGCGCTGATAGCGATCGGCACCGGCGTCAAACACCCGGTTGAACCAGCCGAACAGGCCGCGATGGCTGGCATGTTCGCCATGCTTCATCGGCTTGAGCAGGGTCGCGCACAGGGCCGGGGTCAGGATCAGGGCCACCAGCACTGAGAGCACCATGGCCGAGACGATGGTCAGGGAGAACTGGCGATAGATGGCGCCGGTTGAGCCGCCAAAGAAAGCCATGGGCACGAACACGGCGGAGAGCACCAGGGCAATCCCTACCAGGGCGCCGGTGATCTGATCCATGGACTTGCGGGTCGCCTCCAGGGGGGATAGCCCCTCTTCGCTCATCAGGCGCTCCACGTTCTCCACCACCACGATGGCGTCATCGACCAGCAAGCCGATGGCCAGCACCATGCCGAACATGGTGAGGGTGTTGATGGAGAAGCCGAACGCCGCCATGACCCCGAAGGTCCCCAGCAGTACCACGGGCACGGCGATGGTCGGGATCAGGGTGGCCCGGAAGTTCTGCAAGAAGAGGTACATGACGCAGAACACCAGGATGATGGCCTCAATCAGGGTCTGCACCACCTCCTCGATGGAGATCTGCACGAAGGGGGTGGTGTCATAGGGATAGACCACCTTCATGTTCGCCGGGAAGTACTGGGAGAGCTCGTCTATCTTGGCCTTCACATGCTCGGCGGTATCCAGGGCGTTGGCACCGGTTGCCAGCTTGATGGCGATGGCCGAGGTGGGTTGGCCGTTGTAGAGCGCCTCGGCGTCATAGTTCTCGCCGCCCAGCTCGACCCGGGCCACGTCCTTGAGCCGCACCTTGGAGCCATCCTGATTGACCCGCAGCAAGATGTCGTTGAACTCCTCCACGGTCGAGAGCCGGGTCTGGCCCATGATGGTGGCGGTAAATTGCTGATCGTTCACCGAGGGGGTGCCCCCCAGTTTACCGAAGGCCACCTGGGCGTTCTGGCTCTGGATGGCTGCCTGAATGTCGGCCGGGGTCAGTTGCACCCGATTGAGACGATGCGGATCCAGCCAGACACGCATCGAGTACTGACTGCCGAACAGGGTAATGTCCCCCACCCCGTCCAGCCGGCTCAGGGGCTCCTTGATGTTGCTCACCACATAATCGGAGAGATCATCGTTGCTCATCTTGCCATCGCTGGAGATGAAGCCCGCCACCATCAGGAAGCTGCTGGAGGTCTTCTGCACCCGGATGCCTTGCTGTTGCACCTCCTGGGGCAGCAGTGACATGGCCTGTTGCAGCTTGTTTTGCACCTGCACCTGGGCGATATCGGGATCCGTGCCCGGCTTGAAGGTCAGGGTGACCGACACGTTGCCAGCCGAATCACTCTGGGAAGACATGTAGAGCAGGTGATCCAGCCCCGTCATGTTCTGCTCGATGATCTGGGTCACCGAATCTTCCACCGTCTTGGCGGAAGCGCCCGGGTAGCTGGCCGAGATCCCCACGGCCGGCGGCGCTATGGTGGGGTACTGGGAGACCGGCAAGGTCAAGATGGCCAGGCCCCCCGCCAGCATGATCACCAAGGCGATCACCCAGGCGAATATGGGTCTATCTATAAAAAATCGTGCCATGAGGCGACTACTCCATCCTACTTGTTAGCCGGGGCGACTTGCGCCTGCACGGACTGCTCACTGGGCGCCACCTCGGCACCTGGCCTGACCTTCTGCAGACCGGCGACGATGACCCGCTCACCGGCCTTGAGACCGGACTCCACCACCCAATTGCTGCCAACGATGCGACTGATGTGAATATCTCGCAGCTCGACCTTGTTGTCGGGGGTGACCACCATGACAGTGGCGCCACCATTGGGGGTGCGAGTCACGGCGGTCTGGGGCACCAGCAGGCCCTGGCTGCGCTCACCCTCTTTCAAGGTGGCGCGCATGAACATGCCGGGCAGCAGCAGCTGCTGCGGGTTCGGCACTATCACCCTCAGAGTCACCATGCCGGTGGTCTCGTCCACGCTGACATCGGAGAACTGCAACTCGCCGGATTCACCGTAGGCGCTGCCATCTTCAAGCAGGAAACTTACCTTGGTATTATCGGCCTGACCCGAGGTCAGCTTGCCCGCCTCGACCTGACGCTTGAGACGCAGCAGATCGGCGGTGGACTGGCTCACGTCCACGTACATGGGATCGAGCTGCTGGATAGTGGTCAGGGCCGCGGCTTGCTGGGCGGTGACCAGGGCGCCTTCGGTCACGGCGGAGCGGCCGATACGGCCGCTGATGGGGGCCGTGATGCGGGTGTAGTCGAGGTTGATCTCGGCGCTCTGGAGCGCGGCCTTGGCGGCGCCTATCTCGGCAAGTTGCTGCTTCCAGGCGGCATCGGCATCATCAAATTCCTGGCGGCTGATGGCCTTGACCTTGACCAGCTCGCCGTAGCGCTGGGCCTTGAGACGGGCGCTGCGCTCGTTGGCCTGGGCCTTGGCCAGATTGGCCGCGGCCGAGGCCACATTGGCCTGATAGACGGCGGGGTCAATCTGATAGAGCAGCTGGCCAGCCTTGACGTCAGACCCTTCGGTAAAGAGACGCTTGAGCACGATACCGCTCACCTGGGGACGTACTTCGGCGATGCGCAGGGCGGCGGTACGACCGGTCAGCTCGGTGGTGAGCTGCAAGGGGCCAGTGTGTAGCGTGGTCACTTCGACGGCGGTGGGCGGCATCGGGGCCTGGGCCTGAGCGGCCTCTTTATCACCACAGCCCGCCAGCCATCCGGCTGCCAACAAGGCCAGCCCGACCGAACGGGCAATTTTATTTTTATGCATGGAGCACCTGATCCTCTGTCTGCTTACGAACAACCATTCAGGGGGCATTAGGCCCCCATTGGTAAAATCGGTTGAGATGGGGCAATATACATACATCCACGAATGTATGTATATTGGTTTTTGTTATTATCACCACCCTTTTTGGACTAAGCGAACCACGATGGCCAGACGCACAAAAGAAGAAGCTCAGCAGACCCGTTGCCACATCATGAACACGGCGCTGGATCTGTTTTGCCATCGGGGCCTGGCCAAGACCAGTCTGACCGATATCGCCAAGGCGGCGGATCTCACGCGGGGCGCCATCTACTGGCACTTCAAAAACAAGGAAGAGCTGTTTATCTCTCTGTGGCAGGAGCTGTGCGAGCCCCTCTCCCATCAGCTCGATGCCAGCCTCAATCCCGATGAACCGGATCCCCTCGGCCGGCTGCGATTCTTCCTACACAACGCGCTGCTCAAGATCACCCGCGATCCGGGTCACCGCCAGATGTTCACCATCATGTACAGCCTGGAGACCATAGAGATAGAAGGGGAAGCCTTCACCCTGCGCGAGCACATTCACAAGGAGTCACGCCGTTTCGCCCAGGACATAGAACGATCTCTCGCCAATGGGGTGAAGCACGGTCAGCTGCCCTCCACGCTGGATCTGACCCGGGCGGCCACCCTGCTGCACTGCACCCTGGATGGCTACATCCTCAACTGGCTGCACTTCCCAGAGCGCATCGATCTGGCCCGGGAGGCCGACTACCTGCTCGACAGCCTCTTCCTGCAACTCCGCCACCTGCCCGCCCGGTGTGACTGAGCGCCAGAGGATGCTCCGGCAATCCACCCCCTGAAGAGCGGTGCCGCAGGGCGGATCTGGCCCTCGGCCCCCTCCCCTTGATACCATGGACTTCTCTCTCTATTGCCCCGAGTCCCCGATGCCAGTAGCTGTCCCTCTCGATCTCCTCCCCCGTGCCCCCCTCCATCACAGCTTCTGCCATGAGCTGGCCCCCGGCGCGCATCTGCTCGATGCGGGTTGTGGCGAGGGGCAGGATGCCCGCCATTTCCAGCAAAGCGGCTATGTGGTGAGTGCCATCGAGGTCGATATCACCCTGGCCAGGCGCGCTTCGCGTCATGCGGAGTTACCGGTGCGAGTCGGCGACATCAGTACGCTGCACACAGTGGTGCCCTTCGATGGCATCTGGGCCTGTGATCTGCTTCCTCATCTGCCAGCCTCCCAGCGGGCATTGATGCTGACCAGGCTGGCCGCCTTGCTCAAGACCGGGGGCATCCTCTACTGCAACATCCCTCTCGGTGAACGGCTGATCCTGCCAGCGGAGAGTGACCGCCCCGAGGCAGAGGCCAGGATGGATACCGATGAGCTGGCACTGCTGAGCTCCCGCTCGCTGCATCTGATCCGGCAGTGGCAGGCTCCCCTGCCCCCGGACCCCGAGACCCGAATCTGGCGCCATCTGTTGCTGCGCAAGGGCTGACTCTGATCGATGGATGGGCTCGGTCAGAGTCCGCTACCGACGACTCCTCTGGCCCGGATGAGTGGCGCCCCCGGCCTGGTATTACCTTGTCTTCATGGGCGGGCCAACCCAGGCCATCCGGCATCTGGCTCGTAACCGCATCTATCGGATAGATGCATCCTTCACAATACTTAACACCACCATAACAAGGCATAGACAGACATAAGAGTGTATATGTGTTAAAAAGCCGCACTAAATTCAGAAGACAATAACAAGTCAGACACTCATACCGGATCTGCCCATGAAACTCGTGCTCAAACTCCTCGCCGGCATCCTCGCCGGTCTGCTGCTCGGCCTCTATGCCCCCGACTGGGTCGCCCGTCTGCTGTTCACCGCCAAGACGGTGGTCGGCCAGCTGATTGGCTTCACCATTCCGCTCATCATCTTGTTCTTTATCACCAGCGGCATCGCCAGCCTGCCAAAGAACTCGGGCAAGCTGCTCGGCAAGACGGTGGCCCTGGCTTATGGCTCCACCATTTTGGCCGGCACCTTCGCCTTCACCCTGGCCAGTCGGCTGATCCCGACCCTGACCGAGGCCGCCACCGCCAGCGCGGATCCAGCAAGCAAGCTGGTCTCCTATATCAGCATGGAGATACCACCGCTGTTCGGGGTCATGTCGGCCCTGGCCGCCGCCTTCATCTTCGGGATCGGCATCAGCGCCAATGAGGCCACTGACTTGCGTCGTATCGCCGATCAGGGCCGCGATATCATCGACCGCCTGCTGGCCCGGGTGATCATTCCCTTGCTGCCCATCTATATCGCCGGTGTCTTCGTGGAGATGACGGTGGAGGGCACCGTCTTCACCACCCTCAAGACCTTCGGGGTGGTGCTGGTGATGGCGATCCTGATGCACTGGATCTGGCTCTGTGTGCTGTTCGTCGGCACCGGGCTGGCCCTTGGCCGTTCGCCGCTCATGCTGCTCAAGAACATGCTGCCCGCCTACTTCACGGCCCTGGGCACCATGTCCAGCGCCGCCACCATCCCGGTGGCCCTGCGCGCCAGCCGTCAGAACGGGGTGAGCGAGGGGATTGCCAACTTTACCGTGCCCCTGTGCGCCACCATCCATCTGTGCGGCTCCACCATTACCCTGGTGACCTGTGCCACCGCCGTCATGTACCTCTCCGAACACCTGGCCATCCCGGGCTACGGCACCATGTTGCCCTTCATCATGATGCTTGGGGTCATCATGATAGCGGCGCCCGGCGCCCCGGGTGGCGGCGTCATGTCCGCCCTGGGCCTGCTCACCTCCATGCTCGGCTTCGGTGAGGCCTCCATCGCCCTGATGATCGCCCTCTACCTGGCCCAGGACAGCTTCGGCACCGCCTGCAACGTGACCGGTGACGGCGTCATCGCCCTCTGGGCCGATCGCTTCGCTCAGCGTGATAGCACCTCACGGTCTGAAGCAGCCTGACTCTGACGGTCATAAAAAAACGGGAGCCATTGGCTCCCGTTTTTTATGGCTCAGCCCCGAGGGGCCTTTACTCACTCAGAGGCTCGTTAAAGATGAATTTGTTGCCGAAAGGATCCCAGATGGTCATCTCCCTGCTGCCCCAGGGCATGGTTTCGATGCCAGGTCTGGCATTGCCGTATGCTTTCGCCAACAAGTCGCCATGCAGCTCATCGAGCCGCTGAGTGCTCAGGCGCAGCGTCGCCCCCGGGCAGGCATCTCCATGATGCTCTGATAGGTGCAAGACCCAGTATCCTCGGGAGAGCTGCACATAGAGCGGCAGCTCAGGGGCGAACCTGTGTTGCCAATCCAGGCTGAAACCGAGGAAATCGAGGTAGAAGCTACGCATCTTGGCCTCATCGAAGCTGCGCAGCACAGGGACTATCGCGGGCATTGTCATGGCTTGTTTCCGTCCATAGTCCCCATCATCACTTGCTCCCCCGGCGGCGGATCACCCCCTCCTGAGCGGTACTCGCCACCAGCACCCCGTCCCGGGTAAAGAACTGGCCGCGCACCAGACCACGGCCGGCGCTGGCGCTCGGGCTGTCCACCACATAGAGCAGCCAGTCATCGAGGCGGAAGTCCCGATGGAACCACATGGAGTGATCGATGGTGGCCACCTGTATGTCTGGTTCCCAGTAAGAGACGCCGTGGGGTTGCAGGGCGGCAAACAGGAAATGGAAATCCGAGGCGTAGGCCAGCAGGTACTTGTGCACCCTGGGATCATCCGGCATCTGGCCATTGGCCTTGAACCACACGTGGCGCAGCGGCTCGTGGACATCCGGCCGGATCGGATCGACCAGGGTCACCGGGCGAATTTCGAGGGGCTTCTCGCACAGGATCTTGTCACGCAGAGCGGGCGGGATCTGATGCTCATAGGGACGCACCAGCTCCAGCTCGCTCTTGAGCAACTCAGGAGGCGTGATCCCCTCCGGCATGCTGATCTGATGCTCGAAGCCCTCGGCCTCGACTTGAAACGAGGCGTTGAGGTAGAAGATGGGCTTGCCGCCCTGAATGGCCTTGACCCGGCGGGTGGAGACGGTCTGACCGTCGCGGATGTTTTCCACGTCGTAGACGATGGGTCTATTGGCATCCCCTGGGCGCAGAAAATAGGAGTGGAAGCTGTGTACCTGACGATCGGCGGCCACCGTCTGCTTGGCGGCGGACAACGCCTGCCCCATGACCTGCCCGCCGAACACGGCTCTCAGGCCGAGATCTTGGCTCTGGCCCCGAAACAGGCCCTCTTCGATCTTCTCCAGCGCCAGCAGTGCCAGCAGCTCATCCAGTACCTTGCTCATTAGTTTCTCCTGTATCCGATAGCCAGAGGCTAACAAGGAGCCAGGGCCGAGGCAACCTCCCTTTCCCGCGGACAGGGTTGAGGCGCACAGCCCCGGGCCCTGTGGCGCCCCCATAACGAACAGGGCCCGCACTGAGGAGTGCGGGCCCTGTTTTCGCGTCAGTCAGCATGACTGGCGGCTTACTTGCTGCCGGTACCCGAGTTGCGGGTCGAGGAGGTCGGCTTGCGACGGGCGCTCGCAGTGCGGGCACGGGGCTCCTGGCCTTGCATCTCTTTGTGGCGTTTGACGGCGCGGCGGATCTGGGCGGCCTGCTTGTGACGGGTGCTCTTGCCCTCTTGCTGCAGATCGACCTTGGATTCGGTCTCGTAGTTCATGTGGACCAAGCCGCGCAGGTAGTTCACTTCCTGCAGCTTGAGCTCTTTCCAGCCACCACGGGGGATGCCGCGATCCAGGGTAACGTCGCCGTAACGCACCCGCATCAGGCGGCTCACCTGCACTTCCTGAGATTCCCACAGGCGGCGCACTTCACGGTTGCGACCCTCGGTCAGGGTGACGTTGAACCACTGGTTCAGGCCTTCGCCACCGGCTGCCTTGATCTTGTTGAACTTGGCCAGACCATCTTCGAGCTGCACGCCCTTGCGCAGACGCTGCAGCATGGCCTCGGTGATCTCGCCAAACACTCGCACCGCGTATTCACGCTCCACCTGGTGGCTCGGGTGCATCAGGCGGTTGGCCAGTTCACCGTCGGTGGTGAACAGCAGCAGACCCGAGGTGTTGACGTCCAGACGCCCCACCGCTATCCAGCGGGCACCATCCATCTTGGGCAGACGATCGAACACGGTCGGACGACCTTCCGGATCGTGGCGGGTACACATTTCGCCTTCTGGCTTGTGATACGCCAGCACACGGCAGATCTGCTCTTCGGCAGCACGGGTCTTGATCTGATGACCATCCACCCGGATCACGGCGTTCACTTCGACGCGATCTCCCAGTGTGGCAGCCTTGCCATCCACACTGACCCGACCTGCGGTGATCAGGGCCTCCATCTCACGACGGGAGCCGTGACCCGCGCGGGCCAACACTTTTTGCAGTTTTTCACTCATCGGGGTTACCTGATTGTTGTTCCCTGTCCGGCATGCCGGGCAAGGGTAATGACTGTGGTGGATCCCAGACGGGGATCCGCCACCGCTTCAATGATTAAGATACCGCACTCACCAGATCGCACCGCTCATTCGACCGGCTTGCTCAATGGGGAGCGCTCTCCTCGCCCAGCATGGCGGACAAGGGTTGTTGCAGTTCAGGATCCAGCTCGGGGAGCTGTTCCAGGCTCTGCAGATTAAAATAATCGAGAAATTCTCGGGTGGTGGCGAGCAGCTCGGGCCGACCCACCACCTCTTTGTGGCCTATGCTGCGCACCCAGCCACGCTCTTTCAGGGTATTCACTATCTGGCTAGAGACCGCCACCCCACGGATAGCCTCGATCTCGGCCCGGGTTATCGGCTGACGATAGGCAATCAGCGTCAACGTCTCCAGCACGGCCCGCGAGTAACGCGGCGCCCGCTCGCTCCACAGCCGGGAGAGCTCTTCGGCATACTCCTGGCGCGCCTGAAAACGCCAACCGGAGGCGACCTCCTTGAGCTCCACCCCCCGCTCGCTGTAATCCTGCTTGAGCTCAGCCAGCAGCAGCTGCACGTAACGGCTGGTCACCGGATAATCCGCCAGCACGCCGCCCTTGAGTTCGCTCACCGTCAAGGGCCGACCCGCCACGAACAGCGCCGCCTCAAGCAGGGTCTTGAGCCGTTCAGCAGGCAGGGCCATGACCACTCTCCTCCAGACTTGTCAGACCGCGCTCGCCAAAGATGGCCGCAGCGCAAAAATCGCGGGGCGCAGCATACCACAAGTCGGCTGGCGAATTAATGAACTCTCGCGCGTGAATGATGACGATGGCCCCCGGTTCCCCTTCCGACGGGAGGGCCATGGCCGCCCCTGCCGCCATCGCGACGGGCAGGGCCAGCCACATTGACTCATTGCTCATGTCCGCTCGCCTCTTCTATCTGGCTCGCCAGGGCGAAATGGATAGGGCCCAGCGGCTCGGCCTGCAAGATCCAGATAAGCTGCTCCTTGCACAGCTCAAGCAGGGCCAGAAAACTGACCAGCACTCCCATGCGCCCCTCTTCGGCGCGCAGCACATCGGCCAGCTGCAGCGTCTGTCCCAGGGAGAGCAAGGCGAGAATTTCGGCCATGCGTACCCGGGTCGGGATCTGCTCGCGGCGGATCTGGTGATGCTCAAAATGCGTCGCGCGTTTTACCACACTTTGCATGTAGAGTGCGAGCTCGACCAGGGAGACATCGGGTGACAGCGGCTTGAGGGCGCCAAAGTCCGGTGGCAGGGCGGCGGCAATAAAAATCTCCCGCTCCACCCTGGGCAAGCCATCGAGCCGCTCGGCACCATGCTTGAAGCGCTCATACTCTTGCAGGCGGCGAATGAGAGTGACCCTGGGATCCTCCCCCTCGTCTTCGTCTTCCAGCTCGGGCGCCTTGGGCAACAGCAGCCGGGATTTTATCTCCGCAAGCCAGGCCGCCATCAGCAGATATTCGGCTGCCAGCTCCAGATTGAGCCCCTGCATCAGCTCCACATAGCACATGTACTGGGTGGTGATCTGCAGGATCGGCAGGTTGAGAATATCGAGTTGCTGGCGACGGATCAGGTAGAGCAGCAGATCCAGCGGCCCCTCGAAGGTTTCGAGAAACACCTCCAGCGCATCCGGGGGGATGAAGAGATCCTGGGGCAGCTCATGATAGGGCTGCCCCAGTACGGTCGCGATGGGTGTGGCCACCATCGGCGTCATCTTCTCCCTCTCATGGGATGGTGCGCTGGCCTCATTCAAACGGAGTGGGATCTCCGGCGCCACGGCGGCGCACCACGGGGTCTTCGTCGGAGAAGTCGACCACAGTGGTCGGCTGCTCGCCGAGGTAACCGCCATTGAGCACCAGGTCCAGCTGCTTGCCGAGCTTGTCGGCGATCTCTTCCGGATCGAACTCCGCCATCTCGGATCCCGCCAGGATCAGGCTGGTGGAGAGCAGCGGCTCACCGAGGGCCTCGAGCAGTGCCAGGGCAATGTTGTTGGCGGGCACCCGGATACCGATGGTCTTCTTCTTCTCGTTCATCAGGCGGCGCGGCACTTCCTTGGTCGCCTTGAAGATGAAGGTATAGGCACCCGGGGTATTGCTCTTGAGCAGACGAAACGCGCTGTTGTCCACCTTGGCATAGGTGGCTATCTCGGAGAGATCCCGGCACACCAGGGTGAAATCATGAGTGGGATCGATGCGGCGAATGCGGCAGATCCGCTCGAGAGCGCCCTTGTCGCCCATGTGACAGCCGAGGGCATAGCCCGAGTCGGTGGGATAAGCGATGACGCCACCATTTTGAATGATCTGCACCGCCTGGCTGATGAGACGGGCCTGGGGATTGTCTGGATGTACATAGAAATGCTGAGTCATATATTCCTCCCGGAATAGGGCAGGCTCATCCTGCCTTCAATACAATAGCCACTTTAGCACGCTGCCTATCGGCTGGCGCCACTCAGGTCGCACGGCTCGCCAACAAGCGCTGGTGCTCATCGCTGCTGAGTCCGAAATGGCCCGGATAGGCGAGCCAGAGCGGCGTGCCCTCCTTGGGCAGCCAAAGATGGCGGCCCAGCTCGGTCCAGTTGGACGGGAAGTGAAAATCAGAGCCGACCGACACATAGAGATCGTGATCCTTGGCCCACTGGCCCAGATTGGCGCGCTCCCCCGGGCTCTGCTGGGGCAAGGATACCTCCATGGCATCCCCCCCTGCGGCCTTGAACACCACCAGCAGCCGCTTGATCCACTTGGCGGTAAGATCATAACGGCTGGGATGGGCCAGCACCGCCAGGCCACCGGCACTGTGGATCACGGCGATCGCCGCCGCCATCTCGGGCCAGTCGGCCGGGGCATAACCCTTGTTGCCCCGGCTCAGGTATTTCTTGAACACCTTCTGCATGTTGTCGGCAATGCCGCGGGCCACCAGCACCCGGGCAAAATGCGCGCGAGTGACGGCGGCGTCGCCGGCCAGCTGCTTTGCCTCTTCATAGGTGCCGGGGATCTGGCACTTCTCCAGGCGCCGACCAATCTCCTGGGCTCTGGCCTCGCGCCGGGCGAGCTGGGCCGCAAGAAAATCCATCAACAGTGGATTTTTTTCATCCACCCCCAACGCCACTATATGGATCTCGTTATGCTCCCAGGCTGTGGAGATCTCGACCCCGCTCACCAGCCGCAGCGGCAGCTGCTCGGCGGTGATGGTGGCGCGCACTTCGTCAAGTCCGGCGAGGGTATCGTGGTCAGTGACCGCCAACACCTCTACGCCCTTCTCGGCGGCGCGGCGCACCAGGTCCCTGGGCGCCAGCACACCGTCGGAGGCTGTGGTATGGCAGTGCAGATCGAATCGCATTGGCTATCTCGCTCACATGGTTCAGGGCGAATTGGCAAAAGCGACTTGACTTGGTCGCCGCTTTATCGTTTTCTGTAGGCACTTCGATGCCAAGGGCATCCACTCGAATGACAGTCACAGGACTCTATCATGCAAACGACAATCACCCTGAACGCTAACTGGTGGTGGCACATTCCCTGACATGCGGGCGTGTGGTCGTTGCTGTACCTGTAATCTGACAGCAAATAAAGAACACAAAGAAAAAGCCCGCTGACCCCAGCGGGCTTTTTTATTATCCGGTAAATGGACGCGTGATGAAACCGATTAAACAGACATGGCGATGGCAACCCGACTGAAGCGGACAAAACCCACTCAATTTCAAGGAATAGAACGTCATGACTCGCTGTTTTCAATCCATAGGCACACGCCAAGTACCATCGCAAGGGAAGGCCTTATGACTCGTTTATCCCTGGGCGAATTTGACGCCCTCAAGCTCAACGCCCCTTATGTGGCCGACCCGTTGGCCCTGTTCACCCGGCTCTGTCAGGAGAGCCCCAACACCCTGCTGCTCGAATCGGTGGAGATAGACTCCAAGGCGGGCACCCAGAGCTTGCTGCTGGTCGATGCCTGCCTGCGCATCGAGTGCCGGGGCCGCAGAGTGCGAGTGCGCCCCCTCAATGACAACGGCCCTGCGCTGCAAGCCTTGTTGCGCGCTCACCTGCCGACCTTCATCAGCCAGGCTGATGCCGATGGCGAACTGGTGCTGGATTTTCCCGCCTCGGATCGGGAGCTGGATGAAGATAGCCGCCTCAAGGGCTATGGCGTGCTGGACGTGTTGCGCACCCTGCAGCGCGAGCTGCACTGCCAACTCGGCAAAGAGGCGCTCTTCCTGGCGGGCACCTTTGCCTATGACCTGATTGCCTCCTTCGAAGATCTGCCCCAGGTGCCGGAGGGCAGCAACGACTGCCCCGACTACTGCTTCTATGTGGCCGAGACCCTGATCACCATAGATCACATCAAGCAGAGCACCCAGCTCAGCGCCTGCCTGTTCGGTGGCGAAGGGGACCTGGACGAGCGCTGTGCCCGGCTGACCGACCGCTTGGCGGCCCTCAAGCTGGCCTGCCAGCAGGACCTCGCCGTCACGCGGACCGCCCCCGTGCTGACGACGGGCATGAGCGTGGACAAGAACGACAAGCAGTTCTGCGCCGAAATCGAGCGGCTCAAGGGCTTCATCCGTCGGGGCGACATCTTCCAGGTGGTGCCGTCGCGCAGTTTCTCCCTGCCCTGCCCCGACCCGCTCGCCGCCTATCGCCGCCTCAAGCAGACCAACCCCAGCCCCTACATGTTCTATGTGCAGGATGAGGGCTTCACCCTGTTTGGCGCCTCGCCGGAGAGTGCAGTCAAGTTCTGCGCCAAGAGCCGCGAGGTGGAGATGTACCCCATCGCCGGTACCCGCCGCCGTGGCCTCAACCCCGATGGCAGCATTAATCTGGATCTCGATGGCCGCATCGAGCTCGAACTGCGCCAGGACGAGAAGGAGGTCGCCGAGCACCTGATGCTGGTCGACTTGGGCCGCAACGACATCGCCCGCATCTCCGAGCCCGGCACCCGCTACGTGAAGGACTTGCTCAAGGTGGATCGCTACAGCCATGTGATGCACCTGGTCTCCCGGGTGGTCGGCACCCTGAGATCCGATCTGGATGCTCTGCACGCCTATCAGGCCTGCATGAACATGGGCACCCTGACCGGCGCCCCCAAGCTGCGGGCCAGTGAGCTGATCCGTGAGGTGGAAGGGCGCAGACGCGGCAGCTACGGCGGCGCCGTCGGCTACCTCAACGGCGCAGGGGAGATGGATACCTGCATCGTGATCCGCTCTGCCTTCGTCAAGAATGGCATCGCCCATGTCCAGGCCGGTGCCGGTGTGGTCTATGACTCCAAGCCCCAGATGGAGGCGGACGAGACCCGCGTCAAGGCTGCCGCCGTGCTGGCCGCCATCGCCGCCAGCCATGGCACCTCACTGCAAGCCCTGAGCGCCCAGCAGGAGCAACATAAGGACGTGAGCCATGACTAACATCTTCCTGCTCGATAACTTCGATTCGTTCACCTACAACCTGGTGGATCAGTTCCGCACCCTCGGCTATCCGGTGCGCATCTATCGCAACAGCCTGCCGGCGACCCGCATCATGGCGGAGATAGAGTCCTGTGGTGGCGACGCCGTGCTGGTGCTCTCCCCGGGCCCTGGCGCCCCCCATGAGGCCGGCTGCCTGATTGATCTCATCAAGCTGGCCCGCGGCCGTGTGCCCATCCTAGGCATCTGCCTCGGCCATCAGGCCCTGTGCGAAGCCTATGGCGGCACCGTCGGCGCCGCCGGCGAGATAGTCCACGGCAAGCGCTCCCTGATAGAACACAACGGCCACGGCGCCTTCGCCGGTCTGCCGAGCCCCCTGCCGGTGGCGCGCTACCACTCCCTGGTCGCCACCTATGTGCCGGAAGAGCTGCAGGTGATTGCCCACTATCAGGGCATGCCCATGGCCATCGAGCAACAGGATGAGCGAGTGCTCGGTTTCCAGTTCCATCCCGAGTCCATATTGACGTGCGAAGGGGCCCGCCTGCTCACCCAGGCGCTCGCCCATATCACCCGTCCAGTTAGTAGTGTGCGGTAAGGAGACCCTCATGCAGCATCATCTCAACACCCTCTATCAGGGACAGTCTCTCACCCGCGACGAAGCCCGTGACGCCTTCGGTCAGGTGGTGCGCGGCGAAGTGGATCCCATAGTGCTCGCAAGCCTCTTGACTGCCCTCAAGCTCAAGGGCGAGACCCCCGAAGAGATAGCTGGCGCCGCCGAGGCGCTGCTGGCCGAGGCCCGGGATTTTCCGCGCCCCGATTACCCCTTTTGCGACATCGTCGGCACCGGCGGTGATGGCCTCAATACCATCAATGTCTCCACCACCTCGGCCCTGGTCGCCGCCGCCTGCGGCCTGAAAGTGGCCAAGCATGGCAACCGCTCGGTCTCAAGCAAATCGGGCTCGAGCGATCTGCTCGACAAGATGGGCATCAGGCTCGACATGAGCCCGGCACAGGCCCGCCGCTGCCTTGATGAGCTCGGTATCTGCTTCCTGTTCGCCCCCCAGTACCACGCCGGGGTACGCCATGCCATGCCGGTGCGCCAGGCCT
This sequence comes from Aeromonas sp. BIGb0405, assembly GCF_024807335.1. Lineage (NCBI taxonomy): Bacteria > Pseudomonadati > Pseudomonadota > Gammaproteobacteria > Aeromonadales > Aeromonadaceae > Aeromonas > Aeromonas sp. BIGb0405. The sequence goes on from NZ_JANUEP010000001.1 coordinate 564,652, forward strand.
TGAAAACCAGGACGCTATTTAACGTCTTGGGGCCGCTTATCAACCCCGCCCGCCCCACCTATCAGCTGATGGGGGTCTATGCCCCCGAGCTGGTGCGCCCCATCGCCGAAACCCTGCTGGCCTTGGGATTGAAAACCGGTATGGTGGTGCACGGCGCAGGCCTGGACGAAGTGGCCATTCATGGCCCGACCCAGGTCGCCGAGATCCGCGATGGCGAGATTCGTGAGTACTTGCTCACCCCGGCCGATTTCGGGCTCGATACCTACCCGGTCAGCGCCATTCAGGGGGGCGAGCCGGAAGAGAACCGGGCCATCACCGCCGCCATCCTGGCAGGAGAAGGCACCCAGGCCCACAATGCCGCCATCGCCGCCAACGTGGCCCCGCTGCTGGTGATGGCAGGCAAGGCCCCGGATCTCAAGCGTGCCGCCGCCCAGGTACTGGCCAAGCTCGCCAGCGGCGAAACCAGCGCCCTCGCCCAGGCGCTGGCCACCCTGAGCCATCAGGAGGCATGATGTCAGCGGGACTCAACACCACTAATCGCAGCAAGGATATCGAAATGCTTAACCACCCCTCCCTGAGCCAGACCATTCTCGGCAACATTGTGGCTGCCAAGCAGGAGTGGGTGGCGGCCCGCAAACTGGCCCAGCCTCTCGCAAGCTTCCAGGGTGCGCTGCTGCCCAGTGACCGCGACTTTGAGGGGGAACTGCGGGCAGGCGGCACTCGCTTTATTCTCGAATGCAAGAAGGCCTCTCCCTCCAAAGGCTTAATCCGCGACGACTTCAGCCCCGAAGCCATCGCCGATATTTATGGCAAATACGCCACCGCCATCTCGGTACTGACCGACGAGAAATTCTTTCAGGGGGATTTCGCCTTCCTGCCCAGAGTCAGGGCCAGGGTCAAGCAACCCGTGCTCTGCAAGGACTTCATGATAGATCCCTATCAGGTCTATCTGGCCCGCCACTATCAGGCGGACGCCATCCTCTTGATGCTCTCGGTGCTGACCGATGAGGGTTATCGCACCCTGTTCGCCGTCGCCAGGGAGCTGGGCCTCGGGGTCTTGACCGAGGTGAGCAACGAAGAGGAGCTGGAACGTGCCATCGCGCTGGGCTCGCCGGTGATCGGCATCAACAACAGAGACCTGCGGGACATGAGCGTGAGCCTGGATCGTACCCGCCAGCTGGCGGCGCGGATCCCAGGAGATCGGGTGGTCATCAGCGAGTCCGGCATCCAGGATCGCAGCCAGGTCGCCGACCTGCGTCGCCATGCCAAGGGCTTCCTGGTGGGCTCCTCCCTGATGAGCGAGCCGGATCTGGAGGCGGCGGTACGAAGGCTTGTCCTGGGTCAGAACAAGGTGTGCGGCCTGACCCGCGCCGAGGATGCCACCGCCGCCCACCAGGCCGGCGCCGTGTTTGGCGGCCTCATCTTCGTGGCCAAGAGCCCGCGCTATGTGGATATCCCGAGCGCCCGCACCGTGATGGCTGGCGCACCGCTTAGCTACGTGGGGGTATTTCGCAATGCCCAGCCCCAGACCATCGCCAAGACGGTCGAGGCCCTCGGGCTCGTCGCCGTGCAGTTGCACGGGGAGGAGGACGCCGCCTATATCGAGGCGCTGCGCCCCCTGTTGCCCGTCCACTGCGAGATCTGGAAGGCGGTCGGCATCACGAGCGGCGAGCCGCTGCCCGCCCTCGACTTCCCGGCAGATAGGCTGCTGCTGGATACAAAAGTCGGCAGCCAGAGCGGTGGCACCGGCCAGGCCTTCGACTGGACAGTGCTAGACGGGCTAGACAAGTCCCGGCTGATGCTGGCCGGTGGGCTCAATCCGGACAATGCCCTGAGCGCCGCCCAGGTCGGTTGCCTGGGCCTCGATTTCAACTCCGGGGTGGAAAGCGCCCCCGGCCAGAAAGATGCCAGCAAGCTTGAGGCCGCCTTTGCCGCCCTCAGGCAGCTCTAAGCTCTCGCTTCTATCGATTCGCATTTTATGAATAGGACAAGGAATAGACCATGACTCTGCTCAATCCGTTTTTTGGTGAATTTGGCGGTATGTATGTACCCCAGATCCTGATGCCCGCCCTGCTCCAGCTGGAGAAAGCCTTCGTGGATGCCAGGGAAGATGCCGCCTTCGTCGAAGAGTTTCAGACTCTCTTGACTGAGTATGCTGGCCGCCCCACCCCGCTCACCCTGGCGCGCAACCTGACCCGTGGCACCCAGACCCGCCTCTACCTCAAGCGTGAAGACTTGCTGCACGGCGGCGCCCACAAGACCAACCAGGTGTTGGGGCAGGCCCTGCTCGCCAAACGCATGGGCAAGAGCGAGATCATCGCCGAGACCGGCGCCGGTCAGCACGGGGTCGCCACTGCCCTTGCTTGCGCCCTGCTCGGCCTCAAGTGCCGGGTCTATATGGGTGCCAAGGATTGCGAGCGCCAGAAGCCGAACGTGTTTCGCATGAAGTTGATGGGCGCCGAGGTGATACCGGTGCATTCGGGCTCAAGTACCCTCAAGGATGCCTGCAACGAGGCGCTGCGTGACTGGGCTGCCAACTACGAAACCGCCCACTATCTGCTCGGCACCGCCGCAGGTCCCCACCCCTTCCCGACCATAGTCCGTGAGTTCCAGAAGATGATCGGCGAAGAGGCCAAGGTGCAGTGCTTCGAGAAGGAAGAGCGCTTGCCCGATGCGGTGATCGCCTGCGTCGGCGGCGGATCGAATGCCATCGGCATCTTTGCCGACTTCATCCCCGAAGAGGGGGTGCGCCTCATCGGCGTCGAGCCCGGCGGCCACGGCATCGAATCTGGCGAGCATGGCGCGCCGCTCGGTCATGGCAGCAAGGGGGTCTTCTTTGGCATGCACTCCTACCTGATGCAGGACAAGCAGGGGCAAATTCAGGAGTCCTACTCGGTCTCGGCGGGGCTTGACTTCCCCTCGGTCGGCCCCCAGCACGCCCATCTGGCCGCCATCGGCCGCGCCGAATATGTCTCCATCACCGACAAAGAAGCCCTGGATGCATTCCAGGAACTGGCCAGAAGCGAGGGCATCATACCGGCGCTGGAGTCCTCCCACGCCCTGGCCCACGCCCTCAAGATGGCGCGCAGCGAACCAGAGAAGGAGCAGGTGCTGATCGTCAACCTCTCGGGCCGTGGCGACAAGGACATCTTCACCGTTGCCGATATTTTGGAAACCGAGAGCTTTGACAAAGAAGGAAGCCGCAAATGAACCGCTACGCACAACTCTTCTCCCGTCTGGAACAGGCCAAGCAAGGCGCCTTCGTCCCCTTCGTGATGCTGGGGGATCCCACCCCTGAACTCTCCTTGGCCATCGTCGATGCCCTGGTCGAAGGGGGCGCCGATGCGCTCGAATTGGGCATCCCCTTCTCCGACCCGGTAGCGGACGGCCCCACCATTCAGGGCGCCGCCCTGCGCGCCTTTGCCAGCGGCACCACCCCGGATGGCTGCTTCCAGCTGCTGACCCGCATCCGCGCCAAGTACCCCCAGATGCCCATTGGCCTGCTGGTGTACGCGAATCTCGTTTATGTGCGCCACATCGACGGTTTTTATGAAAAGTGCCAGCAGGCCGGGGTGGATTCGGTGCTGGTGGCGGACGTGCCGGTGCAGATGTGCGAGCCCTACAAGGCCGCCGCTGACAAGTTCGGCATCGACAGTATCTTCATCGCGCCGCCCAACGGCGACAACGAGACCCTCAAAGCCGTGGCGGAGCTGGGCAGTGGCTACACCTATCTGGTGAGCCGTGCCGGTGTGACCGGTGCCGAGACCAAGGCTGGCATGCCGGTGGAGGGATTGATCAACACCCTCAACGAGTTCAAGGCCCCCCCTGCCCTGCTCGGCTTCGGCATCAGCGATCCCCAGCAGGTGAAGGAGGCCATCAAGGCGGGCGCCGCTGGCGCCATCTCCGGCTCCGCCGTGGTCAAGATCATCGAGACCCACCAGCAGGATCCGGATCACATGCTCATTCGCTTGAAGGAGTTTGTGCAAGGGATGAAGGCGGCGACCAATAAGTAGGGGCAGGTATAGGGTCAGATGCCGTTGACCCTAACCAGCCAGCCAGCCAGCCAGCCAGCATAATGGGAGCCCACTTGGGCTCCCTTTTCTATTTATCTCTTTTGCTTCCTATATCTTTGTCCCCTCTCCCTCCGGGAGAGGGGCAGGGTGAGGGGAGTCAGGGTTCCCCGAAGGTTACCGATTTGATGGGTGCCCGTAGGTTCGAATAGGGTCGTGTATTCGGACATTCGCGGATTGGATGTGATGGCGTGGCTTTGCCACGCAGGATGCGAGGGCCCTGCCCTCGACGGGGTTTCGCCCGCCCTTCGGGCTGGGGCGAGTGACTTTGGAAAGACCCAAAGTCACCAAAGGTCTTCTCCCCCGCTTATTCGCCCGACTGACGTCGGGTTCCTTCGGCTCACCCTCTTGTCCAACGGCACGCGCCGATGGGCCGTCCATGGCCCAACGCCACTCGCTCGGCATCCTGCCTCGCGGCCTGGACAAGAGGGCTCACCTCAGCGAACAAGAGGGGGATCAAAACTGTGCCAGCCCTCAACTCCCGTCTAACTGCAAACAAGCTCCCTCTCCCTCCGGGAGAGGGTTGGGGTGAGGGGAGTTTTCGCACTTCTGCTCACCCAACAGCTCACTTAAAAAGGCAGTTGCTCACTAATTGATTGAGCCAGCTCAGGTTTCTATCAACTTCCTCTTTCAATGTCTCAATCCGGCCCCTTATGATAGCAATCGACACTCTGTCTCTAGGGAGAGCGTCATGGCAGCGATGGTTGCTATCTCGCAGGTGAAAGGCAGCAGACTGGGAGCTGGAGATCAGAGGCGGTAGCCTTGCTGACGCATGCCACAACCGACTCTTTATCTTTGTTTTTATACCGTGTGTAATGTGTAGAGCAAAAAAGAGAAGGCAAGAGAATACGCTCAGATATCAGAGGTAAACTGGTGATCTAATGATTTTATTTTCTCTTGGCAACTATCAGGGCAGACCCGAGTTATATTTAAGGCTAGGCTATCGGATTATGCCACCCTCTATCTAATCACCGTTAGCAAGCTATGGATGACGATAAGTATGTATCTCTTAAATAAAGAAAAATTAAAAGTAGGTGACTTGATTTTTACGCGTGACGAAAGTCCGACAAGTAGGGCTATTAGAAAGTCACTAGGCTGTGATTACTCTCATGTATTAATTTATGTAACTGACTCTTCTTGTATCCATGCTGATGGTGATGGTGTCCACTCTGTTAATATTCAAAGAATGTTATTCAAAAACTCTAATGACGTCCAAGTTATGAGATGCATTGAAACAAAGGAATGGACAGAGGTTAGATTAAAGGAACTTTGTAAACTAGCCAGGTCTCAAATAGGTACTGAATACACTAAAACTAAAGCATTGAAAGCAGGAATTGCGTACAAAACAGGCTTTAGTAAAAAGTCTAAAAATGAACCACTTCAGTTTTGTTCGAAGTTAGTAGCTGAATCTTATGAATATGCCGGTATAAAAATTTCAAAAGACTATACGCTGTGTACTCCTGCAGAGTTGTTATTATCAAAAAGCTTTTCTGTAATTGAGTCTGTTTCTGAAGTTGCAACTGAAGAGGAGATTGAGTTTGCCAATGACTCAATGAAAAACTCAGTATCAAAACAAACTAACATAACGAATGAGCTTCTTAGGAACGTCAGGGCTATTTCAAACAACAAAATTCAAACCATCGAAGATGTTTTAGATTTAGCTCTTCACAATGTGGAATTAGATAAAGCTGTAGCAAAGATAATCAATGAGAGTGGTTATTTAAAAATGTGGGCTGATGATATCGTAAAAAATCAATCAAGGTATTTCAAGATTAATTACCCAGATAGTGTAATTAAAATTATGAACGAAGAAGGTCCTCAAAGAGAGATAAATATGGCTAATGAGGATATAGAACGATTTAATGAATATCGCTATGGCTTATTGCAACGTAAAGCAAAGCAGCCCTTTGATTCAGAGACTTTATTGCAACACATTAACCTTTATCAAATATTGATATCTCTTGCCTATCAAAGAAAAGAAGTTTTCGAATATATTTTAAAAAGAAGGATGCAAATAGTTTGCTAGCAAGGCGCTTAAGTCAGCCTCATCCGTGAACGCGTGCCAAACTCGCTATCGCTCATACATGGCAAATATTCACTCACAGCTTAGCATTATAACGTGACGTGTTTTTAGCCCGCCGTTATGCGCCAAGCATGATTAGAGAAAAATGGGTAAAAATATGATTGAGAAAAATATTGATATCTCTATTCCGCAACTATGGGGCGAGCATCATTTCAATAAAAACAAATGGGGTTACATAAATTACATCGTTGGTCCTAACGGCACAGGGAAGACTCTCCTTGCTGAACAGTTAAAGAGTCAATTTAGTAATGGTGGATTTAAAGCAAGATATTTAAGCGCAGAAAGGTTAGTTGGTCTTGAGAAAAAACACGAAGGTCGATTTGGTGGTGGTTCCTTAGCTCAAGGATTTGATATTTCGTTATTTGAAGATTATAAGCGCAGAGCTGAAGGACATGGTCTTTCTTCCTCAGGAATTATCATACTAAAAGAAAGGCTTGATATTAGAATTAAAATTGAAGCCTTACTTTCAGATATATTTGGCAAAACCATAAGATTGGCAGAACAAGGTGGTTTTTTAAAGCCGATGATGCAAAACAAAGCGTCAGGGAATGAGTATGGTTTAAGCGAAAGTGAATGCCATGGATTAAAAGAACTAATTACTCTGCTTGCTTTTCTTTATGAACCAGAAAAAAACTGCATAATTTTCGACGAGCCTGAACTTCATCTACACCCGCAATACCAGTCATTTTTTCTCGAAGAACTGAGAAAGGTCGCGGGGAACCCTCTCGAAGATCCAAGTAAGAAAGTCATTTTTCTCATAACACACTCCCCATATTTCATTGATATAAAATCACTCAATGATTTGAAGAGTATACTAGTCTGCGGGCCAGGAAAGGTTCCTACATACATCTCTGATTTAGACGAAAATGATCAATATGTTTTAAATAGATTCCTGCCTAGGTTTAATACTCACCATAAGCAATTCTTCTTTTCACCTAATCCAGTTTTCGTGGAGGGCTATACGGACCAGCAATTAATTTCTATTCTTTTTGAAAGGCTTGGAATCAATGTTGGTGCTTCTGGCTCGTGTGTAATTGATGTCGGAGGCAAAGATGAGCTTGGTGTCTTTTACCGATTGTGCCAAGCGCTTAAGGTTGATTGTAGAATCATCGCTGATTTAGATGCACTCTTTCGAGGAAGATTGAGAAGTGTAATCTGTGAAGATGATAGAGCCAATTTATATATTCAAAGTAATGGAATTGGGGTAAGTGTATCTGCAGAGATTGGTGATTTAGAAAGCAAGTTATCTTTGCTAGCTGACCATGTGATCAACAACGATTTTGACATTGAGCAGGTTAAATCTCTAAAAGCTAGGCTAGAAGACTTTTCAGATGAAGAGACCCACAAAAAAAGAGTAACTATGCTTTTAGGAATAATTAACGTTAGATCTATTCTTAGCAATGTCTTCAATGGTGATTTGCTTGCTAACTTTAATCTTGTTTCTGGTCGACTTGAACAATTACTAAACGCTTTCAAAACAACGAATACATATATTTTCCCGAAGGGTGAGATCGAGCATTATTACACTCAGTCTAAAGTTGATTATCTGAATATTAATAATAAAGATGCTTGGTTTCATTCCGAAAGAGATTACCTGCTCGAGGTGAACAGCGCAGAGCAACTTCGTCAAGAATATGTAGAATTGCTGAATATAGTCAATCAAGCGGTTCCCGTAGTGGAATTGGAGATACGAAAACATGTGACTTTTGAAGTCTTTGAGTGGATACATAGAGTCCAGACAGGAATTGCAAAATTAGAGATAAAAAATGAGGAAGATCTAAAGAGAAGTGCAAAAGTAAATTACACTCTTTATCAGCAAATTCTAAATCTAGAAAGTCTGACCATTAATGGCGACCTAACATTTGAATGCATTATATCTATTAATAAATATTTCATTGATGAAGAAATTAAAATAATTTTTAATCAAGAAACCAATGCGCACTCGTTTAAAGTGTAAGCGTATAACAAGTCAAAGCGCTCGGACGCAGCAGAGCTGCACCGGTGTTTGATGCGTTAGGCTCCATCACTTCGCGCCAGCAAACGGGTTGAGGTCGGGAGCATGTGCCCACAGCCAAAAGCACCAAAATTTATGACACCCATCTTTCTGAACAAGGTGTTGCATCACCAGAGTCAAAGAGATGGGTGTCCAAGTTCTGATTTTTTGCTCAGCCACGATATATCTAACCACCCTCTCTAATCCCGCCACTACCTCCCCCTTCCCCACACCCGCCATCCCATCAATGCCAGCATCAGCACAGCTCCCGGCAGCCAGACCCAGTAGAGCTCGGAGAGGATCACCGCTTCGCCTCGGGCGGTGAGATAGGCTTCCAGCTTGAAGGGGGCAACCCGGATCACCTGCCAGGGGGCGAAGAAACGCTCGTCACGCCACGGCCAGAGCCAACCACCCCCCTTGCCGCCGGTGGTGAGGGAATCGAGCAGGCTGTGGGAGAGCAAAGAGACCAGCAGAAACGACCAGACGGTAGCGGCGCTGGCCTTAAGCTTGCGGTGAAACAGCATGGCCAGAGTGGGCAGGGCAAAGGCGAACAGCAATGAGTGGGTAAAGCCGCGGTGGCCAAAGACATGGCCGTAGGCGACCCCCAGCTTGAAGGCGAGCACATCGGCATCGGGCAGCATGGCGATGGCAACCCCCGCCAGCAGCAGACGCGGCGGAATAATCCGGCTACCAAGCCCGAGCCCAAGGCAGAGGGGCACGGCGGCGTGGGTGACTATGGTGGGCACAGGGTGAAGCTCCAACTGAAAACTGTTTCCTACCCTACCCCCGCTCGGTGAAGTGAACATGAAGTTCAATACTGCTCTGCAAGCGACATCCTCCCGGCCCCTCGACCATCCCCCAGACCAGCCCTCACCACCTTCCCGCTCTAAAAAGTGAATTCCTCTACACTTTTCTCTCGCAACCAGTACCAGGACCATAAAAAGTGCACTATCGTACACTTTTGATTGCTGTCTGCTCTTACCATGAGTTAAGGTGTAACAACCTACACTTTTTTTCGTGATCATGATGGCAGACACATCGTTGCAAACCGGCCCGAAAGAACTGGATCCCGCCTCGCTGGGGCTGGCGATACGCGAGAGGCGCAAGGCCGCCAGGATGACGCAGGAGGTGACGGCCTCACTGTGCGGCATCTCCAAGAAGACCCTGATCAAGATTGAAAAGGGGGGTGATGTCTACCTCTCGACCCTGTTGCAAGTGATGAAGGCGCTGGGGCTGAGGTTGCAACTGGTGCAAGAAGCGGGCTCACAGGTAGCGAGCGGCAACAGCCAACCAGAGGTCGGTGATGATGAGTGGTTCTGAGCGCCATCGGCTGGAACTTCGGCTGGGTAATCAGCTGATCGGCCATCTCGAATATGACTCCAACCGGGATGCGTTTCAGCTCGGCTATACACCTGAGTGGCAGGCGCGCGGATTCCCGCTCTCCCCCCCGCTGGCGCTGGATGGCTCGGCCAGCAGTGCCCAGATCCGGGCGTATCTCGGCAACTTGCTGCCAGAAAATCGCGGGCTGGAGCACCTGATTGAGGCGCTCTCCGTTTCGCGCAGCAATCTCTTTGCCCTGATCCACGGCATAGGTCGCGATGTCTCCGGGGCTGTCACCTTTACCCTGCCCGCAGAGCCCGACGTCCCCACCCAGTTTCGCCCCATCACCCCGGAAGAGCTGTTGCTACGCCTCGATCAGCCCGAGATCTGGCCGCTGGAAGTCTGGGATGGCCGCCCCCGCCTCTCGGTTGCGGGCGTGCAGGCCAAGCTCAACCTGCTGCGACTCGAGGGGGCGCTGGGATTTGGCGAGGGCGAGCTCTGTTCCACCCACCTCCTCAAGTTCGAGCACCATCCTCATCTGGTGATCAATGAATTTGTGACCATGCGGCTGGCCGCACTGCTGGGCATGCCAGTGGCACAGGTCGAGCTGCACAGGGTCGGCCAAGGCGATAAGTCCCACCGAGGTTTGCTGGTGGAACGGTTCGATCGGCGCCTCGATGAGGATGGCTTGAGGGTGCGCCGTCGCCATATGATCGATGCCTGTCAGGGGCTGGGGTTTCCCGTCGCCCGAAAATATGAACGCAACTTCGGTGACGGGCGGGACGTGGCCCATATTCGGGAAGGGGTGAGCCTGCCACTGCTGTTCAGTCTCAGCGCCCTCTGTGTCAATCCGGCGCAGGCCAGACTGGACATGCTGCAATGGCTGCTCTTCAACCTCTGCGTCAACAATCACGATGCCCACGGCAAGAACTACAGCTTCTTCGTATCAAAAGCAGGGCTGATGCCCACCCCCTGGTACGATCTGGTCAATGTGGGGCTTTACCCCGAGTTCAACCAGCATTTGGCCATGGCCATCGGCGACGAGTTTGCTCCCGAGGCGGTCAACGCATGGCAGTTGCTGGAGATGGCCGAGGCATGTGAGCTGCCCAAACGCCTGTTGCAGCAGACCTTGCACAAGATGGCCAGCGACATACTGCATCATCTTGATGCCGCCATCGCCCTGGTTGAGACAAACAATCCCGCCGAACTGGCTTATCTGGCGCGTTACAGAGACGACGTTGAGCGCCGTTGCCACCATTTTCAGGCGCAGGCGACGCTGTTGCCCGAGCTGCAACTGTAGCCGGGCCTTGTCCACCCCTGGGACGCAACCCAGCCTTGAGCCCATGGCGGGCATTGCCTACAATGACCCACTTTTTATCAAACTCAGGTAAATAAAATGAGCGACAACAAACCGGCACTGCCCGACCATCTGGCGGCCAACCCGCGCAGCCCGCACCATGTGGCAGAGTGCTTCGAGCACGAGATCGGCATTCGCGTGAACGGCAAGGAGCGCACCAATGTCGAGGAGTACTGCATCAGCGAAGGTTGGGTGAAGATCCCCTCCCCCAAGGCCAAGGATCGCTACGGCAACCCCATGCTGATCACCGTCAAGGGCACCGTCGAGGCCTTCTACGCCTAAGCCGCCCTGACCGCGTGCCCCCTGCAGGGGCGCGACCCTGTTATCCCAAGACACCGGCCTCGCGCCGGTGTCTTGTTTTGGGCGCTTGGCGCCAGGCTCAGGAAGGCGGCAACTTCATCGACTCTGTGCATGGCCGGGGTAGCGATCTTGCCCCCTTATCTGCCAGTTCCGGCCTGAACGCCGTGCTGGTAGAGGCCATGGCGCCACTGGGATAGGGAACAGGGGCCAAGGGGATGGCAACACAGTGCCCTGATGCGGGCCCCGATAAAAAAGAGGCCCACCATCAGGCGGGCCTCTTCTTTATGTTAGGGAAAGCAGCTCATGCGTTGAGTTCAAGCACCGTACTGAACCCGCCGAAGATCATGCGCGCGCCATCGAAGGGCATGGTCTGGTGCATGGGGCTGGCCGGATCCATCCTGGGGTCCTGCATCATCCTGGTCATGGCGTCATCCCGGATGGCCTTGCTCGGCCACTCGACCCAGGAGAAGACCACGGTTTCATCCTCCTTGGCCGCCACGGCGCGGTAAAAGTCGGTCTGCTTGCCGTGGGGCACATCGTCCCCCCAGCACTCCAGCACTCGGGTCGCACCGAACTCGAGGAAGAGGGGATCAAAGTGCTTGGCATGGTCAATCATGGCCTGCTTGTTGGCCGTGGGCACGGCAATCACGAATCCATCGACATATGACATAACAGCCTCCTTGTTGAGGATCTCAGCATAGCAATGGGTGCTGTGTACCGCTCACCCCCCATCAACCGGCGACCAGCTGCTCCAGATCGCTGCGCTTGATGCGCCGCGAATCCACCTTGACGTAGAGGGAGCGCTCGGCGCTGTCGAGCAGCACATCCTTCACCCCTTCACGGGCGCGCACCTTCTGCTCCAACGCCTCGGTGGCCGCCACACCCTCTGGCAGCACGATGCGCAAGCTGCTGACATAGGGCGGCTCCTGCATGGTGAGGCTGACCCCGAACCAGATCAGTGCCAGCACGGCGCAGCTGCCAAACACCAGGGTGGCGCCCCCCTGGCTGTAGAGCAGGCCCCCCAGGCTGCCGCCGATGGCCACCCCGAGGAACTGACTGGTGGAGTAGACCCCCATGGCGGTGCCCTTGTAACCCGGCGGCGACTCCTTGCTGATCAGCGACGGCAACAGTGCCTCCATCAGGTTGAAACCGATGAAGAACAGCTGCAAGCCGGCCAATATGCCCCACAATTGCAGACCCGACTGCCAGAGCACCACTTCCGCCCCCAGCATCAGCAGCACGCAGATCTGGAATACCCGCTTCATCTGCCTGCGCTTCTCGGCGTAGATGATGAAGGGCACCACGCTCACAAACGCAATCAGCATGGTGCACAGGAATGCCTTCCACTGCTGGTCACGGGGCAGCCCCGCCTGCTCGAGCAGGGGCGGCAGCGCCACGAAGCTCGACATCAGCAGGGTATGCACGCAGAGGATGCCCAGGTTGAGCTTGAGCAGCCGGGGGTTGGCAAGCACCCTCTTGAGCCCGCCCTTGACCAGACTGGACTCGCGGTTGAGCAGATGCGCCTTCGGGGCCGGCACCCACCAGAGGGTGATGGCGATGCCGCCAAAGGCGAGCAGGGCTATCAGCCAGAACAGCCCCGAGAGGCCGATGGCATGGGTGATGAGCGGCCCCGTCACCATGGCGATGGCGAAGGTGATGCCAAAGCTGATGCCGATGAAGGCCATCGCCTTGGTGCGATTCTGCTCGCGGGTCAGATCCGAGAGCAGGGCCATGACGGCGGCGGAGATGGCACCGCTGCCTTGCAGGGCGCGGCCGAGGATCACTCCCCAGATGCTGTGGGTCAGCGCGGCCATGACGCTGCCCAGGGCAAACATCAGCAGGCCGCCGACGATGAGCGGCTTGCGACCGATACGATCCGAGAGCAGGCCGCAGGGGATCTGCAGCAGGGCCTGAGTCAGGCCATAGATGCCGATGGCGATGCCGATCAGGGTTTCGGTGGCGCCAGCCAGAGACATGCCGTAGGTAGTCAGTACCGGCAGCACCATAAACATGCCGAGCATTCGCAGGGAGAAGAGGGAACCGAGTGCCCAGGTGGCACGCAGTTCACCCCGGGTCATCTTGAAATCATGCATGACGGCCTCAGTGTGATTGGAGGTGTGTGGTCGGGATAGTGGCCGAGGAACCGGTGGTCATGGGTAGCAAATACCGGCGATGGCGCTGACGCCGTCGCCTGGGAGAAAACAGACCTGGCCCTTGGCCATCCCCATATAACAACAGAGCCGGGAAAGTTCCCGGCTCTGGATTCTACTCATTTTCAGGGCAAGATGAACAAGCCGATCTCTACTCTGAGGGCGACCGCAAGGTTCAAGGCAACATGCCCAGTAATACCGGCGCCGCATCCGGCTGGAAGTCCACCGACATCATCACGCTCAGGCAGGTGAAGATGATGACGACGATGGAGAACATCGTTGAGCCAAGATCAAGGCAACATGCCTACCAATATCGGCGCCGCATCCGGCTGGAAGTCCACCGACATCATCACGCTCAGACAGGTGATAGTGACAATCGAGAACATGAACAGCTTGCGGGCCCACAGGGAGTCATCGACCGCCTGCTTGTAACCCGACAGGGCCATGCCCAACCACCAGACGCTCACCGCCGTCGCCACGATCAGGTACTTGTAACCGGCGTAGCCGCCGAGGAACAGCATCAGGGTCGGTACCATGAAGGCCAGGATGTAGAGGGTAATGTGGTGCTTGGCCACAGAGATGCCCTTCACCACCGGCAACACCGGGATGCCCGCCGCCTGATAATCCTTGAAGCGGAAGATGGCAATCGCATAGGAGTGCGGCATCTGCCACAGGCTGAAGATAGCCAGCAGGATCAGGGCGCCCGAGTCAAACTGGCCGCTCACCGCGCAATAACCGATGACGGGGGGCGCGGCGCCAGACAGGCTGCCAATCAGGGTGCCATAGACCGAATGACGCTTCATATAGAGGCTGTAGACCCCCACATAGACAATGAAGCCAAACACGGCCAACAGCGCCGCCAACGGATTGGCCGCCCAGTAGAGCAGCCCGACCCCGGCGATGCCGAGGGCAGTCGCGTACCAGAGCGAGACGCCGGGGGCGATGAGCCCCCTCACCAGGGCGCGGTTCTTGGTGCGCTCCATGATGCAGTCGATGTCCCGGTCGATGTAGTTGTTGAACACACAACCGGAGGCGACCACCAGGGAGACCCCCACCATGGTCATGATGAACAGGGGCAGATCCAGGCTCCCCTTGGAGGCCAGCAGGAAACCGCCGATAACCGAGATGAGGTTACCGAAGATGATGCCCGGCTTGGTCACTTGCAGGTATTGCTTCATCATCACACCACTCAACTTGGCATCATGTTGATGTTGAGGTTGTACATGATCCACAAGGACCCCCCCACCACGATGGCGATGATGAGCACGGTAAACACCAGGGCCACCAGGTTCCAGCGCTCCTCGGAGGAGGTGTTCATGTGCAGGAAGTAAGCCAGATGCACGAAGATCTGGATGACGGCAGTGGCGACCACAGTGCCCAGGATGAGGTGATGGGAGGCGGAGCCGTCCATCACCATCCAGAACGGGATGGCGGTCAGTATCACCGAGAGCACGAAGCCTATCAGGTACGTCTTGGCGCTGCCGTGGCTGGCGCCGTGATTGTCAACGACATGATTGCTCATTTTTACATTGCCCCCATCAGATAGACCACGGTAAACACACAGATCCACACCACGTCCAGGAAGTGCCAGAACAGGCTCAGGCACATCAGGCGGGTGCGGTTGCGCTCGGTCAGCCCCTTCTTGGAGATCAGCACCATCATCACGATGATCCAGATAAGACCGCTGGTGACGTGGATACCGTGGGTACCGACCAGGGTGAAGAAGGCGGAGAGGAAACCACTGCGCTGGGGGCCATAGCCTTCGGCGATCAGGTGGTGGAACTCGTAGATCTCCATGGCGATGAAGCCGGCACCCAGCAAGAAGGTGACCATCAGCCAGGCCTTGACCGTGCCGACCCGGTTCTGGTTCATGGCCAGCATGCCAAACCCGAAGGTGATGCTGCTAAACAGCAGCAGCATGGTCTCGCCAAACACGAACGGCAGTTCGAAAATGTCCTTGCCGCTCGGGCCCCCGGCGGTGCCATTGACCAGCACCGCGTAGGTTGCAAACAGAGTGGCAAACAGGATGCAGTCACTCATCAGGTAGATCCAGAAGCCAAACACCTTGGTGGCGCCGGCATCATGGTGCCCGTCATGGGCACCCTGATGATGATTGTGTTGCAGAATATCAGTAGCCATATCGGTTCTCATGCCACCTTGCTGATGTTGTCATGATGCTGACCTTCGATGCGTTCGATCTCGTCGACCTGCACGTAGTAGTCCACATCATCGTTGAAGCTGTGAATGATCCAGGTGGCTATCATGCCGACGAAGCCGGCGATGGCCATCCACCAGATGTCCCAGATCATGGCGAAACCAAACACCACGCTGAAGGCGGCGATGATGACGCCCGCACCGGAGTTCTTCGGCATGTGGATCGGGACGTAGCGCTGGGGCTGCTGGTAGGCAGAACCATCCTGCTTGGCTTCCCAGAACGCATCCAGTCCGGCAATCTTCGGCTCGATGGCGAAGTTGTAGAAGGGCGGCGGGGAAGAGGTTGCCCACTCCAGGGTACGGCCACCCCAGGGATCGCCAGTCAGATCGCGGTTCTTCTCGCGGTCACGAATACTGACCACCACTTGAATCACCTGACACAGAACGCCGATGGCAATCAGGCCAGCGCCGCACGCGGCCACCACCAGCCAGCCATGGAAGGCGGGATCGATCTGCTGGCTGACCCGACGGGTCATGCCCATGAAGCCCAGCACGTAGAGCGGCATGAAGGCCACGAAGAAGCCGGTGATCCAGAACCAGAAGGAGCGCTTGCCCCAGGTCTCGTCCAGGGTGAAGCCGAACGCCTTCGGGAACCAGTAGGTGATACCGGCGAAGCAGCCAAACACCACGCCGCCGATGATGACGTTATGGAAGTGCGCGATCAGGAACAGGCTGTTGTGCAACACGAAGTTGGCAGCCGGTACCGACAGCAGCACCCCGGTCATCCCCCCAATGGTGAAGGTGATGATGAAGCCGACGGTCCACAACATGGGCGAGGTGAACGCGATGCGACCCCGGTACATGGTGAACAGCCAGTTGAAGATCTTCACCCCGGTCGGGATCGAGATGATCATGGTGGAGATGCCGAAGAAGGCGTTGACGTTGGCACCCGACCCCATGGTGAAGAAGTGGTGCAGCCAGACCACGAAGGAGAGCACGGTAATGGCGATGGTCGCCCACACCAGGGAGGTGTAACCGAACAACTTCTTCTTGCTGAAGGTCGCCACCACTTCCGAGAAAATACCAAACACCGGCAGCACCAGGATATAGACCTCGGGGTGACCCCAGGCCCAGATCAGGTTGATGTACATCATCATGTTGCCACCCATGTCATTGGTAAAGAAATGGGTACCCAGGTAACGGTCTGCGGTGAGCAGGGCGATGGTGACGGTCAGGATCGGGAAAGAGGCGATGATCAGGATGTTGGCGCACAGGGCGGTCCAGGTGAACACCGGCAGACGCATCATGGTCATGCCCGGAGCCCGCATCCTGATGATGGTCGCGAAGAAGTTGACCCCGGTCAGCAGAGTGCCAAGACCCGAGATCTGCAGACTCCAGATCCAGTAATCGACCCCGACGCCCGGGCTGTACTCCTTGCCCGACAAGGGCGGATAGGCCAACCAGCCGGTCTGGGCAAACTCACCGACCCCGAGGGAGATGTTGATCAGCACCACGGCCGCGGCGGTGAACCAGAAGCTCAGGTTGTTGAGGAAGGGGAAGGCCACATCACGGGCGCCGATCTGCAGTGGCACCACAATGTTCATCAGACCGATCACCAGCGGCATGGCCACGAAGAAGATCATGATGACGCCATGGGCGGTGAAGATCTGGTCGTAGTGGTGAGGCGGCAATATGCCCTCCCCCCCGGCCGACGCCATCACTTGCTGGGTACGCATCATCACCGCATCGGCGAAGCCGCGCAGCAGCATGACCATGCCCAGAATGAGATACATGATCCCCAGTTTCTTGTGATCCACCGAGGTGAACCACTCCTGCCACAAATATTGCCACTTGCCGTAATAGGTTATCAGCCCGGCAATGGCCATCCCGCCCAGCAATATGCAGGCAACCGTGACCACGATAATGGGCTCATGGTAAGGGATGGCCTCGAGTGTTAATTTTCCAAACATCTATTATTCCCCGGATACCGCTTGTACTGACTGGCTAGCCATCGGCATATTCATCTGACCGGCATGATCCTGCTGCTCACCCTGTTGCTGGTGTGCACTGTGATCCATGCTCTGGCCATGACTCATATCCATTTTTTCGCCCTCTTTCATCTTCATGCCGTGACCCATGAACTTATTGATCACCTTGGTGAACAGAGCTGGATCGGCACTGGAGAAATACTCGACCGGATGGTATTGGCTCGGTTTGGCAAGCACATCAAATTCACCCATGGTCATGAGTGGCTTGGACGACTGCTTCACCTTGGCAACCCAGGCATCGAAACCTGCCTGATCCGGCGTGGCGATGGCCTTGAATTTCATGCCGGAGAAACCGGCACCGCTATAGCTGCTGGAGATACCGTCGTATTGACCAGCCTCGTTGGCGATAAGGTGTAATTTGGTCTGCATGCCCGCCATGGCGTAAATCTGACCGCCCAGGCTAGGAATAAAGAAGGAGTTCATGACCGAATCGGAGGTGATACGGAAATTGACCGGCGTATTGGCCGGGAATGCCAATTCATTGACAGAGGCTATGCCCAATTCCGGATACACGAACAGCCATTTCCAATCCAATGAGATCACATCAACCTGGACAGGTTTGACGTCAGAGACCAGCGGCTTGTAGGGGTCAAGCTCGTGGGAGGTTTTCCAGGTGATCACGGCCAGGATGGCGATGATGATGACGGGGACTGTCCAGACGACCACTTCTATCTTGGTCGAGTGGGCCCAATCCGGTGCGTAAGTGGCACTGGTATTGGAAGCGCGATATTTGCGGGCAAATACCACTGCCATGACGATGACTGGAATAACCACAATTAACATCAAATACAATGCTGTTAATATCAGTGACTTTTCTTCCAGGCCAACTTGGCCCTTGGGATTCATTAATGCCATATCACAACCACTCAGCAAACTGGCGGCGGTGATTAATAACAAAGTCCCCAAGCCCTTCTTATATTCCAAAGGTCTCATGCTACTTCCTTTATCTATCTTGCAAGACGTAAAGCTATAAATAAAACGCATTATTTTGAGCAAGACACCCCCATGTGAACAACATGAAAAATTAATCGAAGCAAATAGTTACTTTTTGGAAACCAGATGTCAGCGTTCCATTAACTAATCGCAAGGTCGTCAGGCACAAATAAGTGCCCCATGCGAGGCCCAAAAAAGCCATCATGACGCAAAATGAACAATCCCTGAACAGTTGCCATTGTGAAGAGTGGGGTCAATGGATGACCCGCGGGATTTTCATAAATGCAGGGAGGCCGCATCAGGCGGGCAAACAGCCGGCCCCCAAGGTTAGATTAATTATATTTTCGCCCTATGTTGACCATGAATAAGGCCCTGGGGGAGGGTTTACCCCCCCTTATAATTAACATATTTAAAACAAACAAAACCATTTAAGAAACATTTTCCCGAGCTAAACACCCCATTGCAATACATGTTATGGCTGCTGCGCCATATCAATATGTCCCATTCCATCCCCCCACTCTGACTGGCAATGGGCGCCTGGCATGGGAGGCCGGGATCAACGATGTTCATGTTCCATTTGAGTGGCAACCGCCACCCGGTTCCAGGCATTGATGGTGATGATCTGCATCAGACACTGGGCCAGCAGGGCATCCCCAAGCAGTTGCTGTGCTTGTCGATAGGTGTGTTCGGTGACGCCCTGCCCGGCAATCAGGGTCACCTCATCGGTCAGCGCCAGGACGGCGCGTTCACGCCCATCGAACAGCGGAGACTCACGCCAGGCCGCCAGCGCCAGCAGCCGCTGGGGGCTCTCTTGCATCTTCATCGCCACCTCGGCATGCATCTCGATGCAATAGGCGCAACCATTGATCATGGAGGCGCGCAGCTTGATGAGCTCCTTGAGGTTGAGGGGAATGTCCGTGCTGCCGAGATAGGATTCGAGGCCCATCATGGCTTGGATGGCGGCGGGGGCCTGGCTGGCCAACTGGATACGGTCTGACATTGTGGTGCTCCTGTGGGAGAGATGCCCGATGTTGGGCGACAACGTCATTGTCCATCCACTCACTCGCAAATAGAATACAGCTACAAACTGCAATAGTTTTGCGTTTATCGCAAAGGAGTCACAGTGCTGGATCGTGTCCGTATCCTGGCCCAGGTGGTTGAGTCAGGCAGCTTCTCCCGCGCCGCCCGGGCCCTCAATCTGGCCCCCTCCTCGGTAACCCGTACCATAGACAGCCTGGAAGCCCAGCTTGGGGTTCCCCTCTTCAAGCGCAGCACCCGCCAGCTGCTGCTGACCGAACAGGGGGAGTATTTCCTGGCCCGCTCGGTGCGACTGCTGGAGGAGGCCGATCAGCTGGTGCAATCCCTCCAGCCTTTGCACGAAGCGCCCAGCGGGCCGCTGCGAGTCTCGGTATTCGAGAGTTTCGGCGCGGCTTGCCTCTCGCCGCTGCTGCCCGAATTTCTGGCTCGCTACCCCCAGGTGCGTCTCGAAGTCGAACTCGATAACCGCCTGGTGGATCTGGATGCCGAAAACGTGGATGTGGCAATCCGTATTGGTCGCCCGGCCGACAGCAGCCTGCATGCCCGCCATTTGCTCACCAATCACTCCCTGCTGGTCGCCTCCCCCGCCTATCTTGCCCGTCATGGCGAACCCGCCACGCCACACGAGATAGCCAGACACAACTGCCTGATCCGCGGCCATGGCCGCCAGCGTCAGCACTGGTATTTCAACCAGGGTTCACAGCAGTGTCGGGTCGCCGTGCAAGGCAACCTCACCTCCATTGGCGGCACCCCGCTGCTCGATGCAGCCCGGGCCGGCTGCGGGCTCTTGTTGTTGTCGAGCTGGATGGTGCAGCGCGGGATCAATGAGGGGAGCCTGCAGCGGGTGCTGCCGGGCTGGCAGGCTTCCCCCTATGAGAGCCGCAACGACGAGATCCATGCGGTGTTTCGCGGTGGTCGTTTCCTCAAACCCCAGGCCCGTGCCTTCATCGATTTCCTGGCCGAGCGGATCCCTGCCTTGCAGGATGGCCCCTCATAACCACATGGCGAGCGGCATGAAACGTCAATCTTGGCGAGCGGGCAATGAGGGAGAACAACTGGGGAAGCAGAGCGCTCAGATGGCCTGCGCGCTCTGGAGAGATCAAAAGGTGGCGGCGGCCGATAACCCGGCCTTGGGGTCTTCACCGAAACGATTGGGGCCAGCCTCTCCCTCACAGACCATGAAATAGAGGAAGACGAGGGTGCCCACCACCGGGATCAGGTTGATGAGCAGCCACCAGCCACAGCGGTCCGTGTCATGCAAGCGACGCACCCCGACCGCCAGACTCGGCAGCAATACCACCAGGGAGTAGAGGTTGGCAATCTGCTCCTTGAGGCCAATCAACTGGCCGAGCAGACTCAGCACCAGGGCTATCCCCAGGTTGCAGAGCACAAACATCCAGTACTCCTTGCGCCTCGCCCGTCCACTAAAGACGGCGTATTGCTTCATGACGGTCAGATACCACTCCATAACACCTCCAGATGATGAACAAAATGAACGGTTTACACTTGGCTTCCCTAGCCTAGTCCCACTGCTTGCTCCAGTCGATCAGCGTCTTGCGATAGAGGGCGAGCAGCGCCTTCGCATCGACGGCCACCCCGACGTCCTGAGCCCGGAAGCGCGCCCAGTCGTCATGGGGATGACGTCTGTCATCAAACTTTTGCAGGGTGTGGCCGATGGCTGGCCCCGAAGTGATGACCCGCACCGGCCCCCGGCGCAGTGTAAAGAGCGCCGGATTGATGACATAGGCGATGGCCGAGGGATCGTGCACATGACAGCCATCCATGCCGATCCGCTCGGCATAGAAGCGCAGGTAGAAGCGACTGACGTCCCAGATGAAGCGGCCCGCCATCCCGGCCTCATCGCGCAGGGCATCCAGATAAGCCCCACTGAACAGGCTCTGCTGAGTGACGTCCAGCCCGATGATGACCAGGGGCCAGTCGGCGGTGAAGACAAGGTCGGCCGCCTCGGGATCGTCGTGGATATTGGCCTCGGCATAGGGGGTCACGTTGCCGCGGTGACCGTTGACGCCGAAGGCGCCCCCCATCACCACCACCTGCTTGACCAGGCTCACAATCTCGGGGGCCTTTTCAAGGGCCAGGGCCAGATTGGTGAGCGGGCCTATGGTCACCAGGGTGATTTCGCCAGGGGCGGCCTTGAGCTGTTCGACGATGTACTGCCAGGCGGGACGGGGATCCGCGCTCAGGCTCGGCTCACCCGCCTCGACATCACCGAAACCATGGAGCCCGTGCACCACTGTGGTCGCCCCCACCGGGGGGCGCACCAGCGGCGCGGCAGCGCCTTGGGCCACATCGGCCGGCATGGCGAATTGCTCCTTGAGCCAGAGGGCGTTGCGGGTGCCATCGGCGATGGTGGCATTGCCAAAGACGGTGGTGATCCCCACCAGCTCGATGGCGGGATGAGCCTCGGCAAAGAGGATGGCCATGGCATCGTCGATGCCGGGATCCGTGTCCAGGATGATCTTGGTGGTCATGATAGGCTCCAGCTGGAAAAGGATCCCAGTGTAGCGAGTCCCTTCCATTCTGTCCGGGGCCCGCTCACACTTGTCCTTCTGAAAAGCCGTGTCTGGCCGATTTGACGGCCCTGCCCCGTTTTTATGGCGCCCGGCCTGTTATAGTCGTCCGGGTACGGCGCCTCGCCATGCTGATGCGCCCTGTCCGGCTCCTGGCCGGTCTCTCCTCTCCCAACCAGGTGGACAGCTTATGGACAACCGACTCTCCCTCGCCGCCCTGCTCACGCTCAGTCTGCTCACCCCGACGGCAGCCTGGGCCGTGCCGGTACGCAGCCTGCAATCCGATCAGGATTACGGCCAGATCATCAGCAAGCGTCAGGTGGTTGATCAACTGCTCGGCGAGGCCAAACAGATCTTCGACTCCCCGGCCCGGGTCTCGGATGCGGGCTTCACCGCCAAGATGCCGAGCAACATGGAGCTCATCACCAACCGGCTGCTCGAAGCCTACCAACTCGAACCCTATCGCACCGACCTGCTCATCTCGGCGGCCAACGCCCAGATTTACAACGGCAAGATTGACCGCGCCATCTCCCTGTTTGAGCAGGCCCTGGTCGCGGCCCCGGATGATGTGGACTTGCTCTCCTACCTCGCGGTCTGGCAGCGCTTCAAGGGCAATACCGAGCGCGCCAATACCTACCTCGGCCAGCTGACGGCACGCAACCCGGGGCGCGAGGCCGACTTGCAGCGCATCTTTGCCACCATAGACAAGGTGGTCAAGACCCCCCTCAAGGAGCGGGCCGCGCGGGATCAGGACAAGAGTGGACGGCGCGCCATCGTCACCCTGGGCTATGCCCTCAACCCCGATGGCAGCATGAACGACA
Organism: Aeromonas sp. BIGb0405; assembly: GCF_024807335.1. Taxonomy (NCBI): domain Bacteria; kingdom Pseudomonadati; phylum Pseudomonadota; class Gammaproteobacteria; order Aeromonadales; family Aeromonadaceae; genus Aeromonas; species Aeromonas sp. BIGb0405. The sequence continues at coordinate 587,450 of NZ_JANUEP010000001.1, forward strand.
TACTGCTCGGCCGCCTCGACACCACCCGCGCCCTGGCCAAGGCCGACCCCCAGGCCCTCATCATAGTGAGCGGCGGCGTGCCCCAGAATCGTCAGACCGAGGGCAAGCAGATGGCCGACTGGCTGGTGAGCAAGGGGATCAGTCGCTCGCGCATCATCGAGGAGAATTATGCCACCAGCACGGTGGAAAATGCCCTCTACAGCGCCTGGGTGCTGGCCCGCCATCAGATAGACAGCGCGACCCTGGTCAGCTCCGCCAGCCATGTGCGTCGTGGCCAGACCCTGCTCGAGATAGCCTGCTGGCAAACCGGCCCGGCCAAGATCCGCATCGACAGCGTCAGCTACCCGGACAAGCCCATCTCCAGCCTCGCCAAGGTGGAAGAGAGCGAGCTGCTTGGCATCTACCGCGACGCCTTGCGCACCTATGGCATGTGGAGCTATCGCTCGGCGCCCCTGCTGGAGCGCTGATGCGGCATGGCCCTTGTCGGCCGATGATGAGGGTTCGCTTGCACCCACGCCGCGCGGCCATCTCTGTGGCTCAGCTACATAACAACGAAGGCCCCACTGCTGGCAGTGGGGCCTCTCTCATATCACGTCGAGCGCCCTGTGAAATAGGCGACCGGGCTCAGTGGCGCTTGTGACCCGAAGGCTGCTTGGACAACGGGCTGCGGTAATCCCCGTAGGGGAACACATTGCGCACCCGCTGTGCGATGGGCTCGGGGATGGAGCGGGAGAAGACAAGGCGCACCCCGTCGCCATCGCGCACACCCCGAATGCGACCCCGCAGCGACTCTCGTTTCAGGATCTGCTCGAGTTGCGTGATGAAGGCAGGCGGCACCTTGCCCTTTTGCATCGTCAACTTGCCATGAGCCAACCTGAGGTCGAACAGGGGGCCGCGGCCCAGTTTGAGCAGCCACCAGATGAGGGCCAAGCCCACTATCAAGGATATCCAAGCCATCTTGCCTCTCCTTAAGCACCATGAACTTGACTCAGCATAATCCTTATATCGCCCGCAGATAAACCCTCAACGCATGACGTTGCGGACAACGGTGACCATGACCACGCTACCTTGCGCGGCCCCTACGGCTCTTGGTCGCCAGGGAAGGGGGAGCGAGCCCGCTCAGACAGGTGTTCATCTCGGGCTGCCGCTGCGTGTGTGCCGATGGCGGCATTCTGACAAACGCTGGAAAAAACCGCACTCGCACCGGGCAGGCTTGTCTGCACCCGCGTCGGGATGGTATCTCTGGGGCCAGACTCATGATGAGGGGAAAACCTTGTACCAACTGATCACCGTGGCCCAGCAGCGCAAGATGCCCTGGAAAAATGGCAAGGGCAGCACTGCCGAAATAGTGATAGCCCCGGCGGGCAGCTCCCTGGCCAAACTCGATTTCGATTACCGGCTGAGCACGGCCCCCATCAAGGAAGCCGGCCCCTTCTCCCCCTTCCCCGGTTATGCCCGCATCCTGTTACCTGTCAGCGGCGCCGGTTTCGTGCTCAACGGCCACCCCTATGCCACCTTCGAGGCGGCCCATTTTAGCGGCGACGATGAGACCCACTGCGCCTTGCTGAAAAAAGAGGTGACGGATCTCGGGCTCATCTATGACGCAACCAAGTTGGATGCCAATGTGCGGGTGCTGACCCTGCCCTTCTCCGTGCCCCTGACCCTGGAGCCTGCCCACACCTATCTGGTCACCCTGCTGGAGGGAAGCCTCAAGGTGGCGGAGCATGACCTCGCCAAGGGGGATACCCTGCTGGTCAGCGCGCAAGAGAGCATCATGCTCGAGTGCAGCAAGAAGGCCACCATTGCCTTCTTTACCCTGCGGCAACTTACAACGGCTGATACCAGACAGTAACCCCACATAGCCTCATAAGAATCTTTTGTACAAAAAGCACACGAGGCGCGCTAGCATGAGTCCCATCAATCAGGAGGGACTCTTATGCAATACATATTGGAAGGTTTTGATCCTCTTCCCGCCAACCCTACAGAAGAAGAAAAGAGCAATGTTCAGTTACGCAAACGAGTAAAGGACATTCTCGAGGCACAGGGTTACGTTCAAAGCCAAGATCTACTAACTCCTGGCACTTTCAAGAGCCATGTTGCTTATGAAGATCTCTATGGCACAACCGCATATAGTGCTTTTGTTATTTGTCATATGACAGGGGGTCTTACTCGTATAGAACCTCATCAGCAACAAGTCTCAGGCTCGGTGGATCGCAAGTTTCCCTTTTTCTTGCTCAGTGCCCAGAGAGCTCCAGAGCCAAATGTATTGCTGCTCATCGAAGGGAAAGGACATAAAAAAGCTGCCTTTGACTGGCTTTGTAGAGAGGCAAGAGCGTGCCAGCCCAAACAGATTATGTGCAAAGACCTAGCCGAGTTTGAACTCTGGTTATAAAAAAGCCGGGCAAGCCCGGCTTCTCTCATCTTGAGCCTCGCAATCAACCGACCTTGAAACTGCCTTTCATCATGGCCCAGTGGCCGGGGAAGGAGCAGAAGAAGGTGAGATCCTTGCCCGCCATCCCCTCGGTCGGGAAGGTGACGCTGGTGGTTTCACCGCCACCAATCAGTTTGGTGTGCGCCAGGACACGGGCATCGTCCTTGGGCAGGTAGTTATTGTCCGGCCCCGCACTCATGCCAGCGGTCGCCACGTCCTGGAAGTCAGCCGTGGTAGTCAGCGCCCAGTTGTGTCCCATGGCCGTGATCGGCAGCTTGCCGGTGTGCGTCAGGTTGATGGTCACCTCTTTACAGGTTGCCGGTACGCTCAAGGCCTTGGCGTTGAACTGCATGGCGTCGTTGGCTTCCACCGCCAGGGTACACTCATCGGCAAAAGCGGGCGCCGCCAGGGCACTCAGCAACAACAGGGGAATTGCCTTTTTCATCATCCTCTCCTTTGGTTGGCAGACGATAGCAACAGAATTGCCTGGCCAGCTCGGGCCTTGGCAGACAAAGATGCTGTCTGAATCAACCTTATTGTACTCATTGGGTTCCAATCAACCAGGGTTTAGTCCCAAAGCTGCGGGCCAGATCACCGCCTGACGCCTCGCCCTTTTCCCCCAAGCTCAGCAATGCTTAATTTTACTGCCCCCGAACCAGGCGCCGGGCTCGCATCCCCCCTTGCCTTGCCTTAAGCTCTGCCCCTTCATGCCCCGGCTCCTCTGCCGGGCCCCGGATGAGAGAGGTTTTGATGTTAGTTCCTGCCTTGCGGCCCGGTTTCGGCCTGCTATTGGTCTCGTTACTCGGTATGCTGCTGACCGCTTGCCAGCCCAAGCCCCCAACGGCAACCCGCCTGCAAGGCCAAACCATGGGGACCTACTACGGCCTGACGCTGCCCGGGGGCTACCCAGGCGGCGATCCCGCCCTCAAGCAGGATATCGAGACCCTGCTGGGCCGCATGAACAAGGAGATCTCCACCTACGATCCAGACGCCCTCATCTCCCGTTTCAATCGAGGGCCGGTGGAACCTGCCACTGAGATACCGGCCGAGATGGCGCGCATCGTCCAGCAAGGCATAGACGCGGGCCAGCTCACCCAGGGCAAACTGGATGTCACCATAGGGCCCCTGGTCAATCTGTGGGGCTTTGGCCCGGACAAGCGACCAGTCAAGACGCCGAGCGAGGCCCAGATTGCCGCCGCCCGCCAGCGGGTCGGTATCGACAAGCTGAGCCTGACCCGGCAAGGGGATAAGTACCTGCTTCGCAAGTCGATCCCGGATCTCTATCTGGATCTCTCCACCCTGGGAGAAGGGGCCGCCGCCGATGCCATCGCCCGGCTGTTCGATGACAAGGGCATCGAGGATTATCTCATCGAGGTGGCGGGCGCGGTGCGCAGCAAGGGGGTCAATGGCAAGGGCCAACCCTGGCGCATAGCCATCGTCGAGCCCTCGGACAAGCCAGGGGCCTTCTCTGACATCGTCATGCCCCAGGGGATGGCGGTGAGCACGGCAGGCAGCTATCGCAACTACTACGAGCAAGACGGCGTGCGCTACTCCCACATCATCGATCCCGCCACCGGCCGCCCCGTGACCCATCGATTGGTGTCGGCCAGCGTCATCACCCAAGATGCCCTCGAGGCGGACGCCCTGGATACCGCCCTGGTGGTGATGGGCCCGGAGCAAGCCATGGCCTTTGCCAAGGCGCACCAGCTGGCGGTCTATCTCATCATCAAGACGGATGAGGGCTTCAAGGCCGATTACAGCCCGCTGTTTGCTCCCTATCTGGTCAAGTAGCCCTGCCGACTAAGCAAGATGCCGGGCCCGTCACGGGCCTGGCAACTCCCCCACCTTTGCCAATTGCCTGATCCCGAACTTTGGTGGCACACTGACCTATCCCAGCCTCAAGACTCAGAGCCATGCCGACCCAGGACCCCGACCTCTCCGCTGGCGATGCGCCGCCCAAGCCTGCCCCCGTCAAGCCCCTGCGGCTGCTGTTGGTCGACGATCAGCGCGCCTTCCAGGTGATGATGAAGGCCATGCTGCAGAACATCGGCATCAATCGCATCAACTTTGCCAACAGTGCCGAAGAGGCGCGGCGCCGCTGCCAGAAAGAGAGCTTCGATGTCTATCTGTTCGATTACGATCTCGGGGGTGGGGAGAATGGCCGCCAACTGCTGGAGAGTCTGCGCGACAAGGGGCTGATCCCGCCCCAGAGTGTGGTGATCATGGTCAGCAGCGACAACTCCAGGGCCATGGTGCTGAGCGCCCTCGAGGTCGAGCCCGATGACTACCTGATGAAGCCCTTCTCCCAGGAGCAGTTCAAGTTTCGGCTGCGCCGGGCACTGGCGCGCCGTCAGGCGCTGGAGAGCGTGTTCCGGGCGCTGGCCGAGGACAAACCCGAACAGTTGATCCGAGCCTGCGCCGAGCGGGCCGATGCCATCCCACGATTTGCCAACTTCTGCCGCTGCCTGCAGGCCGATACCCAGCTCAGGCTGGGCCAGGCCAAGGAGGCGCGCAGCCTGATGCGCCAACTGCTGGCGGGTCAGGAGAATGGCTGGGCCCGGCTCACCCTCGGCAAGGCATGCCATACCCTGGGGCTCAATGAGGAGGCGGTGAGCCATCTGCAGGCGACCCTCAAACACCATCCCCTGATGGTGGAAGCCTATCGCTGGCTGGCCGAGGCGCAGCTTGCTCTGGGGGAGGAGGAGAGTGCCCAGCGCGAGCTCAAGCGGGCGGTGGAGATATCCCCCCACTCCGTGCTGCTGTCGCGCCGCCTGGCCGAAATCTGCCTGCAGCGTCACGACTACGCCCAGGCCCGGGATGTGCTGCTCACCCTCATCGACCTGTCCCGCAACTCCATCCACAGAACCCCTCACTATCTGGGGGCCTACATCCAGTGCCTGACCCTCTATGCCCTCAACAGCAATGACGGCTATCACATCGCCAATCTGCAAAAGCAGGTCAACTCGGCGCTGTCACGCATCCGCGACTCCCTGATGGTGAGCGAATTCAACTACCCGGTGTTCGAGCAGATCTGCCAGGCCCGGGTGCAGGTGGCCCTCGGCCAGCTCATCAAGGGCAAGAAGATGCTCTATCGCGCCAACCAGCATTGGCTGGATCAACCGGCCAGCATGCCGGTCGCCCTGCTCGGCGAGACGGTGCTTGCACTCTATCAACTCGGCGAGTTCGAGTACGCCGAGAGCCTGCAAGACCTCCTGGCCGAAGACGAGGACCGGCTGCTCACCATCTGCATCCAGGCCACTCGCAATGACAAGACGGTGCAGGAGCGGCGTCAACGTTACCAACAGCTCAATGAGCTCGGCATCAAGGCCTATCAAGGGGGAGAGTTCGAGCAGGCCCTGACCCACTTTCGTGAGGCGCTGCGCCGCGCTCCCGCCAATACCGGGGCCGCGCTCAACAAGATACAGGTGCTGCTCAAGCTCATCGAGAAGCACCGCAAGAGCCCTGAATTTCCGAGCGAATGCAAGGAGACCCTGGCCATGCTGGATGGCATCCCCCTCAATCCCGCCCAGCAGGAGAGATTCCGCAAGCTGCGTCAGGAGTTCAGCCAGAGCCAATGAGGGGCCAGGCTTCGGGCTTGCATCGGCCCGGGATTCCTAGTCCAATAGTCACCTATAAAAACGACATGAGCACATCGACATGAAGATCATCTCTTTCAATATCAATGGCCTTCGCGCCCGTCTTCATCAGTTGCAAGCCATCATCGACAAGCACCAGCCGGACGTGATCGGCCTGCAGGAGATCAAGGTCCACGACGACGCCTTCCCGGTGGCCGACGTGGAAGCCATGGGCTATCACGTGGCATTCCATGGCCAGAAGGGCCACTACGGGGTGGCCATGATGAGCAAGCAGAAGCCTCTCTCCGTGCAAAAGGGCTTTCCGACCGACGCCGAAGATGCCCAGCGCCGGATGATCATGGCGAACTTCCAGCGCGAAGACGGCTCCATCATCACCATCATGAACGGCTACTTCCCCCAGGGCGAGAGCCAGGATCACGAGACCAAGTTCCCGGCCAAGAAGAAGTTCTACGAGGACTTGCAACACTACCTGGAGACCCACCACAGCCCGGATGATCAGCTGGTGCTGATCGGCGATGTGAACATCTCCCCCACGGATCTCGACATCGGCATCGGCGAGGCCAATCGCAAGCGCTGGCTGCGGGACGGCAAGTGCTCCTTCCTGCCGGTGGAGCGCGAGTGGATGGAACGCCTCAAAGGCTTCGGGCTGACCGACACCTTCCGCGCCGCCAACCCCACCGAGTGCGAACGCTTCTCCTGGTTTGACTACCGCTCCAAGGGCTTTGACGAAAACCGCGGTCTGCGCATCGACCTCATCATGGCGTCCAATGCCCTCAAGGACACAGTGACCGAGACCGGTATCGACTACGAGCTGCGCGGCATCGAGAAGCCCTCCGATCACGCCCCCATCTGGGCCTGCTTCGCCTGATAAGGAGGCCCCTTCCCGGCCTCTTGCCTGGCCCCAGGTTCGACCTGGGGCTCATGCCTCCCCCGCCTGTGCCCTGCCCCTCTTGCTTGCATTGTTGATGCTTGTCATCAAACCCCAGGCTTCGCCTTGACCTTACTCTGACGGCAAGCTTTATAGTGAAGCCATCCCTCGTCAGGAAAGTCCCATGCTGTCATCGAGATTGCCCACAGAGCGCATTGCCCGGCTGTTGCTGGGGCTCTTGCTCGTCTGCAATCTGACTCTCTGCATCAGCTGGCACGCAGCCCCTATCGCGCAGCCGGCCGCACTTCAGATGAGCCATGACGCCATGAACCATGGATTCACGGGGGCCGACCATGGCGCCCCGCCCCATTCAAGTACCCTGATGGCCGATGCCGACCACCCTGCTCCCCCCCTCGGCTGCCATGCCGTCAGCGGCGATCAGAGCCCCCATGATGAGTGCCAGCTGCAGTCCGTGGTGGGTGCCACCCTCTCGCTGTTGCTGGCTCTGTTGCCCCTGCTGGCCCTGCCCTTGTTGCTCTGGTTTGGCCAACGAGCGCTGCCCCAGCGCCTCGGTCTCTGGCTGCGCAATCCCTTCCTCTGGGAACAACGCTGCCACCCTCCCTCCTGGCCTCGCCGCCACCTGATGCTGTCGGTGCTGCGCCACTAGCCACACTTTCTCCCTGCCTGTTTTGTGCAAGAGGTGCCCTCGGCCGACCTTGCACGACGTGCTGTGCGTCAAGGACCCCGGTCTCTGACGCCCCTTTGCCGCCCAACGCTATCGCTGCACTCCTGACACAAGCAACCCGCCCTGGGGGTTGCCGACCAGGATGCGCCTTGGCCGCGCGGCTCGACCAGAGAGAAGAAGTATCATGTCAGCAACCAATATTGCCCTGCGTCCCTGCGCCCCCGCCTCCTGTGCCGGAGGCTTGTCATGACCAAGACACTGCCGCTATCCCTGCTGCTGCTCGCCCTCGGCGCCGGTGGGGGTTACTGGGCCGCCAAACAGAGCACGGACAGTGGGGCCAAAGAGAAGGCACCGCTCTACTGGGTCAATCCCATGGATCCCCGCGACAAGCGCGATGGCCCCGCCAAGGACAACATGGGCATGGACTTCCTGCCGATCTATGAGGAGCGCCAAGATGGCTCTCCCGGCACCCTCACCATCAGCCCGGAGATCCAGCAAAATCTGGGGGTCAGACTGGCCAAGGTCGAGTTGGCCCCCGCCTATCAGCAGATAGAGACCGTGGGCTATGTGGGATATGACGAGGAGAAGCTAGAGGCCATCAACGCCCGCATGGCAGGCTGGATCCGCACCCTGACCATCAAGAGCGAGGGGCAGAAAGTGGCCAAAGGCAGTCTGCTCTACGAGATCTATGCCCCGGATCTGGTCAATGCCCAGCATGAGTACCTGCTGGCCATGGGCAGCAACAACCCTCTGCTGTTGCGCGCCGCTACCGGTAAACTCAAGGCCCTGCAGGTCCCCCTCGAGCAGATTGAGCAGCTCAGGCGCAGCCGCAAGGTGAGCGAGACCATCCGCATCTATGCCCCGAGCAGCGGTTATGTCTCGGATCTCAAGGTGCGCGAGGGTCAATACGTGGAGCCCGCCGCAGCCCTGTTCAGCCTCGGTACCCTGAGTCAGGTCTGGGTCAGCGCCGAGGTGTTCGAGCGTCAGGCGGGCCAGCTCAAGGTGGGCGATCCCGTCACCATGAGCCTGGATTACGCCCCGGGCCGCCGCTGGCAGGGCCGGGTGGATTACCTCTACCCCACCCTGGACGCGGGCAGCCGCACCCTCAAGGCGCGACTGCGCTTTGACAATAAAGACGAGTTCTTGAAACCGAACATGTTTGCCAAGGTGAGCATTCGCAGCGGCCATGGTCGGCCCCGTCTATTGGTGCCAAGCGAAGCGGTGATCCGCACCGGCAGCCAGGACCGACTGGTCCTGGCGCTGGGCGAAGGGCGCTTCAAGTCGGTGGCGGTCACCCTGGGGGCCCAGTTTGGCGACCAGCTGGCCATCATCGACGGGGTCGAGGCCGGGGACAGCATAGTCCGCTCGGCGCAGTTCCTGCTCGACTCGGAATCGAGCATCGATTCGGACTTCCAGCGCATGACGGCGCTGCGTCCCAGCCAGGTCTGGACTCAGGGCGAGGTGCAGAGTATCGATCTTGCCAACCGCACCCTGGGGGTCGCCCACCAGCCTATCCCCGAGTGGCAGTGGCCCGCCATGGAGATGGATTTCGCCGTGGCGGAGGGGGTCGACATCAGCCAGCTTGGCCAGGGTCAGACCCTGCATCTGCAAGTGGAGCAGGAGGGGGACCAGTACCGCATCACCACCATAGATCCGGAGAAATCCACCACAGCACCCTCGACCGACCAGCCAGCGCCAAAGGTCAGCAGTGCCCCCAAGGATGGGATGGAAGGGATGGATCACAGCCAGCATGATATGGGGGCCAAGCCATGATCCCGTCGATCCCTTGCCGCTTTACTCGCCACCATGCCCTGCCGTTCACGCCACGCCAAGAGGGAGGAGCCAAGCCATGATCCCTTCCATTATTCGCTGCTTTGCCAACCCCCATGCTCTGCTGCCGGCACGCCATAAGGGAGGAGCCAGGCCATGATCCCTTCCATTATTCGCTGGTCCATCGGCAACCGCTTCCTGGTGCTGCTGCTCACCGCCATGCTCACCGCCTGGGGGCTTTGGTCGGTCAAGCAGACCCCGGTCGATGCCTTGCCGGATCTCTCCGACGTCCAGGTGATCATCAAGACCCCCTACCCGGGTCAGGCGCCCCAGGTGGTGGAGGATCAGGTCACCTATCCGCTCACCACGGCCCTGCTCTCGGTACCGGGGGCCACCACGGTGCGCGGCTACTCCTTCTTCGGCGACTCCTTTGTCTATGTGCTGTTCGATGACAAGACGGATCTCTACTGGGCCCGCGCCCGGGTACTGGAGTATTTGAGTCAGGTGACGGCCACGCTGCCCCCCTCGGCCAAACCACAGCTAGGCCCGGATGCCACCGGGGTGGGTTGGGTCTATCAGTACGCCCTGCAAGACAAGAGCGGCCAGCATGACCTGGCCCAGCTCACCTCCTTGCAGAACTGGTTTCTCAAGTACGAGCTGCAAACCGTGCCCGGCGTCGCCGAGATAGCCACGGTCGGCGGCATGGTGCGCCAGTATCAGGTGCGGGTCGACCCGGACAAGCTGCGGGCCTACGGCATTCCCCTCTCCCTCATCAAGACCGCCATCGAGCAGGGCAACCAGGAGACGGGGGCCTCCGTCATCGAGATGGCCGAGGCCGAATACATGGTGCGCGCCAGTGGTTACATCCAGGGCGTGGCCGATCTCAAGCAGATCCCGCTCGGCACCCTGGTGCGTGGCGCCCCGCTGCTGCTGGGGGACGTGGCGGATGTGGTCATCGGTCCGCAGATGCGACGCGGCATTGCCGAACTCAATGGCGAAGGAGAAGTGGTGGGGGGCATAGTGGTGATGCGCTACGGCGAGAATGCCCAGCACACCATCGACGGGGTCAAGGCGAGGCTCGCCGAGCTGAAGAAGAGCCTGCCCGCCGGGGTGGAAGTGGTCACCGTCTATGACAGATCCGACCTTATCGCGCGGGCCATCGACAACCTCTCCGGCAAGCTGCTGGAAGAGTTTGCCGTGGTGGTGCTGGTCTGTCTCGCCTTCCTGTTCCACCTGAGATCCTCGCTGGTGGTGGTGATCACCCTGCCCATCGCCATACTGGTGGCCTTCATCATCATGCACTTGCAGGGGATCAACGCCAATATCATGTCGCTCGGGGGCATCGCCATCGCCATCGGCGCCATGGTGGATGGTGCCATCGTCATGATAGAGAACGTCCACAAGCACCTGGAGAAGACCCGGCTCACCGACCAGAACCGCTGGCAGGTGATAGCCCAGGCGAGCATAGAGGTGGGGCCAGCCATCTTCTTCTCCCTGCTCATCATCACCATGAGCTTCTTGCCGGTGTTTGCCCTGGAGGCCCAGGAAGGGCGCATGTTCCATCCGCTGGCCTACACCAAGACCTATGCCATGGCGGCGGCGGCGGCCCTGGCCATCACCCTCGTTCCCGTGATGATGGGTTACTTCATTCGCGGCAAGGTGCTGCCGGAGCAAGCCAACCCCCTCAACCGCGCCCTGACCCGGGGCTATATTCCGCTGCTGGGTGCCGTGCTGGCGCGCCCGAAAACCACCCTGATGGTAGCGGCAGCGGTAACGGTGGCGGGCTTCTGGCCGCTCAACTATCTCGGCTCGGAGTTCATACCGCCCCTGGATGAGGGGGACATCATGTATATGCCCACCACCGCGGCCAATATCTCGGTGGGCAAGGCGCGGGAGATTTTGCAGCAGACCGACAAGCTCATTCGCACCGTGCCCGAAGTGCAGAATGTGTTTGGCAAGGCGGGACGCGCCGACACCGCCACCGATCCCGCCGATCTGGTGATGATGGAGACCAGCGTCCAGCTCAAGCCCCGGGATCAGTGGCGCCCCGGCATGACCCCGGAAAAGCTGAAAGAAGAGCTCGACTCGCTGATCCGCTTCCCCGGTCTCACCAACGCCTGGGTGCCGCCCATCAAGACTCGCATCGACATGCTGGCCACCGGTATCAAGACCCCGGTCGGCATCAAGATAGCCGGGCCCGATCTCAAGGTGATCCAGCAACTCGGCCAGCAGCTCGAGCAGATAGTCGGCAAGGTAGAAGGGGCCGCCTCCGTCTACGCCGAGCGGGTGGCGGGGGGCCGCTACGTCAAGGTCGACATCGACCGGCAGAAGGCCGCTCGTTATGGCCTCAGCATCGCCGAGGTGCAGGGGGTGCTCGCCACCGCAGTCGGCGGCATGGAGGTGGGTGAAACCATTGAGGGGCGCGAGCGCTACCCCATCAACCTGCGCTATCCCCAGAGCTATCGGGACTCTGTGGCCAGTCTGTCGCTGCTGCCCCTGGTGACCCCCAAGGGGGAGCGCATCGCCCTGGCGGACCTGGCCCGGATCTACATCAGTGACGAGGCCCCCATGCTCAGAAGCGAAAACGCGCGACTCGGTGGCTGGGTCTATATCGACATCAGAAACAGGGACATCGGCTCCTTCGTGGCCGATGCCAAGGCGCAAGTCGCCAAGGATCTGGTGTTGCCCCCCGGCTACTCCCTCAACTGGTCCGGGCAATATGAGTACATGGAGCGGGCCAAGGCACGCCTCACCTATGTGGTGCCGCTCACGGTCGCCATCATAGTGCTGCTGCTCTATCTGGCATTTCGCCGCATCCAGGAGGTGTTGCTCATCCTCATTACCCTGCCACTCGCCGTGGTCGGCGGTATCTGGACCCTCTGGCTGCTCGACTTCAACCTCTCGGTGGCGGTCGGAGTTGGCTTTATTGCCCTGGCCGGGGTGGCGGTGGAGACCGGGGTGCTGATGCTGGTCTACCTCAACCACGCCTGGGATGAGCTGGTTGCCCAAGGCAAGCCGGACAGAGCCGGGCTGCACAGGGCCGTCATCCAGGGCGCGGCCCTGCGCCTGCGTCCCAAGATGATGACGGTGGTCACCATCATCGCCGGCCTCCTGCCCATCATGTGGAGCCAGGGTACCGGCTCGGAGGTGATGCAGCGCATCGCCGCCCCCATGATAGGCGGCATGGTGAGCGCACTGGTGCTGACCCTGCTGGTACTGCCCGCCGCCTATTACCTGTGGCGCAGCCGCAGCCTTGACCGGCTGCCACCCTCCGCACCGATCAATTCAGACTTTCGCGAATAAACGACGAGGAAAAGATCATGAACTACCAGACGCTGACCCTGACATTGCTGCTCGGCCTTGCCACCCACACCGGCCTGCAAGCCGAAGAGATGATGAGCCATGAGGGTCATGACATGAGCCAGATGAGCGACATGCAGGACATGAACGAGATGACGGAGAGGGTGATGACCAAGGGGGTCATCAGCCGCATCGATGCGGCCAATCACAAGGTGGGGATCAAGCATGAGGCCATCACCAACCTCAAGATGCCGCCCATGACCATGGTGTTTACCCTGGCCGATCCCGCGCAGCTCCAGGGGCTCACCGTCGGCGATGCGGTCAGCTTTCACGCAGAACAACAAGGGGGCAAACTGATCCTGACTCGGCTACGCAAACAATAAACCGGCGAACAGAGACCAAGACGGCGGGCCATATGCCCGCCGTCTTGTTTCATCAACCGGGGCTAGTGCCCAGCGGGTTTCGCTAAACTTGCCGGTTTATCCTGCCGGACAGGCCTTGGCAGGCCTGCTAGGCCATCGAGTAAAACCGGTGCGTCGCTCGTATCTACCAGATTAACGGACTTGTTGCACCAGCCAGGTCATCAGCTCCCTGAGCATCGGCTCTGCATGAGGATACTCGGCCACTAGCCTCTGCCCGAGAAGAGCCAAGGCCTCTGGCCGATAAACGCTCCCTTGCAGGCCCTGCGCCAGGGCTTCCAGAGGCGCCAGATCCAGGCTGTCGCTGAACAGTTGCACCCCGCTGATCTGCCCCTGCGCCACATCGAAATGCAACTCGACCCCGCCCCAGACAAAGCGCTCGCTCAGGGTATGGCTGAAGGCTGGCGCCTTGCCAAAATTCCACTCCCAGCTCCCCTGATGGGCAAATTGCGACGGGAAACCGGGCAGATCCGGCAGCTGGGTCGGGGAGATAAACTCCGGCAACACCCGAATGCCATAGTGGTCAAAAAAGGCCTCGCTCAGCGCCTCCACCAACTGCTCATGAGTGATCTCTGCGCCGAGTTCACTCAGGTTGGCGACCCGGCCTCGCACCGAGCTTATCCCCTTGGCAGCCAGCTTCTTGGGGTCGGGGTTGAGGTAGTCGGCAAGGCGGCCCAGATCGGCGCTGCGCAGCACAGTGCCGTGGTGAAAGCCGCGATCCTGAGTCTCTCTGTAGGCCGAGCCCGATATCTTGCGATCTCCCTCCGGGGTCGAGACCAGCAGGTCATTGCGCCCCGAGGCGAATGCCTCTATGCCCAGAGACGCCAACCCCGCCAGCACGATGGCGGTGGAGATGCTCTTATCGTACTCGGGCTTGCCCGCCATGAAGGTGAAACAGCTGTTGCCAAGATCATGGAAGACGGCACCGCCTCCGCTGCTGCGCCTGGCCAGCTTGATGCCGTCTCGCGCCATGCGGCGGGTGTTGCACTCCTTCCAGGGATTCTGGCCACGGCCGATCACCACGGTATCCTGGTTGCGCCACAGGAAGAGCACCCGCTGGCCCGCATCCATCTGGCGAAAGATGCACTCCTCCACCGCGAGGTTGAACCAGGGATCGAAAGAGTCAGAAATAAGCAAGCGAAGGGGCATGGGGGTATTCTCTCTGTCAGTCGAGGAGTCATGATAACAGCCCGGTGCCGTCTGGGGCGACCGGGCTCAGCAAGTGATGAAGGAGCTGGTTGCGACAGGGATCAGGCACCAGCCGCCAGGAGACGATCGACGCCGAGCAAGCCCACGGCCATGGCCAGCACGAACAGGGCGATGAGTGGCTGTTCCGTGCCCAACATTGTTACGCCGAGCAGGGCAAGGCCGGGGCCTGGACAGATGCCGAGCAGACCCCAGCCAACCCCGAACAACGCCGCCCCTCCAACCAGGCGGGCATCGACTCGTCCCGTGGGAGGCGCAGGCAATGGCGTGCCAGAGAGGCTCTGGCGGCGAGGTTTGACAAGCCAGGCATAACCGGGCGCAAACACCAGCAAGGCGCCCCCCATCACGAAGGCAAGGCTGGGATCCCACTGACCGAACAGGTCGAGGAAACCCATGACCCTGGCCGGATCCACCATGCCGGAGACAACGAGCCCCAGCCCAAACAGCAGACCGGATAACAGACTGATCAGATTGCTCATCTCATCGACTCCTCACAACAGATGCAGGGTGACGAACAGGGTAACAATGCCGCTCGCCATGAAAGTGAGGGTCGCGACCAGGGAGCGCATCGATAACCGCCCCAGACCGCAGATCCCATGACCGCTGGTGCAGCCATTGCCGAGCCGGGTGCCCACCCCCACCAGCAGACCCGCCAACAGCACCAGAGGCCAGGCTGGCAAGGCGGCAAAATCGGGCAAGCGGGCCAGCCCCAACATGGCGGCGAGAGGCCCTCCCAGCATGAGCCCCAGCAAGAACAGCCAGCGCCAGGCTTGCCGGCTCTGCAGGGCGGTGGCGAAGATGCCGCTGATCCCAGCGATACGGCCATTGAACAGCAGCAACAGCAGAGCGGAGAGGCCAATCAGCATGCCTCCGGCCAGGGATAACCACCACGGGTTTGCCATCATTTCAACTCCTCATCCTGAACCGATGACGCGAAGCATAGCGTCCACCGGCCTGCTCTCTCCTCACGGCCCCACTGTCTAGCGTGGCCACACAACCCAATGAATCTTGCTCGCCTCTATTAACGCCTTGCCGCGCTCATCCTGCATGCAATGCTTGGTCGTTAAATTAGATCTCGCTAATGTTAAGGGCATTTTAGCGTCAGCCATTAAATTAGCAACACCTGATTTAATGCGCATTTGGTTGATGTGCAAAGGAGAAGGCCCACGCATGACGGAGCCAGAGAGGCGGCCCATCCATGCCGGACCGGCTGAAAAGCCTCATACGAGATCAATTGGCACTGAAGGGAGGATGCTCAAAATAGAACGTCCCCTGCACGGCAGCGCAGGGGACGTTGAGAACCATCAGGCTTGAAACCCAGGACGGGTTATCGGCGGCTGCGCCAGCGCACCCTGGGGAGGATCACCTGGGCTGTCTGTGCGGGGGGATTGCCCGCAATCAGCTGCTGCATCAGCTCGAAGGCGGCCCGGGCCAGGGCCGGACAATCCTGGGCCACGGAGTCGATGCGCATGGGAATGCAGTCGAGCAGATCGTGATCGTCGAAGGTGCAGAGCCGCATGCCCGTCTCCATCAGCCCCGCCTCGTTGAGGTAGCGCAGCACCCCCTCCAGCAGGGTGAAGGAGGCGGTAAAGAGCCCGCGGGGGGGCGCCCCCAGCTCGGCCACCAGCTCGGCCATCAGCTGATAACCGGAGCGCGGCTGATAGTCGCGATGGCGCACCTGGCTCTGTGGCGCCTCCAGCCCGGCGCGGTGGAGGCCCAGCTCATAGCCCGCCAGCCGGTGGCGGCTGGGGGAGAGATCCAGCAGGCCGCCGAAGTAGTAGATCTCCTCCCCGCATTCGCGGGCCATGTCCTGTACCAGCTCGGCGGTCGCCTTGCAGGCGTCCGAAATGACCATGGGCAGACGCGACTGGCCGATATGGCGGTCGAGCTGCACCACCGGCAGGCGGTCGTGAATGCGGGCATAGATGTCGTCGCTGTGACCGCTGGAGGCGACGATAAGGCCATCCACCTGACGGCTGATGAGGTTGTCCACCACCCGCTGCTCCAAGGTGGGATCATCCTCGGAGCAGGCAATGAGCAGCTGGATCCCCGCCTCCCGGCAGTGGGCCTCGAGGGCGCGCGCTATGCTGGCGAACCCGAAGTTGGTGAGATCGGGGATCACCAGCCCCCAGGTGTAGCTGCGGGTCTCGCGCAGGGAGCGGGCATGAAAGCTCGGCTGGTAGTGGCACTCATCCGCCACCGCCTGGATCCGCTTGCGGGTATCGTCGGCAATCCTGTACTCCGCACTCTTGCCATTGAGCACCAGACTGGCGGTCGCCTTGGAGACCCCCGCCAGTTCGGCTATCTGGGCAATCGTGATCCGTTTCTTCTTCTCCACCTGGCCTCCCGGCTGACTAGCACCGGGCTATTGTACTAGGCAAGCCGCCAGCGGCCAGTGATCGAGGCAAATTTTGCAGCCCCCGCCCGCATTCCCTGCCGATAGCTGCGGCTTTTCACCGGGGAAGTAGCGCGCCGACAGGCTCTGGCGCCCCTGATCCACGAAGCACTCCAGACTGGAGCTGTCGCACAGCACGGTGATCTTGCCTCCAAGCCAGGGGGCGGCCCTCTCTTCCCAGGCCCCGCTCTGCCAGTTCTGGCGCCGCAGTGTGATGCGCCCCGGCTGCCACACCAGCTCGGCCACGGCGCCGAACCAGAGGCTGCCCTCACCGCCAAGCGCCAGATCGAGCCAGGTCGAGTCGATGGCCAGCCCCGGAAACTCCCTGAGCGTCCCCTCGAAGCGGGTCTGCTCCCCCTTCAATGCCGCGAGCTCCCCTACCGGCCGCTGGCAGAGCCACTCATCCTGCCAGAACAGCTCCCGTGGGCAGCTCATCTGATGGATCCAACCATAGAGGATGGTGGGCTGGCTCATCTCGTTCTCCTCCGGCAGCCCCAGCCAGCCGAACAGCAGGCGCCGGCCCTGGCTATCCAGTGTTGTCTGAGGGGCATAAAACTCGAAGCCCCTGTCCAGCTCGTGGAAGGCCCCGTGCTCGAACTGCTCGCCGTCGAAATCCCCCGCCAGCCAGCCGCACTGATAGAGGTTGCGGTAATACTCCCCTTGCGGGGCTATGCCCTGAGGGCAGCAGATCAGCACATGCTGATCCCCTAGGGGGAAGAGGTCCGGGCACTCCCACATATAGCCAAACTCCCCCAGCCCCCCGCGCCCGCTGCCGGCGATGGGGCCCACCAGCGTCCAGGCATCAAGGGTATCACCGCGATAGAGCAGCACCTCGCCCTTGTCGTCCAGAGTGCGGGCGCCGAGCACCATCAGCCACTGCTGGCCGTCGTACCACACCTTGGGATCGCGCACATGGCCGCTGTAGCCTTGGGGCAGATCGAGCACGGGGCCCAGCTTGTCGAAACCGCCCTCACCGTCGGCGCGGGCCAGACACTGGAAGGCGGTGCGGCTGCCATCCGGGTATTTGACGTTGCCGGTGTAGACGAGGGTCAGCCGCCCCTGCTCGTCGCTCACCGCCGAGCCGGAATAGCAGCCGTGGCTCTCATAGGCCTCGGTGGGCAAGAGCGCCACCGGCTCGTGCTGCCAGTGCAGCAGATCGGTCGAAGTGACGTGACCCCAGCCCTTGTTGCTGTGCTCGCAGCCGAGCGGATTCCACTGGTAGAAGAGGTGGTAGCGCCCGTCGTGCTCGATAAAACCGTTGGGATCGTTGAGCAGCCCCACCGGGGCTGCCAGATGCCAGCGGGGCCGATGGGGATCGGCCGCCGCCTTGAGCTGTCCGGCCAGCAGGGACCGGACAATCTGGTTGAGGAGATAAGCGTCCTTCATCACTCCACCTTGTACTTGAGCAGGTAGGAGGCGGCGAAGGCGGCACCGAAGGCGATCACCAGTCCGATGACGTAGTGGATGAGGCTCATGGGCTGGACTATTGCCATGCCCGGAATGCCGGTCAGCCCCACCGCCGTCATGCCCACCTTGGCGGCCACCACGTAGGCGCCGCCGCAGGCACCGCCGAACAGACCGGCCAGGAAGGGTTTGATGTAGCGCAGGTTGACGCCGAAGATGGCCGCCTCGGTGATGCCGAGCAGGCAGGACATGGCGGCCGGTACGGCAATGGCCTTGATCTTCACATCCCGGGTCTTGAAGTAGACCGCCAGGCAAGCGCCGCCCTGGGCCACGTTGGCCATGGCCCAGATGGGCAGCAGGAAGTTGACGCCTATGGCCGGGTTGGTGAGCAGCCCCGCCTCGATGGCGTGGAAGCTGTGGTGGATGCCGGTGATGACGATAAGGGAATAAGTGCCGCCGAATACCAGCCCCGCGAGCCAGCCCGCCTGCTCATAGAGGGCGCTCAGACCAAAGGAGATACCATCCCCCAGCACCCGACCCGCCGGGCCGATGAAGAGCAGCGCCACGAAACCGGTGATGATGACGGTCAAGAAGGGGGTGAGGATGAGATCCAGGGCGTCCGGGATGCGCTTGCGCAACTGCTTCTCCAGGTGGGACATGAACCAGACCGCCAGCAGCACCGGGAAGACGGTGCCCTGGTAGCCGATCATGGCCACATCCAGCCCGAAGAAGTCCATGGTCTTGAAGCCACCGGCCACGCCCCAGGCGTTGGTCAGGGCCGGGTGGGTGAGAATGCCACCAAGGGTCGCCCCCAGATAGGGGTTGCCGCCAAATTCGCGCGCCGCGGTAAAGCCGATCAGGATGGGCAGTATGATGAAGGCCGCCGAGCTGAACATGTCCAGCATGACGAACAGGGCGCTGTCGGCATTGACCCAGCCGTAGGTGCGCACCATGCCGAGCAGCCCCATCAGCAGGCCGGAGGCGACGATGGCCGGAATGATGGGGACGAAGATGTTGGAGAGCGTCCGCGCCAGCCGTTGGGCCACATTGAGCTTGGCCGTCGCCATGTCGGTCAGCTCCGCCTTGCTGGCGGTGCCGGTACCGGTCAGCGCCACAAACTCCGCATAGACCTTGTTGACCAGGCCGGTACCGAAGATCACCTGGATCTGGCCCGCGTTGCTGAAGCACCCCTTGACCCCGTCCAGCTTGTCGATGGCAGCCTTGTTGACCTTGCTGTCGTCCGCCAGCACCAGCCGCAGCCGGGTGGCGCAGTGAGCGGCGCTGACGATGTTCTCCTTGCCCCCGAGCAGGGGCACCAGATCCTTGGCTATCGCACTGATATTCATAATCTTCCTCTTATGACCCGCCGGCTGGCGGGCCCTTGTCACATGAGAGTAGGGGCTGTTGACCCGGGCTTCTAGCCGCAGATCAACGGCCGCTTGTGCTCGATCGCGCCCAATAGCAAAAAGGCATCCAGTTCGGTGCGGGTCGGCAGCGCCGTCATGGCCCCCTTGGCGGTGGTGGCGAGCGCCCCGCAGCCGTGGGCCTGAGCCAGGATGGCCGGCAGCTCGCTTAAGGCAGGCAATCGCTCACCCTCTGCCAGCGCGGCCAGCAGACCCGCGACGAAGGCATCCCCCGCCCCCGTGGTGTCGAGCGGGGTTACTTTCTGCCCCACCCACTCCAGCAGCTCGCCACCCAAACGGGCCACCACACCGGCCGCCCCCCGGGTCACCAGCACCAGGGCCGGGCCCGAGAGGGTGGCGAGCCCCGCGGCCAGATCATCCTCGCCGCTCAGCAGTTGCAGCTCCTCCACCGAGAGCTTGGCCACGTCCGCCAGGGTCATGGCCGCGCTTACCTGCGGCAGCATCTCGGCGGGATTGCCCCACACTTCGGGGCGCAGGTTGGGGTCGAAGCAGACCCGTCCTCCCGCCGCCTTGATGGCCGCCATGGCTTGCAGGCAGCTGCTGCGCACCGGTTCGTTGGCGAGCGCAATGGAGCAGCTGAGCAGCCACTGACCGGCCTCGAAGCGGGGCAAGTCAGTCGGTTCGAGGAACTGGTCGGCACTGGGGCGCACCATAAAGGTGAAGCTGCGCTCCCCTGCTTCATCGAGCTCCACCAGCACCGTGGAGGTTCGGTGAGCCGGATCCTGAGTCAGATGACGGATATCGACGCCCTCGACCACCAGGGTATCGGCCATAAAGCGGCCGAAGGGATCGGCGCCGACCCGGCCGATAAAGGCCGATTCACCGCCGAGCCGCGCCACCCCCACCGCAACATTGGCGGGCGCACCGCCCGGACACTTGAGGTAGTGCAGCTCCCCTTCCGGGATAAGATCCACCACCGCATCCCCCATTACCCACACACGATTCCCCACCTTGCTACTCCACTGCTGCATCGGATCCACTGCCAGAGCCGGGCTCTGTTCTCTTGGTCGGCATTATCAGCTAAACCGTTTTAGCTAACCAACAGATCCCGGCGCCGTCTGCCATTTTTGTGATCGGGATAACGAACTAGAACCAGGTTTCCATCTGTATGCCGAAGTTCCACTCACCACCGGCGGTGAAGTCGCTCTGGCCCATGGCATCGTCACTGGCGTAGTTGTCGAGCTCGGAGGACCAGTCCATCCAGGTCGCGAATACCCGCAGCTCGGGCCGCTCGAAGAAGCCGACGGTCTGGGCCTTGAAGGTGGGAGCGAAGGTGAGCTTGGTGAAGTCGCCACTCACCGCCTGACGACCCTTGTAGCCCTTGGGATCGAGATCCATGTACTGCCAGGCGGCCTCGTAGACCAGCTCGACGTTCTGGCTCAGCACCTGGGCCACCCGGGTATTGAGGGTCAGCCACTGATACTCGTCCCCCTTCACGTAGCGATCCTGGCTCTGCTCCGCCAGCAGGGCCGGGGCCAACCGCCAGCGCGGGTTGAGATCCGTGGCACCAAACAGAGCGACCCGCACCGCGTCGGCATCGGGCAGCAGCTCGCTGTCGGAGCCCAGTCCCTTGAGCTCGGCTCCCAGGCCATGGCCGTAGAGCACGGCGGCCTTGGAGAAGCCGGGATTGATGCCAAAGAAGCTGTCGGCGTGGTAGGCCAGCAGGGTGTGCGCCCCCTTGTTCGCCGCCTCGCTTCCCTTGCCACCGTCATTGATGCGCGCCTCGTTGTCATTGGCCGAGAGACCGCTGAGCATCCACTGCCAGTTGCCGACGCGGTTGTTCATGGTGAGGATGTAGCTCTCGATGTCGGACAGGCCGCTGGCGCTGATGTCGCCGTAGTCACGGCCGTAGAGGGAGAAGTTCGCCTTCCAGCTGTCGGCCAGCTGCACGTCGTAGACGCCGCCCCCTGTCCCGGCCAGGAAGACCACGTCCGAGTCGAGCCAATGGATGTCGAAGTTGTCCCGATCGAAGCGCTTGCCCGCCCAGAGCACAGCGTGCTGGAAGGGGCCGCTGAAGCTCGCCAGGTCGCCGATTTCGGCAAACACCTGACGGGTGTTGAGGCTGGAATCGCTGGCGGTCCAGTCGTTGCTGGTCTCCACCCCATCCGCCAGCATCAGCTTGTAGCGGGCCCAGCTGCCGTCATCAAAGGTCTGGGTCTTGAGCAGATTCGCCTCCATGTAGGTGTCGTCTTCGTTGCCAAGGCGACCCACGGCCCCCCCCACAGAGCCGGCCGGTGTCACATAAGGGCCGCCGCGCCCGCCGTTGCCGTTGCTGTTGACCAGGAGGCCCGAGCGGGCATAGCCGTGAAACTCGAAGCCCTGGGCACCGGCGGTCTGCTTGTCCACCTTCTCGCTCTGGGCCTTGGCCACCACGGCTGTCTCCCGGGCTTCGCTCGCCTTGCTTTCGGCCTGGTCGGCCCGCGCTTCGGCGGCGGCGGCGCGGGATTCAGCCGCCTGCACCCGCGCCTCCAGCGCCGCCAGCCGGGCCTCTATACCGCCCTGCGCCGCCCACAGCGGGCCGCTCACCCCCAATCCCAGCGCCACCGCCAGCGCCAACTTGCTCTTGAACATCGTCATCTTCCTCACCTGTCATCTGTCGCCCGTCCGGGCGCTGTTGTCATGGACGAGCAGAGCATAGCTAAACCGCTTTAGCCAACTCAATATGCCAGCTAAACCGTTTCAGCTGCAATGTGAGCGGGATAACATTTGTACAGAATGAATTGGCGGGAGTTGTGAAGTGGATCCCTCATCGGGATCCACTCAATAGGGCGGATCCGAGGCGAAACGCGGGCAAAAAAAGAGCCGGCACAAGGGCCGGCTCTTTTTGTCAACGGGGCTGAACTCAGCGGGTCAGGTCGTCGAAGAAGCGTTTCACCCCTTCGAAGAAGCCTTCCGATCTCGGCTTGTGGGTCTTGGCGGCGGCGCCGCTGAACGACTCGTCCAGCTGACGCAGCAGCTCTTTCTGAGACTCGGTCAGCTTGACCGGGGTCTCGACCACCACCTTGCACATCAGATCGCCGACCTGACCGGAGCGCACGGACTTGACGCCCTTGCCCCGCAGCCGGAACATCTTGCCGGTCTGGGTCTCTGAGGTCACCTTCAGCTTGACTCGGCCATCCAGGGTCGGCACTTCAATTTCACCCCCCAGGGCGGCGGCGGTGAAGCTGATAGGCACTTCGCAGTAGAGGTCGTTGCCATCGCGCACGAAGATGCCGTGCTCTTTGACATGCACCTGCACGTAGAGATCCCCGGCCGGTGCGCCGGACTCTCCCGCTTCCCCTTCGCCGGAGAGACGGATGCGGTCACCTGTATCGACCCCAGCCGGGATCTTGACCGACAGGGTCTTGGTCTTCTGATAGCGCCCTTCCCCATGGCACTTGCGGCACGGATCCTTGATGATCTTGCCGCGGCCATGACAGTGCGGACAGGCTTGTTGTACCGCGAAAAAGCCCTGGCGCATCTGCACCTGGCCCGCACCGTGACAGGTCGGACAGGTCTGGGCATGGCTGCCGGTGTGGGCACCGGATCCGTTACAGACCTCGCAGTGCACCTGAGTCGGCACCTTGATCTCCTTGGAGACGCCACGCACCGCCTCTTCCAGGGTCAGCTCCATGGTGTAACGCAAGTCAGAACCCCGGGCCGGGCCACGACGGCCACCGCCACTGCGACCACCGAAGATGTCGCCAAAGATATCGCCGAAAGCATCACCGAAATCGGCACCGCCGCCAAAGCCGCCGTGGCCACCGCCACCCTGGCTCTGATCCACGCCGGCATGACCGTACTGGTCATAGCGGGCCCGCAGATTTTCGTCGGTCAGGATCTCATAGGCTTCCTTGACCTCTTTGAACTTCTCTTCGGATGCGGCATCACCCTGATTGCGGTCCGGGTGAAACTTCATCGCCAGACGCTTGTACGCCTTCTTGATCTCGCGCTCGTCGGCACCCTTGGCCACCCCGAGCACTTCATAGAAATCGCGCTTTGACATACTCATCCTATTGCGTTGTCAGCAGTTATGCAGACGGGCGTTGGTCACCCAACGCCCGTAAATTCAATGATTAAGCCGATGGGCAGAGCGGGCTCTGCCCATCTGGGTGTGGCTTATTTCTTGTCGTCTTTCACTTCTTCGAACTCGGCATCGACCACGTCGTCGTCGGCCTTGGCAGAAGAGGCGGAGTGACCGGCATCGGCACCGGCGCCTTGCGCCTGGGCCTGCTGCTGGGCAATCTCCATCAGCTTCTGGGACGCTTCCATCAGAGCCTGTTGCTTGGCTTCGATTTCCGCTTTGTCGTCACCCTTGATGACGGCTTCCAGTTCGGAGAGTGCAGTTTCGATCTTGGTCTTGTCGTCGGCGGGCAGAGCCTCACCGGCTTCGGTGACCTGCTTGCGGACCGAGTGGACCAGACCGTCAGCCTGGTTGCGAGTCTGCACCAGCTCTTCAAACTTCTTGTCTTCTGCCGCGTTGGCTTCCGCCTCGCGTACCATGCGTTCGATCTCTTCGTCGGACAGACCGGAAGAAGCCTGGATGGTGATCTTCTGCTCCTTGTTGGTCTCTTTGTCCTTGGCTGAGACGTGCAGGATACCGTTGGCATCGATGTCGAAGGTCACTTCGATCTGCGGCAGACCGCGCTGCGCTGGACGGATGCCTTCCAGGTTGAACTGGCCCAGAGACTTGTTGTCGCTGGCGCGCTTGCGCTCACCCTGCAGCACGTGAATGGTCACGGCAGACTGGTTGTCTTCGGCAGTGGAGAACACCTGGGACTTCTTGGTCGGAATGGTGGTGTTCTTCTCGATCAGCGCCGTCATCACGCTACCCATGGTCTCGATACCCAGAGAGAGCGGAGTGACGTCCAGCAGCAGCACGTCGGTCTTCTCACCGGACAGTACCGCGCCCTGAATGGCAGCACCCATGGCCACGGCTTCGTCCGGGTTGACGTCTTTGCGCGGCTCTTTGCCGAAGAAGTCAGCCACAGTCTTCTGCACCATAGGCATACGAGTCTGACCACCCACCAGGATGACGTCATCGATCTCGCCAACCGCCAGACCGGAGTCTTTCAGGGCGGTGCGAACCGGCTCCAGGGAGTCTTTCACCATGTCTTCCACCAGGGATTCCAGCTTGGCGCGGGTCACCTTGATGTTCATGTGTTTCGGACCTGTGGCATCTGCGGTGATGTACGGCAGATTCACGTCGGTCTGCTGGGCGGAAGAGAGCTCAATCTTGGCTTTCTCGGCGGCATCTTTCAGACGCTGCAGGGCCAGCTGGTCGTTGCGCAGGTCGATGCCCTGCTCACGCTTGAACTCGTCAACCAGATAGTTGATGACACGGTTGTCGAAATCTTCACCACCCAGGTGGGTGTTACCGTTGGTCGCCAGCACTTCGAAGGTGGTTTCACCTTCCACTTCGTCGATCTCGATGATGGAGATATCGAAGGTACCGCCCCCTAAGTCATAGACGGCAACCTTGCGCTCACCCTTGACCTTGTTCACGCCGTAGGCAAATGCCGCGGCAGTGGGTTCGTTGATGATGCGCTTGACGTCCAGACCGGCGATGCGACCGGCATCCTTGGTAGCCTGACGCTGGGCGTCGTTGAAGTAGGCCGGTACTGTGATAACGGCTTCGGTCACTGGCTCGCCCAGGTAATCCTCGGCAGTTTTCTTCATTTTCTTCAGCACTTCGGCAGAGATCTGCGGCGGTGCCATTTTCTTGCCTTTCACTTCTACCCAGGCGTCACCGTTGTCAGCCTTGGCGATGGCGTACGGCATGATCTTCAGGTCACGCTGCACTTCTTCATCTTCGAAACGGCGACCGATCAGACGCTTGATGGCGAACAGGGTGTTCTTCGGGTTGGTGATGGCCTGACGCTTGGCCGGCTGACCAACCAGGATCTCGCCATCATCGGCATAGGCAATGATGGACGGAGTAGTACGATCGCCCTCTGCGTTCTCGATCACGCGAGCAGTGTCGCCATCCAGAATGGCGACGCAGGAGTTGGTAGTACCCAGGTCAATACCGATGATTTTACCCATTTGACGAATCTCCAAATACTTAGATTAAACAGGCGAAGCGCTCGCCTTAATGCGTTAACGGCTAGGTGGGGGCTAAGCAATGTGCTTTCAAGCTCCCGGTAGCAAATTCTTGCTACCGCCGTACCTTGTCACCTATATGGGGTCTGGTCGTTCAGCTTCAAGGGCTGAATGTAAAAAACCAGCGGCTTTTCTCATGCAACCGGCCCCCCTTGGCTGGCCGCCAGCCAACAAAAAGCCCGCCTCGCGGCGGGCTCGGCAATGGCGCGGGGATCAGGCAGGGGCCTTGGAGACCATCACCATGGCCGGACGAATGACGCGACCATTGAGCTCGTAGCCTTTTTGCATCACGGCCATCACTGTGTTTGGCGCCAGCTCGGCATTCTCGATCATGCTCATCGCCTGATGGGCATTGGGGTCGAACGGCTGGTTGGTGGGATCCAGTGCCACCAGGCCGAATTTGGCCACCGAGCTCTGCATGGACTTCAGGGTCAGGTCGACCCCTTCGATCATCGGCGCCAGCGCCTCGTTCTCTTTGTCAGCAAGATCGATGGCACGCTCCAGGTTATCGAGCACCGGCAGCAGCTCGGTGGCGAATTTCTCCAGGGCAAATTTATGGGCCTTCTCGACGTCCAGGGCGGCACGGCGACGCAGGTTTTCCATCTCGGCAACGGCACGAATGGCGCGCTCACGCTCGTCGGTTGCGGCCGCTTCGAGGGTGGCCAGTCGGGCCTCCAGCTCGGCGATACGCACCTGCTCGGCTGTCACTTCACTGTCTACATCGGTCGGCTCGACTGGCTGGGTGTCGACTTGCTCCATCGCTTCAACCTTTTGTTCTTCGTGGTTCATGACATCTCCAATTAAGGGTTACTTCGTTCATTGCCGCTTATTATGGGGATGCATCCCCCGCTTTCAAGGGGTAAACGCGATCATCTGACCTTTACAGACCCTGCCTGTGGCCGAAATCGACCGAACCGGGCAGCGCGCATCATCCCTCTTGCTGGCAGGGCGCCCATACGGCAAGCACGCCAGACGGGTTCGCCCCTAGGCCCGGCGGCACGGCCCCCAGCCGGACTTGCCTCGGGCAAACAGGGACTCTCTGCCCACAGACGGGCTATTGACCGGCTGTCCGGCCACTGGCTTGACCATGACGAGCCGGGGGCATCTTGCGTGCGGGCAGACAAAAGGGAAGCAAATCAAGGTATACTGCAGCCAAATCCACTCAGCACCCGACCCTATGATGGACTCCCCCTTCAACACCATCGCCCTCATCGGCAAGCCTCATCACGAAGGCGCCAACCAGACCCTGAGCGGCCTGCACCAGTATCTCAGCATGCGCGGCTTTCGAGTGCTGATAGAGAGCCGGGTGGCCCAGACCCTCGGCATAGTGGATGACAGCGTCATGGATCTGGTGCAGCTCGGCGAGCAGGCGGATCTCGCCATCGTCGTGGGCGGAGATGGCAACATGCTGGGGGCGGCCCGGGTATTGTCGCGTTTCGACGTGGCGGTGATTGGGGTCAATCGGGGCAATCTCGGCTTTCTCACCGATCTCTCGCCTCAGGACTATCTGGTGCCGCTGGAGCAGGTGCTCTCGGGCCACTTCAAGAGCGAGCACCGCTTCTTGCTGGAAGCCGCCGTCTATCGCCATGGGGAGCGCAAGTCTGCCAATCTGGCGGTCAACGAGGCCGTACTGCACCCGGGCAAGATAGCCCACATGATAGAGTTCGAGGTCTATATCGATGGCAGCTTTATGTACAGCCAGCGCGCCGATGGCATCATAGTCGCGACCCCGACCGGCTCCACCGCTTACTCCCTGTCGGCAGGGGGCCCTATTCTCACTCCCAAGATCAACGCCATCACCCTGGTCCCCATGTTCCCCCATACCCTGAGCAGCCGCCCCATAGTGCTGGATGCGGACAGCGAGGTGCGGCTGCTGGTCTCCCCCGACAACCAGGACGATGCCATGCAGGTGAGCTGCGATGGCCAGGTGACCCTGGCGGTGCAACCGGGGGACGAGATACTCATCAAGAAGAGCAGCCACAAGCTGCATCTGGTCCATCCGCTGGATTACAGCTATTTCCACGTGCTGCGCAACAAACTCGGCTGGGGCAGCAAGCTGTTCTAGATAGAAAGCTGGCTCAAGGCCCCATGGCCCTGAGCCGCACTATCCCTCGCCAGACTCGACCAGCCTGAGCGGCTCTGTCTCCGGCTGAAAAAATACGCCATTGCGTCCCGCCAACTTGACCCTGTACATGGCCTCATCGGCCCGGTCCAATAACTGCGCCAAATCCACCTCACCATGGGCGCATACCCCGCCCAGGCTCACGGTCACTGCGTCGCAAGGCAGACAGCGCCCCTGACTGGCGCCAAGCGCTATCTGACTACGAATGCGATCGCAGATGGAAAAGGCGTCTCGACCGTTCACTCCCCGCATTATGATGGCAAACTCCTCGCCGCCAATCCGCCCCACCAGATCATCCTTGCGCATCTCGGCCATCAATGTCTGAGCCACGAAGCGGATCACTTGATCGCCACAGCCATGGCCGAACTTGTCGTTGACCTGCTTGAAGTGATCGATATCGAGCACCGCCACGCAGAGCACCCCATCCGGCTGACTCGCACAATGGCGCTCTCCCAGCTTGAACAGACCCCGCCGATTCAACACACCGGTCAGGGGGTCCCGTTCGGAGAGTGCCAACAGCTCCTCTTCGGTCTGGACGTAGGCCACCAGGGGCAACAGCAGCACAGACCCTATGGTCAAGACCATGTGCATGAAGAAGATGGTGTCGAGTAGCCACTGTTTGGCGTGCTGATCCGGACCGAATGCCTGAGCGAGCAGGGCTATCCCCTGGCTCAACAGGATCACGAAATGGATCAAATAGATGAAAGAAACGGTATGCAGCACCCGCTTCTGGGTCTGACTCAGGGAGAAGATGAGACAGGCGCACCACAGATAGATCACGGATTCGATAAGGGCCAGCACCAGGCGCACATCAAACTGGCTCGCCAGCACCAGATAACTGAGCAGGAAGAGGGCAACAAAACCCCGGACGCTCCTCGTATCCAAGGGTTTGTCATACAGGGCGTAGAAGCCTGCAAGCAACAGCAGCACACAGATCAGAGACGTAAAACCGCCCCAGAACAGCCCCAGTGCCACATAACCCGTCATGCTTCCCAGGCAGAGCAGCAGGATCGAAAAGGAGAACAGAAACGCCGACAGGGACCAGAGCAGGAAGTTGCCCCGCCCCGGCTTGAGTCGATGGATGAACAGCATGAGCAGAGCGGCCATCAGGTTGATTGCCAGAGAGATGATCAGTAGCGTCGGGGTGTGGATTGTCATGAGTCATCCTTGATGAGGATCGCTGCCCATCCTTGGTCAGCAGTCCTGGCGCCCCAGCCCCCACAGGGACCAAGCATGTCAATGAGTGTGTCCGAGCGATCCCGGCGCGACAAGAGCCTTTTTCAAGAAGTGATGAAGGACGGAGGAAAGGAGGCAATCCCCCCTCTTGGCATGGCAGCCTCACCGCCTGGATTAGCCCTGGGGACGAAAAATCCGCCGCCCCTCTTTACTGTATATAAGACCAGTATATACTGGATGCATACACAGTAATCTTGGCCCAGACAGGATGAGACCATGCTGACCCAACTGACCGTCAACAACTTCGCCATCGTCAAGTTTCTCGAGCTCGATCTGCAACCCGGCATGACCTGCATCACGGGGGAGACGGGGGCGGGCAAATCCATCGCCATCGATGCCCTGGGGCTCTGTCTCGGCGAGCGTGCCGAGGCGGCCATGGTGCGCCCCGGCAATGACAAGACCGAAGTCAGCGCCCGCTTCTTGCTGGAGGGCAACCCCCAGGCCCGTGCCTGGCTGGCTGGCAATGAGCTGGAGAGCGAGGGTGAGTGCATAGTGCGACGGGTGGTCTCGGCCGAGGGGCGTTCACGCAGCTATGTCAATGGTGTGCCCGTGCCCCTGACCCAGCTGCGCAGCCTGGGGCAACTGCTGGTCAACGTACACGGCCAGCATGCTCATCAGTTGCTGGTCAAACCCGACTACCAGCTCGCCCTGCTCGACGGCTACGCCGGTCACCATCTGCTGCTGGCGGACGTTCGCCACCACTACCAGCATTGGCGTCAGCTGCAAAACGAGCTCAATCGCCTCAAGGCCGAGCAACAGCAGCGGGAGGCTCGTCGCCAGCTCATCGAATATCAGGTGCAGGAGCTCGACGAGTTCGCCCTGCAATCCGGAGAGTTCGAGGCGATCGAGGAGGAGCACCAGCGCCTCGCCAACGGCACCGAGCTGATGCAGGAGTGCGGCTTCTGTCTGGATCTGCTCTATGACAACGAGGAGACCACCATCGCCGGCCTGCTGCAGATCGCGGTGGACAGAGCAGAGGGTCTGGTCAACATGGATGCCCGACTCGCCCCTGTGCTCGGCATGCTCAATGAGGCGCTCATCGGTGTACAGGAGAGTCATAGCGAGCTGCGTGGTTATCTGGACAAGCTGGAGCTGGATCCCGAGCGCTTCAATGAACTGGAAGCGCGCCTCTCCAAGGCGATCAATCTGGCCCGCAAACATCATGTCAAACCCGCCGAGCTGGCCCATTACCATCAGGAGTTGGCCAGTGATCTGGCACGGCTCAACTCGGATGAACAGCGCCTCGAGGGGATGGAGGCTGAACTGGCCGAGGCCCGCCTCGCCTTCTTGCAAGCTGCCGATGCCCTGAGCCAGAGCCGCCAGCGCTATGGTGCCGAGCTGGCCACCCAGGTCACGGCCAGCATGCAGGAGCTCTCCATGACCGATGGCCGTTTCGCCATCGAGATCAAGCCCGATGCCAACGCCAGCCTCTCCCCCTTGGGGATAGACAGGGTCGAGTTCGTGGTGAGTACCAACCCGGGCCAGCCTATGCAGCCGCTCGGCAAGGTCGCATCGGGGGGAGAACTGTCGCGCATCAGCCTCGCCATTGTGGTGATCAGTGCCCGCAAGGTCGCCACCCCTACCCTGATCTTTGATGAGGTGGACGTGGGGATAAGCGGCCCTACCGCCGCCGTGGTGGGTCGCCTGCTGCGCCAGCTTGGCGAATCTACCCAGGTGATGGTGGTCACTCACTTGCCCCAGGTGGCAGGCAATGGCCATCAGCACATGGTGGTGAGCAAGCACACCGACGGCAAAACCACTGAGACCAGGATGAGCGCCCTCGACAACAAGGCCCGCCTCAACGAACTGGCCCGCCTGCTTGGGGGGGATCAGATCACCGACAACACCCTGGCCAACGCCCGCGAGCTGCTGCAGGCCTGATCCTGCAACCTGCAACCTGCCAACTGGCTAGCCTGGGGCTAGCCACCTATCCCTCCAAGATGAAAGCAGAGCGGACCTCTCCATGGCCTGGCCTGTTTCACTCTGGGGTGGATCAGGCCAGCCCCACCCTTTTCCGTACTGGCATTCAGCGCCAGCCATTCCGGCAAGCAACGCAATGCCTCTTTCTCCTTCGACAGCTGGCTCCTTTGATTGCTGGCTCCTTCGATAGCCAACTCCTTTGATGACCAGCGCGACGCGGGATCCTCTGCTGCCTCTTTGCAAGGGAAAGTCCAGGTCTCCAAGCAGACTCCTCTCCTGCGCGCATCATCCCGCATCAGGATCCATCCCCGTCACAGCGCCGGGATGATATGCTGATGGCCTATCTTGTTTAAGCGCATCCAGCCCGAGGTTTTCATGATCCATGTATTCGGCCATCGCAATCCCGACAGTGACAGCATCTGCAGTGCCCTGGTACTGGCAGACTGGCTCAACGGCCAGGGGCGTCCCGCCACTCCCTGGCGCCTGGGCTCCTTGCGCACCGAGACCCGCTTCATTCTGGAGTGCGCCGGCATAAAGAGCCCTGCCCTGCTGACCCAGGAGCTGGACGGTCTGGATGTCTGGCTGGTGGATTTCAGCGACTTCGAGCAGGGGCCCGAGAGCCTGGCCCGCGCCAACATCATCGGTCTGGTGGATCACCACAGACTCGGCTCCCTGCGCACCGAGGCCCCCTTCGATGCCTGGATCCGCGCCGTAGGCTGCTCGGCCACCATAGTGTTGAGCCTGCTCGACCAGGTGACCCGCCCCCAGGCCCGTCTCTTGCTTGGTGCCATCATGAGCGACACCCTCTGCCTCACCTCCCCGACGACCACCCCCCAGGATGAGGCAGCCTGTCAGCGACTGGCTCCCCTTGCCGGGTTGAGCCTGGCCGAGTTTGGCCAGCAGTTGCTGGTGGCTAAGACGGATCTCAGCGGACTCAGCGCCGCCCAGTTGCTGCGTCAGGACGAGAAGGGTTATCAGGTGGCAGGGGTCAATCTGGTGATGAGCCAGATAGAGGTCGGCAGTCAGGCTCAGATAGCCCCCCTGATGGCGGAGCTCGAGGCCGAAATGGCGCAACGAGTGACCACCGATGACCTGGATGCCTATGTGCTGATGGTGACGGATCTCGGCGAGGGGGCGAGCCGGATCAGCGCCTGTCCTCACCCGCAAAGGCCATTGCCGCAGTTGCCGCAACACACTGTGACTCTGCCAGGGGTGGTGAGCCGCAAGAAGCAAGGGCTCCCCTGGCTCACCGCCCAACTTAGCCAAGGCTGATTGACCAGCCTCAGCCAACCCAGCTGACGGCCCCCCACTCTTCAGGCGAAGTGCCCTGCTACCCGGCGCTGGCCCGCACCCAGCGGGTCAGCCATATCAGGCTGGCGCGCTTCGCCATCCCTGCCCCATGAAGCGCGCCTCCCTGCGGGAGGCTTCTCCTCCTGCGTCCTGAGTTGACAAGCTTTGTTACAGGATCCCAGTTGTCTTTTGTCCGCCTTTTGCGGCAGGATGTCTCCTTTTGTCTCCCCCCGCGTTCATGGATGCCAGATTCACGATGAAGATGCCCCTCACTCCCCCGCTGCGCTGGCTGATGGCCGCCCTGCTGGTCGCTCTCTCCATCTGGCTGCTATGGCCGGGCAAGGCTGCCGAACCCTTGTTGAGTGCATCGGTCACCCGCCAGGACATCGAAGATGCCGTGCTCGCCAGTGGCGCCCTGGAGGCGGTGGAACAGGTCGATGTGGGTGCCCAGGTCTCGGGTCAGGTCACCCGGCTGCTGGTCGAGAATGGTCAGCAGGTCAAACAGGGGGATCTGTTGGCCGAGATAGACCCGCTGATCGCCCAGAACGATCTCAAGACGGCCCAGGCCGAGCTCGCCAGTAGCCAGGCGCAGCTCAGGATCAAGCAGGCACAGCTCAAGCAGTACGAGCTCGCCTATCGCCGCCAGCAGCAGATGTTTGGCCAGCAGGCGAGTTCAAAGGCCGACCTCGAAAACGCCGAGGCCCAGCTCGCCGTGACCCGGGCCGAGCTGCAAAACGCCCAGGCCAACATCGACAGTGCCGCCATCAAGGTCGAGCGCTCCCGCACCCAGCTCGGCTATACCCGGATCCAGGCCCCCATGGATGGCACCGTCGTCTCCATCGTCACCCGTCAGGGCCAGACCCTGGCGGCCACCCAGACGGTGCCCACCCTGCTCAAGCTCGCCAATCTGGATATCATGACGGTCAAGGCGCAGATCTCCGAGGCCGATGTCAGCAAGGTGCGCGCCGGCATGCCGGTCTACTTCACCCTGATTGGCGATCCCGATACCCGCTACCGGGCCAAGCTGCGCACCGTTGAACTGGCACCAACCAATGTCAACGATGCAACGACCAGCACCAGCAGCACCAATGTTGCCGTCTACTACTATGCCCTGTTCGATGTGCCCAACCCCGACCATGCCCTGCGGGTCGCCATGACCACCCAGGTCACCATAGTGCTTGGCGAGCGCAAGGGCGTGTTGACCATTCCCAGAACCGCCCTCGGCAAACAGTTGGCGCCGGGCGAGTATCAAGTACAGCTGTTAAGCGGTGACACCCCCGAGCCCCGTACCATCAAGACCGGGCTCAAGGATGATATCAAGGTCGAGGTGCTGGAGGGGCTCACCGAGCATGACAAGGTGGTGATTGGCGAGGCCCCCAAGGCAACCGGGGATGAGGGCCATGAGGAAGAGGATGAGATGTCATGATGGCCTCCCGCAATGAGGCCCCCGGCGACGCTCCGCTTATTGAACTGCGAGGCGTCAGTCGCCGCTACCTGAGCGGGGAGCAGGAGGTGACAGTGCTGCACCCGCTGGACTTGTCCATCCACGCCGGGGAGATGGTGGCCATTGTCGGCGCCTCGGGGTCGGGAAAATCCACCCTGATGAACCTGCTCGGCTGCCTCGACAGACCCAGCGAGGGGCGCTATCTGTTTCGCGGTCAGGAGACAGCTGACTTGGACGCCCTGGCCCTGGCCCGGCTGCGCTGCCATCACTTCGGCTTCATCTTCCAGCGCTATCACCTGCTGCCACATCTGGACGCCGCCGCCAACGTCGAGATCCCCGCCGTCTATGCCGGCATGGCCAAGGGAGATCGCCATGCTCGCTCCAAGGCGCTGCTCACCCGGCTGGGGCTGGCCGATCGCAGCCATCACACTCCGGGCCAACTCTCCGGCGGTCAGCAGCAGCGGGTCAGTATCGCCCGCGCCCTGGCCAATGGCGGCGAGGTGATCCTGGCCGACGAACCGACCGGTGCACTGGACAGCCAGAGCGGCAAGGAAGTGATGGCCATCCTCAAGGAGCTCCATGCCCTGGGTCACACCATCATACTGGTGACCCATGACATGGCGGTGGCGGACCATGCGGATCGCATCATCACCCTCAAGGATGGCCAGGTGCAGAGCGACAGCGGCAGCCCGCAGCAGACGGCCTCTGCCCTGAAGGCCATGCCCCAGGCCTTGGGCAATCAGGGGCTGGATCGTTACCGCGAAGCCGCCCGCATGGCCCTGCATGCCATAATGGCTCACCGAATGCGCACCTTTCTCACCATGCTCGGCATCATCATCGGCATCGCCGCCGTGGTGAGCGTGGTGGCCCTGGGTCAGGGCGCCCGCGCCAAGGTGATAGGCGAGATCAACGCCATGGGCACCAACACCATAGACGTCTTCCCCGGCAAGGATTGGGGAGATGAGCAGGCTGCCAGCATACGCACCCTCAACGAGGGCGACTTGCGCGCACTGCAGGGACAACCCTATCTGGAGGGGGCCAGCCCCCAGCTCTCCACCTCGGTGCAGCTGCGCTATCGCAATCAGACCAAGAGCGGCACCGTCAACGGCGTCAGCAGCGACTTCTTCCGGGTCAAGGGCATGACACTCGTCAGTGGCCGCCTGTTCAGCGAGCGCGACAGCCTGGACAGGGCGCCCCTGGCCGTGGTCGATGCCGACACCATCAAGGGCTTGCTCGGCGATGAAGACCCCATCGGCAAGGTGCTGCTCATCGGTACCCTGCCGGTGCGGATCATCGGTCTCATCAAGGAGGAGACCGGCTTTCGCCAACCGAGCCAGTCGGTGAGCGTCTGGTTGCCCTATCGCGCCGTGATGAGTCGCCTCATCTCCCAGAACCATTTCAATCAGATAACCCTGAGGGTCAGGGATGGCATCCAGCCCGCCCTGGCAGAACGAGAGGTCATTGCCCTGCTGCGCCAACGCCATGGCAGCAAGGATTTCTTCACCTTCAGTAGCGACAAGATATTGAAATCCGTCGAGAAAACCACAGCAACCCTGACCCTGCTGGTCTCGGCTATCGCGGTGATTTCGCTGATCGTCGGCGGTGTTGGCGTCATGAACATCATGCTGGTCTCCGTGGTGGAGCGCACCCGGGAGATTGGCATTCGCATCGCGGTGGGCGCCCGTCAGTCCGACATCTTGCAGCAGTTCCTGATTGAAGCCGTGATGGTCAGCCTGCTCGGGGGCGTACTCGGAGTCGGCATCGCCTTGCTGATCGGCCTGCTGTTCTCCTCCCTGGTCGATGCGATGCAGATGCAGTTCTCCCTCTTCTCCATCCTGATGGCGTTTGCCTGTTCCACCTTGATCGGGGTGCTGTTTGGTTATCTGCCCGCCCGCAATGCCGCCCGGCTCGACCCTGTGGTCGCGCTGGCCAGAGAGTGAAGATGAAACCCATGAAGATATCCTGGCTGGGGCTCTGCCTCGCCCTCGGCGCCTGCTCCCAACAAAGCAGCTATCACAGAGCCGACCTGGCGCTGCCAGACCAGTGGCAAGAGGGGGACGTGCCTGCTCTGTCCGTGCAAACCGGCTCCTGGTGGCAGGGCTTTCATGACCCCCGACTCGACGCCCTGGTCGAGGCGGTACTCGCCGCCAATACCAATCTTTATGTGGCCGGACTCCGGCTCAAGGGCGCGAGGATCGCAGCGGATCAGGCCGACACCAACCTGACCCCAGGGGTCAATGCCAGCCTGGGGGCCAGCGGCACCAAGGAGATCAAGAGTGGCGCCAGCACCCACAGTCTGGGACCGACCCTCGCCATCAGTTATGAAGTGGATCTGTGGGGCAAACTGGCGGCGGTGCGGGATCAGGCAAGCTGGGAGGCCGCCGCCAGCGCCGAGGATCTCGCCGCCACCCGCCAGAGCCTGATCAGCCAGACCCTGCAGCAATATTGGCAACTCGGCTATCTCAACAGCGCCATCACCCTGGGGGAGCGCCAACTGGCCAACCTCATCGAGATCCAGAGCCTGACCCGAGTCAAATATGAGGCAGGGGCCATTCCTCGCCTCGATCTGGTGCAAGCCAGCGGGCAGCTCGCCGGCAAGCGTGCCGCCCAGGCTAACCTGCGCAATCAGAGGGTCGCGGCGAGCAATGCCCTGCTGCAACTGCTCGGCCGCAGTCGAGGACCTCTCCCCTTCGAGCCGCAGAGCCTCACCCAAAGCCCCATCCCTGACATCGCCGCCGGCCTGCCGGCCGATCTGCTGGCCAGACGCCCGGATGTGAGAGCCGCCGAGCTGCGCCTGCGCAAGACGCTGGCGCGCAGTGACGAGGTGCGCACCAGCTTCTACCCGGCGCTCACCCTGACCGGGGGGGCCAGCACCGCATCGGATACCCTGGCGCAGGTGCTGGAAAATCCGGTGGGCAGCCTGGGGGCCGCCTTGACCCTGCCCTTCCTCGAGTACAACAGCAATCGACTCGCCGTCGCCGGCAGCCAGAACGACTACCAGATAGCCCAGGCCGAGTTTCGCCAGCAGCTGTTCGATGCGCTGTTCGAGGTGGAAAACGCCCTCGCCGCCCGCCGCTTTGGCGAGCAGCAGCTGGCCAGCCTCGCCGAACAGCAAGACTATGCCATCGACGCGGACCGGCTCGCCCGGGTGCGCGTCGAGGCGGGTAGCAGTCCGGTGCAAGATTGGCTCGATGAGCAGAATCGACGCTGGGATGCCGAGCTGGCCCTGCTCAGCCAGCAGCAGACTCAGCTCAACACCATGGCCAGTCTCTATCTCGCCCTGGGCGGCAGCGATGCCACCGGGCGCGAGACCATGCCCACCCCGCCCGCACTGCGCCCCGGGGGATGATAACCAGGGCCGTGCCTTTTCCCCTGACCCCTCACCCACTGAGCAAGGCAAAGCGCCTGCCGGGTGAGCGCCACTGTGCTCAGGATTTGCTCATGGCGCCCATTTCTTGCTCCCGGATCAGCGTCTTGTTGACCTTGCCGACGCAGGTCTTCGGGATCCCTTGCACGACCCGGATCTGGCGCGACTCGAGAGAGCGGTGAACCTGCGCTGCGTCCTGCAACGCGTAACCCTGGTTGCTCTCTCTTGATCCGCCCGCTGGCCCCGTGACCGAACAGCTCGTCGCCAGGGCCTCCTTCTCGGCGGGATCGGCGATGTAGTCGGCGAGCGCCGGACGGGCCAGATAGAGGGAGCCCTTCATGGCCAGCAACCGCAGGTTGAAGCCTTCGATGGGGCCGGAAGCGGTGCCGACGCAGACCCCCACCGCCACCTCTTCGTAGCGCCGCACGTCCGGGCCCCGGTTTCATAAAAGCCTATGGCGTTGGCCATCTCACTCCTCCAATCCGTTCGTGAATGAAATGCATCCTCCGGATTGAATCCAGGGGGCTGGGTGAATGGCCCTTCTCATCGGGCGACAGCCACTTTTCATCTCATGACCCCCCTTAGAATGCGTTGCCTACCCTCGGGGAAGACGACAGAAGCTGTCCTGTCCAACCTGGCGGCAACACGCCAAAAGCCGCTTACGCCATGGGATGAGCGCCATCTGACTGGAGAAGATGGCGTCAGCCAGACCGGGTGTCTGGCGCGCCGATGCGATGCCCCTTGGACTTAAGTAATGTTGACGTTGACGTCAACGTAGTGTGAGATAGTTCTATTCACGGAAAACCATGAACAGCATGAAAGGAGTCTGTATGTCTACCTTGTCCCCGTCGGCCGGAGCCCGCTTTCGCAGCGCGCTGGCCAATGAAAAACCCCTGCAGATCGTCGGTACCATCAACGCCTACATGGCGCTGATGGCCGAACGCAGCGGCTTCAAGGCGCTTTATCTGTCCGGTGCCGGGGTGGCCAACGCCTCCTATGGCCTGCCGGATCTCGGCATGACCTCCATGAACGACGTGCTGATCGATGCCGAACGCATCACCGCCGCGACTCAAGTGCCACTGCTGGTCGACATCGACACCGGCTGGGGCGGCGCCTTCAACATCGCCCGCACCGTCCGCGCCTTCGAACGCGGTGGTGTCGCCGCCGTCCACATGGAGGATCAGGTTGCCCAGAAGCGCTGCGGTCACAGACCCAACAAGGCCGTGGTCTCCATCGCCGAGATGGTGGACAGGATCAAGGCGGCGGTCGACGCCCGCACCGATGAGCACTTCGTCATCATGGCCCGCACCGACGCCCTGGCGGTGGAAGGGCTGGGTTCGGCCCTGGAGCGCGCCGCGGCCTACGCCGCCGCCGGGGCCGACATGATCTTCGCCGAGGCGGTCACCGAGCTGGATCAGTACGACCGCTTCAAGCAGGCGGCTGGCGTCCCCATCCTCGCCAACATGACCGAATTCGGCCAGACCGAGCTGTTTGACAAGGAGGCCCTCGCTGCCCACGGCGTCGACATGGTGCTCTACCCCCTGAGCGCCGCCCGCGCCGCCAACCAGGCCGCCCTCAATGTCTATCAGCAGCTTCGCCAGGATGGTCACCAGCGCGCCGTGG
Organism: Aeromonas sp. BIGb0405; assembly: GCF_024807335.1. NCBI lineage: Bacteria > Pseudomonadati > Pseudomonadota > Gammaproteobacteria > Aeromonadales > Aeromonadaceae > Aeromonas > Aeromonas sp. BIGb0405. Next base: position 626,031 of record NZ_JANUEP010000001.1, read on the forward strand.
TCGACACCATGCAGACCCGGGAAGCGCTCTATGACTTCCTCGGCTACCACCACTACGAGCAGACCCTGGACAGGCTGTTCACCAAGGATCTGTCTACCAAGGAATAACACGCCGACCGGCCGCCTCATGCTGGCGGCCGGCGCTTCAACGGACTGAATGAGGAAACCTGTGATGAGCGCACTTGTGGAGACCACCCCCGGCTTCAAACCGAAGAAATCCGTCGCCCTCTCCGGCACCGCCGCCGGCAATACCGCCCTGTGCACCGTCGGCCTCTCCGGCAACGACCTGCACTACCGTGGCTATGACATCCTCGATGTCGCCACCAGCTGTGAATTCGAAGAGATCGCCCACCTGCTGGTGCACGGCCATCTGCCCAACATCGCCGAGCTGGCCGCCTACAAGGCCAAGCTCAAGGCCCTGCGTGGCCTGCCCTCCGGCGTCAAGACCGCCCTGGAGCAACTGCCCCCTTCCGCCCACCCGATGGACGTGATGCGCAGCGCCGTCTCGGTGCTGGGCTGCGTGTCGCCGGAGAAGGACGATCACAATCACCCGGGCGCCCGGGACATCGCCGACAAGCTGATGGCTTGCTTAGGCTCGGTGCTGCTTTACTGGTACCACTTCAGCCACAACGGCAAGCGCATCGAAGTCGAGACCGATGATGACTCCATCGGCGGCCACTTCCTGCACCTGCTGCATGGGGAGAAGCCACGTGCCTCCTGGGTGCGCGCCATGCACACCTCGCTGCTCCTCTACGCAGAGCATGAGTTCAACGCCTCCACCTTCACTGGCCGGGTGATCGCGGGCACCGGCTCCGACATGTACTCCTGCATCACCGGTGCCATCGGCGCCCTGCGCGGGCCCAAGCACGGCGGCGCCAACGAGGTGGCCTTCGAGATCCAGAAGCGCTATGAGAATCCGGATGAGGCCGAGGCTGACATCCGCGCCCGGGTCGAGAAGAAAGAAGTGGTGATCGGCTTCGGCCACCCGGTCTATACCGTCTCGGATCCCCGCAACAAGGTGATTAAAGAGGTGGCTCGCGAGCTCAGCCTGGAGCAGCACAACAGCAAGATGTTCGACATCGCCGAGCGGCTGGAGTCCACCATGTGGGAGGCCAAGAAGATGTTCCCGAACCTCGACTGGTTCAGCGCCGTCAGCTACCACATGATGGGGGTGCCCACCGCCATGTTCACCCCGCTGTTCGTGATCGCCCGCACCTCCGGCTGGTCGGCTCATGTCATCGAGCAGCGCATCGACGGCAAGATCATCCGCCCGAGCGCCAACTACACGGGCCCGGAGGATCTGACCTTCGTGCCGCTCAAGGAGCGCAAGTGATGAGCAATATTCAATATCGCAAGCCCCTGCCCGGCACGGCACTGGACTACTTCGACGCCCGTGCGGCGGTCGAAGCCATCCAGCCCGGCGCCTGGGACAAACTCTCTTATACCGCCCGCGTCCACGCCGAGCAGAATCAGGAGCGCAAGTGATGATTAACACTCAATATCGCAAGCCCCTGCCTGGCACTCAGCTTGACTACTTCGACGCCCGGAAAGCGGTCGAGGCCATCCAGCCCGGCGCCTGGGACAAACTCTCTTATACCGCCCGCGTCCATGCCGAGCAGAATCAGGAGCGCAAGTGATGATTAACACTCAATATCGCAAGCCCCTGCCCGGTACTCAGCTTGACTACTTCGACGCCCGTGCGGCGGTCGAAGCCATCCAGCCCGGCGCCTGGGACAAACTCTCTTATACCGCCCGCGTCCACGCCGAGAACCTGGTTCGCAAGTGCGATCCGGCCATCCTCGGCGAGTGCCTCGGCCAGATCGCCTTGAATAAGCGCGATCGCGACTTCCCCTGGTTCCCGGCCCGGGTGGTGTGCCACGACATCCTGGGCCAGACCGCCCTGGTGGACTTGGCCGGTCTGCGCGATGCCATCGCCGATCAGGGGGGAGATCCTGCCCAGGTCAACCCTGTGGTACCGGTGCAGCTCATCGTCGATCACTCCCTGGCCGTGGAGTGCGGCGGCTTCGATCCGGATGCCTTTGCCAAGAACCGCGCCATCGAGGATCGCCGCAACGAGGATCGCTTCCACTTCATCAATTGGACCAAGCAGGCGTTCAAGAACATAGAGGTGATCCAGCCGGGCAACGGCATCATGCACCAGATCAACCTGGAGAAGATGTCGCCGGTCATTCACAACGATCGCGGCGTGGCCTACCCGGACACCTGTGTCGGCACCGACAGCCACACCCCCCACGTTGACGCCCTCGGGGTGATAGCGGTGGGGGTGGGTGGGCTGGAAGCGGAGAACGTGATGCTGGGGCGCGCCTCCTGGATGCGCCTGCCTGAGATCGTTGGCGTGGAGCTGTCTGGCAAGCCGCAAGCCGGCATTACCGCCACGGATCTGGTGCTGTCGCTGACCGAGTTCCTGCGTCAGCAGAAAGTGGTCGGCGCCTACCTGGAGTTTCATGGGGAAGGTGCCGCCGCCCTCACCCTGGGCGATCGCGCCACCATCTCCAACATGGCACCTGAATACGGCGCCACCGCGGCCATGTTCTTCATCGACCAGCAGACCATCGACTACCTGCGCCTCACCGGCCGTGATAGTGAGCAGGTCAAGCTGGTGGAGACCTATGCCAAGGAGGCGGGTCTCTGGGCCGACAGCCTGGCGAGTGCCCAGTACGAGCGCGTGCTGCACTTTGATTTATCGACCGTGGTACGCACCCTGGCGGGCCCCTCCAACCCCCACCGCCGCCTGCCGGTGGCCGATCTCGCCGCGCGCGGCATAGCGGTGGATCTGGACAAGGCCCGCGCCCAGGAGGCCGACGGCCTGCTGCCGGATGGGGCCGTCATCATCGCCGCCATCACCAGCTGCACCAACACCAGCAACCCACGCAACGTGATTGCGGCGGGGCTCTTGGCGCGCAACGCCAACCAGCTCGGGCTGGTCCGCAAACCCTGGGTCAAGTCGTCCCTGGCACCGGGCTCCAAGACGGTGGCCTTGTACCTGAAAGAGGCGGGACTGGACAGCGAGCTGGAGCGGCTGGGCTTTGGCATAGTGGCCTTCGCCTGCACCACCTGCAACGGCATGTCTGGCGCCCTGGATCCCGCCATCCAGCAGGAGATCATCGACCGTGATCTCTACGCCACCGCCGTGCTGTCGGGCAACCGCAACTTCGACGGTCGCATCCACCCCTACGCCAAGCAGGCCTTCCTCGCCTCGCCGCCGCTGGTGGTGGCCTACGCCATCGCCGGCACCATCCGCTTCGACATCGAGAAGGATGTGCTGGGAGTGGTGAACGGTAAGGAAATTCGCCTGAAAGACATCTGGCCGTCGGATGACGAGATTGATGCCGTGGTCAGGGCCTCGGTGAAGCCGGAGCAGTTCCGCCAGGTCTATATCCCCATGTTCACCATAGAGGAAGACCATGGCCCCAAAGTGGCGCCCCTGTATGACTGGCGTCCCATGAGCACCTATATCCGTCGCCCGCCTTATTGGGATAAAGAGGGGGAAGGGGCGCTGGCGGGGGAACGAACCCTCAAGGGCATGAGGCCGCTGGCGGTACTGCCGGACAACATCACCACGGATCACCTCTCCCCCTCCAACGCCATCATGCGCAGCAGCGCGGCCGGTGAATACCTGGCGAAGATGGGCCTGCCGGAGGAGGACTTCAACTCCTACGCCACCCACCGTGGCGATCACCTGACCGCCCAGCGCGCCACCTTCGCCAACCCCCAGCTGGTGAACGAGATGGCGGTGGTGAACGGCGCAGTGAAGAAGGGCTCACTCGCCAGGGTCGAGCCGGAGGGCCGGGTCATGCGGATGTGGGAAGCCATCGAAACCTACATGGCCCGCAAACAGCCGCTGATCATAGTGGCGGGTGCCGACTACGGCCAGGGCTCGTCCCGTGACTGGGCGGCCAAGGGGGTACGGCTGGCGGGGGTCGAGGTGATAGCGGCGGAAGGCTTCGAGCGCATTCACCGCACCAACCTGATCGGCATGGGGGTGCTGCCGCTGGAGTTCAAGCCGGGCACCACCCGCCTCACTCTTGGGCTGGATGGCACCGAAACCTATGACGTCAAGGGCGCGCGCACCCCGCGCACCGATCTCGTGCTGGTCATTCACAGGCGCAACGGCGAGACGCTCGAGGTGCCCATGACCTGCCGTCTCGACACCGCCGAGGAGGTCTCGGTCTACGAGGCCGGCGGCGTGCTGCAACGCTTCGCCCAGGACTTCCTGGAAGCGACCACCCACAAGGCCGCCAGCTGATATATGGTATTCCTCCCCTTCACCGGGAGAGGCATGATGTGCTCCCTCTCCCTTTGGGAGAGGGTTGGGGTGAGGGGATCTCCCCTCATCCGCCCTTAGGGCACCTTCTCCCCGAGGAAGAAGGATCCGTCACCCTTTTCAGGACAAGATTCATGGCCCCACTCTCTTCGACTCACACACCTCAAGTCAGGATCCCGGCCACCTATATGCGCGGCGGCACCAGCAAGGGCGTCTTCTTTCGCTTAGGTGATCTGCCAGAACGCTGCCAGGTGCCGGGCCCGGCCCGGGATGCGCTCTTCATGCGCGTCATCGGCAGCCCTGATCCCTACTCGGCCCACATGGACGGCATGGGGGGCGCCACCTCCTCCACCTCCAAGTGCGTGATCCTCTCCAAAAGCCAGCAGCCCGATCACGACGTGGACTACCTCTACGGCCAGGTTGCCATCGACAAGCCCTTCGTCGACTGGAGTGGCAACTGTGGCAACCTCTCCACCGCCGCCGGCGCCTTCGCCATCCACGCCGGGCTGGTGGATCCGGCCCGCATTCCCCAAGACGGCACCTGCGTGGTGCGGATCTGGCAGGCCAATATCCAGAAGACCATCATGGCCCATGTGCAGGTGACCAACGGCCAGGTGCAGGAGACTGGTGACTTCGAGCTGGACGGGGTCAGCTTCCCCGCCGCCGAGGTGGTGCTGGAGTTTCTCGATCCGTCCGACGATGGGGAGGAGGGCGGCGCCCTCTTCCCCACCGGCAACCTCATCGACGATCTCGAGGTGCCAGGCATAGGAAACATCAAGGCCACAATGATCAGCGCCGGCATCCCCACCGTGTTCGTCAGCGCCGAGGAGATCGGTTATCAGGGCACCGAGCTGCGCGAGGCGATCAACACAGACCCCGAGGCGCTGGCCCGCTTCGAGGCCATCCGGGTTGCCGGCGCCCTTCGCATGGGCCTGATCAAGACGCCCGCCGAGGCGGCCACCCGCCAGCACACCCCCAAGATCGCCTTCGTCGCGCCGGCCAGGGAGTACCTCACCTCCAGCGGCAAGCAAGTGCAGGCGAACGAGATCGACCTGCTGGTACGGGCCCTCTCCATGGGCAAGCTGCACCACGCCATGATGGGCACCTGCGCCGTGGCCATAGGCACAGCGGCGGCCATTCCCGGCACCCTGGTGAACCTGGCCGCCGGTGGCGGCGAGCGTGAGGCGGTGCGCTTCGGCCACCCGTCAGGCACCCTGCGGGTGGGGGCAGAGGCGCGGCAGGTGAATGGGGAGTGGACGGTCACCAAGGCGGTGATGTCGCGCTCAGCCCGCATCCTGATGGAGGGCTGGGTGCGGGTGCCCGGCGATGCCTTCTAGCGCCCAGCCCCTATAAATACAAAAAGGCCCGGGCAGTTGCCTGGGCCTTTTCATTGGGGATTGATCCCATCAACTTATATGCCGATGGCCGATGACTGCTGACAAGGCTTTCCCCTGTTGAACCATAGCCAGCGTACTGGCTACTGCGGACGCGGCACACACTCGACGTGGCGAGGAAGATTCTTGCTCCCATCGCCGCCGCGAAGCTTTTTGACCTGGCCATCCGGGCACTTGCCATCGTCCACATAGACCAGCTTCCCAGGCGGCACGCCGCCAGGAGGAGGATCCTGTTTCAGATACTCGATGGGGGCTGGGACAAGGGTGGTACAACCCGACATCAGGCTCACCATCAGCAACCCCGCGCTCTGCCATCTCATTACCATCTGTCGCTCCCTCTGTGTGATCCCGGCCCTGCGCCAACTCACGCACAGGCCCCATGCACTCAGGCAGTGTAGCCACCGGAGCCCATAGATCGAAACCCGCTCCCGGCGCCGCTCCGACGATTTCAGACACAGGGAGGCGCATCCTTGGCTCCATCGCCTTGATGAGCAAACTGGGCGTCTTGCTGGATAGATGATCCCGATAAACAGTCGCGATCTTCACACAGGCTCGTCCACTCGAGCTGGCTCGGTCACCTTGAATTGCCACCCATTAGCCAGCCACTTGCATTGTTGATGCGCCGTGTCAGGGCCCTGTATGTCATGGGTTCAGATATGTCCAAATTACCGAGCACCCTCAACAGGAAACACGGGGCGATGAGCGGTCCAGCGCCGTTCATCTGGATGGCATCTGCGCAGAGACAGACAACGAAAAAGCCCAACCTACTGAGTAGGTTGGGCTTGATAGATGGCGGAGAAACAGGGATTCGAACCCTGGGTGGTATTGCTACCACAATTGATTTCGAGTCAATCCCGTTCGGCCACTCCGGCATCTCTCCATAGGGGCTATTCTGACTCAGTCCCACCCAGGAAATCAATCTCAATCTCTTTAAATATCAACTGACTGTATAGAAATCCATCAAGCATCATGGCGGGCCTCATCATGGGTCTCCTCCCCTGTTGCTTCCTTGCTCCGCCTGGCTCCCTGTTCTTTATCCCGGCGGATGAAGATCGGTGCGTCGCTGCCGCCGGGCTGGTATTCCCGGGCCGATTGGTTAACAATTTCGCCTCTTTCGCCCTCCCTGAGGGGATCCGTTTCGACGACCTGGATTGCTCATGTTCAACTTGCGTATTCTGCTACCGCTCCTCACCACTTGCTGGGCGGGCTCAGCACTGGCCACCAGTTATCCGCTGCCTGCGGCCAACAGCCGCCTCATTGGCGCCCCCGAAGACTACATAGTGCAGCAGGGTGAACACCTGGAACTGATCGGGGCTCACACTCAGATTGGCTTCCTGGCACTGCTTGAGGCCAATCCCGGGGTCGATCCCTACCTGCCCAAACCGGGTACCCGTTTGATCCTGCCCACTCAGATACTGCTGCCGGATGTGCCGCGAGAGGGCATCGTCATCAATTTGCCGGAGCTGCGCCTCTATTACTTCCCCAAGGGTGCGGATGACGTGGTGGTACTGCCCATTGGCATAGGTGACATAGGCCGCGAGACCCCGGAGATGACCACCACCGTCATTGCCAAGAACCCCAATCCAACCTGGACGCCGGGGCCCATGGTGCGCAAATCCTGGCTGGAGCAAAAGGGCATCGACTTGCCCGCCGTGGTGCCGCCGGGCCCGGACAATCCGTTGGGCAAGTTCGCCATGCGGCTCGGCTATGGCAAGCAGGACTACCTGATCCACGGCACCAACAAGGATTTCGGCGTCGGGCTGAGGGTCAGTGCCGGCTGTATCCGGCTGCGACCCGCCGACATCGAATCCCTGTTCAAGCAGGTGCCGTTGGGCACCCAGGTCAGGGTCATCAATCAACCGGTCAAGACCGCCATAGAGCCAGATGGCAGCCGCTGGCTGGAGGTGCACTCCCCCCTGTCCCGCACCGAGCAAGAGCTTGAGCAAGGTGCCCCCCTGGTGCTGAGCCCGGCGGTCAAAGGCTTTATCGATGCCCCCGAGGTGGATGCGGGTCAAGCCAGCCTGGCGCTGGAGCGTAAAAGCGGCATGCCCCTGCTCGTCGGCGGTTAAGTGCCAGATAGGACACCATGATGAACCCCTGCTCTTTCCTGCGCGCCTTGCCGCGCCTGCTCTGCCTCTGCGCCCTGCTGGCCGCGGCACCACTCTGGGCCGCCGATATTCTCTGGATGCACAACGGCGATCGGCTGAGCGGCAAGATAGAGGAGATGACCGACAAGATGGTGCGCATCAAACTGCCCTATGGTGAACCGCTGACCATAGCGCGCAGCGCCATCATGCGCTGGCGGCTCGACAAGCCCTACAAACCCAAACCCACCGCCAAAGGGGGCATCGACTTCAACCCCCTCGGCATTGCCGAAAATGCCTGGCATATGACGGGCAACGGCGACGTCAACATCAAGCTCAAGAGCAACACCAGCCAGAGCAATGACGTCAACCTCAAGGGCGCATTCGAGCTCGCCAACATGGATTGGCGTTACACCCTGGAGGGGGAGTACAACTACGAAACCACCGATGGCAAGACCGACAGCCACGACTACCAACTCAAACCCATTGTCGATATCTTCTTCGATCAGAGCTGGTTCTGGCGCAGCTCGGTGGACTACGAGTACGACATGATAGAGACCGACTATCTCTCCCTCGACTTGGGTTCGGGCCCCGGCTACCGCTTCTGGAATGATAAGAAGCGCCGCCTCGAACTCATCACCCAGGGCGGCGTGCGCTACGCCTACTGGCGCGATGGCAACGAGGTCGTAGAGGAGCTGTTCGGTTCCCCCCATGCCTCCTACCCCTTCGCCAGCCTCGGCTGGGACTATCGTCAGCCTGTCTGGGAGGAGCGGATAGAGCTGTTTAGCAAGGGCACCTACATCAAGTACCTGGATCAGGACTCTCCCCTCTTTACCCTCAACCAGAGCGTCAATGGCAGCATCGGCATGCGCTACTACTTCAACGACAACGTCCGCCTCTCCTGGTCGAGCGAGCTGGACTGGGACGATGCCTGGTTCAATACCCCGGATGGGCGCATCACCATAGATGGCAAGGAGTGGCGCCAATACATCAGCCTGGGGGCCAGCTTCTAGGCCCCTGCGGGCGAGCACGCCAGCCCCAACGGAGACAACAATCCCTGAGGCTGCGAATGACGGCGAATAAAGCAGGGGGCCATGGGCCCCCTGAACATCACACATCGGTATTAGCTGGCACCCCAGGGAGCGCCCCGCTTGCACACCCTTAGCCGGTCTTGACGCATTTTTGGATAAAACTGTTCTTGGCCGCCCCCGCCAGCTTCTTGTCGGCCGCCGTTTTCTCGCATTGGCTTGCCTTGTCGGCCGTGGCATCTGTTTTCACGCATTTCTGGATAAAGCTGTTCTTGGCCGCACCGGCCAGTTTCTTGTCGGCCGCCGCTTTCTCACATTGGCTTGCCTTGTCGGCTGTGGCATCGGTTTTCACGCATTTTTGGATAAAGCTGTTCTTGGCCGCACCGGCCAGCTTCTTGTCGGCCGCCGCTTTCTCGCACTGACTCGCCTTGGCGCTATCAGTGGCCGGGGCTGTCTTGACGCACTTGCCGACGAAGCTGGTCTTGGCCGCGCCGCTCAACTTCTTCTCGGCAGCCTGACTCTCGCACAGCTGCTGCGCCGTCATGGTGGCGCTGTGCGCGACCCCCACCCCCATCAAAAACACCGTCACCAGGATGGCAATACCTTTCATATGACAACCTCCTACTGTTGATCCCAATATGGTTTTTACCTCTTCGAGCGGGCCAAACGAGGCACCCTCATCAGGGTGCACTATAGTCGCCCCGCCGCATTACAACCAAAGCCGTCATGGTCAACTGCCTTGCTCAACGAAAGCCGGACACGCCGTGCGACAAGAGGCCGCCTTATCTCGCCAGGGATCGAAAACATACTCACGTGGGGAAAATACCTGGCACCCCATCAAGGGCGCTGACGTCGTGCAGGCCCCAGAATGAAGCAGACCCCGCGGAGCGGGGTCTGTTGCTGGCAGGCGAGCCGGACGCTTAGCGGCGCACGGGGTGACCCAAGCCCCCAGTCTGACCGAGGGGCAGGAAGAACATCAGGTAGCGCAGCGCCACATAACCGACGATCAGGGTCGCCGCACCGAGCTCCAGATAGGCCAGCTGGTTGATCTGCGCCGCATAGTGGGCAGCCTCTGGCCACTGCGACAGCAGGTGACCCACCTTGAACAGGGCGGTGGCGCCTATCACCAGGGGGAAGGTGAAGGCGGCATAGCCCGGCGAGAACGGCAGGCGTAGCAGCTTGATGAAGGCCAGGTAGATGATGCCAGTCATCAGCAGGGCTATCCCCAGCAGCACGGCCACCAGCAGCAGCGAGGGATCCTGGCTCACGGTGAGGTAGCCGGCCAAGGAGAGGCTGGCAGGCGCCGCCAGGATGGCGATGGTGGGCTTGGCGGCATCCGGCACCTCGTGGCTGAAGATGAGGCGATAGAGCATCAGCGGCAGCATCAGGGCGTAGCAGGCCATGCCGAACCAGAGCAGGCCATTGGCCAGGGCGGCGAAGGGGCCACCCGGGTAGGCGACGTCGGCCACGATGATCCCCACCGGTGGCACGAACCAGCTCGGCACCATGTGGTGAATTTCAAACGCCTTGGCCCTGTGCCAGACGAAGGTGGCGAGGAACAGCAGGTGAATGATCACCGCAAACAGCCAGAGCCCCTGGCCCAGGGTCGGGGCCAGCAGCCCCACCGCCTTGGAGACCACCATGGTCCCCATGGCATAGGTGGGCACTACGCTGCCCACCACGGGGTGGGCGAGATCCTGCCACAGCAGACGCGGGTGCAGCAGGAACTTGAAGGTGAGGACGAGGAGCAGCACGGCGGCGATGGCGGCCCCCAGCAGTTGCAGGCGGCCATCGAACTGACCGGCATTTTCCCAACACCAGCCGAGGCTGGCGATCCCGAGTGCCAGCCCGGCCATGGGGGTCGGGGCGGCGGCAAGGGAGCGACGGGTGCGTGCGATCATGACTGGTACCCTCTTGTTGATGACGATGTACATAGGATAAAGAGGGTCTATCGTTTACGATATCTAAATGAATTGAACTAAGCGTTTAGGAAAATTAAACGACATGAAGCTGACCCTGCAACAACTCAAGGTGTTCGCCACCATAGCCCGCCACGGCAACCTGGGGGGCGCGGCCAGCGAGCTCTGCCTCAGCAAGGGGGCCGTCTCCCAGTCGTTGCAGGAGCTGGAGCGCCAGCTCGCCACCCCGCTGTTCGATCGGGTGCATCCGAGACTTCAGCTCAACAACGAGGGGCGCCTGCTGCAACCGGCCGCCGAGGAGCTGCTGACCCGGATGCAGGAGATAGAGCAGCTGTTTGGCCCGGACGCCGAGCCGAGCGGCCAGCTGCGCCTGGGGGCCAGCCAGACCATAGGCAACTACCTGCTGCCCAGCCTGCTGGCGGGGGGCGCCCAGGAGCTGGGATCCGCCCCCAGGGTGACCATCGCCAACACCCACCTGTTGTGCCACTCCCTCGCCCACTTCGAGCTGGATCTGGCCCTCATCGAGGGGGAGAACCATCACCCGGATCTGGTGAGCGAGCCCTGGCTCGAAGACGAGATGCTGATCATAGCCCCGCCCCAGCACCCCCTGGCCGGGCAGCTGGAGCTGCCCCTTCGCCTGCTCGCAGGCGAAACCTGGGTACTGCGCGAGCCCCAGTCAGGGAGCCGCGAGCAGTTCGAGCAGCAGATCCTGCCCAGGCTGCCGCGCTGGCAGGCGGGGCTCGAGCTCAACACCCTGGAGGCGGTGATGCTGGCGGTGGAGAAGGGGCTCGGCATCTCCTTTATCTCCCGCCTCGCTGTCTCCGATCGCCTGCACAGCGGCCGCCTGGTGGCGCTCACCCCGAGCCAGACCTTCCCTCGCCAGCTCTCCCTCGTCTGGCACAAGCAGAAGTTCCACTCCGCGGCCCTGCGCCGCTTCCTCGCCTTCTGCCGCGCCCAGACCCTGCCCGCTCCCTGAGTCGGGCAAACCGGGACGGCAACATCGACCTGCTCGGCGACAGCGCCCAGGCAGAGGTAATCGCGTATATCAGCGCCATAAACAGACAGAATACCTTTGGCCTGCCTGTCAGAAAGCACCCTGTCTAGCCGTCATCTGAAGCGTGGAAAGTGGTAGCTAACGTCTGATTTGAGAAACAACTCCCCCTCTTTTGCGAACATGGCTTTATAGTATCTGAGTCCCTCTACCCAAAGGTCTCCCATGAACGCACCCCGTCCACCCCGTTGTACCCTGTCGTGGCCTATTTTCATCCCCAGCCTGCTGTTTATCGTGGCACTGCTGGCGGTCTGCTCCCTGGCCCCCGAATCTGCCGCCCGCTTCTTCGGTGACGGTCAGCGCTGGATAGCCGAGCACTTCAGCTGGTTCTACGTGCTGGTGGTCGGCATGTTCCTGATCCTGCTGCTGGTGCTGGCCTTCAGCAGCTACGGCAACATCCGGCTCGGGCCTGACGACGCCCGCCCCGAGTTCAGCTTCACCTCCTGGCTCGCCATGCTGTTTGCCGCCGGTATGGGGATAGGGCTCATGTATTTCGGGGTGGGCGAACCCATGACCCACTTCGTCTCCCCACCCCAGGCGACCCCGCTCACGCCGGGCGCCGCCCGCGAGGCCATGGTCACCACCTTCTTCCACTGGGGCTTTCACGCCTGGGCCATCTACGCCATCGTCGGCCTGGTACTGGCCTATTTCGGCTTTCGCTATAATTTGCCGCTGACCATCCGCTCCGGCCTCTACCCCATCTTCAAGGAGAAGATCCACGGGCCGCTCGGCCATACGGTAGACGTCTTCGCCCTGGTGGGCACCATCTTCGGTATCGCCACCACCCTCGGTTACGGGGTACTGCAGCTGTCGGCGGGGATAGCCCGCCTCACCGGGATGGACACCTCGGGGGATCTGTTCCGCTTTGGCCTCATCGGGATCGTCATCGCCCTGGCCGGTCTGTCTGCGGTCACCGGCCTCGACAAGGGGGTCAAGCGCCTCTCCGAGCTGAACCTGTTCCTCGCCATCGTGCTGCTGCTGTTCGTGCTGGTGGCCGGTCCCACCCAGTACCTGTTGGGGGCCCTGTCAGAGAACATAGGCAACTATGTCTCCTCCCTGACCCAGCTCACCTTCCGCACCTTCACCTACAGCGAACCCAACCAGGCGGGCTGGTTCGGCAACTGGACCCTGCTCTACTGGGCCTGGTGGATCTCCTGGTCTCCTTTCGTCGGCCTGTTCATCGCCCGCATCTCCCGCGGGCGTACCCTGCGCGAGTTCATCCTCGGTGTGCTGTTCGTGCCCACCGCCTTCAACCTGCTGTGGATGACGATATTCGGCAACGCAGCCATCTGGGCCAGTCAGCAGGAGGGGGGCCAGGCCCTCATCGACTCGGTCGGCAACGTCGATACCCTGCTGTTCAACTTCTTCGATCTGCTGCCGGGTGCCGACATCACCTCCGCCCTGGCGGTGATCCTGATCAGCGTCTTCTTCGTCACCTCCGCCGACTCGGGGGCCTTCGTCATCGACAACATCGCCACCCAGGGCAAGGAGCGCTCCCCCATCTGGCAACGCCTGTTCTGGGCCCTGCTGCTCGGGGTCACCGCCGGTACCCTGATGGCAACCGGGGGGCTGGCGGCGCTGCAATCCATGACGCTGATCGCCGCCCTGCCGTTTGCCTTCATCATCGTGCTGCTCTGCCTTGGCCTGGTGCGCGGTCTCATCGCGGATAAAGAGCACTCGGCGCGGCGCCTCTCCCCTGCCACCGATTTTTGGAATGGCAAACAGTGGCGCACCCGCATGGATCACCTGCTGCGCCCCTCCAGCGAGAAGGAGGCCCGCAACTTCCTCGGCGAAGTCGCCCTGCCCGCCCTGACCACCCTGTGCAGCGAGTTCAATGCCCGCGGACTCACCAGCCGGGTCGTGCAGGATGATCCGGAGCAGTGCCACCTGCTGGTTCCTCAAGAAGGTAGACGCGACTTCTGTTACGGGGTGCGCATCGAGGCCCGCCCCGCCCCCGCCTTCAACCCCCTGGAAGCGACCCACAACCACGACCCCGAGGCCCGCATCTTCGAGCCCATCACCTTCTTTGCAGATGGCCGTGCCGGTTACGACATTCAGTACCTGACCCGGGACGAGCTGAGCGCCGATGTGTTGCGCCAGTACGAACGCTATCTGATGCTGAGTCAGGACGAAGGACAGGATCTGCTGAGCGCGGCACCGGAGCACAGCCCGCCAGAGTCAGGGGGCTGATGATTCTGGCTCAGTGAAAAAATTGGTTGGAAAGTGTGGCAACGCCTGTCACCTTGAAGGCCTGTTGAACGGGTGACACTGATTTTATTGGCACCACACTTGAGCAATAAACATCCCCCATCAAGGGGGATGTTTATTGCTGGGCTTTCATCACACAGCATGGCGCCTTGCCGATGAACTCCACGCCAAGCCAGTCAATACCGAGCTATTTACGTGAACCAACAGGGTTGCCAGAGCTGAGCGCACCAAACAGGATGACAATATATTCATGGGATATGTTCTCTCTTGGCGATGTATTTTCAACTGCTGATTACTGTCACTGTTCCCCTTGGCCAAATTCAATGAATACGCGACATGGTATCTAACGGGCAGGGGCGCCTATCGTTTCAAACTTGGGTTAAATAAATTCAATGGCGGCCAGCATCCTGGACCAGAGTAGTTACTGTACCATGCGAGATAGGAAATTTCTTTGTCGGCCTGACGGCGTGGTCCTTGTAATTAACCGTCAACAAATATCAGCGGGTGACTCACTATAGAACTCGTCCCTGATGCCAAGATACGCTAATGAAATCCCATCAATGACTTATTCGTGTTTTCCTTATTTATTGTCTGACACCGGCCAAGAGCCAGTGTCAGATAAAGATGAATATTCTGAAAATCGTCATCCATTTTGGTCACGTAAAAATGCAAATACTTTAGAGTCAGGCTCTGCGCTATCTAGGTCAACGAAATAAGCAACGTCTATCCTTGAAGATTTTTGTGTCTCATCACCAGACCATTCCAGCACACCCCATTTCAATGTCGATGAAAAAATCTGATGATCCCACTGATAGGCATAGTGCCTCATCGGCTGACGCCGTTCCTCAATAGCCTGCAATATGTCATTCACTATTAGTGCGGTATTTTTGTAATCAGCAAATAATTTCGCATCCCGGCTCGCTGTAACTGGATCCATAAAGTACGCAACATCATGGCGGGGTGATAATGCGATGGGGCCACCACACTTTTCACCGACTCCCGAACACTTCACCACAATCCACTGAATCGCGGGCTGAGCAATCTTGTGATCAAACTCCAGTGCAACATAAGGCATAGTATTATCTCACTTGAAATTTAGGCTTTTGACGAGGAGTCATTTAACCCCACCATCTAGATTAAATGAGATTCTCCTTGTACACCTACCTCTTTCCCTATCCACCCAACATATATGTCCGCCCAATCCCCACCCCGGCCACAAACTCGGGATCGTGGGAGACAAGCAGCAATGTGCCCGGATAATCGGCCAGCACCTGAGTGAGTAGTTGGCGAGAGGCGTTATCCAGGTGACTGTCCGGCTCATCGAGGAGCAGCAGCTCAGGTTGCTGTGCCAATACCATCAAGAGGCCCAGCTTCAGCCGCTCACCACCGCTCAACTGGTGGGTCGGTTGCAGGGCGCGCTCCCCGCGAAGGGCTATGCCCGCCAGCCGTGTTCTCGCATCGCTTTCGGCCAGCCCAGGCGCCACTGCCAACAGGTTGGCAAGCGGGCTGAGATCCCGCGCAATCAGGCTCAAGCCCTGATCCAGACAAGCCATGGGGCCAGTTAGCCTGAAAGCACCCGACTCGGGCGCCAGCTCCCCGCGCAGCATCTTGAGCAGGCTGGATTTGCCCGCCCCATTGCGGCCGCTGAGCAGACAGCGATCCCCCCGCTGCAGCACCAAGCTGACCCGCTGGCGGTGCCAGCGAGGATGGCTGGCGGCCATGATCACCAGGGGCTGGGCACTGCCCTGTTTGCTGGGATCGCCCCTCCCCTGCCACTGCAACCGCAGGGGCTGTACCGCCGCCAATGCGGCGGCCGCATCCTCCTTAAGCCCCAGTTGCTGCTGATGACCGCGCTCATGGCGATCCAATACCTTGCCGAGGGATTTCCCCGCCTGATCCTTGTTGAAATCCAACAGGATTTTGGCCTGAGAGCCGCGATCCCGGCGGCCCTGACTGGCGCGCTGCGCAGCTTGTTCGCGCGCCCTCTGCAGCGCCAGAGCGGCCGCCTTCTCATTGCGTACCGCCTGCGTCAGGCGCGCACTTCTGGCGGCCTGCTCCTGTGCCTGCTGTTGCAAGAAGGCCTGAAACGAGAGCTGGGCGCTTTGCAGCCCCTGCTCGCTTAACTCAAGCAGTTGCTTGGCCTGATTGAGCAAGCGCCGGTCGTGGCTCACCAGCAGGTAGCCGCCGCTATGGTTGGCCAGTCGCCGCGCCAGCCACGCTATCCCCGCGCCATCGAGGTGATTGTCCGGCTCATCCAGCAACAGGAAGTGTTCGGGCTCGGCAAAGAGTGCCAGCAGCCTTAGTCGGGTGAGCTGGCCGCCGCTCAACTGGTTGAGAGGCTGCTTGGCATCGACCCTGAGCCCCGCCTCGGCCAAGAGGGCGGCGAGATCGTCTCGCAATGTCCAGCGATCGGCCAGCAGGTCGAAGTCCCGGCTGTCGATACTGCCCTGCTCGATGCGCCCAAGTGCCCCCAGAGCCTCCCCCCAACCAATGAAGTCAGCCACAGAGCTATCGCTCGCGGGGACAAACTGGGGTAACCAGGCGACGGGCTGGGCCCACTCTATCTTGCCCGAAGCTGGGGCACGCTGGCCCGCCAGCAGTTCCAGCAGCAGACTCTTGCCTATGCCGTTACGACCTATCAGGGCGCAGGGTGCCCGTGGCAGGGAAAACGTGAGGGGTGCAATGCCTGGCAGATAGGGCAGTTGCAACTGTTTGATATGACATGAGAGTTGGGTCATCTGAACTCCTGAGGCCGATGCTGGAGCAACGAGCCGAGAGTGAAGCCAAATGACAGGGACGCAGCGCCTGCAAACAAGAAATGCAATGAGGGATCAACATCAACCTGTCACGGTAAAGACGCACCCGGCCTCAATGAAGAGGGGCAGAAAACTGGAGGGTGCGGACAGGTTAAATGCGCATCGGAGGAAGTACTCTTGGGATCAGAAGAGCGGTAACGGTAACCAAATGCCCCAACAAGATCAACCCGTGCGCCACGGCGACTCGCCTGGAGAGCGAGCCGGAGCCCCGATCCAAGGGCTATCAGCTGTGGGCTCGAACGAGCCAAGGATCCAGCCAGCTGTGGCGACGAAAAGGTGGGTGTCCAATTTAACCATTAACCGTCAAAAAGGTGGGTGTCCAAATTAACCAATTAACCAATTAACCAATTAACCAATTAACCTTCTCCAAATTAACCTTCGGTTTTGGATAATTTGTTGCGGGGCGTAGAACAAAGTCCCACAAGAAGGAAGTAAGCCTTGGCAAGCATCACCCTGTTTGACACTATGATTTGCCCCATAGGATCAAGATCCTGCTTGGTAATGGATATTATCCCAGTGCAAATAGATGAGATAAGCGCATGATAAAGATTGATCTGTTGCAGAACCACCCAGACGCTATCCCTGAGCTGGCAAATATCTGGTATGAGGTGCTGGGCAAGATGTGGTCGTCCGAAGTGCCCGTTGAACGCGTCATCACAAAACTGGCCGAACATCTCAATGATCGGGCATTACCTATTACCTTTGTGGCCTTTGATGGTGAAAGAGCGGTTGGCATGTCCTCGTTGCGAGAAAACGATGGTATTCGCCACAAATTGACCCCCTGGTTTGGCTCACTGGTTGTGGCTCCCGAATATCAGAAGCAGGGGATCGGCAAAATGCTGGTTGATGTCGCTCTTCTGAAAGCCAAAGAGCTTGGCTTTGAAAAACTCTACCTGTTTGCGTTTGACCCCACCGTTCCCGACTATTACTCACGGCTGGGATGGCACAAGATCGGCATGGATGAGTTTAAATCGAGCCCTGTTACGGTGATGGAGATAGATGTATAAGCCGCAAATCGTCATGATTGCCGACCATCAGTATAAAAACAGTGCCGCATAGCCCAACCAGCAAAGCAGCCAGCAGTGAAGAGGCAACGCCCCCTTGCCAGATACGGAAAACAAGAATCCCCCAATATTGGGGGATTCTTGTGGCTGCAATTTAGCGTTAATCCAGCTTACTCAACCAAAAATGCCCTTAACCGGGCGAACTCCGCCGGCAGGTTGTGGGACAGCAGCGGCAGGGCGGCGTGCTTGGCAAGCGGGCCGGGCAGCGGCACGTCCAGCCCCAGGATCTCGTCCACCGACTCCTTGAACTTGGCTGGATGGGCGGTGCAGAGGAAGACCCCTACCTCGTCCTCTGCGAGCTGCTCGCCCAGCAGATCCCAGGCAATGGCGCCGTGAGGCTCGCACAGGTAATCGAGCTGGTGCAGTCGCTGCAATGCATCGCGAGTCTCGGCATCGCTGCGCATGCCGGACCCCAGTGTTTCCAGCGCCCAACCGTTGCGACGGCACAACTCTTCCACTCGCGGCCAGTTGTTGGGGCGGCTCACGTCCATGGCGTTGGAGAGGGTCGCTACCGTCTGGTGCGGCTCCCAGCTGCCGGTTTTCAAGTAGCGCGGCACTGTGTCGTTGGCGTTGGTGGCGGCGATAAAGCGCTTCACCGGCAGCCCCAGCGCCTTGGCGATAAGGCCAGCGGTGAGGTTGCCGAAGTTGCCAGACGGCACGCTGATGACCGCCTTGGCGCGGTCAGCTTTGGGCAGCTGGGCCAGCGCCTCGAAGTAGTAGCAGACCTGGGCCAGCAAGCGGCTGATGTTGATGGAGTTGGCGGAGTTCAGGCCAATCGCCTGTTTCAACGCCTCGTCGTCGAAGGCATCCTTCACCAGCGCCTGACAGGCATCGAAGTCGCCGTCGATGGCGATGGTGCGGATGTTGCCGCCGAGGGTGCAGAAGAGCGCCTCCTGCAGCGGGCTGATCTTGCCCTTGGGATAGAGAATGACCACTTCGATCCCCTCCAGGCCATAGAAGGCGTGGGCCACGGCGGCGCCGGTGTCGCCGGAGGTGGCGGTCAAGATGGTGATCTTGTCGTTGGTGCGGAAGGTCGCCAGACACTGGGCCATAAAGCGGCCGCCGAAGTCCTTGAACGCCAGGGTCGGGCCGTGGAACAGCTCGAGAGCATAGGTGCCGTCTTTGAGCTTCACCAGCGGCGCCGGGAAGGTGAAGGCTGCGTCGATCAGCTCGCTGACCTTGGCAGCGGGCACTTCGTCACCCAGCAGGTGGCTGATGATGCGAGCGGAGCGCTCGGCCAGCGGCAAGTCCAGCAGGGCATCGACATCGGCCAGGGGCGCGATGGTTTCGGGGAAGAAGAGCCCCTGCTCGCGGCCCAGACCCTGGCGCACCGCCTGGGCGAAGCTCACCTGTTCACTCTTGTCCTTGATATTGTAAAGATTCATAGCTCGCTTCCTGTTACCCGTGCCCCGGCCATGTCCAGTTTGCAGACCCGGGCAAATCCATCTTCGTTCTGCACAAAATGTGCGTCCATCCAATCCTTCATGCGCTCGGCTTGGGCCAGATCCTTCATCACCACGAAGACACTGGGGCCTGAGCCGGAGATGCCGGTGGCCAGCGCCCCGTTCTGGGCCGCCTGAGCCCGCACCTCGTTAAAGCCTTCAATGAGCGCCGCGCGGTAAGGTTCGGCAATCACATCTTTGAGCACGCTGGCTGCCAATCCCTCCTGACCTGTGTAGCTGGCGTGCACGAAGGCGGCCAGCCGACGGCCATAGGTGAGGCAGTCCTGGCGGCGATACTGGGCCGGCAGTATGGCGCGGGCGGCGGCGGTGGAGACCACAGTGCCCGGGTAGCAGACCACCCAGTACCACTGCTCGAACACCGGAATGCCCTGGCTGATGACGCCGTGCTCTTCGAGCACCAGCTGCATGCCGCCGAGATAGCAGGGGGCGACGTTGTCGTAGTGGACCGAGCCGGAAATCTTGCCTTCCATCTCCCCCATCAGCAGCAGCATATCGTGCTCATCAAGCGGCTCACCGTGGAAGGCGTTGAGCCCTTCCAGTGCCGCCACCACGCTGCAGGCGCTGGAGCCCAGGCCCGAGCCGACCGGCAGGTTCTTCTCCAGCACCATCGCCAGCGGCTTGAGGGTCAGGCCGCGCTTCTCCAGGGCCTCCCCATAGGCAAGCCAGCAGTCATAGAGGATGTTCTTCTTGGGATCATCCGGCAGTTTGTGGGCGTAGCGGCCCACGGAGGAGAGGGCGAACGCCACATCGGCAGCCTTTACCTGGACGCGATCCCCGAGCAGGGAGCCATCCACGGGGGCGAGCGCCGCCCCCAGTACATCGAATCCCACGCTCAGGTTGGCGCTGGAGGCCGGGGCATAGGCGACCACGCTGCCGCCCTGCACCATGGCATCTTGTTCAAAATCGGGGTTCATCGCTGAACTCATGTTACAGCTCCTGCTTCCAGTTCTGGGTGCGCAGCACATCGGCGAAGACGCCAGCGGCGGTCACTTCGGTCCCTGCGCCATAGCCGCGCAGCACCAGGGGGATGGGCTGGTAATAGGTGGAGAAGAAGGCGAGCGCGTTCTCTCCGTCTTTCACCTTGAACAGGGGCTCGTCGGCACCGACCGCCTTGATGGCGACCTTGCACTTGCCTCCTTCGATGGAGCCCACGTAGCGCAGCACCTTGCCCTCGCTCTGAGCCAGGGCGAACTGATCGCGGAACCAGCCATCGGCCTCGGGCAGACGAGCCATAAAGGACTCCACATCGCCGCTCACATCGAAGCCTGGGGGCAGCGCCTGCTCCACTTCCACATCGGAAAGCTCCAGCGCCATGCCGGCTTCGCGGGCCAGGATCAGCAGCTTGCGGGCCACGTCCATGCCGTTGAGGTCATCGCGAGGATCCGGCTCGGTGAAGCCGTTGCCACGGGCAATCTTGGTGGCATCGGAGAAAGCCATCCCCTCGTCCAGCTTGCCGAAGATAAAGGAGAGCGACCCGGACAGGACGCCGTCGAAGGCGCGCAGCTTGTCACCGGCCTTGATGAGGTTCTGCAAATTCTCGATAACCGGCAGGCCAGCGCCCACGTTGGTCTCGTAGAGGAACTTGCGGCGGGTCTGGCGGGCGGTGCGGCGCAGCGCCTTATAGTAATCCAGCGACCCTGTGTTGGCCTTCTTGTTCGGGGTGACCACGTGGAAACCGGCGGCCAGGAAGTCCGCGTACTGGACGGCGACCGCCTCGCTCGAGGTGCAATCGACGATCACCGGGTTGATGAGGTGGCTCTCTTCCACCAGCTTCTTCACCGCTTCCAGGCTGAAGCTGTCACGGGCTTCCACCAGCTGCTCACGCCAGTTGGCGAGGCTCAGCCCATCCTTGTTGACCGCCATCTGGCGGCTGTTGGCGATGCCGACCACCCGCAGGCCGGTGCCCTGCTCGGCGAGCACCGGCTGCTGGCGGGCAATCTGATCCACCAGGGCCGCACCGACGCCGCCCACACCGACCACGAAGAGATCGATGAACTGCTGGCTGCCGAAGAAATTCTGGTGGCACGCCTTGATGGCTTCCGCCACCTTGCGATCCCGCACCACCGCAGAGATGGAGCGCTCGCTCGAGCCCTGGGCTATGGCGACTATGTTGATGGAGGCCTGGGCCAGGGAGGTGAAGAAGCGCGCCGCCATCCCCTTGCTGGTGCGCATGCCGTCCCCGATCAGGGAGATGATGGCGAGATCGCTCATGATCTCCAGCGGGTCCAGCAGCTGGTTCTTGAATTCCAGCTCGAACTCGCGCTCCAGCACCTTGCGGGTCTTGTCGCTGTCATAGCTGTGGATACAGAAGCTGACGCTGTATTCGGAGGATGACTGGGTGATCAGCACTATGCTGACCCCGGCGCGGGAGACGGCGGAGAAGATGCGACCCGCCATGCCCACCATGCCCTTCATGCCGGGGCCGGAGACGTTGAACATGCACATGCCGGAGAGATCCGAGATGGCCTTCACTTTCAGGTCATCATCCCCCTGATCGACCCCGATCAGGGTGCCAGGCCCCTGGGGGTTGAAGCTGTTCTTGATGAGGCAGGGAATGTGGAACTGGGCCACGGGGGCAATAGTTTTCGGGTGCAGCACCTTGGCACCGAAATAGGAGAGCTCCATCGCCTCTTTATAGGAGAGGGTTTTGAGCAGGTAGGCATCCGGCACCAGGCGCGGGTCGCAGTTGTAGCAACCTTCCACGTCTGTCCAGATCTCGCAGCACTCGGCGTCCACGCAGGCGGCCAGGACGGCGGCGGAGTAATCAGAGCCGTTACGGCCCAGCAGCACTGTTTCGCCCTTGTCGCTGCCACCGGTGAAGCCCGGCATCAGGTAGAGACAATCGGTGCGCAGCCCCTTGGCGGCGAAACGCAGGCGGGAAGCTTCAATGTCGACATGGGCCTCAAGATGGCCGCCATCGGTCACCAGCATCTGCTCGGGCACTATCACGTCCAGCTCGAGCCCACGCACCCGCAACAGCTCGTGCATGAAGGCGATGGAGAGATTCTCCCCCCGGCTCAGGATGTGGGCCTGGACATTGTCCGGGCACTGACCCAGCAGGCGGATGCCCTGCATCAGGCGCTCGACCTGATCCAGTTCGGCCGTGAGCCGGGCCTGCAATGCTTTCTCATCGAGGGCCGGATAGGCCGCCTTGAGACCCGCCAACAGACGGGAGAAGATGCCGTTTATCTCAAACAGGGTGGGACTGGCATCCATGCCACGGCTGGTCTGTTCGACCAGCGCCACCAGGTGATTGGTCACCTTGGCTGGCGCTGACAACACCAGGGCCACCTGGGACTGACCATGGGTGTTGACCGCAATATCGGCAACCCGTAAAAAACGCTCTGCATCGGCCAGTGACGACCCGCCAAACTTCAACACTCTCATCGCTTTCTCTCCCTGTAAACTGCGCAACAAAAAGGCCCGTACTGGGTGGGTACGGGCCTTTTTCTGATTTCTGTGCTTGTTCGTCAGCGCATCAACCGGCCCCAGTGCCACCTGTGGTGGTACCGGTAATAATGGTGGTGGTGATGACGTTGATGATTAACTGCATGACGAACACTCTGCTACGAGACTGGCCTCTAGCAATACCCTGCACGGCGGACGCTGTCAACTCAAAGCAACTTGCCAAGCCGCCTCATCAGGTCTTTACAGAGCAGATGCAGCATATTCAGATCCCGCTGTGGCAGCATAGGCACTCGGTCCATTACCCACTGATGCAGTTTTTCATCCTGCGAAACACCGACTTCGGCAAGAATTTCTGCTGTTTTACTTTTTAGCACTCGAACTTGCCCACTGTTGTCCGAATTTTCGTCTACTGCGGTCGACTCATCGAGCAGCGGACTCAGTTCATAGGCATACAGCATGATCGCCTGCCCCAGATTCAAGGAGGGGTAACTCACCTTGAGGGGCAGGTAACTGAGCAGGTCGGCATGGGCCAGTTGCTCGTTGGAGAGACCCGACTCCTCGCAGCCAAACAGGATGGCCACCTTGTTCAGGGAGGGTTTGGCGCGGATCTGATCACGAATTTCCCCCGGGGTGAGGTAGTGCTGATAACGGCCACGCTGGCGGGCCGTGGTGGCGATCACCAGATCCATGTCGGCCAAGGCGTCTGGCAAGGTATCAAACGCCTCGGCATTGGCCAGTATCTCCTGCGCCCCATGGGCCACCCAGCTCGCCTCATCCTCTTGGTGAACCCGGCTCGCCACGACCCGCATGGCGTCAAAACCCATGGTCTTCATGGCGCGGGCGGCGGCCCCGACATTCTGTGGGCGGGCTGGCGCCATCAGGACAAAATAGAGCTTCATGGATTATTCCTCGCGGGCAGGGCTGCAAAGGGGCGAAATCTACCGCTTATCCCCGCAAAATGCCACTTGAACAGATGTTTGAATGTTGCCATAGTGGCCAGAAATATCGGCGAAATAATGGCCAGAAGAGGCCAGGCAACCACAAGGAAGGTGGCGATGGACAAGGCACTGGGACAGGCAGTCGCAGAGACTATTTTGCAGCGGTTCGAGTCATTTTATAGCCGCTTTCTCGACATCACCCAAGGCAGCAAGAGCCGCTTCGAGCATGGCGACTGGCTCGGGGTGCAGCTCGCCGGGCGTGAGCGGATCCGCCTCTACGACCACCATGTGGGCGCGACCACGGCGCTCATCCGTACCATGATGGGGGAGCAGGTTGCGACCCAGGACCTGCTCAAGCGCGTCAAGAGCGCCTTTAGCGATCTGCTGCCGGGTTGTGCCAACTTCGAGGTGGCCGAATCTTTCTTCAACTCCGTCTACCGGCGCATCTTCCGCCATCGCAACATCCGCGACGAGAACCTCTATATCCACCCATTTCGCAGCCGGGGTGAACACCCTGACTTGTCGACCCAACTGCGTATCTATCCCGGCAGCCTGGCAGAGCTGCCCCACTCCTTGCGTCAACTGTTTGCCGACTACCCCTTCACCTTGCCCTATGAGGACAAGGAGCGCGACATTGCGCACATTTGCCGCCACTTGGCCCAGAGCGGCCCGGCGGTACTGCGCACCGCGCCCTTCACCCTGGAACTGCTGCGCGAGGTGTTCTATCGCAACAAGGGCGCCTACCTGGTGGGACTTGTTCGCTGCCAGGACCGGGTCTATCCCTTCATCCTGCCGCTGCTGAGCACGGGGCAGCACATCTATGTGGATACCATCATCTTCGAGCCCGAGCTTGCCTCCATCGTGTTTGGCTTCGCCCGCGCCTATTTCATGGTCTATGCCCCCGAGCCTGCGCTCATTGTTGCCTTCTTGCGGCAGATACTGCCCCACAAACCCGACTACGAGCTCTACAACGCTATCGGTTGCCAGAAGCACGGCAAGACGGAGTTCTACCGTCACTATCGCCAGCACATGGCCATGAGCCGGGATCAGTTCGTCATCGCCCCCGGCATCAAGGGCATGGTGATGAGCGTGTTCACCCTCCCCTCCTATGACGTGGTGTTCAAAGTAATAAAGGATGAGTTCACCCCCCCCAAAGACGTGAGCCATGAACAGGTGAAGGCAAAATACCGGCTGGTCAAACAGCACGACCGGGTGGGCCGCATGGCCGATACCCAGGAGTTCACCAACTTCGAGTTTCCCCTGGACCGCATCTCTCCCGAGCTGCTGGACGAGCTGCAACGGGTCGCCCCCTCGGCGCTGACCCTGACCTCGGACAAGCTGGTGATAAAACACCTCTATACCGAGCGCAAGATGATCCCGCTCAACCTCTATCTGGATAACGCCGACGAGCAGCAGACCCGACTCGCGCTGGAAGAGTACGGTAACGCCATCAAGCAACTGGCGGCGGCCAACATCTTCCCCGGTGACATGCTGTTCAAGAACTTCGGGGTGACTCGCCACGGCCGGGTGGTGTTCTACGACTATGACGAGATCTGCTACATGACGGAGTGCAACTTTCGCCAGATCCCGCCGCCACGCTACCCGGAAGATGAGTTGAGTGCCGAGCCCTGGTATTCGGTCGCCCCGAACGACATCTTCCCCGAAGAGTTCGCCACCTTCTTGCTGCAAAAGCGCCAGGTGCGGGAGATCATGATGCAAGTGCACAGTGAACTGTTCGATGCAGGCTACTGGCAAGGGCTGCAGGCCAATATCCAGGGGGGCAGCTTCGAGGATGTCTATCCCTATAGACGCAAGAAGCGCTTTCGCTATCAACAGGGAGAAAGAGACGCACAAGCCAACCCGCCATCTCCTGACGGGAGCAGCGTGCCATAAGTTCGAAGCGCATCCGGCGGGAAAACGAGAGGGGCGCCGCGGCGCCCCTCTCTATTGGGTCAGTTCTCTCTCAGACAGGTTGCCTCGCAGGTGCAGCCGTGTGCCGGATGCGACAACCCTTGACCCGCAACGGGTGCTTACTCGGCCAACTTGGCGTCGAACGTAAGCAGGGTTGCCTGACGGGCATCTTTCAATACCAGCTGGTTGCCGCTCACCTGATAGCTGGCGACCTGGGTCAGCTTCTGGAGGTAATCACCCTCCTTGGCCATCAGATCGCCCATGCACGCCATGCGGGTTGAACCGAGGCCAGCCAGGGTCAGCGTCTGATCATCGAGCTTGGTAATGCCCCCAAAGTAGCGGTTGCAGCCGCCTTTGCCAGCCACCTTGCCCTCGGCGATCTGCAGGGTGAAGGCATCGGCGCTCGCCCCTTGCAGTTGCCAGGTATTGGCCTCCAGTTGAGTCATGTTGGAGCCGGATGTCATGGCACAGCCTCCCAGGGCCAGGGCGGCCAACAGCATCAGATTCTTGTTCATGGGATCCCCTCTCGGTCATATGCAGTAAAATGAACCGCTCTGTTTACCACGATGAGCCCGCGAAGCAAAGCCTCGGAAATTTAAATGAGTCCCTTTACAGCATGCAAGCATGTGCCATGCTTGTGATCCTGTTCGGGACCCATGGAGGGGAAATGAATGGCTAACTCACTCATCTGTCTGCTGTTATCTGCCTGTAGCCTCAACTGTATCGCCGCCGACTGGGACTTTCTTGAACAGGATCCCGGCGAGGGAGAGCTCTATCTGAGAAGCTATTCAGGGGTGTTGCAGGACAAACGGGGAGATAGCCGAGCCGACCCTTTCGACACCTGGCTCATCAACACCGGCTATCAGTACAACATCATGGATGATGTTGCCCTCTTCATGGAGGGGGGCCCCGCAGGCTCCGGCCGATCCGCACAGGCAGGCTTCAATCTGGCCTCAGGGCTGCGCTACCAGCTCACCCCGGCGCTCAACATTGGCAGCCAGTTAAGCCAGCTAGAGATTGGCAATACCACGACTCAAGTCGAACTCAATAGCCGGCTGCTGTTGGCCCCTCAATTGGCGCTGACCGCTAACCTTGGCATCAGCCCGCTCACCGCCGAACAGTCTCTGAACATAGGCATGGGTTTTCACTTCTGACGCTCAGATCAGCCGACTGGCACTGATCACGACGCCATTGAGATCTGCGTAGACGAAATCCCCCGGCGCTATGGTCACCCCGGCAAAGCTCAACACAACGCCCTCCTCCCCAACCCCCAACTTTTGCGTCTTGACGGGACAGGCCGCCAGCGCCTTGACACCAAGGGCCAAGGTATTGAGCGTCCCCACATCACGCACAGCTCCATTGATGATGAAACCAGCCCATCCTGATCCGACCGCCTGGATGGCCAACTGATCCCCGAGCAAGGCTCGACGCACAGAACCCCCACCATCGACCACCATGACTCGGCCATGACCGGGACGTGCCACCAGATCTCGCACCAGGCTATTGTCTTCAAAACAGGAGAGGGTCACCGCCTCCCCATAGAAAATGGTATTGGCGCCAAAGTGTTGAAACAGCGGGTCGGCAACCTGCAAACTGTCGCCGTGCAGGTCGCAGAGATCCGGCAAAAGATCCAGCATGATTCACTCCTCTCCTTGGATATGATGACGCTCATTCTTTCATCAAGATAACGAGCTGACAATCCAAAATGAGTCCATCCCCTCGACCGACCCCAAGGCACAGTCCGCAAGCACTGACTCCGCGGCTTTACCCCTGGTCTATAGCCGCATCGTTGGCTACACAGTCAAGGGGTCAGGGCGGGCTAGCTTGAACCGATGCCAGCCCGCACTGCGCGATGAAAAATTTGATCATTTTGGCAAGACAGAGGGAGTGTTCGGTCAGCGCACGTTGAGCACGGCGCAGTGAGCGGGATGATTGGCGATTAACCTGGCGTAACTGGACTACGCGGGCGGGACAAGGAGGGTTATCGCACGAAATTTTGTAGTTTTCCCACAAAACCATGTCAATCACATGTTACATTTAATTACATTAATAAGTGGCTAAAAAGGGGGCTGACCCCACTATTATGCTGCCAGTTCAGGGTTTGACCTACATCAAACCAGAGTTAAAAAGTTGCTATCTGACAGCAAAGACTGTTGTTATGCGCCTGTTAACTGATAAAATGCGGCAACTTTCGTAATGGACTACCTTTCCGGCTCCTCTCTCCCGCCAGGGTCGAGAGCCTTCATATGGCGCAGGGATGTTGGCCAGCATTGATACCAAATTCGCGATGACTCGATCCTGAGTTCATACCCTGGATGATGTAATAAATTTTCAGGATACGTCCTTGATGGGTCGGGTAACGCCAAAAGTGTTAAAATTTAGCTAATTAACTGATAAGAATCTGGGAAAACTCATGCAAACACCACACATTCTGATCGTCGAAGACGAGCTGGTTACCCGCAATACCCTCAAGAGCATCTTCGAAGCCGAAGGCTATGTCGTGCTGGAAGCGAACAATGGTGACGAGATGCACCAGGCGCTGACCAACCACACCATCAATCTGGTGATCATGGATATCAACCTGCCGGGCAAAAATGGCCTGCTGCTGGCTCGCGAACTCCGTGAAGATGACAACATAGCTCTGATGTTCCTGACCGGTCGCGATAATGAAGTCGACAAGATCCTGGGGCTTGAAATCGGCGCCGACGATTACATCACCAAGCCGTTCAATCCTCGTGAGCTGACCATACGCGCTCGCAACCTGCTGAGCCGCACCATGAATGTGCTGCCCGGTGGCGAGGAGAAGAAGCAAGTCGAACGTTACCTGTTCAACGGCTGGGCCCTGGACATCAACAGCCGCGCTCTGGTCAGCCCGACCGGCGACATGTTCAAGCTGCCTCGCTCAGAGTTTCGCGCCATGCTGCATTTCTGTGAGAACCCGGGCCAGATCCAGACCCGTGCCGAGTTGCTCAAGAAGATGACTGGCCGTGAGCTGAAACCCCATGATCGCACCGTGGACGTGACCATTCGCCGCATTCGCAAGCATTTCGAGAGCGTGGGCGACACCCCCGAGATCATCGCCACCATCCATGGCGAAGGTTACCGCTTCTGCGGCGAGCTCGAGCAGGAATAAGCGAACTCGACCTCACAGCACAAATAAGGGCGCCATCAGGCGCCTTTTTGCTGGCCGCACCAGAGAAGCAGTGGCCACACCTGACCTGATGAGCGCTTGGGGATGAAGGCGCGGCAACGGTTGATGGAAGAGCCACATAAGCAAAAAGCCCACTCGCGAGAGTGGGCTTTTTGCTGTGAAGCTGGAGCGGGCAGCGGGAATCGAACCCGCATCATCAGCTTGGAAGGCTGAGGTAATAGCCATTATACGATGCCCGCTTGGCATCAGAAATTACAGTGGGAGGACAACCAAACCCACCTGTTCAAGCAATTTGTTGCCTTGAGACAAATCAAGCAGCTTGCCATCGGAATATGGAGCGGGTGATGGGAATCGAACCCACGTATGCAGCTTGGGAAGCTACCGTTCTACCATTGAACTACACCCGCGTCAGGGGCTCTACTATATGCATTTTGCCGCCAAGCGCAATGGCACCCTTTCGATTTTTTACCGCAAATCAAACTGTTCGACCAACTAATGAACAGGGCGCCGCATTTTCAACCGCCCCGCGTGATGCCATGGCATTTACAAGGTTGCCATTGCCTGGGGGCGAGGATAGTCTTGCGCCACTCGAAATGAGGAAGCTGGTGATGGACAAGAATACCCAAAAACATCTTTATGGCTGGTTGCGCATGCAGTCGAGTCACGGCCGACGCTGGATCGGTCTCTCCATAGCATTCGGCCTGGGTCAGGGAGTCCTGATGGTCGCCCAAGCCTGGCTGCTGGCCACCCTGCTGCACGGCTTCATCATAGAGGGCATCCTGCCCGAGCAGCAGATCCCCCTGTTTATCACCCTGCTCGCCGTCACCCTCGGCAAGGCGCTGCTCGCCTATGGCCGCGAAGTGACCAGCTTCAAGGCCGGTGCCGCCGTGCGCCAGACCATACGCAACCTGGTGCTGACCCGTCTCAGTCGCCTCGGCCCTGCTTATATACAACGTCGTCCGGCCGGGAGCTGGGCCAGCCTGCTGCTCGAACAGATCGAAAATATGCAGGAGTTCTTCTCCCGCTATTTGCCGCAGATGGCCATCGCCGTCTTCATTCCCATCGTGATATTGGTCGCTGTCTTCCCGGTCAACTGGGCGGCAGGCATCATACTGCTCGGTACGGCGCCGCTCATCCCCCTGTTCATGATCCTGGTCGGGGTCGGCGCCGCCGATGCCAACCGCCGCAACTTCCACTCCCTGGCTCGCCTCTCGGGTCACTTCCTCGACCGGCTCAAGGGACTGCGCACCCTGCAACTGTTCATGCGAACTCAGGCCGAGGGCAAGGAGATAGAAGAGGCGTCGGAAGACTTTCGGGTCAGGACCATGGAGGTGCTGCGGCTGGCCTTCCTCAGCACGGCGGTGCTGGAGTTCTTCGCCGCCCTCTCGGTCGCCCTGGTCGCCGTCTATTTTGGTTTCTCTTATATCGATCACCTCAACTTCGGCAACTACGGCGCCAAGGTAACGCTGTTTACCGGCCTGTTCGTGCTCTTCCTGGCCCCCGAGTTCTATGCGCCCCTGCGCGAGCTCGGCGCGCACTATCACGCCAAGGCCCAGGCCATCGGCGCCGCCGAACAGCTGCTGGAGTTTCTGGAAGCCGAGGTGGCTGAACCTGCCAGCGGCAGCCAGCCGTTCACGGCCAACCACCCCATTCGGGTCGAGGCCCGTGCCTTGGAGGTATTGAGCGCCGAAGGCAAGGTGCTGGTCGGCCCCATCGACTTCACTCTGGAACCCGGCTCACGCACCGCCCTGGTGGGGATCAGTGGTGCGGGCAAGAGTTCCCTGGTCAATGCCCTGCTCGGCTTTGCCCCCTATCGCGGGGAGCTGAAAGTCGATGGCCTGGAGCTGGCCAGTCTCGACATGAGTCAGTGGCGACAACGCCTCGGCTGGCTCTCTCAAAACCCGCAGCTGTTTCATGCCTCCTTGCGCGACAACTTGCTGCTCGCCAAACCGGATGCCAGCGATGCCGAGCTGAGCGAGGCACTCAAGGGCGCCCAGGCGTGGGAGTTTGCCATGGAAAAAGGGATGGATTATCCCCTTGGCG
Organism: Aeromonas sp. BIGb0405; assembly: GCF_024807335.1. Classification (NCBI taxonomy): domain Bacteria; kingdom Pseudomonadati; phylum Pseudomonadota; class Gammaproteobacteria; order Aeromonadales; family Aeromonadaceae; genus Aeromonas; species Aeromonas sp. BIGb0405. Next base: position 656,793 of record NZ_JANUEP010000001.1, read on the forward strand.
ATCAGGCGGGCGGCCTCTCCGTCGGTCAGGCGCAACGTCTGGCCCTGGCCCGCACCCTGCTCAAGTCGACCCAATTGATGGTGCTGGATGAACCCACCGCTAGTCTGGACAGGCTCTCGGAGCGCGCCATCATGGGAAGCCTGGAAAAAGCCACGGCGGGCCAGACTCTGCTGATGATCACCCACCGGCTCGATCAACTGAGTGAGATGGATCAGATCCTGGTGCTGGCCAAGGGTCAGCTGGTCGAACAGGGCCATTACCGGCAGCTGAGCGAGGGCCAGGGACCCTTCGCCAGCCTCTTGTCCCAACGTGCGGGGGATTCTCTCGATGACTGATTTATTGCCCTTTCTGCGGCTCTACCGCCAACATTGGCTGAGCCTGAGTGTCGGCCTGCTGCTGGCCTTGGTGACCCTGGCCGCCGGCATAGGCCTGCTGTCGCTCTCCGGCTGGTTCCTCTCCGCCGCGGCCGTGGCGGGCATGGCTGCCGCCAGCCGTGACACCTTCAACTACATGACTCCGGCTGGCGGGGTGCGTTTCTTCTCCATCGTCCGCACCGCGGGTCGCTGGGGTGAGCGAGTCGTGAGTCACGATGCCACCTTCCGGGTACTGACCCGGCTGCGGGTCTGGTTCTGGCAGAAACTCTCCCCCCTCTCCACCGGGGCCCTGGCAGGCTTTCGCCAGGCGGATCTGCTCAATCGCCTGGTGGCTGACATCGACGCCATGGACCACGTCTATCTGCGCCTGATCACCCCGATTGGCGCGGCGCTGCTCAGCACAGCCGGCCTGGTGTTCTTCCTCTCCTTCTTCGACGGCCGGCTCGCCCTGACTCTGGGCGCCATCTTGCTGTTTGGCATGATAGCCCTGCCCCTGGTGTTCTTCTTCGCCGGTCGCAAGCCCGGTCAGGCGCTCATCCTCGGCAAGGCCCAACTGCGTACCCGCCTGGTGGATTATCTGGATGGTCAGGCCGAGCTGCAGATGTTTGCCGCCGCCCCCCGCGCCCTCACCGAGCTGCAACAGGCCGAGCAGGATCTGATCCTTGCCCAGGCGCGCATGGCCAGGGTGAGCGGTCTGGCCAATGCAAGTGTTCAGCTACTGAGCGGCTGGACCCTGACCCTGATGCTCTGGCTCGCCAGCCACGGGGTGGGCGGCGCGACGCCGGATCCCATCACGGCGCTGATGGTGTTTGCCACCTTGGCAAGCTTCGAGGCCTTGCTGCCCCTGGCCGGCGCCTTCCAGCATCTCTCCACCAGCCTGGCCTCGGCCCGCCGCCTCAACGAGATATTGCAAGATGCCCAGCCGCCGGAATGGGGCACCTTGAACGAACCTGCCCAGGGTGGCGCCTTGCAGATAAACGATCTCTCCTTCGGCTATCCGGGTAGTACCCAAGCCGTACTGCGCGGTTGCACCCTGCAGCTGCAGGCCGGTGAGAAGCTGGCGCTGCTGGGCCAGACGGGCTGCGGAAAATCGACCCTGATGGGCTTGCTGACCCGGGAGTGGAACCCGCAATCTGGCGAGATCTTGCTGGGCGGCAAGCCGCTGACCGATTACAGCGAAGGGGCTCTGCGCGCTTCGCTCTCTGTGGTCAGCCAGCGGGTGCACCTGTTTGCCGCCACCTTGCGCGACAACCTCAAGCTCGCGGCGCCTGCCGCCAGTGACGGGCGTCTGGCCGAGGTACTGCAACAGGTCGGGCTTGGCGCCTTGCTAGAAGATGAGACGGGGCTGGATGCCTGGCTCGGCGACGGTGGCCGCCCCCTGTCTGGTGGGGAACGGCGCCGCATCGGCATTGCCCGTGCCCTCTTGCATGATGCCCCGCTCTGGCTGCTGGATGAGCCGACCGAGGGACTCGACAGCCAGACCGAGCGCGACATCATGGCGCTGCTGATGCGCTTGGGTGCCGATCGCGCCATGCTGCTCATCTCCCACCGATTGATTGGCCTGGAGCAGATGGACAGGATAGCGCTGATGGAGGAGGGTCAGATCCGTCTGTGTGCCCCTCATCAAGCACTGCTGGCCGATGATTACTATCAGAGCCTGCATCGACGCCTGGCGCCGGTCTGACTCTTTGAGGAGCACAGCGGGTGACTGGCGTCGTCATCCTGGTCACACACCGAGAAATAGGGGCTGGTCGCCGGTGGCGACTGGCCCCTATAATGTTTGCCTCACTGGTCAACAAGATGCCGACATGAAACCCCTGATCCTGATGATGCCCCTGCTCGCCTCCGGCTGCGCCAACTACGCCTTCAATAGCAACCTGGACAAGGAGAACTTTGACGAGTACTTCAAACCGGGCAGTGTCACCATTTATGAGCAGGCCGATCTTGCCGAGCTGAACTATCTCTACCTTGGCACCGTCGAGGGCGAATCCTGCCAAACCGATGCCAACCAGCCCGTCCCCAACGCCGGGGAAGCGCGCACTCTGGCCCGGCGCCGGGCTGCGGACATGGGTGGCAATGGCATCGCCATCGACAAGTGTGCCGAGTACAGCGACATCCCCGGTTGCCTCAAGCAAGTCATCTGCTACGGCCAGGCCCTCAAGGTGGCCGAACAGAAATGACACCTCACCCCGGCCTCGCCGGGGTGATTGTATTCCCCCTCCCCCTTATCGAGACCGCGATCACAGCAGGTCTATCAGGGTCAGCGCCAAGATACCCAGTGCCGCACCCAGCAGGGCGATGAAGGTCATCACCATGCCACTGCTCCTGAACTTGAAATTCTCTTTTGGCGAACTGATGCCATAGGCATGCAAAGCGCGACCCAGCAACAGCGACAGACAGAGGCCATGGATCAGGGGAATGGGGCCACCGAGGCCATCGAAGCAGAAGATGAGCAGCAGACAGAGCGGCACATACTCGGCGAAGTTGCCATGGGCGCGAATGGCACGGGTAAGCAGCGGCTCCTGATGATCTCCCACCGCCACCTGGAAGCGGTGACGCAGCCGCACCACCCTCAGGCTCAGATAGATGAACAGGCAAGCCAGCAAAGCGGCGTAAGGGGCAATGATCATGGGCACTCCTCGAAGCAGGATCTGGGGATCAGCAGTGCCAGCACTATAGCCGGGTCCGGTGCTTGCGCCAATGGCGCCCAGCGCCGGGCCAGGCTTCCTGCCGCATCCATGCCTTTATCGGCGGATTATGCTAGATTGCCCCGGTTTTCCACCATGCAGGGGCGCGCCGCGTGAAATTTGAGATAGATACCCTGGGGGTGATCCACTCCCCCTACAAGGAGAAGTTCGCCATCCCTCGCCAGCCCGGTCTGGTCAAATCGGCCCGCGCCCGGCTCGAGCTGCTGCCCCCCTACGATCAGCCCGATGTGCTGCGCGGCATAGAGCAGTTCTCCCACCTCTGGCTCAGCTTCGTGTTCCACCAGACCATGGTCCAGGGCTGGCACCCGACGGTGCGCCCGCCTCGCCTTGGCGGGAACGAGCGCGTCGGCGTCTTCGCCACCCGCTCCACCTTCCGCCCCAATCCGCTGGGTCTCTCCGTGGTGGAACTGCTTGGCGTCGGCCGCGCACGCGGCAAACTCTGGCTCGAACTCGGCGCCATCGACTTGCTCGACGGCACCCCCATCGTCGATATCAAACCCTACATTCCCTATGCCGACAGCCTGCCCGATGCCCGGGGAGGCTTTGCCCCTGACGCGCCCCAAGGGCTGCTATCAGTGCACTTTGCCGAGCAGGCCCGGGCGGCGCTGTCCGCCTTGCAGCAAGTGCATCCCGAGCTTGAGACCCTGATCGCCGAAGTGCTGGCACAGGATCCCCGCCCCACCTACAAGCGAGGCAAAGCCGATGAGAAACTGTACGGGGTGCGCCTGTTCGACCTCGAGGTGCGTTTTCGTATCACAGAGCCAGAGTGCGAGGTCCTCTCCATCGAGGCAATCTGACTCTCCCAGGATCTCTGCCTGATAAAAAGGGGCCCATCGAGGGCCCCTTTTGCTGCGCTGAAACAGTCGACACAGGCGCCGGATCATCCCCGCTCGAGCAGCAGGCTGCCGATGGAGTAACCGGCGCCAAATGAACAGAGTACCCCGCGGGCGCCGCTGGGCAGATCCTGGTTATGAAGATGAAACGCGATGACAGAGCCCGCCGAACTGGTGTTGGCGTAGCGGTCCAGGATGACGGGAGCCTCCTCCTGACTGGCGTCGTGGCCCAGCAATTTACGGCCAATGAACTGGTTCATGGTGAGATTGGCCTGATGCAACCAGAGGCGGGAAAGCTCCCCGGTCTGCCAGCCCTGAGCCGCCAACTGTCCCTCAATCTGGTCGCAGACCAGGGGTAACACCTCCTTGAACACCTTGCGCCCCTGCTGGCGAAACAGCTTGTCGTCGCCATAACGGGTGCGGGGGCTGAGCCGGTTCAAGAAGCCGAAGTTGTTGCGGATATTATTTGAATACTGGGTGGTCAGCTTGCTGCCCACCAGCCGCCAGGGTTGCGCCACCTGGCAATCGGTCTCCCGCTCCAGCAAGACGGCGGTACAGGCATCGCCGAAGATGAAATGGCTGTCACGGTCGCGAAAATTGAGGTGACCCGAGCAGATCTCCGGATTGACCACCAGGGCCAGCCTGGCCGTCCCTGCCGCCAGCAGATCCGCCGCCGTCTTGATGCCGAAGGTGGCGGAGGAGCAGGCCACATTCATGTCAAATGCCATGCCGCTTGCCCCAAGATAGTGCTGCAGTTCGATAGCCAGTGCCGGATAGGGCCGCGGCATGTTCGACGCAGCCACTATCACCAGGTCTATCTCTTCGGGTTTGCGACCGGCGGCGATCAGCGCCTGCTCGGCGGCGGCAACCGCCATCTCGACCATGATGGAGGGCTGCTCATCGGGGCGCTCGGCCAAGAGCGGCTGCATGATGTCGGGATCCAGCACTCCTTCCCGGCTCACCAGGAAGCGGCTCTTGATGCCGGAGGCCTTCTCGATGAAATCGCTGCTGGAGTGCTGTTTGGCATCGAGCTGGCCCGCATCTATGGCGGAGGCATTCTCTTCGTTGTAGAGATCCACATACTGGTTGAAGGCCTGGACCAGCTCCTCGTTGCTGACGGCGTGGGGCGGGGTATAGAGGCCGCTGCCACTGATCACTATCTGGGTCATCTTTGCTCCTGTGCCGGGTGCAGTCCCGGCTTATCGGGTAGGGTCGAGGTGAGGCAGAGCCGGGCCGACGGAAGAACAGGCGCCAGCGCGCGACACTCTGCTATCGTTCAGGGTTTCGTTATAACTGACCATCGGATGATGGTCGGCGATTAATTCAGATAAGAGGGTATAAGCTCTATATCTTGTAATAACATATTGTTATAACAAAACGTCACTTCTCATTCAGGAATCTCAGAGTAATCTTGTTTCATCGCCGTAACAAACAGGGATAGCACCATGAGTAAGATTTTTGAGGACAACAGCCAGACCATAGGTCAGACCCCGCTGGTTCGTCTCAACCGTGTTACCAAAGGCCGAGTGCTGGCCAAGATCGAGAGCCGTAACCCCAGCTTCAGCGTCAAGTGCCGCATCGGCGCCAACCTTATCTGGGATGCAGAGAAGCGCGGTGTGCTGACCAAGGGCAAAGAGATCATCGAGCCCACCAGCGGTAATACCGGCATTGCTCTGGCCTTCGTGGCTGCGGCCCGTGGCTATCCCATCACCCTCACCATGCCGGCCACCATGAGCCTTGAGCGCCGCAAGCTGCTCAAGGCGCTCGGTGCCAATCTGGTGCTGACCGAGGGGCCGCTTGGCATGAAGGGCGCCATCGCCAAGGCCAATGAGATCCTCGAATCCGAACCAGGCAAGTTTGTACTGCTGCAGCAATTTGAAAACCCGGCCAACCCCGAGATCCACGAGCAGACCACTGGCCCCGAGATCTGGGAAGCCACCGATGGCGACATCGATGTGTTCGTGGCCGGGGTCGGTACCGGCGGCACCATCACCGGGGTCTCCCGCTACATCAAGCAGACCAAGGGCAAGGCCATCATTTCGGTCGCGGTCGAGCCAAGCGAATCTCCCGTCATCAGCCAGAAACTGGCTGGAGAAGAGATCAAGCCTGGTCCCCACAAGATCCAGGGCATAGGCGCCGGCTTCATCCCGGGCAACCTGGACCTGGCCCTGCTGGACAGAGTCGAGCAAGTCAGCAGCGATGATGCCATCGAGATGGCTCGCCGCCTGATGGAAGAGGAAGGCATTCTGGCGGGGATCAGCTCAGGCGCCGCCGTCGTGGCCGCCGCCCGTCTGGCAGAACTGCCCGAATTTGCAGGCAAGACCATAGTGGTCGTGTTGCCGAGTGCTGCCGAGCGCTATCTCTCCAGCGCCCTGTTTGCGGGTGTGTTCAGTGAGCAAGAGCTGCAACAGTAAATGATGTTGTTTTCCATAAAAATGGCGCCCACAGTGGGCGCCATTTTTGTTTGCGCTAAACTTATCGCCAAACAGCGCCACTCGACCCCCTTATTTTTTGGGGTAAAATAACAAATAAGCGCGCCACAAAAAAAGCAGACATTCTGTGATAAATCTCATATCCTGTGCGGCGTCACGCACTTTTTGCGGGTCAGGTTTCACAAAGTAACAAAGTGTTATTTTTCGTTATAAAATAACGACAAGCTAGGTATAGCGCGGCTTGCAGCACAGCGTTCCAGGAAATCCGACCAAGACTACAAATACTGAACAGAAAATTGACCTGGATTAAGCTATTGCAGGTCTGATTTCGTTACTTTACAACATATGCATACTTAAACGGTCTGACAGAGCAGCCTCAAAGCGGCCTTCAGACTATAAAATATCAATAATATGGGGTGAACCATGTACGAGAAGTCTGTAGTTATCACTGCTGAAAACGGCCTGCACACCCGTCCGGCAGCGCAATTCGTGAAAGAAGCCAAAGAATTCCAAAGCGAGATCACTGTGGTCTCCGGTGGCAAGTCCGCCAGCGCCAAGAGCCTGTTCAAGTTGCAGACTCTGGGTCTGACCAAGGGTACCAACGTCACCATCCAGGCCGATGGCCCGGACGCTCAGAAAGCCGTTGAGAAGCTGGTCGCCCTGATGGACGAGCTGGAGTAATCCGGCTCACACTCCTCCCCCACAGTCGTTTTAATAGGAAGGATTATGATATCTGGCATTCCTGCGTCCCCCGGCATCGCATTCGGCAAGGCGCTTCTTCTCAAAGAAGATGAAATCGTTATCAATCAGAGCAAGATTTCTGCCGAACAGATAGATACCGAAATCAACCGCTTCCTCGAGGCTCGCACCAAGTCAGCTACCCAGCTGGAAGCCATCAAAGAGATGGCAGGTCGCACCTTCGGTGAGGAAAAAGAGGCCATCTTCGAAGGCCACATCATGCTGCTCGAAGATGAGGAGCTGGAAGGGGATATCAGATCCTTCATCAAGGACAACAAGGCCCATGCTGACAAGGCCATCTTTGAGGTCATCGAGCAATATGCGAAGATGATGGCCGACCTGGATGACCCCTATCTGCGTGAGCGCGCCACCGATTTCCGTGACATCGGCACCCGTCTGGTGAAGAACGCACTGGGCATCGCCGTGGTCAACCTGAGCACCATAGACGAAGAGGTGATCCTGGTCGCCAACGACCTGACCCCGTCTGAAACTGCCCAGATCAATTTGAAATATGTGCTGGGTTTTGTCACCGACATCGGTGGCCGTACCTCTCACACCTCCATCATGGCCCGCTCCCTTGAGCTGCCGGCCATCGTGGGCACCAATGACATCACCCGTCGCGTCAACAATGGCGACATGCTGGTGCTGGATGCCATCAATAACCAGGTCATCATCAATCCGAGCCCGGAGCAGCTGAGCGACGCCAAGAAATTCCAGGCCCAGTTCCAGGCCGAGAAAGATGAGCTGGCCAAGCTCAAAGACTTGCCCGCCATCACCCTTGATGGTCATCAGGTCGAAGTCTGCGCCAACATAGGTACCGTCAAGGATACCGAGGGTGCCATCCGCAATGGCGCCGAGGGCGTCGGTCTGTACCGCACCGAGTTCCTGTTCATGGATCGCGATGCGCTGCCGACCGAAGACGAGCAGTTCAAGGCCTACAAAGAAGTGGCAGAGGCCATGCCGGATCAGCCGATCATCGTCCGTACCATGGACATTGGTGGCGACAAAGAACTGCCCTACATGAATTTCCCGAAAGAGATGAACCCCTTCCTGGGCTGGCGTGCCATCCGCATTTTCTTTGATCGCGAAGAGATCATGCACGCTCAGCTGAAGGCCATCTTGCGTGCCTCTGCCTTCGGCAAACTGCGCATCATGTTCCCGATGATCATCTCGGTTGAAGAGTTCCGCAGCCTCAAAGCCACCGTGGAACAGCTCAAAGCCGAACTGCGTGCCGACGGTAAAGCCTTTGATGAATCCATCGAAGTGGGTATCATGATTGAGACCCCAGCCGCCGCCGTGATGGCTCATCATCTGGCCAAGGAAGTGGACTTCTTCAGTATCGGCACCAACGACTTGACCCAGTACACCCTGGCCGTCGACCGTGGTAACGAAATGATTTCCGCCATGTACAACCCGCTGTCACCTTCCGTCCTGACGCTGATCAAGATGGTGATCGATGCATCCCACGCCGAAGGCAAGTGGACTGGCATGTGTGGTGAACTGGCTGGTGACGAACGCGCCACCCTGCTGCTGCTGGGTATGGGTCTGGATGAATTCTCCATGAGCGCCATCTCTGTACCGCGCATCAAGAAGCTCATTCGCAACACTAACTTCGAAGATGTGAAGGCCATGGCAGATCAAGCATTAAGCTATGCCACCGCCGCCGAAATCGAAGCCTGTGTAGATAACTTTATAAAGCAGAAAGCAGTCTGCTAAGATCGGCTGCAAACAGCGATAATCATCTTTAGGAGCTTTTACTATGGGTCTGTTCGATAAACTGAAGAAGCTAGTTTCCGATGACAGCTCTGACACCGGCGGCATCGAAATCTTTGCCCCCCTGTCTGGCGAGATCGTCCCCATCGAAGACGTGCCTGACGTAGTATTCGCCGAGAAGATCGTTGGTGACGGCATCGCCATCAAGCCAGCCGGTAACAAGATGGTTGCCCCCTGCGACGGCACCATCGGCAAGATCTTCGAGACCAACCATGCGTTCTCGCTGGAGTCTGACACTGGTATCGAGCTGTTCGTTCACTTCGGTATCGATACCGTTGAACTGAAAGGCGAAGGCTTCACTCGTATCGCCCAGGAAGGCCAAAAGGTCAAACGCGGCGACACCATCATCGAGTTCGATCTGGCCCTGCTGGAAGAGAAAGCCAAGTCTACTCTGACGCCGGTTGTCATCTCCAACATGGATGAGATCAAAGAGCTGATCAAGATGACAGGTGCCGTGACCGTCGGTGAGACCCCGGTGATCCGCATCAAGAAATAAGTCTGGCCCAGGCCTGACGATGAAAACCGACGCCCAGGCGTCGGTTTTTTTATATCTGTTCGCCAAACCCGCAACCAGGCGAGCACCCGACATGGCTCCCCACCTTCCCCCAGACAGCACGGATGCCAGCCTGTGGGAGCCGCTCCGCCGGTTTGGCATCCCTGATGGCAAACCGGCATATTGCTCCACAGCTCCACTTCCACTACGCCATGTTGATCCAGCAATCGTCGCGGCTGGCAACCATTCAGGGCAAGACTACCCGGCTCTCTCCCCCACCCAGGGCCTCGATGCGGATCTGTACCCCGATGCGCTCAACCAGAGTCTGGACATGAGAGATGACACCGATCTGGCGCCCCGCCGCCTGCAGGGAATCCAGGCTGGCCAGGGCCAAGTCCAGGCTGTCCGGATCCAGGGTACCGAACCCCTCGTCGATAAACAGCGACTCTATCTGGGTCTGCTTGGAGGAGAGGCTGGAGAGCGCCAGGGCCAGGGCCAGGGAGACCAGGAAGCTCTCGCCACCTGAGAGGGAGTCGACCGAACGCACCTCATCTCCCATGTCGAGGTCGACCACCTGCAGCGCCAGATCGGTACCCGGTACCCGCTCCAGCCGATAACGTGGTGACAAGTCGCCCAGCTGAGCGTTGGCCTCGAGCAGCAAGCGCTCCAGGGTCAGACTCTGGGCGAAGGTACGGAACTTGGCACCATTGGCCTGGCCGATGAGATCCGACAGCTGCTGCCAATGATCCGCCACCCCCTGCTGCTGCTGTAACGCCGCCTGCAGCTCACCCGCCTTCTGGCGAGCCACCTCGGCCTGGGCAAGTTGACTGCGGCACTCAAACAGCTGCTCATCGAGCTCGCGGCAGCGGGTCTCACATTCGGCAAGCCGCTGGCTAAGGGCTTCGGCACTCAGCGCCGCCAATTCCCCATGATGCACGCGATAGCGCGCCAGCTTCGCCTCTTCCTGAGCCTGTGCCCGCTGGCGTTCGCCGAGCCGGGTACGTGCCTCGGCCAGGGCATCGTCCAGGCGCTGCAAGGCGATACGGCGAGCCTTTAGCTCATCCGGCGTGATGGCCAACAGCTGGCGCAGATCATCTTCCGGGATGCCCAACGCGCTGGCCCGAGCCGACCAGCGCCCCTGCACCTCACGCTGCCGCTGGCGACTCAGCTGCCTGTCCTGCTCGAGATGGGTCAACCGGGTCTTGAGCTCGGTCTGACGCTCCCTTGAGGCATGCAGGGCAGCCATCGCCTCCTCGAGCTGAGTGACCCCCTGTTGCAATCGCTGCTGCCACTCACTTTCCACCACGGCGATGGCGCGACCATCGAGGCACGCCTCGCGGCTGGCCAGCAACACCTGGCGTTGTTGATCGCCCTCTTTATAGTCAAGCGTCAGCTTGTGCAGCAGATCGTTCTGACTCTGCACCCGCACCGCCTGTGCACTGAGGATGGGGGTCAGGCTGGCAAGCTCATTGCCCAGTTGTTCCCACTCGCTCTGGCCCTGCAAATAGGCCTCGCAAGTCTGTTGCCACTCCTGCCAACGCGCCGCCTCCGCCCATTGGCGCCAGGGCTCGGCGCCCATCTGCTGATCGAGCCGCGCCTCCCCCTGCACCAGTCGCTGTGCCAGGGCGCTCTCCTGTTCGGCCAGCGCCTTCAGCTCGCCCTCCAGCGCTATCTTCTGGCGCTCGGCTTCGTGCAACTGCTGTTCACACTGCTGTTGACGAACATTGAGTCTGGTCAGCTGATCCCGCAGCTCCGCCAGTCGCTGCTGCTCCCGCTGGGCCTGTTGCAACTGCGCCAGGCCAGTCGCCAGGCTCAGCGCCAGAGCCTTCTCCTGGGTCAGCAGTTGCGTCTGCCACTCGCCCCATTCGGTTGGACTGGGGTTAGTCGGCAGGTCGTGCCCCAGCAGCTTGCGCCCTCCCAGCTCTCCCCAGCGTTGATTGAGCTGTGCGGCTCTCGCGGCCAGCTCGGGATGACGCTGTTGGTGGGCGGCCAGCTGACGGGTCAGTTCGGCGCGCTCGATCTCCCCTTGCAGATGCTGACGGTTGAGCCGCTCACATTCGAGATCCAGCTGGTGAACCCGTTCGCTCTGCTGGGCCAGGATACCCGCGGCCTGAGGCTGACTCTGGCGGTAAGGGTGAGTCTCTGAGCCACAGAGCGGGCACGGAATACCATCTTGAAGCACATGGCGATGCTGATCGAAACTGACCACGGCACGGGCCCGCTCCAGGGCATGGCGCGCCTCATCACGCTGGATGACGAGCCGTGCCAGCTCGGGTTCCCGCTCCCCATGTTGCGCGGCCAGCCGTGCCAGTTGCTGCTCGAGCAGGCTCGTCTCTTGCTGCAGCCGTGCCTGCTGTTCGCTGTAGTGGCGGCCCTCTTGCGTCAGCGCCAACAATGCGCGCACTTGCCCCAACTGCTCGGTCCGGGATTGGCGCAACTCCTGCGCCCCGGCAACCTGAGCGTCCCACTCCTGAGCCTGCAACTCATCGTGCTGCCGTTGCAAGGCCGCGCACTCCTGTTGCCCGCGATCGCGCTCCTGCTGTCCCTGCTCCAGGCGGGCATTGAGATCGAGCAGCGTCTCGCTTCCCTGGGCACGACGCTGGATCACGCGCTGCAACTGCCCCCGGCTCTCGGCCCAGTCTTGCATGGCAGCCAGCAAGGGCTGCCACTGACGGGCCAAGGGGGCCATCCCCTTGCGTTCCTCGAGCCAGCTCGCTCGCTGCTGACGGCGCGTCTCGAGGGATTGCTTCTGCTCGTTTTGTTGCTGCCACTCCTGCTGCAGCTTGAGTTGCTGCTCGCGCGCCGGCTTGCCCTGCTGCTGGATCTCCTGCAACTGGCTGGTCTTCTCCCGGATACGGGTATCAAGATCTTGCGCCCGCTTGAGTTCGGGCTGCAACGCCCCCCACTCCCGCTCGGCGGCCGCTCTTTGCGTAATAAGCTGCTGTTCGAGCTGGGTGGCTTGCTGCTGCGCCTGCTCGGCCCGTTCGAGCTCGGGCCTCAGTTGGTCGATGAGCCGCTCCTGCTGCTGCGCCTCCAGATCGAGGCGAGCCAGCTCGTCGTGATCGGCGCGGGCCACCTGAGCCTGTTCGGCGCGGCCAAACGCCTCCCGCTCGGGCGCCGCCTGGGCATGAGCCACCTCGGCATCCGCCAGTGAGGCCTCCCCCTCCAGACAGGCTTGGCGCAGGGTGGCGATACGATCGTTGAGATCGCGAAAATCCTGCAACAGCTGACGCTCTTGCTGGGCGAGCGTGAGGCTGGCGGAGAGACTCTGCTGCTGCGCGGCCCACTGCACGCGCGTTGCCTCGTCCATCAGCGCTATGTCGCCGAGCCGCTCCCTCAGCGTCGCCAGCGTCTGCTGCTCGGCCCGGGCCCGCTCATAGGTCTGTACCGAGATGGCTGAGTAGAGTTCGGTGCCGGTCATGCGCTCGAGCAAGGCGGAGCGCTCGTTGGCATCGGACTTGAGGAAGGCGGCAAACTCCCCCTGGGGCAGGATGACGGCGCGGCGGAACTGCTCCCAGGAGAGCCCAACCAACTCGTCGATCCGCTCTTGCAGCTCCCGCTTGCTGCCGGAAAACACCTGGCCCGACGCCACGTCGGTCAGGCTGCGTTCCTGGGTCTGAAATCGCCCTTCGGAGCGATTGCGCGCCCGGCGCACCGCCCAGCGGGCCAGATAGACGCGGCCGTCGCAGCCGCGAAAGCGCACTTCGGCAAAACCGCTGGCGTGGCCGCGACTGAGGATGTTTCTAACATCATTCGCTGTTAATTTTTCTTTTTCGTCTTCATCCGCTCGACCAATTTTTTCGACATTCTGACGCATGCCTATCAAACGCGGCATCCTGTCATAGAGCGCCAGACAGATGGCATCGAGCAGGGTGCTCTTGCCCGCCCCGGTATTGCCGGTGATGGCAAACAGACCGGCAGCGCCCAGGGCATCCTTGTCAAAATCGATGTGAAAAGCCTGAGTCAGACTGGCCAGGTTCTCCCCGGCGAGGGATAAAATTTTCATGACTTGGCCTCTCTGACCTGGGTCAGGATCTCGTCAAAGGAGGCGAGCAGTGCCTCGCTCGGTTCCCCTTCGAACTGCCGTTGATAACAGAGGGTGAACACCTCCTGGGGGGCAATATCGTCCAGACGCCGACGCTGGCCGCCATCGGCCAGCCCCTGTCCTGAACCCTGATAGCGGGTGCTGATCCGGGCCAGTCGCACCGGCTTGCCTGCTAGGGCCGCGAGGATCCGCTCACGAATGCGCGCCTCGGGCTTGGGCAGCAACAGCCTCACCTCCAGGAATGGTTGCGCCTGCGCAGGGACATCGGCCAGGTCCAGCGCCGCGATCGCCTCCAGAGCGACATGCAATTCGCTCTCGGGCAGCCGTATCATCTCGACGCTGCGTGGCACCAAGATGGGCTCGACTGCCACCAGTTTGCCGCCCTCCAGCGTGACTTCCAGCACCTGATGACGATAGTTGGCCTCATTGAGAGAGAGGGGCAGCGGCGAGCCGCTGTAATGCACGCCGGGGGCCAGACGCTGGGCCAGATGCAAGTGACCGAGCGCCGTGTAATCGGCACCGGCAAAGATGTCGGCAGGCAGGGCATGCTGGTTGCCACCCAGCACCCGCCGCTCGGACAGTTCGGAGAGCTGACCCGCCGCCAGATAGGCATGGCCCATGGCGACCAGGGCCTGCTCGGGCTCGCAGCGGGCCCGCCCCTCGGCCAGCAGCTCATCATAGATCTGGCGCACCCCTTCGATCAGCCTGTCCTGCCCCTCCCCCAGGGCCTCGGGTCTGAGGTCGCTGCTGCGCAAGAAGGGCACGGCGGCGCACCAGGCGGCCACCTTGCCCTCCCTGTCATGCAGTGGTACCAGCAGGCGGTCAGTTTCCAGTTGCCCCCCCTCATCCCGACTGATGCTGCCCACCAGATGCAAGTTGAAGGCCCGCAGCAACTCATGGGGGGCATCCAGCTTGGAGGGGGAGTCATGGTTGCCACCGACCAGCACCAGGTTGAGCCTGGGCATATCGGCGCGCAATCTTGCCAGAAAGCCATACAGCTGCTGCCAGGCACTGGCGGGGGGATTGGCGGTATCGAACAGATCCCCGGCCACCAGCAGGACATCTATCTGCCGCGTCTTGATGGTATCGGCCAACCAGTCGAGGAAGGCATCATGCTCGAAACGGCGCTCATGGCCATGGAGCTGATGGCCCAGATGCCAATCGGCGGTATGCAGGATTTTCATGGCGTTGCGGCTCAATTAAGCGAAGGCGTCAGGCGCCCATATTGACGTCATGGTGCCTTAGCCCATGCCTGTTCGGCAAGGGTGGGACTCAAGGGTGCCATAAAGAAAAACGGCTCAAGCCCCGAACCAGTGCATCCGGTATTGGCCATGACCGGTCAGGGGATCCGGCTCCTCGCCATCGATAACGAAGCCATGCTGGCGGTAGAAGCGCACCGCAGGATCGTTCTCGGTGAAGACCCTGGCATGCAGGCTGGTGACCTGGGTCTTGGCATTTTGCAGCAAGGCATGGCCTATGCCCCGCCCCTGGCTATCCGGGCGCACAAACAGAGCGGCCAGATAATCGTCGACCAGGGCGATGAATCCCTGCAGCTCGCCATCGTCTTCATAGACCCACACCTCGGCCCGGGTCAGGTAACGGCTGCGCAGCAGCTCCTGAGCCTGCCACCAGACGGAGGCATCGACAAAATCGTGGGACTGCAGGGAAGCCAGCAACCAGATGTCCATAATGGCATCCATATCCTGCGCCCGACTCGCTCTGAGCATCTCTTCATCCTTATCCGTCAGCCAACTCTGGCAGTCTAGGAGACCTCGACTGCCCCTTGCTCGGCCAGCACCCTGGCCTGTGAGCGCCGTCCGATTTTTCTCACCGGAGTGATTGGTCGATCACAAAGCGCCGCTTTGCAGTACAATGCCCGCCGGACAATCTTTACGACCGAGGACGCCATGTGGTTTAAAAACCTGCAGATTTATCGCTTTACCCGCCCCTTCGAGCTGAGTGTCGACGAGCTGGAGACCCAGCTTGAGGCCTGCGCCTTTACCCCCTGTGGCAGCCAGGACATCTCCCGGTTCGGTTGGGTCAAGCCCCTCGGCAAGTTCGGCGCCACCCTGACCCACTCGGCCGCTGGCCACATCCTCCTTTGCGCCCGCAAAGAAGAGAAGATGCTGCCCGGCAACGTGGTCAAGGAGATGCTGGCCGAGAAGGTGGAAGCGATCGAATTCGAGCAGGGCCGCGCCCTGAAGAAGAAAGAGAAGGAGGCGCTGAAAGAGGAGATAATGCATACCCTGCTGCCGCGCGCCTTCAGCCGCACCAGCCAGACCTTCGCCTGGATAAACCCGGCCGACAACCTGATGGTGGTCGATGCAGGCTCCGCCAAGAAGGCTGACGATCTGCTGGCCCTGCTGCGCAAGAGCATCGGCACCCTGCCGGTGGTGCCGGTAGCCCTCAAGAATCCGCCCGAAATCACCATGACCGAGTGGCTCAGCGAGGGGAACCTGCCCGCCCCCTTCACCCTGGAAGATGAAGCAGAGCTGCGCAGCGCCATGGAACATGGTGGCATCATCCGCTGCAAGCAGCAGGATCTGATGACTGACGAGATCAAGAATCACCTCGCCAACGACAAGCTGGTGACCAAGCTGGCCCTGAACTGGGGGGAGACCCTGAGCTTCGTGCTAGGGGACGATCTCTCCATCAAGCGCCTCAAGTTCAGCGAGGAGCTGCGCGAGCAGAACGACGATGTGACCAGCGAGGATCCGGCCGCTCGTCTGGATGCCGACTTCGCCCTGGTGACCGCCGAGCTGGCCCAGTTCATCCCGGCGCTGTTCGCGGTGCTAGGTGGTGAAGAGCAGTCCATCTGAGCGCACTTGCCAGTATCTGTCGCAAACCCTCGACCAGATGATGAAAAACCGCCCTCGGGCGGTTTTTTTGTCCATGAAATCGGCAGCCCCTGGCAACCCAGTCCATTCAGAGGGCGCCGCGATCCTGCAACAAGCCATGGATCCGTTCGGCCAGCACCCTGTATCCCTCGCCATTGAGGTGCACCGTATCGGACTTGAGACCCGGGCTGCGCAGCAGTTCACCTATGCTGCTGTCGTCCAGCACCAGCTGATAATGTTCCGCCAGCTCGCCATAGAGGGGAGCGCCGTCGCTCAACAACGACTTGCGCGGCACCGCCACCAGCAGCAGCTGGGCACCGCTGCCCTGCACCGCCTCTATCATGGCGGCGAGATTGGCCTTGAGCGCGGGTTCGCCACTGTTTCGCAACCCCCTCCAGCAGGATCACCAGGCCCGGCCTGTGCTTGACCAACAGGGCCGGTAACCGCGCTCGGCCCGCTTGGCTCAGCTCCCCCGACACCCCGGCATTGACGACGGGGCGGCCACTGAGACTCGCCAGCACACTGGGGTAGCTCTGCGAGGGACTCGCACCCCGCCCCTCGGTCAGACTGTCCCCAAAGGCCAGTATGGTTTCCCCGGCCGCCAGGGGTCTGAACTGGGGCTCACCACAACCGGCCAACAGCAGGCAGAGCAGCCCTATCACGCCTCTTCTCATCCTCTCCTCCCTGACCACCGCCACCCTGGTTCATTGATAGATTTGTAACCACTTGAGTATAAAGACAAACTTTCCATAGAGCCTCGATTGTGCCACATTCTTTATCCCTGTAGGAAAAACAGACAAGGAGAGTGTCATGTTCCTCAAACCCCTCAGCCTGCTGGTCACCCTCGGCCTGCTCGCCGGTTGCGCCTCTCAGGAAGCCTTCCATTATTCAGTGCCTCCCCAGACCCTGCTCGCCCCCGAGGCTGCCAGTGGCTGGACCGACAAACAGGGCTGGCAAGGCAAATCCTTCATGGTCGCCGCCGCCAACCCGCTGGCGGTGGATGCCGGTTATCAGGTGATCAAGGCCGGTGGTTCGGCGGTGGATGCCGCCATCGCCGTACAGTTGGTGCTGACCCTGGTCGAGCCGCAATCCTCCGGCATAGGGGGTGGCTCCCTCATGCTGGTCTGGGACGGCCAACGAGTCAGCGCCGTGGATGGCCGGGAGACGGCGCCAGCGGCCGCCACCGACCAGCTGTTTATGAAGGATGGCAAGCCGATGGCCTTCTATGAGGGGGTCGTCGGTGGACGCTCGGTCGGGGTACCCGGCACGGTACGCGCGCTGGCCCTGGCCCATCAGCAGTATGGCAAGCTGCCCTGGGCCAGCCTGTTCGAGCCAGCCATCACCCTCGCAGAGCAAGGGTTTGCCATCAGTCCACGACTCGGCACCCTGCTGGCCAAGGAGCCCTATCTTGCCAGGGACAAGGAGGCCCGCGCCTACTTCTATCAGGCCGATGGCACACCCAAGCCTGTGGGGACCCGGCTCACCAACCCGGCCCTGGCCAAGGTATTGCGCACCCTGGCCAGTGAGGGGCCCGACGCCTTCTATCGCGGTCCGCTCGCCGACGCCATGGTCGCCAAGGTGCATCAGCACCCGGATAACCCGGGGGTGCTGGCGGCAAGCGATCTCGCCAGCTACCAGGCCAAGCTCAGGGAGGGTCTCTGCTTCGATTATCGCCAGAGTGAAGTCTGTGGCTTCCCGACCCCCTCCTCCGGCACCCTGGCGCTGGGACAGATCTTCGGCATGCTGGAGAGCCGTGACATGGCAGCCCTCAAACCCGTGCAGGGCGCCGATGGCCAACTGAGCGTCAGTCCGCAAGCCATTCACCTCTATAGCGAAGCGGCGCGCCTCGCCTTCGCCGATCGCAACCAATATGTGGCAGACATGGATTTTGTCAGCGTGCCGGTGGCTGGCATGCTGGACAAGGGCTACCTGGCGCAACGTGGAGCACTTATCAGCGACAAGTCTATGGGCATGGCCAAACCCGGCACACCGCCCATGGCCATTGCCCGTGGCCTGGATGCGACCCCGGAGTTGCCCTCCACCAGCCACATCTCCATCGTCGATGAACAAGGCATGGCCGTCTCCATGACCAGTTCCATCGAAGACGGCTTTGGCTCAAGGTTGATGGTGAATGGTTATCTGCTCAACAACGAGCTGACTGATTTCTCCTTCACCTCGGTGGACGCCGCCGGACTGCCGGTCGCCAACCGGGTCGAGCCAGGCAAGCGGCCACGATCCTCCATGTCGCCCTTGCTGGTCTTTGATAAAAAGAGCAAACAACTGGAGATGAGCCTGGGTTCCCCGGGTGGCTCGGCCATCATCAACTATGTGGGCAAGACGCTGCTCGGCACTCAGGACTGGGGGCTCAACTTGCAGCAGGCCATCAATCTGCCCAACTTCGGCAGCCGCAATGGCCCCACCGAGCTGGAGCAGGGACGTACCCCTCAGTTTGTGGTCGATGCACTGCGGGCCCGGGGTCATGAGGTGGTGCTGAACGAGCAAACCTCCGGATTGCAGGGGGTTGAGCGCAATGCCCAGGGTTGGTTTGGCGCCGCCGATCCGCGTAGGGAAGGGATAGCCAAGGGTGAGTGACGCAGGATCATGACCCCATCCATGCATCATGCGGGCTAGCAAGGTGCCCATACCAACGAGGCCACCCAAAGGGTGGCCTCGCTGTTTATCGGGAAATCAAAGACCTCAGGGGTTGCTGGCGGTCAATGCGGCCGGGGCGGTTGTCTGGGCCAGCAGCCAGTGCTGGCGCTCGATACGCTCCAGGGCAGCGGGCTGCACATCCCCTTGGGGGACGGGCGCCACGGACCAATTGGGCAGCGGCCACCAGGGCAGGGTCAACAACAAGACAAACAGGCTAGCAAGATACCAGGCCATGGGAGGCTCCTGTATGACGCTTATTCTGATTGGGGCGCCTGTTGCAGCACACCCCCAAGGTTACCTCATGATGATGCCTCTTCCCTGTGACGGCAGTGTTACAACAGGTCGTGCTTATCCAGCAGGCGATAGAGGGTTGCCCGAGAGATGGCAAGCTGGCGGGCAACCTCCTCAAGGCGATCGGGAAAACGGGCGAGCGTTTGCTGCAAAACCTGGCGCTCGGCCGCCTCACGCACCGCCTTGAGTGATCCATCAAACAGCAAAGACTCAGAATTTGACAACTCCAGATCCTGCGCCTCTATCAAGGGGCCTGTACACATGACAGCGGCACGCTGCACCCTGTTGTGCAACTCACGCACGTTGCCGGGCCAGCCATAAGCCTGCATGGCTTGACGCGCCTGATGGGAAAATGTCAGCGACCTAGTTCCCTTCATTTCGGCCAATACCTCGTTGGCGAGCAGCTGCACATCATCTCGCCGATCCCGCAACGCTGGGGTTCTCAGGCGCACGACATTCAGCCGATAGTAGAGGTCCTCACGAAAACGCCCCTGCGCAACCGCCTGCTCTACATCTATATTGGTTGCGGCTATCACCCTGACATCGACACTGCGCGAGGCGTGACTGCCGACCATCTCGATACACTGCTCCTGCAAGAAGCGCAGCAGAGTGACTTGATCCTCCAGGGGCAGCTCGCCAATCTCATCGAGAAACAGGGTGCCACCATCAGCCGCCTCTATCTTGCCAATCTTGTGGGCCTGCGCTCCCGTAAAAGCACCTTTTACATGGCCAAACAGCTCGGACTGGATCAATTGATGAGGCATGGCGCCACAGTTGACCGCCACAAAAGGCCCCTCCTCCCCGAAGGTACCGTAGTGCAACTCGCGCGCCACCAGCTCCTTGCCCGTACCACTTGGCCCTGTCACCAACACGGGTAACCGGCAGTGTTGCAGTCTGGCAATCTGTGCTTTGAGCTGAACAATCGGCTCACTTTTCCCCTGGATGATCCGCATCTTGGCCGGTAATGGTGGACGTTGGCACTCGATGAGCCGTGCCATTCCCAGGGCATGACCCAGGCTGTGGCACAAACGGGCGGCATCAAGAGGAAAAGTATGGAAATCATGGAAACAGGCAGCCAGCAGATTACGCAACTTCTCACAAGCCAATAGCTCCCTATCGACCAGCCCTATCCAGAGGCGATTGGGATGTTGGGTAATGAGCCCGCGCAGAGCTTCATTTTGTAGCGGATCAATAGCCACCAGCACCAAGGGAAAGTCACCATGACGCAACTTCTCTTCCGCTACGCTCAACGAGTGGGCCCGAGATAAACGCCACTCCCCCTGAGCAAGCAACGTCTCCAACACAGCACATGGATTGATAACCAGCAGTGCTTCTTCCGACATGTTGAAACCTCCTGTCGTCCGTGCCGACTGCGACGCTAGCCTGCGACCACCTTGTTATCGGCATGCAGGTAGAAATAAAAACTTGATATCAAACGACACCGTCTCAATGAACTAAGACGGGATAACTATAACCTATCCCGGATATAGATTAATGACACAACAATAATGAGACTCGAGATTTAATGATGAGAAAGAATAAATTCCAAAATAAACAAAAGCTTATTCATTATAAAAAAGACCATATCTCACTGGTGAGATTAAATGACACAGCCAACAATAAATTATCATCTTAAAAACAATAGCTTAAATAATGGCACAAGCATTGCTTTACCTCTTTCGCCCCTCTTGTAGCATGGAGAGAAAGAGTGAAAACATATATTGCATTGGCTGCTTATATTTTATTGCTATTCACAGCCCCAACCAGAGCTGAAAACCAGGTCAATTTAGGCCAGCAGGCTCTGAGTAATATCAGAGGAAGCATGGGGGTGAATATGGTGTCCGGCAACAATAACCAACAAGGGAATCTTGCCGCCATCGCAATCTCGGGTCCTGCCATCATCCAGTTTAGTCAGCAAACCCAGGCTATCTCTGCCCTCAATGGAAACCAGCGCGTTGCCATTTACGACTCCGCACTGAACCAAAGCAAGGGGCTCATTGGCATCAACCAAGGAGCAGGGGAAGCCAATCAACAGGTAAACGCTTTTGCACTATCCCTTGGGGATGACACTGGGGTAGGCACGGTGACCGATATCAATCTCAGTACCAGCGTCGCGACATTGCCCACAGGCAAGGTACCGGCGAATACGACAAGCAGTATTTATCTGGATGGCAACGCCCTCGCAGGAAGCAAGGGAGTCATTCAGGTTAATCAGGTCACGGGACAAGGGAATCAAGCGGTAAACATGGTTTCCCTGCCTTTGACCGGTGCAGTAACGGCATCGCCTTGATGCCGCAGGGACAGGAGGTTAAACCTGACACTTCACCGCCATGCCCGATGCTCAATCTATAGATCGGAACGCGGATACAGGAGTCACAGGTGAGGCCCCCATGGCAAGCTCAATGGAGAGACTCATTATGCGTGGACTTATATACAGCTCATTAGCCGCCGCGGTCGTCATGGCCATGTCGGGTACCGCATTCGCCAATGAAAGAGGCGGTGACAGGGACGAAACGGGCGCCACCCTGACCAAGAAGGTCAAGGTTGAAGTGGATGTTGAATATGAAGGACGGGTCAACGTCGGCGGATCCATCAATGTCAACAAGCTGGGTATGGCCGTGGTGGATAACCAGCAATCCAGCTCTATGATTGGCACCTCCAACTACAGAACCGAAAACAAGAGCCAGATCGATAACGCCTTCAAAGGGGCGGCAGGTAACGTCGGCGCCAACGTGGCCGCCGGTGACTCCAACGTGCAGGGCAACAGCGCCTCCCTTGCAGCCTACGATTCAGCTGACGCCGAGTTCGTCATGGGTCGTGGTTACCCGGGCCAAAGCGGTTCTGCCGGTGGATCATCTGATGCAGAGATCTTCTCCGATCAGAGTGCCGGTCATAACCTGACCACCAACATGGGTCATCAGAACAAATCTGGCATCGGCGATGGCGCCTTCAAAGACGCGGCAGGCAATATCGGGGTGAACGTGGTTTCCGGCTCGGGTAACGTCCAGGCCAATAACATGGCTGCCACTGTCTCCACTGGCAACATGGCCGTGGCCACAGTCGCCAATAGCCAGAACGTATCCCACAACGCCACCTCCAACACCAGCCTGAGTGCAACCAAAACAGTGGCCTACAACCCTGTTTACCTGAAGCTCAACGCTCATGGCAGCTATGAGGGCGATAGCAAGCAGTCCAATGATGTCTATCCGGAAGTATGGATAGATGGGGATCACAACCCCGGGGCACAAAAACAGCTTGGTCATATCGACTTCGATAACGATAACAAGAAAAACCCTGGCAAGTTCGAGTTCGAGGAAGAGGGTGACATCAAGCTGAGCGGTTCTGTGTCTGGCTACATTCCTGTGGTCAACACCTACACCAGTCGTGAGACCTTCAACCACGCCAACATCAATGGTGGGGCCTTCAATGGCGCCGTGGGCAACATTGGGGTGAACGTGGCATCTGGCACCAACAATCTGCAAGCGAACAACCTCTCGCTGGCCGCAGGTTTCGCCAAGTAATCAGTCTGCACAGGGGGCTTCAAGCCCCCTTTTTACACGCGAGGAGGAGACGATGCGCTGGTTACTAATCTTGTGTCTCTGTCAGGGTGCCTGGGCGGCCAATCTGCCCATAGGGGAACATCTCCCGGCCCTTGGCGACTTCAACAAGCCGGTGCAGAGCATCATGGAACGGCGCTTCGCCAATATCGAGCGTCAACATACGGATTTCAGCTGCGGCGCCGCTGCCGTGGCAACCATATTGCGTTACTCCTACGGCCAGGTGACCAATGAACGCTGGGTCATGGATGGCATGATGGCCATGGCCGATCCGGCTTTGGTACAGCGTTATGGATTTTCCATGCTCGACATGAAGCAGTATCTGCAAATGCTCGGCATGCGGGTCAGGGGCTATCGACTTGGTGACGAGAAGCTGCGCCAGGTGAGAGTGCCAACCATAGTGTTACTCAATATTCGTGGCTATCAGCACTTCGCCGTACTGCGCGCCATTGATCGACAAGATCGCGTCTATCTGGCCGATCCCGCCCTGGGAAATCGCATTATCTCGTTTGATGAGTTCAAGAAGAGCTGGAACGGGATCCTGCTGGCGGTGATTGGATCCGGATATCGTCCGGACGCTCCCCTGGCCAATCCATCCCCCCCTCTGTCAGTGCGAGGAAAAGATGGCCTGTTTGCGCCCATCAACGAGACCTCCCTGCTGGAGTTTGGTTTTCAGCACAGGGAGCTAATGTGAGGCAGTTATGAGCAACCTACATTCCGTTTGGCTTGCCTGCTTGTTTGCAGGCATGACCGGCCCTGCGCTGGCAGCCTCGGATCCACTGGCCAACCTGTCGGAGCACTTCGCCCCGGAGCTTGGCGACAGTGAACTCGCCAATCTGCGCGGTCGTTACGCCGGGCCTCAGGGGATCCGCTATTTCGGGATCGAATTTATCTCGACCCTGACCACGGCCCAGGCGCAGCAGACGGCAGCCATGAATCTGACCCTGAGCGTCATCCAGAATCACCCCAACCTCGACATCCGCATCAAAAATGATGCCAAAGCGGCTGTGTCCACGCCTGCCGCCAGCAACATCAATGGCTCGGGTCTGGTTCAAGTGGTGCAGCTTCAAGGCAGTGGTAATAGCTCGGTCAACCAGACCGGCATCACCTTGACAGCGCCACCGGTGACGGGCCAGAGCGTAAACACTGGCAATTATGAAAGTCAGGGATCTCTTGGTACGGCTAGCTACCGGGTCTCGGGCAATTATGCGGGACTGCAACTAAACTCGGCCGATGGACACGTTCAACTGGAACAGAGTCTGCGAGGAGACAACTTCAGCCGGGGCTTATTGCAGCTTAATCGAGTCAGAGGAGATGGTTTACGGGCACTCAATCAGACCCGGATCTGGCTCTCCCGTTAAAGTAAGTAAACCCTTGCTGATTGATCCTGCTCCATTGGATGGCGTTGATACAAAGACAATAAACAACAAGGATGGATCCGATGAAACAGTCTGCCATGGTGTTGATTGCGCTGGCACCGCTCAGCTGCTGGGCGGCCAGTGCGGAAGAAGAGGCACTGCAACAGCAACTCGATCTGCTACGCCAACAACTTATCCAGCAAAATCAGGCGCTTCATCAGCTACAAGCGCGTCTGGAGGCCGTTAAAACCAGCAAGACAGCGGGCACAGCCGCCGCCACGGGGGCCGTGGCTGGTACGGCCGCCACCGCATCAGCCCCCCAAAATGAAGCGACTCGCCGTACCCCGGAGGCGGGGCGCAGCACGGAAGACTTGATGATCGAGCAGCATAATGTGTTCGATCGTGCCTGGGTGCTGGACTTCGGGCTCTCCTATCAACATTACAACCGCAAAGACCTGGCCCTGCGTGGTTTCCTTGCCCTTGATGCCATCTTCCTCGGCGAGATCAATCTCGATCGGGTACGTTCCGATCAATGGGTCGCCGATCTCGTCACTCGTTATACCCTCAACGATCGCTGGCAGCTGGAGCTGGCCGTACCCTACATGCTGCGCAGCACCAACTACCAGACCACGGGCAAGGAGAATTCCAGCCGCGATTTCGAAGAGCAGAGTGTCACGGACGGCGGCTTGGGCGATCTGAGCATGGCTGTCTACTATCGGGTGCTGGCGGAGGATGAAAATTGGCCGGATCTGGTCTGGAACATACGGGCCAAGGCACCGACCGGCCGAGATCCCTATGGCATAGGAGTGGATACATCGGAATCTGGCAACCTGATCACCCCCAAAGAGCTCGCCACCGGCAACGGCCTATGGCAACTATCTACCGGCTTCTCCGTGGTCAGAACCCTGGATCCTGCCATCTTGTTTGCCAACCTGAACTATGGCCATAGCCTCAAAGGCGACTTTGACGATGTCTCCTATCTGCCTGGCGATCAGCCCGGCAGCATACAGATTGGTGACTGGTACGAATATGGTCTGGGGGTTGCCTTTGCCCTTAACGAGCGTTTCAGCCTCTCATTCAACATCAACCAACGCATCACCCTGGAATCCGAGCAAGGCGCCGAAGGCTTCCCCATGGAGAAAGTCACAGGCTCGGATGCCAATGCCGCCAGCTTTGGCATGGGGGCGACCTGGGCCATGACAGACAAACTATCCATGGCCGTCAACTGGTCGGCAGGGCTGACTACTGATGCTCCTGATTACAACATAGGGATACGTTTCCCCTATCGTTTCTAGCACCAACATCGAGGTTATCGCCCCCACCCAGGCCGGGGAAAGTACGCTTTCTCCGGCCAGCGAAGAGGTCGGGCCAGCTAGTCATTTAACTACATACTCCCCATCAGCCAGATCCGTGACGCATCTGTCATGTATGGGCTAGCCCCCAAAAACGCCATTATTTTAGGCCCTAAAATCTCATGGCTACGAAAACGTTATCGCGCAAAATGAGGCATTTTTGGCTCAAAACGTTGTTTCTGGATCATAAAAAGTATCCAGAAACTGGTGTATATTACTCGGCGGAAACTCCTTAACCATGAAGACTGACATGAAAAAGACCAAAATCGTCTGCACCATAGGTCCCAAGACCGAATCCAAAGAAATGCTGGCCAAGATGCTGGATGCCGGCATGAACGTCATGCGCCTGAACTTCTCTCACGGTGACTACGCCGAACACGGCGGCCGCATCAACAACTTGCGCGAAGTCATGGCAGAAACCGGCCAGCAAGCCGCTATCCTGCTCGACACCAAGGGTCCGGAAATCCGTACCATGAAGCTGGAAGGTGGCAACGATGTCTCTCTGGTCGCCGGCCAGACCTTCACCTTCACCATCGATCAGACCGTAGTTGGCAATCAGGACAAGGTCGCCGTGACCTATGCCGGTTTTGCCAACGACCTGCGCGTCGGCAACCGTATCCTGGTTGACGATGGCTTGATCGGCATGGATGTTATCGAAATCACCGAGCGTGAAGTCATCTGCAAGGTGCTCAACAACGGCGATCTGGGTGAGAACAAAGGTGTCAACCTGCCGGGTGTCTCCATCAAGCTGCCGGCCCTGGCCGAGAAAGACAAGCGCGACCTCATCTTCGGCTGTGAGCAAGGCGTTGATTTCGTTGCTGCATCTTTCATCCGCAAGCAAGAAGACGTGCTGGAAATCCGTGAGCACCTGAAAGCCCACGGTGGCGAGAACATCCAGATCATCTCCAAGATCGAAAACCAGGAAGGCCTGGACAACTTCGACGAGATCCTGGCTGTCTCCGACGGCATCATGGTCGCCCGTGGTGACATGGGTGTCGAAATTCCGGTTGAAGAAGTGATCTTCGCCCAGAAGATGATCATCACCAAGTGCAACAAGGCTCGCAAAGTCGTTATCACCGCGACCCAGATGCTCGACTCCATGATAAAGAACCCGCGTCCGACCCGCGCCGAAGCCGGTGACGTGGCGAACGCCATCCTGGACGGTACCGATGCCGTCATGCTGTCCGGTGAGTCTGCCAAGGGCAAGTACCCGCTGGAAGCCGTGACCATCATGGCCACCATCTGCGAACGTACCGACGCCGTGATGCCATCCAACCTGTCTGCTGCCAATGACAGCAACAAGCTGCGCATCACCGAAGCCGTCTGCAAAGGCGCTGTCGAGACCTCCCAGAAGCTGGATGCCCCGCTGATCGTGGTCGCGACCGAAGGCGGCAAGTCTGCCAAGGCCATTCGCAAGTACTTCCCGACAGCCTGGATCCTGGCCATCACCACCAACAAGAAAACCGCTGCCCAGCTGGTGCTGACCAAAGGCGTGGTGGCTCATGTGGTTGACAGCATCGCCTCTACTGACGATTTCTATCGCATCGGCAAAGACGCTGCGCTGCAAAGCGGCATGGGTCTGAAGGGTGATGTGGTCGTCATGGTCTCCGGTGCCCTGGTACCGAGCGGTACCACCAACACTGCCTCCGTTCACGTACTCTAATCCGTGCTGAACCGATGAAACGGCGCCTGCGGGCGCCGTTTTTTTTTATCATCCCCTCTGCTTGATGACCGAGGCGAGTGCTAGAATCTCGCGCAATTTATCAGTGATCGGATCCATCCCGTCATATGGTCACCAACGGAACCCCTATGCTTTCACTCATGTTCAAACGAGTCGCCACCCTGCTGTATCTGCTCTCCATCCTCGCAGTGGGCCAGGCCCTGGCTCAGGATCTTCCCCAGCAGGGAACGATCCAGCGCCAGCTCGAGACCCTCTCCAAATCGGACAACCTGACAGTCAGCCAACAGGCTGACAAGACGTTTCTCAGTGAAACCCTCGCCCTGCTCGACAGCATCGACAAGGAGAATGCCAAGGCCAAGATACAGAGCCAACGTCTCAGGACGCTCCCCTCGGATCTCAAGGAGATCTCGGCAAAGATCGATGAACTAAACAAGAGCAAGAGCCCGGAGCAGATCGCACAAGAATATGCGACCATGAGCCTGGAGGCACTCGAGAGCCGCCAGCCAGAAGTGATGACCAGCATGCAGGATGCCCAGGAATCCCTCGGCACCATTGCCAGCCAGATAACCAACCTGCAAACCCTGCCAGAACGTGCCCAGAGCACCATGAGCAAGGCGTATCAACGTAGCCAGGAGATCCGTTCCCGCCTCAATGCCGGGGATGCCGTGAGCAGTGCCGAACGGGGCAAGCTCAACGCGGAGCAAGCACTGCTCGACCTGCAACTCGCCTACCTGCAAAAGGAGCTGGATAACAGAACCAGCATGCAGGATCTCGCGGTCAAGCAACGGGATTATCAAAACGCTCGCCTGGCACTGGAAGAGCAGAAACTGCAGTCCTTGCAAAATGAAGTCAGTAGCAAGCGCCTCGGCAACACTGAAAAAACCGCAGAGCAGACTGGCGAGCTGGTCGCCAGTCTGAACAACCCGCTGATCCAGAAAGAGCAGGAGGCCAATCACCAGCTCAGCAAGCAGTTGATCTCCGCCACCAATAATCTCAACACCCTGATGCAGAAAAACCTGCAGGCCAAGAGCTGGCTCGAACGGGGCACTCAGACCGAGCGCAACCTCAATGAACAGGTTGAGATGCTCAAGGGTAACCTGCTGCTCTCCCGCATCCTGTATCAGCTCTATCAGCAACTGGAGGCGGCCCCCACCAGTGCGGTCAGCAACCTGGAGGAGCAGATAGCCGATCTGCACCTTGCCCAATTCGAACTGAGCCAGCAGCGGGATCAGCTGTTCCAGAAGAACCAGTTCCTCGACAAGCTGATCGAGACCAGTGGCCTGGCCGTCAGTGCCGAAGACAGGGAGAACCTCTCCCTCCTGCTCGACACCCGCATCTCGCTGCTCGACCAGCTCAATCGCCAGCTCGATGCGCAGTTGACCAACGCCATCAGCCTGCAGCTGACCCAGCAGCAGATCAAACGGATCTATAACTCCATCGAATTGACCCTGCAGCAACACATCTTCTGGGTGAGCAGCAACAAGCCAATCGACAGCAAATGGCTCCTCTCCTGGCCGAGCCAGGTGGCCAAGCAGATCAGCGACTGGACCCTGACCCCCAAGGCCTGGCTGGATGTGCTGGTTGCCGTCAGCCTGCTGGCCCTGCCGCTGCTGGTCATCGGCTGGCTGCTGCTCTGGAAGCGTCAGGCCATCAAGACCCGCCTGCAGAACATCAACAAGGACCTTGGTCGTTTCCGTCAGGACAGCCAGTTGCACACTCCCAAGGCGCTGCTGATGATGACCCTGCTCTCCCTGCCGGGCGCCCTCTTCATCTGCGCCGCCGGGCTGCTGCTCGCTTACAATGGTCTGCTCAGCATCAACCTGACCATGCAGATCACCCTCAATCTGGCGTTGGGTTATCTGGTATTTAGCGTCTATCTCGGGGTCATGCGCCCGGGGGGCATCGCCGAGAGTCACTTCCGACTGCCCAGGGAAGAGCTGGCGAGCAAGCGCAAGCATTTTCGCTATCTCTGGTTCACCCTGATGCCACTCATCATGTTGTCGACCAAGGCCGTGATCGAGCCCTCAACCCTGGGCAATGACGCCCTGGGCCAGGCGCTGACCCTGATCCTGCTGGGCGCCACCGCCTGGATGCTCTATCCCCTGTTCAGGGCCAGGATCAAGAGCGGTGTCAGCATGTTGCAGTCGATGCTCTCCTTCCTGCTGCTGCTCACCCCCATAGTGCTGATAGGCCTGGTGCTGTTTGGTTACTACTACACGGCGCTCAAGCTGACCGGCCGGCTCATCGAGTCGTTCTATCTCTTGCTGATATGGAGCCTGGTCTATCGTACCGCCCTGCGCGGTCTGGAACTGGCAGCCCGCCGTCTCGCCTGGCGCCGTGCCGTGGCCAAGCGTGAGCACAGGGCGCAAGAAGATGCGGAAGGGGGCGACGCTATCGAAGAGCAGCCCATGGCACTGGAAGAGGTGAGCCAGCAATCCCTGCGCCTGACCCGCATCGTGCTGCTTGGCATCTTCGGGGTCGCCTTCTACTGGCTCTGGTCCGATCTTATCGCGGTATTTACTTACCTCGATAGCGTGGTGCTCTGGCACAAGAGTGAGGGAACTGGCGCCAATGCCGTGCTATATCCCGTCAGCCTGAGCGATGTCCTCACCGGCCTCTTCTTGCTGGGGGTCGCATGGTCCCTGGCCCGCAACCTGCCCGGTCTGCTGGAGGTGCTGGTACTCTCCAAACTCAAGTTGGCCCAGGGCTCGGCCTACGCCATCACCACCATGCTCAACTACGTGCTGATTGGGGTGGGCACCCTCACCTCACTGGCCATGTTCGGCATGCAGTGGGAGAAGTTGCAGTGGCTGGCCGCGGGGCTCTCGGTCGGTATCGGCTTTGGTATGCAGCAGATAGTCTCCAACTTTATCTCCGGCATCATCATACTGTTCGAGCGCCCGGTGCGGATCGGCGATACGGTCACCATTGGCACCATATCCGGCACGGTCAACAAGATCCGGATCCGCTCAACCACCCTCACCGACTTTGACCGCAAAGAGGTGATCATCCCGAACCAGCAGCTGATGATAGAGCGGCTGATCAACTGGTCCCTGTCCGATACCGTCACCCGGGTCATCGCCCGGGTCGGGGTCGCCTATGGCTCGGATCTGGAGCTGACCCGTACCTTGCTGAAGCAGGCTGCCCATGAGAACAGTCGGGTGCTCAAGGATCCCGAACCCCTGGTCTACTTCCTTACCTTCGGCGCCAGCACCCTGGATCATGAGCTGCGTTTCTTCGTGAGTGAACTCGGCGATCGCAACCCCGCCATCGATGAGCTCAACCGCACCATAGACCGCCTGTTCAAGGAGAATGGCATAGACATCTCCTTCAACCAGATGGATGTCTATATCAAGAACCTGCAAGGGGACGAGCAGAAGATTGCCTCTCACCCCGCCCTCCCCCGTGAAGATGGCAAAGCCGTCTGATCCTGACGGGTGGATCACTGACCAAGGGAGGCCCTGCTGCAGGGCCTCCCTTTTTTGTGGCCGTTCAGGCGGGTCATGCCATGGCTTGCCCGCGCCTCAGCAATCAATGCCAGGACAGGCACCACCATTGCATTTGCGAAATGGGCCCCCATCTAATGGATTCAAAAAAGGACTATACAAAGGATGCTGTCATGGATTACCTCTACGCCGTGGTGCTGTTTGCCATCTCATCCTCCATCACCCCCGGCCCCAACAACATCATGGTGATGACCTCGGGGCTCAATTTCGGTGTCAGGAGAAGCTTGCCACTGCTGGCCGGGATCTGCGTCGGTTTCGCCATCATGCTGTTGCTGGTTGGCCTGGGCTTTGGCCAGCTGTTCAGCTTGTGGCCTGACCTGCATCTGCTTATCAAGGTCACAGGCACCCTCTATCTGCTCTATCTCGCCTGGTTGATCGCCCGCTCGGCCGGGATGGCGACGGGCAAGGAGCAACAGCAACCGCTCTCCTTCATCAAGGGGGCCCTGTTCCAGTGGGTCAATGCCAAGGCCTGGGTGGTTGCCACCGGCGCCATTGCCGCATTCACCACAGTGGGTGCGAGCTTTTACAGCCAGAATCTCACCATAGCCCTCACCTTCTTCATCGTCTCCTTCCCCAGTGTCGGCATCTGGATGCTGTTTGGCTCCCTGCTAAACCGCTGGCTGCAACATGACCAGGCCCGCCGGTGGTTCAACTACACCATGGCACTCCTGCTCGTCCTCTCGGTGGTGCCGGTGCTCGGCGA
Organism: Aeromonas sp. BIGb0405; assembly: GCF_024807335.1. NCBI lineage: Bacteria > Pseudomonadati > Pseudomonadota > Gammaproteobacteria > Aeromonadales > Aeromonadaceae > Aeromonas > Aeromonas sp. BIGb0405. The sequence goes on from NZ_JANUEP010000001.1 coordinate 688,126, forward strand.
GCTGCTAGCACAGCTCGGATAAGCCCCTGCGGCAACGGCATCAAAAAGAACAGGCCCCGAAGCGGGGCCTGTTTCATAGGGGTGATTGCCATCACCTGATGCTGGTTGATGCCACCTTAGCTGCAGGGGCCAATCAGCTTCCAGGGATCCCCGGCCGTGGGCAGGTTACCGCTGCTCCACCACTTGGCCTCATAGATATTGCCGTTGTAGGTCACCTTGTTACCCGTGGTGTAGACGGAGCCGGTTGCCCAGTTCGCCGGGCAGGTGGTGCTGCTGCCAGGTTCGAAGCTGACCGACAGGCTATGAGCACCATTCAAGGCATTGAAGGTGTAGCTGCCGGCCACGGCCTGAGCCACCCCATCGACGCTCAGGGACTTCACCTTGTAACCGGTATTGGGCAGCAGGGTGACGGTAAAGTTGGTGCCGCCTTTTCCTTTCAGAATGCCGTTCGCCGGTGCAGGGGAGACAGTACCGCCCGCCCCTATGTTGACGCTGATGTCGAAGAAGACGGGGATGTCGATGGTGGCTTCGCTGTAATTACCGCTAAAGCCGGCGAAGTTGGCGGCCGTGATGGTGTTCACCGCCGTGTTCTTCAGCACTATCTTCTTGGCATCGCCCTTGGCATAAGGCTCCACCAGGGTGATGACCACATCACTCCCCTCCTGAGTCAGCTTGATGCCGGAGAAGGGCACCGGCTGATTGCTCGGAGTGGTGATGACCGTCTTGGCCGGATCGAAGCGATTGGCCACCAGGGTCATGTTCCAACCCCAGTTCAGCGAGCTGAGCGGCACTATGTAGCCGAGGCGATCGTAGCTGCCGGTGACATTGCTGAACATCTCGGGTCTGATGTCGTTGAGGGTCAGTCCCACCAGCTCGTAGGAGGAGTAGATGCCGCCATCTTCCGCCTGCGGGCCCATCACCACCGAGGTGGCCGTCTCATAGGCTTTCAGGTGTTTGAAGCCGATACCGGCACTGCCCGCTATCTTGTCGACCGCAGGATCGAAGCCCTGCACCACCTGCTTGCCCGAGTTCCAGGCCAGGGTATAGATGTCGGACTTGGTGATGACGGCGGCCGGATTGGCCTGCACAGAGGCCGCGCTGACCCCCTTGAGTACCACCCGCTGACCGGCGAATTGCAACTCGGCGCCATCGGCTACATCGCCAATGACCAGATCGGCCAAGGGTTCGGCCATGCTCCAGCCACGCAACACGATGAGATCGTCGCCGACCGTGAAGTCGTTGACCGTGGTCAGACCGTTCGCCTGCTCGTTGAGCAGGATCTGATCCTTGCCACCGCCGGTGATGACGGTGTCATTGCCCCAGCCCGCCGTCAGCACCTCATCATAGGGCGAGCCTTGGGTCGTGCTGTTGCCCGGTGTATCGAACAGGCTGTTGTAATCACCAAACTTGTAGACGTACTTGGTGATGCAGGTACCGAGTTCATCGCAGGTGATCTGGTTCTTGGTGAGCAGGGAGCCCACGCCCCAGGCGCCACGCAGGTGCGCCGCGGCCAGGATGCCGGACATGGTGGCCTGCACCTGGATAGGCTGACCATTGTCATCGGTGTCGGGCCAGCTCTTGGCAAGGGCCTGGGCCCAGGTCATGTTGGCGTCCTTGAGCAGCTTGCTGATCACCTGATAGTTGAAGTGCATGGCATCGCGCATCACCAGCTCCTGCTTCTCGGGCAGGCGCAGGTCGGCCAGGGAGTTGATGCCATTCTTGCCGACGAAGGTGCCCTGCCAGCGGTTGACATCGGTCACATAGACCTTGTTGCCGCCCGAGCCCTCGATCTCGGCCAGGGCTTCGGTCTTGCAACCCGCCCAGGTGGAATCCGGCACGAACATGTAGAAGCTGTCGTACTCCTTGCCATCTACCGTCACCTGTTTCGGACTGTAGTAGCCGGCATCGATCAACACGGCCTCACCCAACTGATAACCGATAAAACCCCACGCGTTCAAGGAGTTGTACTGCATGGTCCTGAACATGGCCGCATTCGTCGGGGTGGAGGAGTTATAAATATTGCCCACCCCCAGCTTGTTGAAGAAGCCGCTGATGGTGGTCGGCTCGGAGAGCATGGTGCCGGTGGAGCAGTCCCGCACCAGGCGACCCGGCGCCGTCACCTGGGCATAGGTGTAGACGGGGTTGTCGAGGTTTTGCAGATAGAAATCGGCCAGTGCCGGATTGATACCTGATTCAAAGTTGCGCAGTGCATCCAGGAAATCCTGGGTACCGCCCTTCGCCGCCAAGGCGGGGGCAGCCAATACCAGCAACACGGTTGCCGACACTATTTTCATGGTGGTTTTCAAATCCCGAACCCTCGTATTAGTCCATTAATAACTGGGCAATAGCCCATGAGCTCCCAACCACAGACTCCTAGGAGAAATCCCCCGCCATTCTCATGGCGGGAAAAGCAAAAACTTAACTGACCAGGCTCACCGCCCGGCTCTGCTGGGTAATCAGGGTGCCATTCAATACCTGCGCCGCGGCGCGAGCGCTCTCGGGGCGGGCCGAGTGACTGCACAGGTAGTAGCGCACATCCGGATAGCCGAGCAGGTCGTAGGGGCTGCGCAGCGCCACCACGATCAATTTCTCGACGTCAAGGCTGAGTCGGCGCACCAAGGCCTGAGCCTCCTCTTGGGCGAAGTCTTCGCCGGGCAGGGGGTGATTTTCGGTCACCACCAGCAGCCAGCCATCTCCCACCGCCCCAAGCTGATCCAGGGTCAGGGGTCGCACCAGGCGAGTGCCGTTGTCCAGGGCTGCGAGGAAGTGATCAAATGCTGGTTCGCGCTGATTGGGGCCTATGCCACGGGGATTGGTGAGGTTGTGATAGCTGGCGGCCGGGGTGGCATTGAGCACATGGAGTGGCCCCTCGCCAAGCTCTGGCACCTGACGCAGCCAGGTCAGCGCCTGGTTGGCGCAAGTGTTGGCCACCTTCTGGCTCGCGGCCATGTCGATGGTTTGATAGAGCGCCATGGGCACCAGTTTGGCGAGTTTGAAGGCGACGATGCGCGCCAGAGCGGCATCGATCAGCGCCTCGTCCAAGTCCCCAGCCGCCACCGCGGCCATGATGCCGTGGATCATGGCGAACTGCTTGTCGAGGTAGGAGTCGCTGTGATCGTAATGCTCCTCGGAGAGCATGATCATGTTGATGCCTGCCTTGAGCGCCTGCACCGCCGCCGTGGCGGGGGAGTAGTGATGAACGATGGCGCCCATGTTCATGCTGTCGGAGATGATGATGCCCTCAAAGCCCATCTCGTCGCGCAGCAGATCCTGCAAGATGACCGATGACAAGGTGGCCGGGTGTTGAGCATCTATCTGCGGGTAGAGGATGTGGCTGGTCATGATCAGATCCACCCCCGCATCGATGGCCGCCTGAAAGGGGCGCAGATCCTGCTCGCGCAGCTCATTCAGGGACTTGTCGACCCTGGGGATCTCCCTGTGGGTGTCACCATGGGTATCCCCATGACCCGGGAAGTGTTTGCCGCTGCCGCAGATCCCGCCCTGATGAAGGCCGCGCACCGCCGCCGCCGAGTGCAGTGCCACCTTGGCCGGTCGGTCGCCGAAGGCGCGGCTGTCGATGATGGGGGAGCTGGGATTGAAGTTGACGTCACAACAGGGCCCAAGGATGCAGTTGAACCCGGCAAAGCGCATCTCCTCGGCCATGGTTTTATACATGAGTTCTGTGCCCTGTCCGGTCTCGGCCACGCCGAGGGCCAGGTTGCCGGGCCCGGTGGTGGACTCCCCCACCAGTACCCCCCAGGCCCCCTCCTGATCCACCCCGAGCAACAGCGGCAGACGGCCTTGTTCGGCGCCTATGCTTGCCAGGTCCCGGGTCAACTGCTGCGCCTCGGCGAAGGTGTCGCTGTTGTCCTGGCTGAGGTAGCAGCCCCCCAGGTTGTACTCGGCTATCATGGTGCGCGCCTGCTCGGCGGACTTGCCGGGGAAGGCCAGAATGAACAGCTGGCCTACCTTCTCCTTCAAGCTCCAACCGGAAATGATGCTTGCCACCTTGGGATCTATCTTCATGTTCTCGTCCTTAAGTCTCAAAGAGTTAACTTACTTCTTACGCAGCTGTTTGAGCTGGCCCATGGTGAAGGTGACGGCGACGATGACGATGATGCCGCGCAGGATCAGCTGCTGATCCACGTTCAGCCCCATCAGGATCAGGCCGTTGTTGACCATGCCCATGATGAGGGCGCCGATGACGGAGCCCACCACCATGCCCTTGCCACCAAACAGGTTGGTGCCACCTATGATGACGGCGGCGATCACCAGCATGAGATCGCTCTCCCCCAGGGTGTAGCGGGCACTCTGCAGCCGTCCCGAGTAGAGGATGCCGGCCAGGGCGGCGAGAAAGCCGTTGAGCATCAGCACGTAGAGCTTGATGCGGTTGATATTGATGCCCGAATACATGGCGGAGATCTTGTTGCCACCCGTGGCCAGCACCTGTTTGCCAAAGCGGGTGTTGCGCAGCACGAAGGCCCCGATCACCGTCACCAGAATGGTCCAGATGAAAAGCACCGAGATGGGCCCTATGTCACCCGAGCCGAAGATGAACACATAGAGGTCGTTGTCGATGGGGATCGACTGCAAGGAGGTGGACCAGCGGGCGATGCCGGTGATGATGCCAGTGGTCCCCAGGGTCACCAGGAAGGAGGGGATACCGACCTGGGTCACGAACAGGCCGTTGATGGCCCCTATCATGGTGCCCACCAGCAGCGCCGCCGAGACCGCCAGCAAGATGCTGTCCGTCTCTTGCAGGGTCAGGGCCGAGACGATGGCGCTGAGGGCGACCGTGGCACCGAAGGAGAGATCTATCTCGGCGGCGCTCAGCACGAAGGTCATGCCCACCGCCATGATGGCGATGGTGGCAGTCTGGCGCGCGATGTTCATCAGGTTGACGGAGCTCAAGAAGCCCTTGTCATGGAGCACCACCGAAAAGAACACGAAGATGCCGACGAACACCATGTAGATGATGTAGTCACGCCAGTTGATACGGCTGCCCTTGGGGGCGGCCGGCAGGGTTAAATCTTTCATCCTTGACTCCTCGTTTGTCATTGAACCGCCGCCAGCAGCGTCTCTTCATTCATGCGCCGCCCTTCCAGGCAGGCAACGATGCGTCCTTTGTTTACCACATAAATGAGGTCGCAGAAGCTGGCGACCTCGGCATACTCGCTCGACACGAAGATGGCGCCATTACCGGCGGCGACATAGCTGTCCACTATCTTCATGATCTCGTACTTGGCATGGATATCGATGCCGAAGGTGGGATCGTCGAGCAGCAGCACCTTGGCCTCGGTGGAGAGGCATTTGCCGATCACCACCTTCTGCTGATTGCCGCCGGAGAGAAAACGCACCGACTGCTCGGGGCCGCTGGTCTTGACTCCCAGGCTCTTGATCTGGGCACGTACCATGGCGTCACCCTTGGGTTTGTCCAGGCTCAATCCCTGGGAGAGCCGGTCATAGGCGGCCATCAGCATGTTGTCGGCCACGGAAAAATCGAGTACCAATCCCTGACTGCGCCGCTCCTCCGGCACCATGTTGATGCCAAGCGCGATGGCCTGCTTGGGGGAACGGACTCGCACCGGCTCGCCATTGATGCGGATCTCGCCGCCCTGAATGGGGGTCAGACCATAGATGGCCTCGAGGATCTCGGTGCGCCCGCTGCCCAGCAGCCCCGCCAGTCCCACCACCTGGCCCGGCATCACCTTGAGGGAGATGTCGTGCAGTTGTGAATTTGATACCCCGTCCAGCTCGAGCAGCGCCACGGCATCCGGCGCCGATGCCGGGCGCGGCCAACTCAGGCTGGTGTCGCCCTTGCTGCCGAGCATGGCCTCGACCAGCGCCTCGACACTGGTGTTGCTGGTGTTGGTGGCGAGCACCGTATGGCCATCACGCAGTACGGTCACTGCATCGCAGACCCGCATGATGTCGCTCAAGTAGTGGGTGATGTAGATGATGGACATCCCCTGCCCCTTGAGGGTGGCGATCACCTTGAACAACTCGTTGATCTCGTTGTTGGACAGTGAGGCAGTCGGCTCATCGAGCACCAGGATCCGGGCATTCTGGGCCAGGGCCTTGGCTATCTCGACGAACTGCTGCTGGCCGACACTCAGGCGTCCCACCTCGCAGTTCGGGTCCAGATCGACACCCAGCATGGCCAGCAGGGGTGCGGCACGGCGCACCCTGTCCCGATTGGAGATGATGGCGCCACTCTCTGCCCCCCCCGCCAGGAAGATGTTGTCGGCCACCGAGAGGGTCGGCACCAGGCTCAAGTCCTGGTAGACCATGGCGATCCCCTCGGCCTGGGCCTCCTTGGGAGTCGTGAAGCGGCAAGGTTTGCCAAACAGCCGCACCTCGCCACCATCCCGGCCATGAAAGCCGTTGAGCAGCTTGACCAGGGTGGATTTGCCCGCCCCGTTCTGGCCGACGATGGCATGCACCTCGCCACGCTTGAGGCTGAACGACACATCCTTGAGTACAGGTATGCCGTCAAACCCCTTCTTGATACCACTCGCCTCTATGGCGTACAGCTCCATGTGATGACTCCTTCCATGGGATGAGGCAGCCAGCCGCCCTTGGGCGACGGGCTATGGGCTTATTGACTGAGTGCCTTGGTCACGGCGGCCGGCGGATCCCGCCGCAGGGCCTGCTGCCAGGCCTCGGCCAGGTTGTCACGGGTTACCGCATCGGCGGAGACGGTGACGAAGGGGGGAGTCTGCTCCCCCAGCTTGGCGAGGGCACCCATGGTGGCCAGAGTCTGGCCGAGGTCATAAGGTAAATCCGTCACTATGCCGGCCACGTTGCGGCCCTTGGCCATGTCTAGGGCATTGGCGGCGCCCAAGTCCATGGTGATCACCTTGATGTCACTGCGCCCGGCGGCGCGGGTGGCGGCCACCACCCCCTCTGCGATGGAATCCCAGGGGGCATAGATGGCCTGGATATCCGGGTGTTGGGTAATGAGAGCAGAGGCAACGACCTCGCCATCATTGGCGTTGGCAATGCCCTGCTTGGCGAGGATCTGGATGCCGGGGTGGTGCTTGGCCAGGTTGGTCAGCACCGCCTGATCCCGCTGATTGGTGACGTAGTAATTCGCCTCGTGGTAGATGAAACCTATCTTGCCCTGCTCACCCACCGTCTTGGCCAGCATGTCGGCGGCCAAACCGCCCATCTCGAACAGGTCATCGGTGACGATGCCGGCATAGTCCTTGCCGTACTCGAAACCGCTCGGCAGGTTGCTGATCAGCACCAGTTTGCTGCCCTGCTGCACCGCAGGACGGAAGGCGGCGGCGCCGGAGACGGGATCGACCACCAGGGTGAGAATGATGTCGGGGGACATGGCCATCACGGTTTCCACGTCCGTCTTCTGCTTGTTGGCATTGAATTCGGCATCGGTCACCGCCACCACCTTGACGTTCAGATCCTGGAACTTGTCCTTGGCACCCTTGATGAGGGCACTCGACCAGTCTGAGGTGGTGTGCATCAGGATGGCGGCCGTGTAGTTCTGGGCCTTGACCCTGTCTTGCTGAGCCGTGGTGAGTGTTACCTGGGTATAAGGGGTCGATTGTTCGCCATTGGGCCCCAGGGTCGTGGTCGCCTCGGCGGCGTGGGCCCCGTTGCCGAGCAGCATGGCGGCGGTCAATCCTGCCAGTAAAAAGTGTGAGCGTTTTGCCAACATGGTATTCTCCCTATATCCATTGAGTGGTTGATAGGTATTATCTAGGTGTTTTATAGCCTGTAATGAGATGCACCTCACTAAAGAGCGCGATTTTTTTGCGATTCAGCTCACAATACGTTTAATTTTTGTTAATTAATGACAGAAAAAAACCTGATCGCCTAGGTATTCCATGGATGAGCAGAGCGCGGAGTAGGGGTGAATGAAGGTGACATACGGGGCCCGATCACGAGATGCAGAACTGGAAGGAACATGAGTAACAAGCTGACCGCCATAGACGAGCAGGCGCTCTGCCATCAGCTGCTGGCGCGCAATGACATCTATTTCATCAGCTTCGATGAGCAGGAGCAGGTGGTCGCCTCCAGCTATCCGGTTGACACCCTGACCCTCAACCGGCTCGACGATCTGGTGTTCCTGGTCGGTCCCGACTATCTGAAGGCCATGCGCCAGCGGATCCGGGGCAACCTGCCCACTCTGCGGTTCGAGATCCTCAACCTTGCCTTCGAGCTGTTCGCTCACCACGGGCCGGACGGCACCCGCAGCTGGTGCCTGCAGATCAAGCCAAGCGATAACCAGGACGCCTCCGGCATAGAGCAGGATCACCGGCTCATCAACGAACTCGGTCACTCCCTGGCGGCCCTCAGCGGCAATCAGGGGGCAGCCCCCGGCGAGCAGCATCAGCAGCTGATCGCCCGCCACCTGCCCGAGGTGGAGCAGAAGCTGACCCAGATCCAGGATCCGGCCCTCAAGATGTGCCTGGAGCTTATTCGCGCCAGCATGGAGAAGAGCCTGCACGGCCTGCAGGAGGAGGGAAATCAACGCCTGCTGGAAGTGCTGACCCCCTCTGAGATGCAGGTGGCCGAGTTTATTCGCAGCGGCATGTCCAGCCAGGAGATCGCCAGCGCCCTCAATGTGGCGCGCAAGACGGTGGAAAATCATCGCAACAGCGTGCGCATCAAGCTTGGACTGGCCAACCGCGGCGTGAACCTGCGCAACTATCTGCTCAGTCTGGAAAAATAGTCTGGAAAAATAGCCTGCACAGTCACAACAGACGGGGCTGCTCTGTCATGGGTAAATCTATGCAACTATCTGCCTAGTCTGAAAAAATTGCCTGAGGCAACTTGCATCACCCGCCGCTCAGTCTGGAAAAATGACCCCATGATGGGCGTCAGCGCACAAGGAGAACCCCATGCAACAAGTTGTTTATGTCGCCAATCCGGTCAGCGGGTTGATCCATGTCTTTGCGCTGATGGAGGATGAGCTGGTGCCGCTGCAACAGGTGCAGACCGGGGGGGAAGTGCAACCACTGGTCATCAGCCCGGACCAGCGCTGGCTCCATGCGGGGGTGCGACCCGACTTCATGGTGCAGAGCTATCCCATCCAGGCTGATGGTCGACTCGGCGAACCGAGCTCGGCTCCCCTCGCGGGCAGCGCCTCCCACACCTGCACCGATGCACGGGGCAGACTGTTCTTCGCCGCCTCCTACGCCTTCAACCACGTCAGCGTCTCCCCCATGGATGCGGCGGGTCGGGTGCTGGCGCCCCACCAGCGCATCGATGCACTGATGGCCGCCCACTCGGTGACCCTGCTGGCCGATGAGCAGGGTCATCAGGAGCTGCTGGTCGCCTGCCTCAAGGAGGACGTCATTCGCCGCTTCACCCTGGGGGACGATGACCTGCTGGCCCCCCACCCCCTTGGTGACATTCACACCGCCCCCGGCGCCGGTCCGCGCCATCTGGCGCGCCACCCCGACAACGGTGATATCTATTGCCTCAATGAGCTCGATGGCACCCTCAATCGCTACCACCGGGAGGCGGATGGGCATATCAGCGCGCGGGAGAGTCTGGACATGCTGCCCGAGGGTTATCAGGGAGAGCGCTGGGGGGCCGACATCCACCTGACCCCGGATGGGCGTTTCCTCTATACCAGCGAGCGGGCCAGCAGCCTGCTCAGCCTGTTCGGTATTGACCAGGAGAGCGGCGCCCTGACCCCCCTCACCCACTTCCCGACCGAACCGTGCCCCCGTGGCTTTGCCATCGACCACAGCGGGCACGCGCTGATTGTGACCGGGCAGGATTCCCAGGATGTGGCCCTGCACCGCATCGCACCCGCGACGGGGCAATTGAGCCTCGCCTCCCGCCAGCCGGTGGGCAAGGGGGCCATGTGGGTGAGGATATTGAAGCTCGACGGACGCCCCGCCTGAGCGCCCGAGGCTCACGCGACCTCAGTCGCCACAAAGAGAGGCGGCGCTCAGATAGAGCGCCGCCAGCGGGAAAGATCAGCCAACCCGGCGACTACTTGCCGTTGAGATCATCATCCGGCCAATATTTGTAACCCTGCATGGTGGCCTGTACCGCGACCCCCTGCTCGGTGAGCTGGTACATCTTCACCTTCTGGAAATCGGCGTTGGCCGCTTCGCTGACCACCACCTTGCCATCATCGGCCGACTTGGCGGCCAGATCAGCCTGGGCACTGGCATCGAATCCTGTGGTGATGAATCTGTCCAGGGCGGTGACATCGTTGAAGATGATCAATGCCTGGAATTTCTTGATCCCCATGCCGATCCCCATCCCGGCCGTCGCCATCCTCATATAGGTGTCACGGCCGGTGCGGTTGTCATGGAGCACGCCATATCCGCTGCCCGCACTGAGCACCAGCAGGTTGTTGTTCACATTGGTAAAGACGGCATAACCCTTGGATTTTGCCACCTCCTGTCGGATGCCCGCATCCTGACCATACAGGGTGGCGAGGGTCTGCTGGCGCATCTGTTGAATGTTGCTACGCTGCTCGGCCGGGGTGTCTCCCTTGGCGGCACAACCAACAAGCAGCAGAACGGCCACAATATGAATCCATAGACGCATCTCATTTCTCCTTCATGTTTCACGTGCGGAAGCTGCCTTCAGATGAAGCTCCAGCTCCCACTCCAGAGTCCAGTCAGAGACAGGACTCTGATCCCTTCGATCACGCTCCCGTCTCCCGAAAACCCCAACCAGATATCAGTACCTTGTGAAGTCCATCTCCCCAACAGCCACAGGTTCTCTGCGGATCCCCCCAGCAACGCGCGCTGGGGGCGTGCACAGACAAGGCATCGATGGAATGAGGCACCGATACCCTTGCCTACCCCTTGCTCACCTCACCGAGAAATGCGGTGAAACGCTGCCAGGATTTGGCATCGGCGTCGGCGCGATAATTGGCGCCGCCAAAGACGCTGAAGGCATGGGGGGCACCGCTATAGCTGGTCGCCTCATGGGCCACCCCCGCCGCTTCCAGCTCACCTATCAGCGTGGCGAACTCTGTCAATGAAACAGCCTGATCCGCGCTGCCATGCTGGATGAGCAGGCTCGCCTTGGTCTGCTTGTAGTCCTGGCCGGGGGGCGTGGCCAGGCCACCATGAACACTCACCACCCCCTTGAGATCGGCGCCGCTGCGGGCCAGCTCCAACACGGCCGCGCCGCCGAAGCAGTAACCCAGTGCCACCACATTGTCGAGGCGCCCACCCAATCGGCCCGCTTCGGTCAACGCTGCCATCAGCAGTTTGCGCATCTTGGGTCTGTCCTGATAGAGCGCGCCGGTGAGCCGCTTTCTCTCCTCCATCTCGGTCGGGCGCACACCGGCCCCAAACAAGTCGACGGCAAACACGCTATAACCGAGCGCCGCCAGCATCTCGGCGCGTTTGACCTCGTAGTCGGTCAGACCGTCCCAATCATGCACCAGCAGCACCAGAGGGGCCTGCTTGTTGCTGCCAAGGTAAAAGCCCTCAAACGCTTGGCCATCGACGCTATAACTGACCGGGCCCGCCTGACTCACACCGCCCCATGCCAATCCGAACAGAGCCAAAATCCATACCATCTTCATCACGTTCTCCTTGTTAGCCCGTTGCAACTCACTGCGACCCTGATTGTAGCCGCTCTCAGGCCAGGCCTGCGGAGCATGACCCGCAGCCGTCCCACCATGGCTGGCGACCCAATAAGAAGAGGCCACCCTGGGGTGGCCTCTCATTGGCTATATGGCGACGAAGGGGGGCTTAATCCTTGGCCGACTCCATCGCGCCCTCTTGCGAGTGCGCAGGCAGGATCAGGTTGAGCAGGATGGCGGCTACCGAGGCCAGACCCACACCGGCCAGGGCGAAGTCACCGATCTTCAGCTCCAGGGCGCCGACGCCAACGGTCAGGGTCACGGCGACGATGGCGATGTTGCGGGCCAGGCCCAGATCCACCTTGGACTCCACCAGGGTCTTGAGGCCGATGGCGGCAATGGATCCGAACAGCAGCAGCATGATACCGCCCATCACCGGCATGGGGATGGAGGTGAGCAGGGCGTTGAACTTGCCGAAGAAGGCCAGGATGACGGCAAATACCGCAGCCCAGGTCATGGTGACCGGATTGAAGTTGCGGGTGATCATCACGGCGCCGGTCACTTCCGCATAGGTGGTGACGGGGGGGCCACCGATGAAACCGGCGAAGCAGACGCCGATGCCGTCACCGGCCAGGGTGCGGTGCAGACCCGGGTTCTTGGTGTAATCCTGGCCGGTCACACCACCGATGGCGAGCACGCCGCCGATGTGTTCGATGCAGGGGGCGATGGCCACCGGCAGCATGAACAGGGCGGCGGCCCAGTTGATCTCCGGGGTCTCAAAGTGAGGCATGGCCAGCCAGGGGGCGTTGGCCATCCCCTCAAAGCTCACCTGCCCCATCATGATGGCAGCCACATAACCGGCGATGACACCGGAGAGGATGGGAATGAGCTTGATCCAGCCCTTGCAGAACACGGCCGCAATCAGGGTCACCGCCAGGGAGATCCCCGCCAGGGTGAGGGCGGTGGTCGGCTCGACGACCTGATCGCTACCGGCACGGCCCATGGCCATGTTGCAGGCGACCTGGGCGACGGAGAGACCAATCACCATGATCACCGGGCCAATCACCACAGGCGGCAGCAGCTTGTGCACGAAGCCCATGCCCCGCACGCGGATCAGCGCCGCCAGGATGAAGTACATGAAGCCGGCCGCAAACAGGCCAAACATGGTGGACGGCAGTCCCCAGGTCTGGGTGGCGTAGATGATGGGGGCGATGAAGGCGAAGCTGGAGCCGAGGAAGATCGGCACCTGGCGGCGGGTGCAGAGCTGGAACAGCAGGGTACCCACACCGGCGCCGAGCAGGGCCATGGAGGGGTTCAGTCCGGTGAGCAGGGGCACCAGCACCATGGCACCGAAGGCGACAAACAGGATCTGCAGCCCGGCGACACTTTGCTTGACTAAGGAAAACATGAGCGTCCTTACGATTTTGATGACTGAGGGTGATATTTCACACTTTTCAATCATCACTACATCTTTTCAAGGCAGGCTTGACACAAAAAAGCATCAATTTTTACCTTTTACTGCTTGGGGAGGGCGAGAAACTAACCTTTTAGGCGGGATTCGTTGCTACAAGCATCGAGGACGCGATTTTACGCACCTTTATGGCAAATTCCAATCGTTTGCCTATGGGATAATTTTTTATTTGTCTATTTTGCGAACTTGAAACGAGACAGGCGACCCGAGGGTCGCCTGTCTTGATGGAGTAGCCTCTTATACCTTGCGATAAGGCAGGTAGGTCGGCTCCCACATGTGGCTGAGGATATGTTGTTCCAGATCCTGGCCTATCAGGGGATGGGTCGGATCTCGGCGAACGATGTCTTTGAGCACCGCGGTAGCAACCCGCACCGAGATGGCGCGCAGGTCACGGATCGGCGGGAAAACCGTGCCACGGGCCAGATCGGCCTCGCTCACGCACTCGGCCAGGGCGAAGGCCGCCGTGGTGAAGATGTCGGCGCCAATCTCTTTCACCTGGCTGACGATGGCGGCCAGCCCCACCCCGGGGAAGATAAAGACGTTATTGCCCTGACCGATGCGATAACGCTCCCCCTGATGCTCGACATCGGCGAACGGGCTGCCGGTGGCGACGATGGCCTTGCCCTGACTCCAGCGGTAGATGTCTTCCGGCAGTGCCTCGCAGTTGGCGGTCGGGTTGGAGAGCGGGAACACCATGGGGTGTTCGCAGTGCTCGAGCATCAGCTTGATGTGCTGCTCCTGGAAGGCCCCGCCAGCCCCGCTGGTGCCCAGCAGCACGGTGATGGGAACATGACGCAGCACCTCGGTCAGCCCGGCCTTGCCCTGCACATCCCATTGCGCCAGCAGCAGACCCGGTTTGGCGTAGCGGCGCTTGTACTCGTCGAGCCCCTCGCGGTTGTCACACACCAGCCCCTGGGTATCGAGGATATAGATGCGATCCCGCGCCGCCTGCGGATCCAGCCCCTCGCGGATCATGCCCGCACAGATCTGATCCGCCACCCCGACCCCGCCGGCGCCGGCGCCATAGACCAGATAGTTCTGCTGGCCCAGGGTCTCGCCCTTGAACTTGACCGCTCCAATGATGCCCGCCAGCACCACGGCGCCTGTCCCTTGGATGTCATCATTGAAGGAGGGCAGTGCCTGCTGGTAGCACGCCAGATTGTTGAAGGCATTGGACTTGCTGAAGTCCTCCCACTGCAGCACGGCATTGGGGAAGTGACGCTTGACCCCGGCCACGAACTTGTCGATGAAGTCGTCATACTCCTTGCCGCGAATACGACGATGGGGCTGGCCGAGATACATGGGATCATCCAGCAGCGCCTGATTGTCGGTGCCCACATCGAGCGCGATGGGCAGGCAGCAGGCCGGATGAATCCCCGCCCCCAGGGTATAGAGGGAGAGCTTGCCGATGGGGATGCCCATGCCGCCCACCCCCTGATCGCCGATACCGAGAATACCCTGGCTATCGGTGACCACTATGATGCGAATCCCTTTACCATCGAAGTGCCGTGCCTGGGATCCCATGTCCTCGACATTTTGCGGGGTGATATAGAGGCCGCGCGCCTTCTGGAAACGGTGGCTGAACTCCTGACACGCCTTGCCCACGGTCGGGGTATAGATGATGGGGGTCATCTCCTCCACATGCAGGGAGATCAGGGCGTAGAACAGGGTTTCGTTTCTGTCTTGCAGCGCGCGAAGATACTGATATTTCTCAATGTCGCTGCAGGCGCTTTGAAAACCCTGATAGACCCGTTCCAGCTGGGCCTCGAAGGTCTGTACCTGGGGTGGCAGCAGACCGTCCAGGTCAAAGTCGGCGCGCTCCTGTTCGGTGAAGGCCGTGCTCTTGTTGAGGTAGCGGTTGTTGAGCAAGTCGGTGCCGGTGAGGGACACGGGGCGAAAGGCATTGCCTTCTGCATCTTTCCAGAGCAGATATTGTCCAGTAGCCATAGTCATTCTCTTTGATTTACATGAAGTTGCCATTGCGGCGAAGAAGCGAGACACATAGTGAAATCAATCATATAACTTTTACTTCACCGATTTTGTGAGGCCGGGCATAAAGTCGCTCACCCCAGCGGTGTCCTCCCGGCCCCTGCCCCACCCTCGACTAAGCTAGATCTGCCATTGTCATGGAGCAGCCGCCGCTGGTGCCGTGGCTTCGCGACTCGGGCACACATATCAACCGCACTTCGGACTCAAGGAAGCTCATCATGGGAAGCACGCGACTGGAAGCCTTTAGCGATGGCGTCATCGCCATCTTGATCACCATCATGGTGCTGGAGCTCAAGGTGCCCCACGACGCCAGCTGGTCGGCGCTCATCCCGCTGCTGCCGGTGTTTCTGAGCTATGTGCTCAGCTTCATCTACTTGGGGATCTACTGGAACAATCATCATCACATGCTGCACACCTGCCGCCATATCACAGGCCCCATTCTCTGGGCCAACCTGCACCTGCTGTTCTGGCTCTCCCTGATCCCCTTTGCCACCGGCTGGATGGGGGAAAACCACTTCGCCAGCTTGCCGACCGCCCTCTACGGCCTGGTACTCTTGATGGCGGCCATCGCCTATTTCATGTTGCAGACGCTGATCATCCGCTCCCAGGGCCCGCACTCGCTGCTCAAGCGGGCACTCGGCAGCGACTGGAAGGGCAAGGTTTCCCCCCTGCTCTATTTCAGCGCCATCGTCGCCGCCTTCTGGGCCCAGTGGCTGTCCCAGCTCATCTATGTGCTGGCCGCCCTGATCTGGCTGGTGCCGGACAGTCGCATCGAGCACATCCTGGCCGAGCATGAGGCGCACTAGCTCGCCTTCCCCCATGGCGTCCATCAGCCAGTATCCCGGTTCGGCTGGCAGCATCACGCCCCGGCGAAGGGCTCAAGGCGGAGCGGATTGATCTGGATCACCCCAGAAAGCCCGGCAGCCGGATATAAATGCCATTGCCCTGCCGGCCCCCTTGGCGCAAGATCGGCCGGAGCCGAACCGCAAACGGCGACGGTGCCCGCAACGAGCCCGCGGCCAGCATCCTTCCACCGAACCTGACAGAGCGACATGACGCCAGACTCCGCAACCCCTAGTGCCCACTTTCCCGTTTCTGCCGTGATCCTGGCCGGTGGCCGCGCCACCCGCATGGGCGGCGACGACAAGGGTTGGGTGCCCCTGGCGGGTCAGCCCCTGATAGTCCACGTGCTCGATCGCCTGCGCCCCCAGGTGGACGAGGTGCTGATCAACGCCAACCGCAGCGAGGAGCGCTATCGGGCGCTGGCCCCGGTTATCGATGATGGCAACGGCAATTTCCTGGGTCCCCTGGCGGGCATGCAGGCTGGTCTTGCCGCCGCCCGCCACGACTGGGTGCTGTTCGTGCCCTGCGACGGCCCCGGCCTGCCGATGGATCTGATGAGCCGCTTTCGCGCCGCGCTGACGCCGGACATCGAGCTGGTGGTGGCCCATGATGGATCTCATCTGCAACCCGTGGTCGCCCTGCTGCACAAGTCCCTGCTCCCCTCCCTGCGCCAGACACTGGCTGAGGGGGAACGCAAGATAGCCTGCTGGTTTGCCCGCCACCGGATGGCGGTGGTCTCCTTCGTCGATCAGCCCGATGCCTTCATCAACCTCAATGATCAGACCGAGCTGGCCGCCTACGAGGCGCGCCTGCTGGGTGCAAGCGGATCGCTGGCAGGGGACGCACGCCCATGATCCCTGCGCAACGGCCCCTGCTCGGCTTCGTCGCCTGGAGCGGTACCGGCAAGACCACCCTGCTGGAGCGCCTCATCCCGCTGCTGACCCGGCGCGGCCTGCGGCTCGGGGTGCTCAAGCATACCCATCACGATTTCGACATGGATCAACCGGGCAAGGACAGCTATCGCCTGCGCCAGGCTGGCGCCTTGCAGGTGATGGCGGCCTCCTCCCTGCGCCACGCCCTGATCTGCGAGACCCCGGAGCAAGAGCCCTCATTCGAGGCGCTGCTGGCCCGCTTCGACTGGGAGCGGCTCGATCTGCTGCTGGTCGAGGGGTTCAAGCATCACCATTTTCCCAAGATAGAGCTCCATCGCCGCGCCCTCGGGAGGCCCCTGCTGTTCCCAAGCGACCCGGACATAGTGGCGCTCATCAGCAATGAGCCCGAGGCGACCACCCTGCCCCAGTTTCGTTTCGAGGCCCTGGACGCCATCGCCGACTTCCTCTGCGCCCGGCTGCCCCGGGATACAAGCAGCCAGCCCCCTTTATCGCCGCCGCTGCGCCTGTTCGCCCTGGCCCTGGAGGCCATGCCCAATCCGGCGGGGGAGGCTTGCCTGCCCGGCCACCTCAGCCAGGATGCCAACGGCTGCTTGCAGGTGCGCCCGGCAAGTGCTTTCATGCCCTCAGCCCTGCCCTCGGCCAACTGCGTGATCGAAAACCCCGCCCGATCGGCCATCATCCCCGGTGAGCGGGTCCGGATCCGCCTCTTGCCCTGATGGCGAGCGTCAGCCGGCACGGCAACACGAGAAGATCAACCTGACATGAGACGACTCCCTTGCGCCTGAACACGCCGCTCTCCCGCTTCGATCTGCTGATCTATGGTCGCTACCGTCTGGTCCACGGCCTGCGCATCTCCCTGGCCTTCACCCTCACCTTCCTGCTGACCCGGGAGCTCAAGCTGCCGGAGAGCACCTGGCCCCTCATCACCCTGGTGGTGGTGATGGGCCCCATCTCGTTCTGGGGCAATGTCTTGTCGCGGGCCCTGCAACGGGTGGTCGGCACCATCTTCGGCGCCGCCTGCGGGGTGGTGGCCCTCTATCTGGAGCTCTACTCCCTGCCGCTGATGCTGGTATGGTGCAGCGCCATCATGTTCCTGTGCGGCTATCTGGCGCTTGGCAAGCGCCCCTACGTAGGGCTGCTCATCGGCATCACCTTAGGCGTGACCATGGGCGCCATGCCGGGGGACATAGAGACGGCGCTGTGGCGCAGCGGCGATGTGATCCTCGGCTCTTTGCTGGCGCTGCTGTTTTGCAGCATCTACCCCCAGCGCGCCTACAGCCACTGGCGGTTGCAGCTGCACGACACCCTGCTGCAGGCGCACCGCCTCTATCACACCCACCTCTCCCCCAATATTCTGGAGCGCCCCAGGCTGGCCCAGAGCCACTCCCGCCTGCTCTCCAAAGTGGTCAGCCTGCGCCCCTTGCTGGCCCCCGCGGTCAAGGAGACCCGCCTCAACAGCTCCCTGTTCGAAGCCATCCAGACCACGATGCGCAACACGCTCTGCACCCTGGAGATGCTGGCCAACACCTACTGGCGGGATCGGCAGAGCCACTTCCTGATGCAGAGCAACCCCGCCTTGCGCACCTGTCAGCAGGCTGCCGAGGAGGTGTTCACCCAGCTCGCCCTCATGCTCAAGAGCGGCGACAGCAGCGCCGCCGAGCAGGCCATCGCCCGATTGCAAGCGGCGGCCGCCCAGGTGCAGGCCGAGGTGCGCCCGGGGGCCGATGACGAGGCCACCATCAGCGGCTACCTCTGGCTCAATCTGCAGCTCACCGAGCAGCTCAGCCACCTGGGGCGCTTGCTGGGACTGGTGCTGCAGCCATACGCCACCCCCGCGGCGCGAAAATGACAAAGCCCCGCAGAAGCGGGGCTTTGTCATCAGGATGGGAGCGGGATCCCCCCAGAGGCAGCGTGGCTCAGGCGGCCACGCGTCCGGTGCGACTCATGGTCGCCAGCTGCGCCTGGGTCAGGGTTGAGACCAGGCGACCCTGATAGTAGAGATCGACCACATCGCCCCGGCGCTGGCCTCGCATTGTGCTGCGGCTGCCATCCTTATAGTGCAGCTCCATCAGGGCGTTATCTGCATCCGGGTAGCTAATGTCCATGCTGCGAACATCGGCGGGCAGGCTGGCCAGGGGTACTGTCTTGAGGGAGCTGTCCAGATGCTGATTCACCTTGATGGCCGTGTCGACCTTATGATCGACCAGCGCAGGAGACTTCCCGGTGATGGGGTTGGTCCCTGACCAGAACTCCACGGTATTGAAGATGAAGAGATCCGCTGTTGCGGCCAGGCCATAGACGGGTGAAAGCAGCACGAAGACGCCGGCGCGGCCATAACGGTTATCCACCACCTTGAGGTTGCCTTTCGTCACCATGGAGGAGAGCCCCATCTGCCCCATGCAGCCACCCAGCCCCAGGGTGCCCATCGCCAGCAGCAGCGACAACGCCACCTTCTTGCTTATCTGTTGTGCCATATCCGTCATGTCCGCCGTCTTGAATCATCGAAAGGCGGCCAGCCTAAACAAGGGGGGAGAGGGTCACAATCGGCAAGGGGGAGGCAGTACAGGCAGGGTTCAGTTTAACGGTGCGATCGCGCAATGAATCAACAATGGAGGTGGCATCTCTCGCCATCCTCTGCTTGAGGGCAACCTCTTAACCAAGATGGTACCGGGCACGCACCGCCAACCCTCCCCCTTATAGCTAAGAGTCGATCGATTCCACCTGGCCCAATCTTGCCCGCCCGCAGCGGTCAATCCGGCTGCCGCTCCAGGTAGCCTGAATGCCCCACGAAGCCGGCCTGTTCATAGAGAGGGCGGCCAGCCTCGCTGGCATGGAGCCACAGCTTGCCAAACTTGGCCAGGTCGGCGTAGCGAGTCATGGCAGCCAGCAGTTGCCGAGCCAGTCCGCGCCTTCGCCATGAGGGGCGGGTATAGATGTTGAGCAGATAAGCCTCCCGGCCAGGCAGGTTGCCGGGGTACGGCGGCCGCTCGAACAGGGCCAGGCTGCCCACCGCCAAGAGCCCGCTCCCCGCCTCTCCTTCCTCGGCGATCCAGGAGATGAGCCTGCCTTCGGCCATGGCACGGCTGAAATAGTCGACACTGGCCTGATGCAGCGCCTCCCCCTGATCCCCCAACGCCTCCCCCAGCTCGGCAAAGAGCGCCATGCGCAGCGTGACCAGTTCAGGGATGTCGGCCAGGGTAGCCTGACGGATATTCATTGCCTGGTCTCCCAGCCACAATCGGGGTTCGCCATGTTGACGGGGGAGCCCGCGGCAAAGGCGATCAGGTTGTCAAAAGCCTGACCCAGATAGAGCTCGTAGCTGTCGCGGGTGACATAACCGAGGTGGGGCGTGCCTATCACATTGGCCATGGCAAGCAAGGGCTCCTGGCTCGGGGGCTCGCACTCGAACACATCGAGGGCGGCAAAGCCGGGTCGCCCGGCCTGGAGCGCCGCCAGCAGAGCGCCGGGCACCACCAGCTCGGCCCGGCTGATATTGACCAGCAGGGCATCGGGCTTCATCAATGCCAGACTTGCAGCAGTGACACAATGGCGGGTGGCCTCGCACAGTCGCAGGTGCAGGCTCAGCACATCACTATGGCGAAACAGCGCCGCCTGACTCGACGCCGCCCGATAACCTGCACTGCAGGCTGCCGCGCGGGATGCCTCACTGCCCCACACCAGCACCGTCATACCAAAGGCCTGACCGAAGGCCGCGACCCTGCGCCCTATCTTGCCAAACCCCCAGATACCCAGTGTCAGCCCCTCCAGGGAGCGCCCCAGCCCCAGGCTGCCGCTATCTTGCCACTGTCCCTGCTGCAACCCCTGCCAATAGGCGGGCAGCTGGCGGCTCGCCGCCAGGATCAGGGCCCAGCACAGCTCGCTTGGCGCGACAGGGGAGCCACTCCCCTCCACCACCAGCACCCCATGGCGGCTGCAGGCGGCAAGACTCAGGTGCTGGCTGACTTTGCCGGTCTGGCTGATGATCCGCAGCCGGGGCAGCTGTGCGAGCAGGCTCTCATCGACTTGGCTGCGCTCACGGATCAATACCAGGGCATCGAACGGGCGCAGCCGCGCGACCTGCTCGGCCTCGCTCTGGGCAGGAGTCCGAAACAGCGTCACCTCATGGTCTGCCAACTTGGCAAAACA
Organism: Aeromonas sp. BIGb0405; assembly: GCF_024807335.1. Taxonomy (NCBI): domain Bacteria; kingdom Pseudomonadati; phylum Pseudomonadota; class Gammaproteobacteria; order Aeromonadales; family Aeromonadaceae; genus Aeromonas; species Aeromonas sp. BIGb0405. Next base: position 708,998 of record NZ_JANUEP010000001.1, read on the forward strand.
GGCCAGCTCGCGCGTGGCCCCCTGATAGTCGTCCAGTATGGCTATCTTCATCCCTGCTCCCCTGGCCCATAAAAATGCCGGTCAATGACCGGCACCATGGTGCATCAAGGTATCTCCATCTGACAACTCAATGCGGCAACTGGCTCTCGCGCCCTCTCAACCGACTGGCGATGGCCTTATCTCTGTCTGGTGATCAGCCAGCGATCCAGCGAGACCGGACCCGCGCCCCATACCACCAGGGTCAGCAGCATCCAGCCCCAGAGCTGGTGATCGAAGAAGCCGCTCGGCCACAGGGTCGGATAAGAGATGACGGCGATGATATTGAAGCCAAACAACAGCAAGGCCGCGGGACGCGTCAGCAGACCAAGGAGCAGCAGCACAGGAATGAGCAGCTCGGTGGCCGTGCCCAGGTAGGCGGCCCACTGCCAGGGCAGCAGGGGCACCTGGTACTCGAACTCGAACAGATAGAGGGTCGAATCCCAGGCATTGAGCTTGAGCCAGCCCGCGCGAAAGAAAGCCTGGGCAACCCAGAGCCGCGCCAGCAGCAATACCCAGCCCGACAGGGTTCCCTGCCAACGATCGGCCAGTTGCTGACCACGGGCGATAAGATGTTCCATCAGATAATTCCTTTCTGTTTACTTATTGATCGTCAACGCCCGGTGCGGCGTCGAGTGAAAATGCCACCAGCAGCCCCTGCGCCACCAGTTGCGGCAAAAGTGCGCCAGGGTTGAGCGCTTCATCGAGCTCGGTCAGGGGGATCCCCTGGCGGCAGGCCTGCAACAATTGATACTGCGCGCCGTCTATGGCCACAGGGATGACACTGAAATCCGGCTGTTTTTGCAGCGCCAGCCAGCATGGTTGCAACGGCTCGGGGGGAGCCTCGCCCCCCGTCAACGCCATCCGCCACAGGCCGACCACGTCGGCGCTCACCGACAGCAAGAGAAGATTGTCGGCAACCAGCAAACGTACCCTGTCCCACTCATCCGGCGCCAGCGCAGCCAGCGCCTCCGCTGGCCATTGGCGATGCTCGAATGGCAACAGGCTCGCTCGCTCCAACTGCCATTCGAAGCGGGCCAACTCTGCCAACCAGGGCAGATGCGCCGTGGTCGGCAACTTCTCGAGCCAGTCGGCGAACCCTGCGCCATAGCAGGTCACACAGCCCTCTCCTGGCGGGTTGGCCAGAATGAACCCCCGGGCGGCGGCATTGAAAAAATCCTCCCCAACCATGGCCTGGCTCGCGGCATAGCTGATGGAGAGCACCTCGGTGAGACTGAGGATGAAGTTGTTTCGATAGACCTGCAGCAAGGCCTCGGGAGGAAAGCGTCCCGGCTGGATGTGTGCTGCGACCTCATTTGGCTCGCCGAGCAGGCTGGCGGCAAACTCCCGTTGCAACGCCCTGACGGATCCCGGGTCTGGTTGCTCAGTCACCCGCTCAGACATGGTGTCTCTCCTGGCGCCGAGCCATGGTAAGTTCGGTAATCTCGCTGGCCTTGTCCGCCTCGGCAATCAGCACAGTGAGCGCCGGGATCTCGAGATCCCACTCAATCAGGGTCGGAATAGTCCGCCTGACACAGATATCGCGATAGAGCGCCCAGACGGGTTCCACCACCGGGCAACTGTGGGTATCTATATAGAGGTGGCCCTGCTCGAGGGATTTGTCGGTAAAGCCGGCCAGGTGGATCTCTTTGACGGTATCGAGATCGATGGCTGCCAGGTACTCGGTGCAAGGGAAACCATGATTGAAGGCGCTGACATAGAGGTTGTTGAGATCGAGCAAGAGGCCGCAGCCACTGCGCTGCTGCAACTGCGCCAGAAATTCCCACTCCGGCATGCCTGCTTCAAATTGCAGGTAAGAAGAGGGATTTTCGATCAATAGCTCGCGACCCAACTGATCCTGCACCGCCTTTATCTTGTCGCTCATCTGGACCAAGGCCTGCTGGGTGTAGGGCATGGGCAGCAAATCATTGAAATGACGGCCGTCGACACTGCCCCAGCTCAGATGCTCAGAGATGCGCGCAGGCTTGATTGCCGTGAGCAGGGCGCGCAACTGGGCAAGATGGGCCCCATCGAGGGTATCGCTGGAGCCCAGGGACATGCCCACGCCGTGCAAGCTGATGGGGTAATCCTCGGCCAGCTGACTGAGCACATGAAAGGCCCGGCTGTGGGGCTCAAAATAGTTCTCGCTGTGCACTTCCAGCCAGCCAACATCGGGGCGTTCTGCCAGCATGACTTGGTAGTGCGGGGCGCGCAGGCCAATACCGATGGAGGAGTGCATCAACCCTGTCTCCCTTGCATACCAGGAGGAAGGGGCGACTCGTCAACCGCGCGTCGCCCCATGAGTGCTTACTTCGGCTGCAGGCTGCCACCAGCCAGTTTTTCGCACAGCCCTTTTGGCATGACCACGAAGGCATCACCCGCCGCATCAGCCTTGGCGGTACCGGCGCAAGAGCTGGTCTTGGTCGCGCAATCATTCTGGCCAGCCTTGACCACGCCGAAACACTTCTCTTTCTCGTCGGCGGCCATGGCGGGCGCGGCGATAAACTGGCTGCCCAGGGCCAGCAGACCGGTCATGGCAGAGGCAAGTGCGATCGATTTCTTCATGTTCATATTCCTTCTGAATAGAGGTCGTCGGGGTTGAATGAACCGCGGCGCGGATTCAGTGAATAGAACCGGCCCCCGCCCACTAATCTTTCAGGCAATGTCAGAAAAATGTCAAACAGGCAGGACAGCCTGCATTCAATACAACCTAACAATATGTTTTAAATGAAAAAATAAAATAAAAAAAAGGCAGCTGCTGCTGCCTTTTTTATTTTCGTGCCGAGGGGTTATCCCATCAGTAGAAGATGCGGTCGCCCCGTTCACTCATTTTCAACCAGACCGGCTTGGTACTGGTTTTGCTCCAGACTCGGTGCAGATAGCTGTAGAAACGCGCCCGATCGCGGCGAAACAGCATGATGGGAAACGCCAGCACGCCGACCAGGAGCACCAGGGTGCGACGCAGGATGATGCGAGTCAGGGAGAAGGGATGAAACATGATTGAACGCCTCACTGGTAAGACCACTCAGCAAAGTTTACGCCATGAATTGTTGAATTACTACACCATTCTTACCCATATGGCCGCCAAATCCTGCATTCAATGACAGAGATGAAACTTAATTACGTTTATTAACTAAACAATAACAATGTTTGCCCAAGCAGCCACCCTTGACCAGAGTTAGAGCAGATACGACAGGGGGATGACGGATGAAGATAGCGAACATGGTGCTCATCGGCCTGTGCGGCCTGCTCGCCCACAACGAATGGCAGGAGTGGCGCAGCAATGTCAATGACAGGATAGCCTTTGCTGACAAGGGGGTACCTACCGCCAGCCTGTGGCAGTGTGGTCTGCTCAAGCAACGCATGGCCGAGCTGGATGAAATCAGCACGCAAGGTTCGCCCATGCAACGGCAGGATATGATCGAATTGAGGAAATATCTGGATATGCAGTGGCTGTCACATCGGTGTGACATGGCATTGGAACAGGGCTAGAACGAGGGAAATGAAGGAGATAATGGAGGCACGTTCCGGAGTCGAACCGGACTAAACGGATTTGCAATCCGCTGCATAACCGCTTTGCTAACGCGCCACAGGGTCAAGACTTCAATACTGTAACTGACATCTCATCCTTGGTGTCGATGAGATAAATTGGAGCGGGAAACGAGACTCGAACTCGCGACCCCGACCTTGGCAAGGTCGTGCTCTACCAACTGAGCTATTCCCGCCTGAACTCATGCTGCCCGGTCTTGCCTGACAACGAGGCGCATTATACGTACCCCCGCAGGCAGCACAACCCTTTTTTGTGCCTCGAGCCCCGAGGCGCGACCGTTTGCTCAGGCTTTATTCGCTTTGGGTAAAAAAAGCGCGTCCCGCTGTGACCCCACTGACGAATTTAGGATAAAGCCATTGAAATACAATGCCTTTGGCCCGAAACTGGCAAAGTTACTAATTGGATTCTCAATAGAACTTGATACGATGAAATGGATCTTCAAGGCGCGCGGACTCAAAACACAACTGATGCTCGCGTTTTTCATGCTGGGCATGGTGCCCTTTCTGGTGGTCGCCCTCTTCTTCCTCCACACCCACGGCAAGGATCTCACCGCCCAGACTTCGAACCATCTGGTGTCGGTGCGTAACATCAAGAAAAACCAGCTGGAAGACTATTTCGCCAACCTCAAGGCTCAGGTGATGGGTTTCTCCCAGCAGGATTTTGCCGGTAACAGTATCGGTCGCTTCTATGGCTTCACCGGTGCCTTCGAGAAGTTGGGTACCACCCCCCAGGAGGCGCGCCTGCGGGCCCATAATCGCTACATCACCGGCTCCTGGGATCAACTGCGTAAACCCGATCCCCAAAACAGCGATATTGAACCCTCCATCAGTGCGCTGATCCTGGCGGACGAGATGTATGGCCGGGTCCATCAGCGTTTTCACCGTGGCTATGCCGACATGGTGCGCAAGTCAAACTACAGCGATATCTTCCTCATCGACATCAATGGTGATGTCGTCTATTCGGTCACCAAGCGTGCCAACTTCGCCACCAATTTACTCTCAGGCCCCTACCAGTCGAGCGGTCTTGGCGACACCTTCGCCCGTATCAAACGCCGGCTCGACAGCGGTGAATCACCACAGAAGATCTTCGAATTCACCGACTTCGGCCGCAATGAGTTGACCGGCGAAGTGGTCGCTTACCTGGCCGCCCCCGTGATGCAGTACGACTATGTGCGCGGTGTGGTCATCTTCGAACTGCGCCCGGACAAGCTCAACGAGATCATGGGGGAGCGTGAAGGGCTGGGGGAAACCGGCGAGACCATCCTCATAGGCCCGGACAAACGGATGCGGGCCAATGCCTGGCTGGCACCGGAGTTCAGCGTCGAGAAGAGCTTCTCCCCCGACTTTCGCCCCCTGGAGACCCCCCTTATCCTCAAGGCGCTCTCCGGTGAGCAGGGCGTCGGACTTTTCGAGTCCTATCAACGGGATGAGGTACTGGCCGCCTACACCCAGGTGAAGGTGTACGATACCGAGTGGGCCTTTATCGCCGAGATATCGACCCGGGAGGCCTATGATCCCATCCGCAAGCTGGAGACGCTCTCCGTGCTGCTCGGGGTTGGCTCCCTGGTGCTGCTCATTCTCTTCTCCCGCTGGCTGTCCAACTCCATCACGGCACCGCTGCGCTCCCTCACGGCTGCCGCCGAACAGGTGGCAGATGGCGCCCTGGATCACCCCATCGCCATCCCCCGCACCGAAGATGACATAGACCGCCTCGCCCAGGCGTTTCGTCATATGCAGCGCTCGGTGAGGGACAAGATAGATTTGATCGAACGCCAGACTCAGGAGCTGCAACAGCAGGTCAAGCTGACCCACAAGCAGAACCTCAGCCTGCAGCAGGCCGACAAACTCAAAGATGAACTGCTCGCCAACACCTCCCACGAGCTACGCACTCCCATCCATGGCATCAAGGGGATGGCGGAAGCCATGCTGGCCGGTCAACAGCAATTGACCGAGGGTCAACAGCAGCAGCTGGGTCTCATCATCAAGAGCGCCGATGGCCTGGCGCGGCTGGTGGACGATCTGCTCGATTACCACCAGATGCGCTATGGCCAGCTGGAGATCCACTCCCAGTCCGTCAACCCCAAGGGGGTGGTGCGCCTGGTGCTGGATCTCTGCCAGCATCTGGTACAGGCCAAACCGCTGACCCTGGTCGATATCACGCCACAGGCGCTGCCCGCCGTACTGGCGGACGAGCAACGGCTCGAACAGGTGCTCTACAATCTGGTCGGCAACGCCATCAAATACACCCCTCAGGGAAAAGTCGTGCTGAGCGCCAGCCAGGATGAGCACTTCCTCTGGATCAAGGTCACGGATACCGGCATCGGTATCGCCCAAGAGAATCTGGAACACATCTTTGAACCCCTGGTACAGATGAGCCATGAAGCGGGCAAGCAGGGAGCGGGGCTGGGCCTCTCCATCACCCGCCAGTTGATCGAGTTGATGGGAGGGCGACTCACGGTGCAGAGCGAGCCGAGCGTCGGCTCCACCTTCTGCTTCAGCCTGCCGCTCTCCCATCACGATGCCCTGCCCGGCCCGAGCGAGTTGCGTCCCAAAGAGCATCCACTGGTGCGCCATGTCCCTCTGAACCTGCCCGAATGGGAGAGTGAAGACCTGCCCCCCCCTCCGCCGGATGCGCCCTTGCTGCTGGTGGTGGATGACGAGCCCATCAACTTGCACATCTTGCGCCACCTGCTGCAACCTTGCGGCTATCGGATATTGCCGAGCAGCGATGGCCATGATGCCCTGGCCAAGCTCGCCACCGAGCCGGTGGATCTGGTGCTGCTCGATGTGATGATGCCCACCCTGTCCGGATTCGATGTCTGTCGCCGCCTGCGCGAGAAGAGCCCCAAGGATCAATTGCCGGTGCTGCTGCTCACCGCCCTCAATCAGCCCAAGGATATCGAAGAGGGCTTCAATGCGGGGGCCAACGACTATCTGGTCAAGCCGTTCTGCAAGGAGGAGCTGTTCGCCCGGGTACGCTCGCTGCTCGAGGCCAGACAAGGCCGTGCCACCCTGGTTGAAAACCGACTGCTCAAACAGGAGATAGAACACAGACTGAATCTGCAGGAGAGCCTGCGTCAGGATCAGCAACGCCTGCTCGCCCTCATCAGCGAGGGGGGGGATGCCATGGTGTTCATCGACCAGCAGGGCAGAGTGCTCTTTGCCAGCCGCGCCCTGGCCACCCGTCTCGGCCAGGAGCCCGAGGCCATGGAGGGGCAATCCCTCGATGAGTGGCTGAGCCAGCCCCTGCACAGCCAGTGGCCGGATATGACGAACCTTGGTGAACAGAGTCTGCAGTTCTGCGTGGCCGGTCAGAGTGAACTCACCCTGGTGCGCGCCCTGCCTATCCAGCTCAATGGTTGCCATGCCTATGCCCTCATCTGCAGCCAGAGCGCGCCGGATGAGCACAGAGTCGCGGCCCTGGAGAATGCCCTCAAGAGCCTGTCACGTCAGGCCATCATCGAAGATGAACACTTGCTTGGGGAGTTGAGCCGACTCGGTGGCGAGTTCCGCTCCCTGGCCGACAATCTGATCCGCCAGCAAGATGATGATCCCCTGCGCCACGCCCTGGTCGACACCATGCGCCTCTCCCTCGATGCCTGGCAACACAGCACCGGCAAGGGCAAGATAGTCTTGGCGGAGAAGAGCAAGCTGTGGCGAGTCTACATGGACAGATCCAGCCCCCAGACCCGCACCCTGGACAAGTATCTGAGTCTGGATACCCTGCCCAAGGCGCCACGCTGGAAGACGGTGGTCGCCACGGCCGAGTACGTGATCAAGCAGTGCCCCCTGAGCGAAGCCCAGCAGCAGAGCCTGCACCAGAGTGCCCAGCTGTTGCGCCAGCTCGCCAATCGCAAGGGCTGATCCTCAAAAGCCACTCTCAACCCAGAGTGCCCGCTGGCAGCGGGCACTCTGGCCCCTCTCCCTCTGCCCAAGACGTGCCATGGCAGGCGCTGGGCCCCATATCCCAGTCCAGGCTGAGACGAGGTTGCCCCTCAAGTCAGCCCCGTGCTCAGTGCACTGCCCGGGGCTGACTCGTCACCCCTCTGTATAGCACCTCTCTGTATCGACGCCTCCTCTAGGCTGCCAGGGCCCCCCGGACAGACGATGGCGCATCTCCTTGCCCCCTTTCCGCTCATCGGGCCCAAACCCTGTCAACCCCATGGGCCCGCTTAAAGGTCCCTCACCCCAGATGCAACCCGCAAACCGTGCAACCACAGATGAGCAGAGCTGAAGGAGCCACTCCTGGCCTGGCGGCGCTGCCCCAGACTCCGCCTGATGGCGTCTGACCCATGCGCAGCCCCCTGTCATCGTCCATGGTCCAGCACCGGGAACATCGCCCTCCATGAGCCTTGCCTGTCCGGGAACGAGCATCAGAAGCGGGCTGGCGATGGCGTTTTCTCCCCCCTCTCCCCCCCGTCATGGAGAGTGCCCCAGCAGCCGCACCAGGTTTTTTCCTCAAGAGAACAAAGAATGCAAAGGGCGGATAAAAACCGACCAGATCTTCGTCACATTATCGTCAAACCCAGGGCTTAAATAGCACTTTTTGCGCGAAAGCAAATAACTTAAACAATTGATGTTAATCATCTAATAAATGAAATTGACGTTTTCAACGTCGAGAAGGGGATTTTTACGATATCGACGTAAGGATTAAATGTTTCTTTCTTGTTAAACCTGCTTAGCTAAGGGGGGTCATACAGACCCAGACATGAGGTAGAGCGCCAGCCATGCGCCCCTCAACAAGATCAACAGGGACGTCCATATAACAAGGAAATAATATGCTTGCCAAAGTATCCCGGGTCGCCGCCGCCTGCATGCTGGGGAGCCTGATGCTCTCTGCCGGGGCCGCCAATGCCGCCGACAACAAGACTGTGCTGACCCTGGTCGCCCAACAGGAGACGGCGTGGGTCAAGAACTTCAACCCCTTCCTGCAGGCCGGTCTGCTGCACACCACCAAGGAGTTCATCTATGAGCCCCTGGTTATCTTCAACGAATTGCAGGGAGGCAGACCCGAGTACCGGCTCGCTACCCACTATGAATTTGGCAAAGACCTGAAATCGGTCACCTTCGACCTGCGTCAAGGGGTCAAATGGTCCGATGGCGAAGGCTTCGATGCCGATGACGTGCTCTTCTCCTTCAACCTGGTCAAGGCCCACAAGGCATTGGACGAACGGGCCATCTGGACCCAGATCACCGGGGTCGAGAAGCTGGGCCAATACAAGGTCAAGTTCGAGCTCGCTGGCGTCAATACCGGCGTGGTCAACCAGATAGCCCTGGTGCCGCTGGTGCCTGAGCATCAGTGGAAATCGGTCAAGGATCCGGTCTCCTTCACCAATGACCAGCCGGTCGGTACCGGCCCCTTCACCCAGGTCGACAACTTCTCCGCCCAGCTCTATACCCAGTGCCGCAACCCGCACTACTGGGATAATGCCAATCTCGCCATCGACTGCATTCGCATGCCCCAAATGGCTACCAACGATCAGGTGCTGGCCGCCGTCATGAAAGGGGATGTGGACTGGTTCGGCTCCTTCGTACCGGACATCGAGCGCCTCTACGTCGGCAACGATCCCAAGCACAACAAGTATTGGTTCCCCGCCTCCGGCACAGTGGCGTTCAACGTCAACTTCCAGACCAAGAACCCGGGCAATCACGAAGCCTTCAACGACATCAACTTCCGTCGCGCCTTCTCCATGGCCATGGACCGCCAGTCCATGGTGGACATCGCCGGTTACGGCTATCCCACCATCAACGAATACCCGTCCGGCCTTGGCAAACTGTTCGACAGCTGGAACAACCCGGATGTCGACAAGAAGTTTGGCAAGTACAACAAGTTCGACATGGCGGCCGCCCAGGCCCTGCTCAAGGAAGCCGGTTACAAGGACTGTGATGGCGACAAATTCCTCGATACCCCGAGCTGCAAGAAAATCGAGTTCAAGATCATAGTGCCGAACGGCTGGACCGACTGGGTCAACACCGTCCAGATCGGGGTGGAAGGGCTCAAGGCGCTGGGGATCGATGCCAAAACAGCCACCCCCGAAGCAGCCGTCTGGACCGACAACCTGGTCACTGGTGATTTCGATGTGGCCCTGCAAGGTTACCTGACCGGTGCCAACCCGCAGAACTACTTCGAGACCGCCTTCCATTCCCGGAACATGGGCGAACGTGGTAACCGCTTCGCGGCACCCCGCTACAAGGATCCCGCACTGGACAAGCTGATTGACGGCTTCAGCCAGACCGCGGATCTGGCCAAGCAAAAAGTGCTCATGAACGAGATCCAGGAGCGGGTCGGTGCCAACCAGACCATCATCCCTGTCTACAACAACCCGACCTGGTATGAGTACAACACCAAGCGCTTCCATGGCTGGTTCAACGCCGACAACCCGGTCGCCAAGCCCCAGGTACACAGCAACACCCCTGAGCGCCTGCTGCACGTGCTCGCCCTCAAACCTAACGTCTAAGGTTCATTTAAGTCTTGACAACACGGGCCCCGCGGGGCCCGTTTCCATTCATCCTTCTCCAGCACGCCAGCACCACCACGCATCAACGGGATCCCATCCCCCCGCCGCCCATCGCTTGCCATCCGCGCCCTCCCTCTCCAGGCCACCAACAAGGAGCCGCGCTTGATACCCCAAGCTCGGCAGAGCGCTTATCCGCCCCCCATCATCGATAGAGATGATCGGCAGGCAGAACTAAAAGCAAACTCCGCATCGCCCAATGACGCCCTCGCCAACCTCATGGGGCCAGATCCACCTGCCAGGGGCATGACAGCGCTCAGATAAGGAGACCGACTCGGCGCCACAGGTGACCAGCCAAGGTTGGGCTGTGGGTGCCAGTTGGGCGCATGGGGGCCATGCTTTTGCCACTTTCCAGTTCTCCCCATATCTGGCGTCCCCAGAAGCCAATGGACAGGGATGCCCTTGCCGCCTTCATGCTGACCGCCGGCCCCCAAGGAGATGCCTGCTCCGGCACCGATAACGGCCGCTGAGGCCTTGTCGGGCTCAGTGATGCAAAAGAAAGCCACCCCATCACAGTGATCGCCTCAAACCCTGGCCCAAGCCCGCCGAGTGCCTTCTTGATAGCTCTCTCTTTGCCAACCAAAGAGTCGAACGGTCCCCTTGGCTGGTGCACAACTGCGAGCCAGGATGGGTAAGGCAATATGGCGCTCACCAAGATCGCCGGCGGGTCGGAACCGGATCCCCAGACACAGTCTCCTCATTCGCTCCCCCCTCGCCCAAACGGCCCTGAAAACAGATGAGTGATAATCAATATCACCTGCAAGATAGGGCCTGCCTGGCACTTTCCAACCTTGTTTCAAATGTAAAAAAAAGCCCTGATGGCAACGGAAAAATCTGGGACGATCGAGGTCACACAATCGGCTGGCATGGCTTTTAAACGCGAACTTTATGTTTAGCGTAAATAAATGTAAGTATATAATTTTAAAAGGTTTGAAATGGAATTTAACGAGAATGACGAAAGAATTTTGGTTTTTACGAAATCGACGAAATCAGGCCTTGTTGTTCTTCTGTTAACTCTGCTTTGCTAGGGGCGTTGGATTAGATAAAGACAAGGGTGCAAAACCTGCCCAACACAGAGGGCCGATATGCATAGCATGCGATGTCGGTGCTCCATTCCAAAACATGGAAGACCAATAAGAAAGGAAAACATATGCTTGCCAAAGTATCCAAAATAGCTACCTCAGTCATGCTGGGAACCCTGATGATTGCTGGCGCCACCAGCAGTGCCATGGCCGCCGAGAACAAGACGGTGCTGACCATGGTCGCCCAACAGGAGACAGCCTGGGTCAAGAACTTCAACCCCTTCCTGCAGGCCGGTCTGCTGCACACCACCCGTCACTTCATCTATGAGCCGCTGGTGATCTTCAACGATATGCAGGGTGGCAAACCCGTCTATCGTCTGGCGACCCACTATGCCTTCAGCGATGACCTGAAGTCCGTCACCTTCGACCTGCGCGATGGCGTCAAGTGGTCCGACGGTGAAGCCTTCACCGCCGACGACATCATCTTCTCCTTCAATCTGGTCAAGGCCAACAAGGCGCTGGATGAGCGCTCTATCTGGACCCAGATCAAGGGCATCGAGAAGTTGGGTGACCACAAGATCAAGTTCGACCTGACCGAGGTCAACACCAACGTGGTCAACGACCTGGTGCTGATCCCCATAGTGCCTGAGCACCAGTGGAAGTCCGTCAAGGACCCGGTTGCCTTCACCAACGACAAGCCGGTCGGTACCGGTCCCTTCACCGAAGTGGACAACTTCTCCGCCCAGCTCTATACCCAATGCCGCAACCCGCACTACTGGGATAACGCCAACCTCGCCATCGACTGTATCCGCATGCCGCAGATGGCCACCAATGACCAGGTGCTGGCCGCCGTCATGAAGGGTGATGTTGACTGGTTCGGCTCCTTCGTACCGGACATCGAGCGCCTCTACGTCGGCAACGATCCCAAGAACAACAAATACTGGTTCCCGGCCTCCGGCACAGTGGCGTTCAACGTCAACTTCCAGAGCAAGAACCCGGGCAACCACGAAGCCTTCAACGACATCAACTTCCGTCGCGCCTTCTCCATGGCCATGGATCGCCAGTCCATGGTGGACATCGCCGGTTACGGTTACCCGACAGTCAACGACTATCCGTCAGGTTTGGGCAAGGCGTTCGCCTCCTGGGATAACCCGGACGTCGAGAAGAAATACGGCAAGTTCAGCAAGTTTGATGTCGAAGGTGCCAAGGCGCTGCTCAAACAGGCTGGCTACAAAGATTGTGACGGCGACAAGTTCCTCGACACCCCGAGCTGCAAGAAGATCGAGTTCAAGGTGCTGGTACCCAACGGCTGGACCGACTGGGTCAACACCGTCCAGATCGGCGTCGAAGGCCTGCAGGCACTGGGTCTGAACGCCAAGACCTCCACCCCGGAAGCCACCGTCTGGACAGACGCCCTGGTCACCGGTGACTTCGATGTCGCCCTGCAGGGTTACTTTGCCGGTGCCAACCCGCACAAGTACTTCGAGACCGCTTTCCACTCACGCAACATGGGTGAGCGTGGCAACCGCTTCGCGGCCAACCGCTACAAGGATCCGGCGCTGGACAAGTTGATCGATGACTTCACCCAGACCGCCGATGCTGCCAAGCAAAAAGAGATCATGTTCGCTATCCAGGAACGTGTCGGTGCCAACCAGACCATCATCCCGGTGTTCAACAACCCGACCTGGTATGAGTACAGCACCAAGCGCTTCCATGGCTGGTTCAGCGCCGACAACCCGGTCGCCAAACCGCAGCTCCACCCGGATACGCCTGAGCGTCTGCTGCACGTGCTGTCCCTCAAGCCGAACAGCTAAATCCTCCTGGCCCCCTGCGGGGGGCCTTCTTCCCCGCCGCCTGCCCACTTCCCGGATCTGCCGGGGTTGGGGTAGCTATGCCCGGTGCGGGGCAGACTTGCAGTAAAAGGTATCATCATGGGATTTATACTAAGACGTTTCTCCTTCTATCTGGTCGCCTTCCTGGTGGCCGCCACCATTAACTTCCTGCTACCCAGAGCCATGCCAGGGGATCCCGTCTCCGTCATGTTTGCCCGGGCCGGCGCCATGATGGAACCCGCAGCCCTCGAGGCACTCAAGGCCACCTTCGGCTTTGTAGATGGTCCGATTGGCACTCAATTTCTGACCTATGTGAAGAGCGTCTTCACCTGGGATCTGGGCACCTCGGTGCGCTACTACCCGCAGCAGGTTGCCGACGTACTGGGTCGCGCCATCGGCTGGACCCTGTTCCTGGTAGGCACCTCCACCATCATCAGCTTCTCCTTCGGCTCCATCGTCGGCATCTTCGCCGCCTGGTACCGGGGTGGCCGCATGGACAGCATCCTCTCGCCACTCACCCTGGTGATGCAGGCCATCCCCCCCGTGGTGGTCTCCCTGCTCGCCCTGTTCCTGTTCGGGGTCAGCCTGGAGTGGCTGCCCATCGGCTACGCCTACAGCCCCGAGATCACCGCCGATTATGGCTGGGAGCACATCAAGAGCATCATGCTGCACGCCATCATGCCGGTCGGCACCCTGGCCATCGTGCAGGTGGGGGGCTTCCTCATCACCATGCGCAACAACATGATCAACCTGCTGGGGGAAGACTACATCACCATGGCCAAGGCCAAGGGGCTCTCCAACAGACGGGTCATCTTCAACTACGGTGCCCGCAATGCCATCTTGCCAAGCGTCACCGCGCTCTCCATGGCGCTGGGGTTCGTCATCGGCGGCTCCCTCATCACCGAGGTCATCTTCAACTACCCGGGACTGGGCCTGACCCTCTACCAGGGCATCCTGGCGCGCGACTACCCGCTCATTCAGGGGCAGCTGCTCATCATGACCATCACCATGCTCAGTTTTAACTTCCTGGCCGACATGCTCTACGTCTTCCTGGATCCCCGTCTTCGTACCGGAGGTAAATAAGATGCGTATGCCTACCATCCTCAAGATTTTACTGGGCAACAAGAAGGCCGCCTTCGGCCTCGCCATCGTCGTCTCCTTCGTGTTGATGGCCCTGTTTGCTCCGCTGCTCGCCAGCAATGAGCCGACCAAGCGGGTTGCCCGTCCCCACCAGCCGCCCAGTGCCGAGTACGTGATGGGCAGCACCCGCATGGGGCACGATATCTGGTCCCAGTTCACCAATGGCGCCCGCATCTCGCTGATGGTGGGCTTCGGGGCAGGCCTCTTGGTCTGCGCCCTGGCCATCGGCATCGGCATCACCGCCGGTTACTTCGGCGGCCTCATCGACGAGTGCCTCACCTTCCTGATGAACGTCATGCTGGTGATCCCGGGGTTGCCGCTACTGCTGGTGCTGGCGAGCTTCATCGGGGAGGCATCCCCCCTGGTGATAGCCCTCATCATAGGGTTAACGTCCTGGGCCTATGGGGCGCGGGTCATTCGCGCCCAGACCCTGGCCCTGCGGGAGAAAGAGTTCGTCATCGCCGCCGAGGTGCTGGGTGAGCCGGCCTGGCGCATCATCCTGGTGGAGATCCTGCCCAACCTCATCTCCATCATCGGGGTGAGCTTCATCGGCTCCATCATCTACGCCATCGTCACCGAGGCGACCCTGGAGTTCCTGGGCCTGGGCGATCCGACCGTGGTCAGCTGGGGCATCATGCTCTACAACGCCCAGACCTCCAGTGCCATCCTGGTGGGCGCCTGGTGGGAAATTCTGGCCCCCTGCTTCGCCATCGCCACCTTGGGCGCCGGTCTGGCCCTGCTCAACTTCGCCATCGATGAGATAGCCAACCCGCAGCTGCGTTCCCACAAAGGTCTGCGTCGCTGGAAACAGCTCGCCACCCCCGTCACCCCCATCGCAGCCCAGGAGAAGACAGCATGAAATCGCAACAACCCCTGCTGTCGGTGCGCGAGCTGTGCGTCGACTACATCACCGAGAGCGGCGACGTGCGCGCCGTCAATTCGGTCAGCTTTGACATCATGCCGGGGGAGGTGTTCGGCCTCGCCGGTGAATCCGGCTGTGGCAAGTCCACGGTCGCCTTCTCGGTAGCCCGGCTGCACAAGCCGCCCGCCTACATCAGCGGCGGCGAGATCCTGTTCAAGGGGGAGAACATCCTCGGCTTCGACGACGAGCGGCTGCGCAGCTACCGCTGGCGTCAGGCGAGCGTGGTGTTCCAGTCCGCCATGAACGCGCTCAACCCGGTGTTGCGCATGGAGGAGCAGTTCTGCGACGTGCTGCAAGCCCACAACCCCAAGCTGACCCGCTATGAGGCGATCAAGCGCGCCCAGGAGCTGCTCGCCATCGTCGACATCCATCCGAGCCGGCTCAAGGATTATCCGCACCAGTTCTCGGGCGGCATGCGTCAGCGGCTGGTGATCGCCATCGCCATGGCCCTCAACCCCGAACTGCTGATCATGGATGAGCCCACCACGGCCCTGGATGTGGTGGTGCAGCGGGAGATCTTGCAGAAGGTCTATGCCCTCAAGGAGAAGTTCAACTTCTCCATCCTGTTCATCACTCACGATCTCTCGCTCATGGTCGAGTTCTGCGATCGCATCGGCATCATGTACGCCGGGGAGTTGATCGAAGTCGCCCCCTCCAAGGCGATCCTGACCGCGCCCCTGCACCCCTATACCAAGGGACTCGGCAACTCCTTCCCGCCCCTGCACGGCCCGAAAACCGTGCTGGAAGGGATACCCGGCACCCCGCTCAACCTGCTGGAGGTGCCGGTGGGCTGCCGCTTCCAGGCGCGCTGCGCCAAGGTGCACGAGCGTTGCCGTCAGGAGTACACGGCCCTGGCCGAAATTCGCCCCGGCCAACAAACCGCCTGCCATCTCTACGCCGACGGCCTGGCCGATGACGAGCTGGCATCCGAACCTTTGATCTTCGCTCAGGCCGCTGGCTGTTAAGGAGTCTTCCATGCATATCGCCGATACCCAGGCTCCCATCATCAAAGTCGAGCACCTCTACAAGGACTTCTCGGTCAACTCCAATGCCATCAAGAGCGGCAAGATGCGGGCCCTCTCCGACATCACCTTCAACCTGCACAAGGGCCGCGCCCTGGCGGTGGTGGGGGAGTCGGGCTCGGGCAAGAGCACCATCGCCAAGATCATCGCCAAGATGTACAAGCTCTCCAGCGGCCGCATCCTCTATCGCGGCCGGGATCTGGAGGAGTTCAACAAGGGCACCGCCCTGCTCGACTACCGTCAGAGCGTGCAGATGGTGTGGCAAGATCCGTTTGGTTCGCTCAACCCGACCCATACCATCTATCACCACATCGCCCGCCCCCTGCTGCTGCACAGCAAGGTGCTCGACAAGAGAGATCTGCCGGACATGGTCCATGACCTCTTGGAGAAAGTGGGGCTGACCCCGGCCAAGGCAACGGCGGCCAAGTACCCGCACCAGCTCTCCGGCGGCCAGCGCCAGCGGGTCAACATCGCCCGCAACCTGGCGGTGGAGGCGGAAGTGGTGCTCGCCGACGAGCCCACCTCCATGCTCGACGTCTCCATTCGCATCGGCATCCTCAACCTGATGGAGCAGATGAAGAACGAGCTCGGGGTCTCCATGCTCTACATCACCCATGACATCGCCACCGCCCGCTACGTGGCGGAGGATCTGGCGGTGATGTATGTGGGTCACATGGTGGAGTGGGGCGAGGTGGACGAGATCCTGCACCACCCGCAGCACCCCTATACCCAGCTGCTCATCTCGGCGGTGCCCGACCCCGAGAAGAGCATCCACGCCGAGCTCGAAGGCGGGCGCAAGGGGGAGATCCCGCTCTGGACGCCGGAATCCTATGGCTGCCCCTTCGCCGGGCGTTGCAACCAGGTGATGACCCGCTGCAAGGAGGCCATGCCGCCCGTCACCAAGCTTGCCGACAATCACTTCGTGCGCTGCTACCTGCACGAATAAGCCCGAAGGGGCGGCCTTGGGCCGTCCCCTTCCTGAATCAAATACAGAGGCGAGATGGCATCGCAGATGCGGGGAGTACCTCATGCCTGCACCGCTCATCCATCCTCTGTGCCCTTCCCCGAATGTTGAGGTATCGATGGAACTGCTAGTCAATCAGGTGGGTTATGAGTGTCAGGGTCGCAAGCAGGCACTGCTGCAGACCCGGCCCGGCCAGATCCAGGAGGGCCTGGCGCGATTGCTGCCGCTGACCGGCGGCCCTGCCCTGTTTGAGAAGCCCCTCAACGAGGAGGTCTGCGTCCCGGGCTGGCAGCAACGGGCCTTCTGGGTCATCGACTTCAGCGCAGTCACCCAGGCCGGCGACTACCGGCTCGAGGTGATCACCGCCCATGGCATAGTGCGCTCCGCCCGCTTCCGGCTGGGTGAGCGGTTACTGACCCAGCACTGCCTGTCTGACGTCATCCACTACTTCAAGGGTCAGCGTTGCAGCGGCCAATATGACAAGGCGGACAGAGCCGCCCCCCTGTTCGGCGGCGAGCAACGCCGTGACGTGCACGGTGGCTGGTATGACGCCAGCGGCGATGTCAGCAAGTACCTGAGTCACCTCTCCTACGCCAACTACCTCAACCCCCAGCAGACCCCGCTGGTGGTCTGGTCTCTGCTCAAGAGCCGGGAGCTGCTGGCCCGACGTCAGGATATCGACAGCCTGAACCTGGGCAAGCGTCTCGATGATGAGGGATTGCACGGCGCCGACTTCCTGTGCCGCATGCAAGACGAGTCCGGCTTCTTCTACATGACGCTGTTTGACAAGTGGAGCAAGGATGTCACCCAGCGCGAACTGTGCGCCTACGCCACCCAGCAGGGGCTCAAATCCGGCAGCTGGCAGGCGGGCTTTCGCCAAGGTGGGGGCCTGGCCATCGCCGCCCTGGCCCGCGCCGCCCGGGCCGGGGTGAGTGGTGACTTCGCACAGGCCGAGTATGGCGAGGCGGCCCGGCGCGGTTACCTGCACCTGCGCGAGCACAACTTTGCTTATCTGGATGATGGCCAGGAGAACATCATCGATGAGTATTGCGCCCTCCTGGCTGCGGTCGAGCTGACGCACAGCCTCGGGGATGAGTGGCGGGCCGAGGCGCGTCACTGGGCCGAGCGGCTCTGTGCCCGCTTGCGCCCCCACGACGCACTTGGTCACTACTGGAGCGCGAACCAGGATGGCTCGCGCCCTTACTACCATGCCGCCGAGGCAGGCTTGCCGGTACTGGCCCTGCTCGAATACCTGGCGCTGGAGACAGATCCCGACCGCATCGCCAGGGCCGAACTCGTCGTGCGCCAGGCCCTGCTCGCCGAGCTGGCCCTGACCGGGCGTCCCGGCAACCCCTTCGCCCTCGCCCGCCAGTACGTGAAAGGGGTGGATGAGGCACCTCGGGTGAGCTTCTTTATGCCCCATCACAACGAGTCAGGCTACTGGTGGCAAGGGGAGAACGCCCGGCTGGCCTCCCTGGCCGCCGCGGCCTTTGCCGCCGCCGCCCGGCTGCCGGATCTGGCCGCTTCCCTCGACGCCCACGGTCAACGACAACTGGACTGGATCCTGGGGCTCAATCCCTTCGACGCCTGCATGCTCATCGGGCACGGCATCAAGAACCCGGGCTACACCGCGGGCTACCCCAGCGCCCCGGGCGGCATCTGCAACGGCATCACCTCGGGTTTCGAGGACGAGGCCGATGTCGCCTTCATCCCCGATGAATATCGGGATCGCCTGGATCAAAACTGGCGCTGGGGCGAACAGTGGATCCCCCATGGCGCCTGGTTTGCCTTGGCGATCAGCTGGCAGGGGACTCGTCATGAGTAAGCACCCTGTGTTGCCCGATAACATCGCCTACTGGGTCGGCGTCGATGGTGGCGGCACCCATACCCGGGCTCGCATTCGCAACCAGAAAGGCGAGTTGCTCGGTGAGGGACGCGCCCCCGGCTCCAATCTGGAACTGGGCATCGATCTGGCCCAACGCCATGTGCTGGGTGCGGTGCAGGGCGCCATGACGGCGGCCCGGCTGCCGGACTCGGCCCTGGCCCGGATGAGCGCCGGGCTGGCGCTGGCCTCCGCCGAGCTGGAGAGCTGCTATCGGGACTTTCTGGCCCAGCCCCTGCCCTTTGCCGAAACCCGGTTGACCTCGGATGCCTTCGGCGCTTGCCTGGGTGCCTTTGGCGGCGACGAAGGGGCCATTCTCATCGCCGGCACCGGCTCGGTCGGGCTCATCTTTCAGGGAGGCCGCATTCGCACCTGTTCGGGCCGCGGCTTCCCCATCTCGGATCTGGGCAGCGGTGCCTGGCTGGGCCTGCGCGCCATCCAGCAATCCCTGCTCTGCCACGACGGCATACTGGCCCCCAGCCTGCTGGCGGTACGCCTGCTCGACCACTTCGGACGGGATCAGGCGGCGCTGGTCCGTTGGGCGGCCCAGGCGATCCCGGCCGACTATGGCCGCTTCGCCCCCTGGGTGTTCGAGGCGGCAAAGGACGAGGATCCCCTCGCCCAAGCCCTGCTGGCTGAAACCCGGGATCAGCTCGAGACCCTGATTGGCGGCATGCTGGCACAAGGTGCCAACCAGGTCGCCCTGCTCGGTGGCATAGGAGAGCGGCTGCGCCCTCGCCTCGGCCATCTTCCCCTTGTCACCCCGCAGGCGGATGCCCTGGAAGGCGCCATCCTCTTTGCGAAACGGAAGGAACTGCCATGTCTACACCCCTGATCACCATTGCCATCGAACGCCGCGATGAAGAGGACGTCTGGGTCTTGTTGACCCTGGACAGGCTGCCGAGCGAGCCCTGGCAACTGCACTTCTGCCTCGGCCGTCAGGTAGACGCCAGCAGCCTGAAAGGGGGTGAACTCATCCACCAGAGCGGCACTTACAAGGTGATAGCCCCCCACCCGGGGAGTCGAGAGCTGGCACTTTGCTGTCGCAAGACGGTGTTCAAACACCTCACCGACATGCCGCAAGGCTTCTTCCTCAGCCTGCCAGAGTCCCAGCATGGTCCCCAGATCATCCCCGTCACAGTGGCAAGCCAGGAGCTCGGTCTCGACTCTCCCGCGTCAGTGCAACCTGAACTGGCCAGCGTCGATAGCGAGCACGGCATAGTGCCGCAGCCCCGTCGCCTGGTGCGCCTTGAGGAGAGTTACTTTCGGCTCGCCGAGCGTGCTCATGTCAGGGGGCCGGGCAACCTCAGCGCCCTGCTCGGCCACTTCAACGAACTGACCTCCCTGGCCCTTGAGCAGGATCACGACGCCGAAATCACCCTGATCGAAGCCGGACTGGCCGATGAGGCCTATCGCCTGCACATCACGCCACAAGGGGTCGAGATTGCCGCCGCCGGCCTCACGGGCTGGCGTCATGGCCTGGTCAGCCTGGCCCAATGGTATCTGCAACATGGCGAGAGCCTGCCCTGCATCGAGATAGAAGATGAACCGCGCTTTGGCCTGCGGGTCATTCATCTGGATTGCGGCCGTCACTTCCAGCCGATGGCGAGCCTCAAGCGCCTGCTCAAGCAGATGAGCCTCTACAAATTCAACCGCTTCCACTGGCACCTGACCGATGACGAAGGCTGGCGCCTCGAGATCAAGGCCTTCCCGGCCCTGACCGAGGTGGGCGCCTGGCGTGGTCACGGCTTGGCCATCGGCCCCCAACTCAGTGGCGGCGCGCCGCGCTACGGCGGTTTCTACAGCCAGGATGAAGCCCGCGAGCTGATCGCATACGCCGCGAGCCTCGGCATCGAGGTGATCCCGGAGATCGACATTCCCGGCCACTGCCATGCCGCCATCAAGGCGCTGCCCGAACTGCTGATCGAGCCTGCGGATCACTCCCGCTACCTGTCTGTGCAATTTTTTGACGACAACGTGCTCAACCCGGCGCTGCCCGGAACCTATCAGTTCCTCGACAAGGTCATGGACGAAGTGTGCGAGCTGTTCCCGAGCAAGTTGGTGCACATGGGGGGCGATGAGGTGCCCCACGGCGTCTGGACCGACAGCCCGGCCTGCCAGGCGCTGATGCAGCAGCAGGGCTATCGGGACATCCGGGAATTGCAGGGTCACCTGCTGCGCCACTGTCAGGACTATCTTGCCGCCAAGGGGCGACAGATGGTGGGCTGGGAGGAGGTGTTGCAAGGGGACAAGGTGGGCAAAGAGGCCATCATCTGTGCCTGGACCAGCTTCCAGGCGGGCCTGGACGCTGCCAGTCAGGGGTATCCTGTGCTGATGGCGGCGGCCCAGTACCTCTATCTGGATCTCGCCTGCAACGACAACATTGACGAACCTGGCCTCTACTGGGCAGGCACTCCCAATCTGGAGCAGGTCTACTCCTGTGACCCTGCCCCAGCCGATTTCCATGCCAACGATAACATCCTGGGGGTGCTGAGCCCCCTGTGGTCCGAGCTGGTCCATACCCGTGACCGACTCGACTATATGCTGTTCCCACGCATGCTGGCCACGGCGGAAGTCGCCTGGAGTCTGCCGAGTGACAAGGATTGGGCGCACTTCTGTGCCCGGTTGCCCGGTCAACTGGCGATACTCGACCAGCAGCAGGTGCGCTACCGGACACCGCAAAGGTAATGTTGTCACTCTGTTTGGCGGTCTGCGCGGCCGCCTTTTTTTATCCCGTCCCCAACCTCTTGTTTACTTCTTCGCATCAAAAGACATACACTTTGCGCGGCTTTTAACGTGCCATATGGATACATATTATCCACCTGTTGCCCTGTAAATCCCATAAGCAGCCCTTAATGGATCTCGATTGAAGCCGATAATAATAACAACGCTCGCCCATACGAAAGGAACTCTCCCATGCCCAATCAGCCGGCTCCCCTGATCGACCAGGAAGTGACCTTCCCCGACTCGGTCCAACTCGTCTCTATCACGGACTTGCGTGGGGTGATCACCTATGCCAATCCGCACTTCTGCGAGGTGGCCGGTTATACCCGGGAACAGCTGATTGGCCAGCATCACAATCTGGTCCGCCACCCCGAGATGCCCAAGGCCGCCTTCGCCGACCTCTGGCTGCAACTCAAGGCAGGCAAACCCTGGCGCGGCATGGTCAAGAACCGTTGCAAGGATGGTCGCTACTACTGGGTCGATGCCTACGTCGCCCCGCTTTATGAGGAGGGCAAGATCAGCGGCTACCAGTCGGTGCGCTGCAAGCCCACCCCCGCCCTGATCCAGCGGGCCAGCACCATCTACCGCACCCTGCGCCAAGCGGAGCAGGGCGCAACCTCCATGAGCGTCTCCTTTACCCGCCTGCGGCCCGGGTTGGCGCTGGCTGGTCTCGCGGCCCTGGTGGTGCTGGCCTGGCAAATGGCCGGGACAACTGCGGCGCTGTTGATGCCAATGCCCTTGCTGCTGCTCGGTCTCCTCTATCGCGACGAGCTGATCGGCACCCGCCACTATCTGCGCGGGTTGCGCCACGACTATGACAGCCTGACCCGTCAGGTCTATTCGGGGGGGGAAGAGGTGGCCATTGCCGATTTCCACCTCAAGATGGGCGAGGCAAGGCTCAAGACGGTGCTGGGCCGGGTCAATGATGCCACCATGCCGCTGCAACAACTCGCCAGCTCCCTCAAACTCGCCTCGGGTCAGGCCTGCAGCGCCATCGGCGAGCAGGATGCCCAGACCCAGCAGATGGCGGCCGCCATGACCCAGATGGCCAGTACGGCCCAGGAGATAGCGCGCAATATCCAGGACTCCCACGGTCAGGTGGACGAGGCTCGCAGCCGCTGCCTGCAGACCGATGATCAACTCGCGCAGACCGAACGCCAGATCACCGCCCTGACCGGTCAGGCCGAGCAGGCGTATCAGGCGGCCGTCAGCCTGGCCGAGGAGTCGGCACGGATCGGTACCCTGATGAGCGAAATCCAGGGCATCGCCGATCAGACCAACCTGCTGGCCCTCAACGCCGCCATCGAGGCCGCTCGCGCTGGCGAACAGGGCCGTGGCTTCGCCGTGGTGGCCGACGAGGTGCGCACCCTCTCCACCCGCACCCACAAGGCAACCGAGCAGATCCAGGGCAGCATCAACCAGATCCAGCAGACCCTGACCCAGTGGCAGGCGATGATGCAGACCAACTTGCAGCAGACCCGCACCTGCGCCGACTTGACCCGCCAGGGATCAAGCAGCCTGCATCAGGTGCTGGAAGAGATAGAGCAAGTCAGTGCCTGCGGGGCCCAGATAGCAGCAGCCGCCGAGCAGCAGCAGGCCGTGGTTGAAGAGATCAGCCGCAACATCCACTCCATCTCCGAGCACTCCCAGCACAACAGCCACAAGATGCGCGAGGTCGATGAGGTGAGTCAGGCACTGCTCAACCAGTCCAGCCAGCTCAAGGGGCTGAGCCAGACCTTCGGCTGACCTTGCCCCCATAACGGGGCCTTTGTCACACTTGCCCAGCTGACGACACAGGCGCCACCAACATGGAGCCTTTGCCAAACTTGCCCCCATAACGACAAAGGCGCCACAATGGCGCCTTTGTCGTTATGGAAAATGATCAGCCATGCAAGGAACGGAAACCGGGCTCACCAAACAGGCCAGGATAGAGGCCATACTGGCGCTGATACCGGCCGGTCGGGTGGCAAGCTATGGCCAGGTAGCGGATCTCGCCGGCTTGCCAGGCCGGGCTCGTCTGGTCGGCAAGGTACTCAGAGAGACCCAGAAAACCCTGCCCTGGCACCGCGTGCTGGGGGCCGGGGGCAAACTCTCCCTGCCCAAGGGATCGGTGGGATTCGACGAACAGACGGGGCGCCTGCAACAGGAGGGGGTGCCAGTGATGGGGGGACGGGTCAGAATGAAGGAGTGGCAGTGGCAGCCCGATCTCGCCGAGCTGCTGTTCCTGATCCCCTTCTAGGGATCCCTTGCCATGACATGGCGCCCATGACGAGCCCCATGATAGGGCTCATCCCTCGCGAGATGAGAGGATCTCGTCACTGCGAACCTGCACGGGTATGGTTTCCGCCTCCCGCTGCAGCAACACCAGCTGGCTCTGTCTGTCGACCTCCAGCACGTAGCCAACCCCCTCGCGCGTCAGGCAGCTCATGCCTGGCCGGATCTCGTTGATATCCATCTTTGACTCCTTGTCTTGCCTGCCGCTACCTTGCAGCTTTTGCAGTATATCCCCATAAACGAAAAAGGCCCCGCGTTATGCGGGGCCTATCGACATACAGGGATCAGGCCTTCTTGGCCTTGGCCAGACTCTCCTGCCACTTGCCATTGTCGTAGTGGGCCGTCCAGCCTGTCGCCTTGCCGTTTACCTCGGTCATCACGTACTGCTCCTTGGTCTTGCGACTGAAGCGGACGATGGATGCGTTACCGTCAGGATCTGACGCCGGGGCATCGGCCAGGTACTGGTGCTTGGGCGAGAGCCGCTCCTTGAAGCGTTTGAGCTCTTCCACCAGGGGAGCTCGGGTCTCCCGGGATTTCGGGAAATTGCTGGCCGCGAGGAACAGACCCGCCGCGCCATCACGGAGCACGAAGTGCGCATCGGACTGGCTGCACTTGAGCTCTGGCAGCGGCACCGGATCTTCTTTTGGTGGTGCAATATCGCCATTTTTCAGGATCTTGCGAGTGTTTTTACAGGTCTCGTTGGTACAGCCCATGTACTTGCCGAAACGGCCGTTCTTGAGCTGCATTTCGCTGCCACAACGGTCGCAATCTATGCTGGGTCCTTCGTAGCCCTTGAGCTTGAACTGGCCCTTCTCGATTTCGTAACCCTCGCAGTCGGGGTTGCGACCACAGACGTGCAGCTTGCGGGTCTCATCGATGATGTAGGCATCCATGGCGGTGCCACAGAGGGTGCAACGATGCTTGGCGCGCAGTGCCTCGGTTTCGGCCTCTTCCCCATCGGCCGCGGAGACGAACTCGTCCGCCGAGACCAGGTTGATGGTCTTCTTGCAGCGCTCTTTGGGCGGCAGGGCATAGCCGGAGCAACCGAGGAAGACCCCGGTGGTGGCGGTGCGAATGCCCATTTTGCGCCCACAATCCGGGCAGTCGATGTCGGTCTGCACCATCTGGTTGGCGCGCATGCCCCCCTCTTCAGCGGGTTTGTCGGCCTGGGCCAGCTCTTCAGTGAACTCGGCGAAGAAGGCATCGAGTACGTCCTTCCACTCCTGCTCCCCCTGGGCCACCTCATCGAGCTTGTTCTCCATCTTGGCGGTGAACTCGTAGTTCATCAGTTCGACGAAGTTCTCCACCAGACGATCGGTAACTATCTCCCCCATCTTCTCGGCGAAGAAGCGGCGGCTCTCGACCCGCACATAGCCCCTGTCCACTATGGTGGAGATGATGGACGCGTAGGTGGATGGACGGCCAATACCGCGTTTTTCCAGTTCGCGCACCAGGGCCGCTTCGGTAAAGCGAGCAGGCGGCTTGGTGAAGTGCTGGCGAGGGTCCAGCTTGATCAGCTTGAGCGCCTCACCGACGGTCACCGCTGGCAACTGGGTATCTTCGCCTTTGCGGCCCATGGGCGGCATCGCCTTGGTCCAACCGGCGAAGCGCAGAATACGGCCACGGGCTTTCAGCTCGAACTCACCGGCCTTGACGGTCAGGGTGGAGGCATCGTACTGGGCCGGGGTCATCTGACAGGCGACGAACTGGCGCCAGATGAGGTCATAGAGCCGCACCGCGTCCGACTCCATCCCTTCCAGCTCGCTGGTGGTCAGGGTGACGTTGGAGGGACGGATCGCCTCGTGCGCCTCCTGGGCCCCGGCTTTGGAACCATAGAGGTTCGGCTCGCTTGGCAGATAGGGGGCGCCGTACTGGGTGGTGATGTAGTCACGCACCGCCTCGACCGCCTCTTTGCTGAGGTTGGTGGAGTCGGTACGCATATAGGTGATGTAACCGGCCTCATAGAGACGCTGAGCCATCATCATGGTCTTCTTCACCCCAAAGCCCAGACGCGTCGAGGCGGCCTGCTGCAGGGTGGAGGTGATGAAGGGAGCAGAGGGCTTGGAACCGGTCGGCTTGTCTTCGCGGCTGATGACCTTGTAATCCACCCCGTTCAGGGCGGCCAGGGCGGCATCGGTCTCGGCCTTGGTCACCGGCTTGAAGTCGGCACCATTGCGGCTGAGCACTTCCATGCGCAGGGATTCGTCCCCGGCGGTCATCAAGTCGGCATGCAAGTCCCAGAATTCCACCGGCACGAACGCCTTGATCTCGCGCTCCTTGTCGACGATGAGGCGCACGGCCACCGACTGCACCCGACCGGCGGAGAGGCCGCGGGCCAGCTTCTTCCAGAGCAGCGGGGAGACCATGTAGCCTACGACCCGGTCCAGGAAGCGCCTGGCCTGCTGGGCATTGACCCTGTGCATGTTCAACTCGGACGGCTGGGCAAAGGCCTCCTGGATCGCGCTCTTGGTGATCTCGTTGAACACCACCCGCTTGTAGCGGCTCTCGTCACCGCCGATGATCTCGCGCAGGTGCCATGCAATCGCCTCTCCCTCTCTATCCAAGTCGGTTGCGAGATAGATGGTGTCGGCCTTGGCGGCGAGACTCTGCAGTTCACTGACGACTTTCTCTTTGCCGGGCAAAATCTGGTAATTCGCCTGCCAGCCATTGGTCGGATTGATCCCCATGCGGGCAAACAAGGCGTTGCGATCCTTGGCAGCCTTCTCGGATTCGCTGAGCTTGATGCCGCGAATAACGGGTTTCTTGGGTTCGCTGCTGGCACTGCCGCTGGTCGGCAGGTCGCGGATATGACCGACGCTGGATTTCACCACGTAGTCTTTACCCAAGTATTTATTAATGGTCTTGGCCTTGGCCGGAGACTCTACGATGACCAGTGATTTGCCCATGCTGTAACTTTTATCCTCGTTGCACCCGTCGGGGTTGGTGTGCGGTTTTGTGGGGCTGTATAAGAGATTTGACGCCAAAAAGCAATCTTGGCGACAACTTTGCTTACCATGGCTAACCGCATCGCTTCTTTATTTATTAATGCGAAGCCGAGCCGCCGGACGCAACCGCTTTTTCATTTTTATGCCGCACATCGCCGTTTTTTATATCCGAAACAACATAACAAACCGCCCTCGTAACATAACAAAGCACTTTCGTTATCAGCTTGTTACAACAGACAAAATCTCTTTATAATGGCCACATCCCGCAGCTTTGTGCGCGGAAGGAACCGCAACCCATATAAAAATCGAAAGGATGTACTCTGATGAAGCACTTCGAGGTTAACTTCGACGGCCTGGTCGGCCCGACCCACAACTACGCCGGCCTCTCCTATGGCAACGTCGCCTCCCAGAACAATGCCAAAGAAGCCTCCAACCCGAAGGAAGCGGCCAAGCAGGGGCTGCGCAAAATGAAAGCGCTGACGGATCTCGGCATGACCCAGGGGGTACTGGCTCCTCAGGAGCGCCCGGATCTCGCCACCCTGCGTCGCCTGGGGTTCACCGGCTCCGATGCACGGGTGCTTGAGCAGGCAGCCCGCCAGGCGCCCGCCGTGCTGGCCGCCTGTTTCTCCGCCTCCAGCATGTGGACCGCCAACGCCGCCACCGTTTCGCCGAGCGCCGACACCCAGGATGGCCGCATCCACTTCACCCCGGCCAACCTGACCAACAAATTCCATCGCTCCCTCGAGCCCGACGTGACAGGGCGCATCCTGCGCGCCGTCTTCCCGGGCGATCGCCATTTCTGTCACCACAGTCACCTGCCGGACAATGATCACTTCGGCGACGAGGGGGCCGCCAACCATACCCGGCTGTGTCGCGCCTACGGCGAGGCGGGCGTCGAGCTGTTCGTCTATGGCCGCAGCGCCTTTGACGTATCCCAGCCTGCGCCCAAACGCTACCCGGCGCGCCAGACCCTGGAAGCGAGCCAGGCCATAGCCCGTCTGCACGGCCTCGGCGAGGAGACCGCCGTCTTCATCCAGCAGAATCCGGAGGTGATCGATCAGGGGGTATTCCACAACGACGTCATCGCGGTGGGCAACCAGAATGTGCTCTTCTTCCACCAGCAGGCCTTCCTCAATACCGACTCGGCCCTGGCCGAAGTGCGCACCAAGTTTGGTGAAGGCGACCTGCACTTTATCGAGGTGCCGACTGCCGAGGTCTCGGTACAAGATGCGGTGAAATCCTATCTGTTCAACACCCAGATCCTGACCCTGCCCTCAGGCGAGATGGCGATCATCGCCCCGACCGAGTGCCGTGACAACCCGGCCGTGTCCGCCTATCTCAACAAGCTGGTTGGCCTGGGCACCCCCATCAAGCAGGTGCACTTCATGGATGTGAAGCAGAGCATGCGTAACGGCGGCGGGCCCGCCTGCCTGCGGCTGCGGGTCGCCATGAATGATGCCGAGCTGACTGCGGTCAATCCGGCCTGCCTCATCAATGACGGCCAGTTTGCCCGACTGGACGCCTGGGTCGAGAAGCACTACCGCGACAGCCTGGCCCTGGATGACCTGCGCGATCCGGCCCTGGTGCAAGAGTCCCGCACCGCCCTGGACGAGCTGACCCAGATCCTCAAACTTGGCTCCGTCTATCCCTTCCAGCGCTAAGAACCTGGTCACGATCTTACTGCGAGGCCGTGATCAAGGCTCATGCGCGGCTCGGAATCCTCACGTATGCCTATACGCTCCGGTTCCTGCGCTGCTCTTTACCTTGCTGACGACCTCTCGTGACAGCTCGTAGACAGGTTCTAAGCCGCAACAAAGCCATAAACGAAGGGCCGGGCAAGAGCCCGGCTTTTTCATTTCGTTTGCGTAATGGCTGCTCAGCGCCAGGGGCTCTGCTGCCAGAGCCGCTCCAGCCCCTGCACCAGCCCCAGCGCCCCCTGCTGGCCCAGCTTCTGGGTCAGCGACTTGGGCTTTTGGAAGCAGAGTCCCACCAGATGCCGCTCTTGCGCACGGCGCAGCAGGTAGTCATCGCTGGTACAGAGCTCATCCACCAGCCCCAGCTCCTTGGCATGACCGGCGAGCCAGTGCTCCCCGGTGGTGACCTTGTCGATCTCCAGGGCCGGGCGATGGGCGGCCACGAAGCCTTTGAACTGCTCATGGATGGCCCCCAGCTCCTCGCGAAACTTCTCCCGACCCGGCTCATCGTTCTCGCCGAACATGGTGATGGTGCGCTTGTATTCGCCTGCGGTGTGCATCTCGAATTCAATGTCGTGCTTTTTCAGCAACTTGTTGAAGTTGGGCATCTGAGCCACCACGCCGATGGAGCCGACGATGGCGAAGGGGGCCGCCAGTATCCGGTCAGCCACGCAGGCCATCATGTAGCCACCGCTGGCCGCCACCTTGTCGATGGCCACCGTCAGGGTGATCTGCTTGTCCCGCAGTCGCTGCAACTGGGAGGCCGCCAGGCCATAGCCATGCACCACACCGCCGCCGGATTCGAGACGCAGCAATACCTCATCGCCAGGCTGGGCGACCCCTATCACGGCGCTCACCTCTTCCCGCAGGGAGGCGACTTCTCTGGCATCCATGCTGCCATGAAAGTCCATCACGAACAGACGGCGCCGCTCATCCCCTTGCTTGCCACGCTGCTTGCTGCGCTCTTTTTGCTGTTTCTCGATCAGCTTGCGCTCCTGCTTGCCGGCAAGAGAGGTGCGCAACCTGTCCTGGGTCTGCTCCAGCTCGGCGGAGAGATCCCTTATCACCAGCTCACCCTTGCGGGACTTGGGGTGGCGCGCACTGACCAGCATCAGGATCAAGGCGCCGATGGCCAGCAAGAAGGTGAGTGTCTTGGCCAGAAACAGGCCATATTCGCTCAGAAATGCCACAGAGAACTCCGTTGAGAGTGAAAATTTTTCCCATTCTAGGGAGTTTGCCCAAAGGGCGCAAAGACTGTTGCCAGCCCCAAAGCAGGCCGCGGCTGGGGAGCCGTCTCCCGCCCTTGGCGCCGGGTGTGCCTCGGCCAGCGAGCCGGGAGAAACAGTACACAGAGCGCGTCATTGCCTGGCGCCTTTGAATTATTTGCTGGCAAGCCTCTCGTTTTCTTCACATTTTTACCCCGGGACGCTGGTCAAACCGCCAAACGCCTCAGTACACTTGCCCGGATAATGCCAGCGCCTTGCTCGACAGCAATGATCGAGCGCACTGGCCAACCGCAGAGAATCAAAGGAGTCGTCATGCTCGATTATCAGGCCCCCGCCACCTTGCTCAACAACAAAGTCATCCTGGTGACGGGGGCTGGCGATGGCATTGGCCGTGAAGCGGCACTGACCTTCGCAGCCCATGGCGCCACCGTCATACTGCTCGGCCGCACCGTGGCCAAACTCGAAGCCGTCTATGACCAGATTGAAGCCGCCGGTCACCCCTTGCCCGCCATCGCCCCGGTCGATCTCAAGGGGGCCACCGCCAGCCACTACCGTGGCATGGCCGAGACCTTCGCGCAGCAGTTCGGGCGCCTCGATGGCGTCCTGTTCAATGCGGGCCTGCTCGGTACTCTGTCGCCCTTCGAGCATATCCAGGAGAAGGAGTGGGACGAGGTGATGCAGGTCAACGTCAAGTCCGAATTTCTGCTGACCCAGGCGCTGCTACCGCTGGTGCGTCAGACCGCCAAGCAACATGGCGAGGCCTCCCTGCTGTTTACCTCCTCCGGTGTGGGCCGCAAGGGCCGCGCCTACTGGGGCACCTATGCCATCTCCAAGTTCGCGGTCGAAGGCATGATGGAGGTACTGGCCGACGAGCTGGATAACACTGGGGTGCGGGTCAACAGCATCAATCCAGGGGGGACCCGCACCAAGATGCGGGCCAGCGCCTTCCCGGCCGAAGATGCCATGACGCTCAAGACGCCAGCCGATCTCATGCCCCTTTATCTCTACCTGATGGGGGCTGACAGCCAGGGCAAAACGGGCCAGACCTTCGTCGCCCAACCCAAATAACCAGAAAAACAGGCCTGTCCCGCCAATGGCAGTTAGTGTTATTAGAGTCCGTTGATACGGGCTTGGTGCAGAATAACCAGCAGGTGAGTTATGTTTCGACCCAAGAGTACCTTCGAGCAGTGGCGCATCTTTCAGGCCGTGGTCGACTGTGGCGGCTACGCCCAGGCGGCCGAGGCACTGAACAAGAGCCAGTCCTCCCTCAACCATGCGGTAGCCAAGCTGCAGCAGAGTCTGGGGGTGGCGCTGCTGGAGGTACGTGGTCGCAAGGCGGTGCTGACGCCTGCGGGAGAGATCTTCCTCAAGCGCGCCCGCCAACTCAGCCTGCAGGTTGAAGACCTCGAAAACCTGGCCGACAACCTGGAGCGCCAGTGGGAACCCCAGATCAACCTCTATGTCAGCACGCTGCAACCCAGGGAGCGACTCTACCGGGCGCTGGCCCGCTTCTATCCTCGCAGTAGGGGCTGCCGCATCAACCTCCATGAGCGGGTGCATTGCCACTTCAGTGCCTTGCAACTGGGGGACTTGATGATCTCGGAGCACCTGCCAAGCGATCGCACCGGCCTGCCCCTGGACGAGGTCACTCTGTTGCCCCTGTGCGCCCCCGGGCACCCCCTGGCCTGCGAACCAGCCCCCCTGCCCCTGGACAGACTGGCCAGCCATAACCAGATAGGTCTGCATCCCCCCATTCATCGCTCGGTGGACTGGAATGATGCCGAGGATACCGGCTGGAAGGTGACCCACTATCAGGAGGCGATCGCCCTGCTGCAACAAGGGCTCGGCTATGGTTGGCTGCCACGCCACCTGGCCAACGGCGCCCTGGCCGATGGCAGCCTGGTGCCGCTCACCCTGGAGGGTGGCAGCGAGCGCCACCTCTATACCTACCTGCTGACCATGAGCCCGGATGCCCTGGGCCCGGCTACCGAATTGCTGCTGCGTTGCCTGCGCGATGAGTACCAGCATCCGGATAAGCGCCCGGAGCGCTAAGGCCAAGACCCGGATCCACCGCCGGGGCCACCGTTGCACGCCACTCTTCCCTCACCCCCTTGCCAGCCAATAAAAAACCCGCACAACGCGGGTCTTCTCTTCTATTCATGCCGCTGGCCACAGGCCAGGCTCACTCAGGCATTGGGGACTCGCCAGCAGGCGACCAAGGCCAGCATGGCCAGGGTCAGCGCCACCATGAAGACACCGTGGAAGCTCCACAGCTCGGCGACGATGCCGGCGATGGCGCCCGCCAGTATGGAACCGGTGCGAATGCTGTTGGCGAACAGGGTGGTAGCGACCCCGGCCCGACCCGGCATCAAGTCCTGGAAGTAGGACATGCCGATGCCGGCGATGATGCCGATGAAGATGGCATTGAACAGCTGCAGCGCGATCAGTGCCTGCTGGCTCGACAGCGTCACCAGGCCGATGTAGAAACCGACCCCGGCCAGCACCGCCACCAGCATCATGGGCCGCTTGCCGAAGCGGCGGGTGTAGTAGCCCGCCAGCAGCATGAAGGGGATCTCCAGCGCCGCCGCCGTGCCCATCAAGATCCCGGCCAGCTTCTCATCCAGTCCGAGCTCGCGGGTGATGTAGAGCGGCATGTTGATGAGATACATGCTGTTGCAGGTCCACATCAGGGTCGAGGCGATGAACAGCGCCCGCACCGAAGGATCCCGCCAGCTGCTGACCCTGGGGGCAGTCTCATCTTTCACCGGCAGTGGCAGTGACGGCAGCCAGCGCCACACCACCAGACCACAAATGAGATAGGCCAGGGCGGAGGCGAGATACATCACCTCGAAGCCATAGCCAATGGCCAAGGCGAACGCCATGGGCGGCCCTATCACCCAGGCCAGGGAGAACTGGGCCCGCATCACTGAGCTGAACATGTCGGCGCGCTTCTGCTGGCGATCCGCGTGCTCGCGCGCCAGGGCGAATAGCTGGGGGCTGGCGGTGGCCGCCAGGCTGGCCAGCAGCACCCCGAGACTCACTAACAGCCAGTAGTTGCGGTTCCAGGCAAACAGCAGGGAGAGCACGATACCGGCGGCGCAGCAGCGCAGGATCAGGGTCTTGCGATCCCCCTGACTGTCGGATCTGTGGCCAAGCCATTGACTGACGAGGATGCCAACCAGGGCATTGACCGTGTAGAACAGGCCGACCAGGAAGGGACGAACCTGCACCTCCTCGGCCAGGAACAGGCTCAAGGTGGGCACCTGCAGGGCCACCGCGACCCCCGTCATGAAGGTGACGGCCAGAAACGACAACGAGACGGGATCCGGACGTTTGATGACCGCAGTCAAGGATTTCATAGGGCTATCACCGAATTGGAGGAAGGAGGTGCGAGTGCACTGCATGACGATGGCTATTTTATGACACTATCAAGAGCCAGCTCAAGGCTTGCGACTCCCCCACGGACACCGTACATTGAGAGGCCATGTCGCCAGGCGGCACTCCCCATGATGGCAAGCCAGTGGCAGCCAGGCCTCGCACCTCAGTGGCCGGGGCCCCAGACCGGCAACCCCATGGCGACAAGACTATTTGGCTAAAAAAGGATGGCAGATGTTTGATTTTGACAGGGAAATTGACCGCAGCGGCACCATGAGTCTGAAGTGGGACAAGTACAAGGGCCAGGACGTGCTGCCCATGTGGGTCGCGGATACCGACTTCGTCTCTCCTCCCAGCGTGCTGGCAGCACTGACCGAGCGGGTCGCCCACGGCATCTTTGGTTACTCGCGCCCCTCCCCTCGTCTGATTGAACTCATCATGGCTCGCCTGAGTGAGCGTTATGGCTGGCAGATAGAGGCCGAGTGGCTGGTATTCCTGCCCGGCGTGGTCCCTGGTCTCAATCTGGCCTGCAAGGCCTGGAGCCAGCACGGTCGCGGCATCATCACCCCCAAGCCGGTCTACTACCCCTTCTTGCAGGCACCAGGCTTCAATGACCGGCCCCTGCTGACCGTGCCCATGGTGGAGCAGGATGGCCGCTGGCTGATCGATATCGAAGAGCTGGAGCGTCAGGCTCCCTCGGCAGATCTGCTGCTGCTCTGCAATCCGCAAAACCCGGGCGGTACCATCTTCACCCGCGAAGAGCTGGCCACCATCGATGCCATCGCCGAGCGCCACAACCTGGTGGTCTGCTCGGACGAGATCCACTGCGACCTGCTGCTGGACAAGGATGCCAGGCACATTCCCTATGGCGCCATCAGTGCTGAAGCCGCCCAGCGCAGCGCCGTCATGATGGCGCCGAGCAAGACCTTCAATATCGCCGGCCTCTGCTGCTCCTTCGCCGTGGTGCCCAATGCCCGGCTGCGCCTCAAGTTGCAACAGGCGATGCGCGGCATCAGTGCCGACGTCAACCTGCTCGGTTTCGTGGCGGCCGAAGCCGCCTATGAAGGAGGCGAGGCCTGGCTCCTGGCGCAGCTCGACTATCTGCGTGGCAACCTGGCGCTGATCGAGGCGGCCGTGGCCCGCTGGCCGGGGGTCAAGATGGCGCGCAATCAAGCGACTTACCTGGCCTGGATAGATGTGGGCGCCCTGGGCCTGGAGAATCCCATCCCCTTCTTCGAGCAGGCGGGGGTTGGCCTCTCCCCGGGTGCCCAGTTTGGTGACGGCGATTTCGTGCGCCTCAACTTTGGCTGCACCAGAGCACTGCTAACCAAGGCGCTGGCTCGCATGGAGCAAGCCATCCTCACGCTGCCCAACTAAACCCGATGGGCCCAGTGGCCCATCCCTTTTTCCTGATTGGTTATCTATGCGCCCACGAATATCTACCCTGCTCGCCCCCCTGTTTGCCTTGCTCTGCTGGGGAACAAACGCCCAGGCCGCTGACAGCTACCTCACCATCAGCACCGGGGCCCTCACCGGCGTCTATTACCCTGTCGGTGGCGCCCTCTGTCGCCTGTTCAACGCAGATAGCGCGTACAACAACCTGCACTGCAGTGTGCAGAGCACCAAGGGTTCACTCGCCAATCTGCGCGATCTGGCGAGTGGCAAGAGCCAGCTCGCCCTGGTGCAATCCGATGTGCTCTATCACGCCGTGCATGGCACTGGCCCCTTCGTACAGCAGGGCCCAGATGCCTCACTACGCACCCTCTACCGGCTTCATCGCGAGTCGGTCGCCCTGCTGGTCAGCGAGAAGAGCA
Source organism: Aeromonas sp. BIGb0405 (assembly GCF_024807335.1). Lineage (NCBI taxonomy): Bacteria > Pseudomonadati > Pseudomonadota > Gammaproteobacteria > Aeromonadales > Aeromonadaceae > Aeromonas > Aeromonas sp. BIGb0405. The sequence goes on from NZ_JANUEP010000001.1 coordinate 743,934, forward strand.
GTATCAGCAGCCTGGGGGATCTGCTGGGTAAGCGGGTCGATCTCGGCAGTGCCAACGGGGGGGACAGGATCACCATCATGGCCCTCATTGAGGCCATGGGCTGGCAGAGCAAGGATTTCGGCACCGTGGCCGAACAGGGGCCCGATCGCCTGCAAGGTCTGTGTGATGGCACCCTGGATGCCGCCTTCGTGGTCGCGGGTCAACCGAGTCAGGTTATCTCGGACTTGACCGGCCGTTGCAAGGCACGGCTGGTTGCCATCGAGGATGGCAAAATCAATCAACTGATCGAGGGCTCAACCTATTACGAGCAGGGTCGCATCGCGGCCAATCTCTATCCGGGCCAGACACTCTCTCTGCCCACCATCGCGGTGTACGCGGATCTGGTGGCCCTCGATACCTTGCCCGCCGAGACGGTACATCAACTGCGGCGGGTCATGGACGCGCGGCTCAAGCAGTTCACTCGCCTGCACCCGGCCCTGATCGCGCTCACCCAGGAGAGCATGATGGCGCCGACCCCGGCACCGCCCCATGCCGCCATGCTGGATGACGCCAATGCGCCCCCGGCAAGCGATGCCACACTGCCGAGCCTGATGCCAGCGTCACTGCAACCTGAGCTCTCATCGTCATCGGCCGACGCCACCACCCTGGTTTCCGGGGCTGTCTCGACCGAATCAACCCCGACCGAAGTGGATAATGCCGTCGAAGGTGCCGTCGAAGGTGCCGTCGAAGGATCCGCACCAGCGGCCATGGCAACAGGCACAGTCCCCGCCCCAGCCGAGACAGAGCAACCAGCCTCGGCCGCCAGCAACCCAGTGCCAGCTGGCCAGGAGCCCGCGGTGAGCGACCCCGTTCAGCCATCAGCGGCTCAGCCAGCCCCTTGAGTCTGCGGTCAGGCCCGCTGGGCAGATAACCGCACTACCCGATGAAACAACGGCCACCCCAGGGTGGCCGTTGTTATGTGGTGAGGATCCGCTCAGTCGCCATCCAAATGGGATGCATCGCGCCTGCCCATCTGAACCCATCGGCCCCCTGGCTGGCCCATCGACCGCTTATTCATCTCCTCCCCCTGTGCGCTCCTTGCCCTGTCCCTCCTTGGCCTGCTCACCCAAGGCCAACTCCAGCCCGAGATAGGGGTGAGGACGCTGTATCTCCTCCTCCACCCAGTGCAATAGCTGCTTGATAGCCCGGGACAACACCTGATTCTGGCGTACCACATAGCCCAGGCTGGTACTGGGGAAATCGTGCAGCTCGCTGACCGGCGCCGTGAGCTTCAGCCGCGGGTGCAAGGAGAAATCGGGCACTATGGCGACCCCGAACCCCGCCTCGGCCCAGTCGAGCTGGGCATCCACGCTGCCCACCTCCATGATGCGACAGGGTGGCAGCCCGAGCAGGGGCAAGGAGGGATCAATCAGCGCCCGGGTGCGGGTGTCGTGACCGAGCAAGATCAGGGTCGGCTCGTCGAGGGGATCGCTCTGCCCCGCCCTGACCCTGGCTTGCCAGCGGCTCAATCCCTGACCCAGGGCGCACCAGGTCACCTGTTGCAGCTCGGTATAGAACAGCGGTTCACTGCGCTTTTGCGCCATCACGAAGCCGAGATCCGCCCGCCCTGCCTTGACCAACTCGGCGGCCTGATCCGAGGTGGTGTTGAACAGGGTGAGATCGATGCCGGGGAAGGCTTGCTTGAAACGCTGAAATGGCTGGATCAGCAGCAGGCGCGAGATGATGTCGCTGGCGGCGATGGCGAGCTTACCTTGGCTGAATTGCCCCAGGGCATTGAGATCGGCTTGGCAGAGTTGCAGCTCGGCAATGGCGCGCTCGGCGCTTTGCAGCAAGCGCTCCCCCGCCTGGGTGAGCCGAAAGGGACTGCGCTCGATCAACCTCACCCGGGTCGCCTGCTCCAGATTCTTGAGGTGCAGACTGACATTGGGTTGGGTCATGTGCAGTTCGGTCGCCGTCTGGCCAAAGTGCTGCAAGCGCGCCAGGGTGACGAAGGTATTGAGCCAGTGAATATCCAACATGGGGTCACTCTCGCCCGCGGCAGGCGCGCAGTGGCGCGTCATGGCGGGTCTTTGCCGATAAATTGGTCACAATTATATGACTTCCTTATCGGAATTATAAAGATAATTAATTTTTCTAATCCGCCCCAGGCTCCTAGGATGAACGCCTAACGTCTTAGGAGAAAGTCACATGTCGTCTATCGTAGTCGTAGGTGCTAACTGGGGTGATGAAGGCAAAGGCCGCATCGTCGATTATCTGGCAGGCCAATCCGCCGCCAGCATCCGTTTTCAGGGCGGCAACAACGCCGGCCACACCGTCGTCAACGACCTGGGCACCTTCAAGCTGCACCAGCTGCCGAGTGGCGTATTCAACCCCGATTGCCTGGTCGTGCTTGGCCCTGGCATGGTCATCAGCCCAGAGCCTTTGACCAAGGAATTGGCCGAAGTGAAGGCCGCCGGTGTCAATCCCAAGATGGCCATTTCAGATCGTGCCACCTTCTGCCTGCCGATCCACGCCCTGGAAGATACCCTGGAAGAACTCCGTCTGGGCGATGGCGCCTACGGCTCCACCCGTCAGGGCATTGCCCCGGCTTACGGTGATCGGGTCATGAAAAAAGCGATCCTGGTCGGCTGGCTGAAACAGCCAGAAGTACTGGTCGAACGCATCCAGTTCTTCCTCGACTGGAAACTGCCGCAGCTCAAGGCGCTCTACCCGAGCTTCGAGTTCAGCCAGACCGCCCAGGAAATGGCCGACTGGCTGCTGGAAGTGTCCGCGCCCTGGATCGACGCCGTCTGCAACGTCAGCGAGCCGCTCAAGGCCATCCAGGCCCAGAACGGCACCCTGCTGTTCGAAGCCCAGCTGGGCGCCGGCCGTGACCTGATCTATGGCGAATACCCCTGGGTGACCTCCTCCCACGTCTCCGGCGCCTACGCCGGGATCGGTGGCGGCCTGCCGGCCCTGCGCCCCGAGCGCGTGATTGCCGTGGCCAAGGCGTTCAGTACCTCTGTGGGTACCGGCACCCTGATCACCGCCATGGAGAACCAGGAAGAGTTCCGCAAGTTCGCCAACGAGTTCGGCGCCACCACTGGCCGTCCCCGTGACATCGGCTACTTCGATGCGGTCGCCACCAAGCAGGGTCTGGAGATCCAGGCCGCCAACGAGATCGCCCTGACCAAGCTGGACTGCCTCTCCGGCATGCCGGACTTGAAGATCTGCGTGGCCTACGAAGGCGCCAACACCGAGAACCCGATCTGGCCGCAGACCGCCGGTCTCAAGCCGGTGTACGAGTCCATGGAAGCCTGGAGCGAAGAGATCTCCCACATCCGCAAGTTCGAAGACTTGCCCAAGGCTGCCCAGCACTATGTGCTGCGCATCGAAGCCCTGCTGGGTGTGCCGGTGCCCATGGTCTCCGTCGGCCCGGGCCGCGAGCAGATGATACTGCGCTAAGCCGCCTCAGCGCCCTTGGCAAGATAAAAACCGACACCTCCGGGTGTCGGTTTTTTTATGTCTTCACCCCGCACTCCACAGCGCCACCCCTTGAGAGCCCGCCATCACAAACGCACTCAGATTCACAATGGTGCCTATGTACGCGGGATGGGATTGAGTCGTTCAGTGACACCGCCTTTCCCCTGCCTCAACAGACTGATGCCATCCTCCATCGAGGCAGGCCAGCTGATGGACCAGGCATTCAGCTTCAACGGTGTCGGCCGCGAGGAGAGAACCGCTCTCCCAGCCGCTTCACCGCCTGTAGCAAGCTGGCACTCGGCCTGATCTGCGTACCTCGCCTTTCCCTGACCCAAGGCTGCACGTTGATCGTGGCTGGAGCACTGCCATCTTTAACCTCTGGTCATCACGCAACGCCGTTCACATCCCTATGTCTGGCGGCGTGGACCCGAGCAATGCGCATGGACGAGTTGGCCCTGCTGGTACGGAAAGCCGTTGCCGCCCTCTGAGTCGCCCCTGTTTCAGCAACAGTTCAAAGCCCTGCTCCTCAGGGCTTTTTTATGAACGCCTCTGTGCTGCTGGTTGATGGCCGGATCTGGCCAGGAGCCTTGCGCGCCCATGACCTTGGCGCAACCAGGATGGGAAGTATCGGGGTCAACCATAAGGAGGAGGAAGAGGCAGAGGGTTGCGCTGATATCCGATGGTCATCGGTGGCAAGAACATGCCAGTCACTCAGGATCCCCAACGCAACAGGGGGATCAGGCGCTCAGTGCTAGGTCAACAACAGCGCATAGTTACCACCTCTTCCCCAAGGTCGGCCTTGTGACCAACATCAAGCTAAGCCCATTAATGTGAAAGTGTGAACCACAGCCGATTATTAACTGCTTTCGTCACCTGAGCAGGTGAAATGACGAAAATAAAACTAAATGATTGAAATATATCTGTTTTTATAAAAATTAAGCCTCACTGAAAAACCACCCATCTGACTCCTTATTTTTCCATCCTTTGAAATCGTGAACGGCACCAAAGTGACAGGTCAATATGGGACTATTTTAGTGATACGCGAAATATCAGTTAGATCTGTAAGTCATTACAATGATGTCAATGAGGGATGATTAGTTAACCATAGGTTGTGACGGCAAGAGACAGCTTCATCCCCCCCTATACAACTGGTTTTTAATCGTGAGGTAGTGGTTATGGAAAAGAAACGGATTTACCTGTTTTGCTCTGCCGGGATGTCGACGTCACTGCTGGTCTCGAAGATGAAGGCCCAGGCTGAGAAATATGATGTGCCCGTGGAGATAGATGCCTACCCGGAAACCCTGGCAGCCGAGAAGGGGCAGGATGCGGATCTGGTGCTGCTGGGCCCGCAGATTGCCTACATGCTGTCTGAGATCCAGACCCTGTTGCCGGGCAAGCCGGTCGAAGTCATCGACTCCCTGCTCTATGGCAAGGTCGATGGGTTAGGGGTCCTCAAGGCCGCCGTCGCATCCATCAAGAAGAGCCTCACTCAGTAAGGAGAACACCGTGAGCACCATGATCGCATCCCTGGAAAAGGCCATATTGCCCATTGCCGTCAAGCTGGGTAAGCAGCCTCATGTCAACGCCATCAAGAATGGCTTCATCAAACTGATGCCCCTGACCCTGGCCGGGGCCATGTTCGTCCTGATCAACAATGTCTTCCTGAGTTTTGGGGAGGGATCCTTCTTCTACTCCATGGGGGTGCGACTCGATCCCGCCACCATAGCCACCCTGGACGGCTTCAAGAGCATTGGCGGCAGCGTCTACAACGGTACCCTGGGGATCATGTCCCTGATGGCACCCTTCTTCATCGGCCATGCCATGGCAGAAGAGCGCAAGGTTGATCCCCTCTCGGCCGGTCTGCTCTCGGTTGCCGCCTTCATGACGGTCACCCCCTTCAGCGTCGGTGAGGCCTATGCGGTCGGTGCCAACTGGCTGGGTGGCGCCAACATCATCTCCGGCATGATCATTGGTCTCGTCTCGGCCGAGATGTTTGCCTTCGTCATTCGCCGCAACTGGGTGATCCGCCTGCCTGACAGCGTACCGACCTCGGTAGCGCGCTCCTTCTCGGCGCTGATCCCCGGCTTCATCATCCTCTCCATCATGGGGATAGTCGCCTACCTGCTCCAGACAGAAGGCACCAACTTCCACCAGATCATCATGGACACCATCTCCACCCCCCTGTCCAACATGGGTGGCCTGGTCGGCTGGGTCTATGTGCTCTTCTCCCCGCTGCTCTGGTTCTTCGGGGTCCATGGTTCTTTGGCGCTGTCGGCACTGGAGAACGGCATTCTGGTGCCCTTCACCCTGGAAAACGTCGCCCTCTACACCCAATACGGCTCCGTTGAAGCCGCTATCGCCGCCGGCAAGACCTTCCACGTCTGGACCAAGCCGATGCTCGACTCCTACATCTTCCTCGGTGGCACCGGTGCAACATTAGGCCTCATCCTGGCGGTGTTCATGGTGTCGCGTCGCGATGACTACCGTCAGGTGGCCAAGCTGGGTCTGCCCGCCGGCATCTTCCAGATCAACGAGCCCATCCTGTTTGGTCTGCCGGTCATCATGAACCCTGTGTTGCTTATCCCCTTCGTGATGGTGCAGCCGGTGCTGGCGACCATCACCCTGTTTGCCTACAACACCGGCTTTATCCCGCCCATCACCAACATGGCGCCCTGGACCATGCCAGCCGGATTGGGGGCCTTCTTCAACACCAACGGCAGCATAGCCGCAGCCCTGCTGGCGATATTCAACTTAGGGATAGCCACCCTGATGTATGTCCCCTTCGTGCTGATTGCCAACAAGGCCCAGGCCGTTATCGAGGAAGAACAGGAGAGCGAAGAGGATATCGCCCTGGCCCTGAAATTCTGATGACACTCCCGGGAGGAGCCTGGCTCCTCCCTCTTCAAGCCGAAGGAGAAGATGATGATGTATCGCTTTGCGGATGATTTTTGGTGGGGCAGTGCCAGTTCGGCGCCCCAAGCGGAGGGAGCCTCCAGCCGAGATGGCAAGTCCGACAACATCTTCGATTACTGGCACACCCTTGAGCCGACGCGCTTCCATCAGGGCATAGGCCCGGCGCAAGCCTCGACCTTCTATGATCGTTTCGAGAGCGATATCGCACTGCTCAAGCAGCTCAATCACAACAGTTTTCGTACCTCCATCTCCTGGTCCCGGCTGATCCCGGACGGGACGGGCGAGGTCAATCAGCAGGCGGTCGCTTTCTACCATGCGGTCTTTGACCGCTTGCTGGCCGAGGGGATCACCCCCTTCATCAATCTCTACCACTTCGACATGCCCCTGTGCATGCAGGAGCAGGGCGGTTGGGAGAGCCGGGACGTGGTGGCGGCCTATGTGCGTTACGCCAGCATCTGTTTCGAGCTGTTTGGTTCGCGCATCCAGCACTGGTTTACCTTCAACGAACCCATAGTGCCAGTCGAGTGCGGCTATCTCGGCCACTTCCACTACCCCTGTGTGGTGGATTTTCGCCGCGCCGTCACTGTCGCCTATCACACCGCCCTGGCCCATGCCGGTGCGGTAAAGGCCTTTCGCGATGCCCATGCCAGTGGCGAGATTGGCATCATTCTCAACCTGAGCCCCACCTACCCCAGATCCGATTCGGCGGCAGACAGCCAGGCGGCGCGCTGGGCCGACTTGCTGCTCAACAAGAGTTTCCTCGATCCCGCCCTGAAGGGGAGCTATGACCCCGAGCTGATCGACCTGCTGCGCCAGCATGATTTGCTGCCAGAGGTGGAAGCCGGTGACAAGGCGCTACTCAGTGCCGGGCGAGTGGATTGGCTGGGCATCAACTACTACCAGCCACGGCGAGTCAAGGCCAAGGATCAGCCCTGCGCAGGGGCACCGCACACCCCCGAAGATCTGTTCGATTTCTACCAGATGCCGGGTCGCAAGATGAACCCGCACCGGGGCTGGGAGATCTATGAGAAAGGGGTCTACGACATCCTCACCGAGCTGCGCCTTGGCTATGGCAACCCCCGCTGCTACATCTCGGAGAACGGCATGGGGGTCGAGGGGGAAGAGCGCTTCATCGGCCCGGAGGGACGGGTAGAGGATGACTATCGCATCGACTTTATTCGTGGTCACCTCGAGTGGCTGCATCGCGGCCTGCAAGAGGGCAGCGCCTGCTGCGGGTATCACCTCTGGACCTTCATCGATAACTGGTCCTGGCTCAATGCCTACAAGAATCGCTATGGCCTGGTCCGGCTGGATCTTGACAGCCAGACCCGCACCATCAAGAAGAGTGGCTATTGGTTCGCCGAGGTGGCACGCAATCATGGTTTCAATTAAGTGAGATTCAATTAAACCGCTTTCAATCAACTAGCCGTAATCAAGGGGATAAAGAGATGTTCGATATGGACCACATAGAGGCTGAGACCACGACGTGCGATGACATGGAAGAGGTGGTGATGGGGCTCATCATCAACTCGGGGCAGGCACGCAGCCTGGCCTACAGCGCCCTGAAGAAGGCCAAGGAGGGCGACATGGCCGCCGCCCGCCTGCTGATGACCCAATCCCGCGAGGCCCTCAACGCCGCCCACCTGGTGCAGACCCAGCTGATTGAGAGCGATCAGGGCGAGGGCAAGATCCCGGTCACGCTAGTGCTGGTGCATGCCCAGGATCACCTGATGACCTCCATGCTGGCGCGGGAGCTCATCAACGAACTCATCGACGTGCACGAAAAGCTGCTCGGCAAGTAACAGCGGCATCGGCCAGTCACAAGGGGCGAATAATGAGCGTCAAGACCATCCGGGAAAACGAGCTGTTCAATAACAGACCCTTCCACATGTTCATCTACAACAAGCAGGTGAGCGGAACCGGGTTGCATCAGCACGACTATTACGAGTTCACCCTGGTGTTGACCGGCCGTTACTACCAGGAGGTCAACGGCAAGCGGGTACTGCTCGAGCGCGGCGATCTGGTGTTCATTCCGCTGGGCTCTTCCCATCAGAGCTTCTACGAGTTCGGCACCACCCGGATTTTCAACGTCGGGATCAGCCGCCACTACTTTGACGAGCACTTCAAGTACCTGCTGCCGGAGCACTTCGTGGCGTCCCAGGCCTATCCGCTCAAGCATGAATTTCTGAGTTATATCGAGTCGGTGCTGGTCTCCCCCGGTTTTCGGGAAGAGGCGCTGACCGAATTTCTCGAAGGGGTGACCTATTCGGTGATGAACCGGCTGCGCCACCATAAGGACACCTCGGCCAGCGAGGATCTGCCGCTCTGGCTCCATGAGGCGGTTGAGCGCATGCACGATCGCCCGCTGTTTGCCGAAGATGCCCTGGCCAATCTGATCCATCTCTCCGGCAAGAGCCAGGAGTACCTGACCCGTGCCACCCGGCGTTACTACAACAAGACGCCGATGCAGATCATCAACGAGATCCGGGTCAACTACGCCAAGATGCAGCTGGAAGTCACCAACGACTCCGTGGCCGACATTGCCTTCGAGACCGGCTACAACGATGTCAGCCTCTTTATCAAAAACTTCAAGAAGCTGACCTCCTTCACCCCGGGCAGTTACCGCAAATATCTCTATCCGAAATTTGAGACCCCAGTCTGAGATGGGCTAACCATATTTTTATTTAAAAACAGCGCGTTGCAAAACAGCTGTCCCAGATTGACCGGCCCCTGTCACAGGTGGCTGCGGCCCACTGCACCCCAGATGCAGGGCGGCCCCTTATTCAACCCAATTTGAAAATGATGAAAGAGGTGTTTATGAACAAGACGCTTAAAGTGGTCACCATAGGTGGCGGAAGCAGCTACACCCCGGAGCTGGTCGATGGCTTCATCAAGCGCTACGCCGAGCTACCCATCGACGAGCTGTGGCTGGTCGATGTCCCCGAAGGCCAGGGGAAACTGGACATCATTTTCGACCTCTGCCAGCGCATGATCAGCAAAGCCGGCATCCCCATGACGCTGCACAAGACCCTGGATCGCCGCGCCGCCCTGCAAGGCGCCAGCTTCGTCACCACCCAGCTGCGGGTCGGCCAGCTGCAAGCCCGGGAAAAAGATGAACGCATTCCCCTCAGCCACGGCCTGCTGGGTCAGGAGACCAATGGTGCGGGCGGCCTGTTCAAGGGGCTGCGCACCATACCGGTCATCTTCGACATCATCAGGGACGTCGAGGAGATCTGCCCGGATGCCTGGCTCATCAACTTCACCAATCCGGCCGGCATGGTGACCGAGGCCGTGCATCGCCACACCCAGTTCCGCCGCTTCATCGGGGTGTGCAACATTCCGGTCGGCATGCAGATGTTTGTGCGCGACGCCCTCAAGGTCAGCGCAGAGGACGCCCTCTCCATCGACATCTTCGGCCTCAATCACCTGGTGTTCATCGGCGACGTGCTGGTCAATGGGGTATCGCGCTTCGATGAACTGCTTGAGGGAGTGATAGACGGCAGCCTCACCAGCTCCAGCTCGGTCAAGAACATCTTCGATCTGCCCTTCGATGCGAGCCTGATGCGCGGACTGCGCCTGCTGCCCTGCTCCTACCTGCGTTACTACTTCAAAGAGAAAGAGATGCTGGGGATCGAGATGGGCGAATTCTACAAGGGCGGCGCCCGGGCCCAGGTGGTGCAGAAAGTCGAAAAAACGCTGTTTGAGCTCTACCAGAACCCTGAACTCAACGAGAAGCCCAAGGAGCTGGAGCTGCGCGGCGGCGCCTACTACTCGGATGCGGCCTGCGAGGTGATCAGCGCCATCCATAACGACAAGCGCAGCGAACAGTATGTGATAATCCCCCACCATGGCCATGTCACCAACATTCCGGCCGACTGGACCGTCGAGATGACCTGCCTGGTGGGCCGTGATGGCGCCACTCCTCACCCGCGCCTCACCCGCTTCGACGACAAGGTCAACGGACTCATTCACCTCATCAAGAGCTTCGAGATTGCCGCCTCCCAGGCTGCCTTGAGCGGCTCCTTCGATGACTTGCTGCTGGCCATGAACCTCAATCCGTTGATCCACTCGGACAACGAGGCAAAAATCGTTGCCCAGGAGCTGCTGCTGGCCCACCGCGAGCACCTGCCCAAGTTTGCCGCCGCCATTGCGGATCTCGCCTGAGAACACTGGGCCCCGTTGATCATCGGCGGGGCAATACAGGAGATAGAGATGCATAAAAGATTGATTATCAACGCCGACGACTTTGGTCTCTGCCCTGCCCAGAGCTACGGCATAGTGGAGGCTTTCGAGCATGGGGTGGTCAGCTCGACCACCGCCATGGTCAACTCCCCGGCCATAGAACACGCGGCCTGGCTGGCCAAACGCTTCCCGGACTTGCCCATCGGACTGCACTTCGTGCTCAGTTGGGGCAAGCCGCTCTCTCCTCTCTCCTGCCTGGTCAATGCCAAGGGCGAGCTGGACAAGAGCATCTGGCAAAAAAACGAGCAGGGTCTGCTGGTCGCAAGGGAAATCATGGAAGAGTTAAGGCAGCAGTTCGACCGTTTCGTCACCCTGTTTGGCCGCTCGCCCAGCCACATCGACAGCCATCACCATGTGCATATGCTGCCGAGCCTCTATCCCCTGGTGGAAGCCTTCGCCCACCAGCAGGGCATTGCGATGCGCATCGATCGGGAGGAGGTGCGCCGTCACGGCCTGACCGTCAACCATGAGCTCAGTTGCCAGCGTTTTGACAGCCGCTTCTATGGTGAATCACTCACCCGGGAGCTGTTGCTGCAACTGCTGGATGATGCCAATGAACAAGGGGTCAACTCCCTGGAGATCATGTGCCACCCTGCCTTTATCGATCTCGAGGTGCAGCGCAGCGCTTATCACCAGCCCAGGCTCACCGAGCTTGCCATCCTCACCGATCCGGCCTTGCCGGCTCTGATCGCCGAGCGAGGCTATCGCCTGTGCAGTTATCGAGATTGGTCATCGCAATAATGGCTGACCACCCAAGTACAAAAACATCCAATGCAAAAAGGCCACCCTTTGGGTGGCCTTTTTGGCTTCAATAAATGGCGGAGGAGGTGGGATTTGAACCCACGGATGGTCACCCATCGCCGGTTTTCAAGACCGGTGCATTCAGCCGCTCTGCCACCCCTCCGCAGCAGTGCGACGGATATTACCCATGCTCGGTGCCCTTGTAAATCCCCTGCCAGACTGTTTGCTGCTTTATTGGGCTATTTGGCGCATCTGGTAGACAAAAAGGTCATAATCCATGCTTTTTCAAGCAGATGGCTTGACTTGGGTTATGGCTACACCACTATAGGCAACACTGTAAAAATGCCAGGAAAGATGGAATGAAGACGATCAAGCATGCCCTGTTTTGCGCCCTGGCTGGCGCCTCCCTGCTCGCGGCCCCCGTCCAGGCCAGCGAACTGACCAAGTCCGATGTCGAACAGATAGTGCGTGATTATCTGGTCAAGAATCCGGAAATCCTGGTCGAGATGTCCAACGCCCTGCGTGCCAAGCAGGAGGGACAACAATCCGCGAATGACAAGGCGATGATCCAGTCCCATGCCAAGGAGCTCTATGCCGCCAAGGATCCCGAAACCGGTAATCCCAAAGGCAAGCTGACCGTGATCGAGTTCTTCGATTACAACTGCGGCTACTGCAAACGGGCTCACCCCCTTATCAAGCAGCTGCTGGCCGAAGACAAGGACATTCGCTACATCTACAAGCAGTTCCCCATACTGAGCCCGACCTCCGCCTATGCCGCTCGCGCAGCCCTCGCGGTTGAGCTCAGTCAGCCCGAGAAATATCAAGCCTTCCATGACGCTCTCTATGCCCATCAGGGCCCCCTGGCCAGCGAGGCTCAGGTCAAGCAGATCGCCGAGAGCGCCGGGGTCAACTGGAGCAAGGCCGAGGCCAAGTTCAAGGATGACAGCATAGACAAGGCACTGGGTACCAACCGAGCCCTTGCCGAAGCCATGAACATCTCGGGCACCCCGGGTTTCATCATCGGCGATCAGATCCTCCGTGGTGCGCCCCGCGACATGGCCAGTCTGCAAGACGTGATCAAGGATGTGCGCGCCGGTAAAGCCATCCAGTAACGGGTTAGTCACACTCTCGCTGTCAAACTAAAACGCCCCGACCATTGGTCGGGGCGTTTTGCTACTTGTCTTGCAGATCAGTCGGCGGTCAGCCCTTATACCCCTCGGGGTTGCCGCTCTGCCAGCGCCAGGTATCTGTCATCATCTGTTCCAGCCCACGCATTGCCTGCCAGCCGAGTTCGGCACTGGCTTTATGGGGTTCTGCCCAGCACTCGGCGATGTCGCCGGGGCGACGCGGTTTTATCTGGTAGGGAATGGTGCGACCACTGGCGGCCTCAAATGCGGCGATCATCTCCAGCACCGAATAGCCCTGACCGGTGCCCAGGTTGTAGGTGAACACCCCGGTGTCGCTCTGGATGCGGGCCAGCGCCTTGAGGTGGCCGATGGCGAGATCCACCACATGGATGTAGTCACGCACTCCGGTGCCATCCGGGGTCGGATAGTCGTTGCCAAACACCCCCAGCGCCTTGAGCTTGCCCACCCCGACCTGGCTGATATAGGGCAGCAGGTTGTTGGGGATGCCGTTGGGGTCTTCGCCGATGAGGCCGCTCTCGTGGGCGCCGACCGGGTTGAAGTAACGGAGCAGGACGATGGCCCAGCGGGGGTCGGACGTGGAGAGATCCCGCAGTATCTCCTCCACCATCAGCTTGGAGCGACCATAAGGGTTGGTGGCGCTGGTGGGGAAATCTTCTCGCAGGGGCACAGAGGCGGGATCGCCGTAGACGGTGGCCGAGGAGCTGAACACCAGCCGGAACACGCCGGCCCTGGCCATCTCCTCACACAGCACCAGGGTGCCGGTCACGTTGTTCTGGTAATAGGTGAGCGGGATCTGGCCGGACTCCCCTACTGCCTTCAACCCGGCAAAATGGATAACAGCGTCTATCTGGTGCGAGGCAAACAGCCCCTGCAGGCAGGCTCTGTCGAGAATATCCCCCTCGACGAAGGTAACGGCCTTGCCGGTGATCCGCTCAACCCGCCTGAGAGACTCAAGGGAGGAGTTCGACAGATTATCCAGTACCACCAGTTGCTGCCCGGCATTGAGCAGTTCAACCAGGGTGTGAGAGCCGATATATCCGGCGCCGCCCGTGACCAGTATTGTCATTCTTTTATTCCGTGTTCTGGTGAAACTGGCCAGAGTGTACTCGCCCTGACCCGGCGGGAAAAGAGTGAGATACTAATGAGCCCTCAGCAATCCAGGCCAATATCTCCCCGGGCCGTGCAAGAGCAGGCCAGCACCACTCCCTGCTCCAGCTCAGCCGGAGTCAGGGTCGCCACGCTCTGGCGATCTATATCCCCCGTGGTGGTACAACGGCAGCTGCCACAGACCCCGGCCCGACAAGCGGCATTGATACGCTCCCCCGCCTCTTCCAGGGCGGCGAGCAGGGTCTGCCCCGGCAGTATCTTCACCTTCTTGCCGCTCTTGGTGAGGGTCAGCCAGAAATGGTCGTCAACGGCCGCAACCGGCGCCGCACCCGATGTAACAGCAGGCAGGCCGAACGACTCCTGATGCAACTGCGCCGCCGGCAGCCCCAGCTCTGCCAGCATGGTGCTCACCGCCACCATGTAAGGGGCCGGGCCGCACAGATAGACGTGGCGGCCGAGCAAGTCCGGTGCCAGCTCCTTGAGCATGGCGGGGCTGAGCCGGCCCACCCAGGGATGATCCACCGGGGCATCTTCCTGCACTCTCTCCAGTACTAGGGCATGGCGCACGCCTGGATGAGCCTCGGCCAGCGCGGCCAGCTCGGTGGCGAAGATCACATCCGCTGGCGATCGGGCGCTGTGGACAAAGCGGATGTCCGCATCGGGCCGTCTGGCCAGCTCGTCTCGCAGCATGGCCCACATGGGGGTGATACCGGAGCCCGCGCTCAGCAGCAGCGGCCGCTCGCAGGGCAGCGCAGTCAGATTGAAGTCACCGAAGGGGCCGTCGGCCCGGATCTGGTCCCCCACCTGCAGGCTCTGATGCAGATGGTGGGAGACCCGCCCCACATCCTTGATGGTGACCTGCCAGCAAGGGTCCTGCGGGCTGGAGGAGAGGGTATAGGCACGGCACTGGGGCTGGCCGTCAATCTCGGTGTGCAGGGTCACGCACTGACCGGCCAGCACGGCGGGCAAGTGGCCATCAACGGCGACAAACTGCCAGCTTGTCACGTCGTGGGTCTCGGCGCGACGGCCGATGCAGTGCAGGGTGAGAGAGGTGGAGGTCATCACAAGGCTCCTCGGTCTGATGAAAAGGTCTGATTCGAAAAAAGGCGAGCCGGGGGCTCGCCAAAGGCTTACAACATGGTGGGCCACGCCCGGATCAGGCCGCCAGGATCTCGGCCAGATCTGCTTCGGCCGTGGTGGTTCCCTTGAGACCGAACTGCTCTTCCAGTACCTTGAGCAGGGCCGGTGTCAGGAAGGCCGGGGCGGTCGGGCCGGTGCGAATGTCTTTCACCCCGAGGGCCAGCAGGGTGAGCAGGATGACGATGGCCTTCTGCTCGAACCAGGAGAGCACCAGAGTCAGCGGCAGATCGTTGACGCCGCACTCGAACGCCTCGGAGAGCGCCAGGGCGAGCTGGATGGCGGAGTAGGCATCGTTGCACTGGCCCACGTCCAGCAGGCGGGGAATGCCGCCGATGTCGCCGAAATCAAGCTTGTTGAACTTGTACTTGCCGCAGCCCAGGGTGAGCAGCAGGCTGTCTTTGGGGGCGGCCTTGGCAAACTCGGTGAAGTAGGCGCGCTCGGCCTTGTCGCCGTCACAGCCGCCCACCAGGAAGAAGTGGCTGATTTCACCCGCTTTCACCTTGTCAATCACTGCCGGGGCGGCCTGCATCAGTGCGTTGCGGGCAAAGCCGATGGTGATGAAGTGCTCAAGCTCGGTGTGTTTGAAACCGTCCAGCGACAAGGCTTTCACCACCACGGCGGAGAAATCGTCTCCTTCGAGGTGTGTCACCCCCGGCCAGCCGACGATGGAGCGGGTAAAGATGCGATCGCTATAGTCGCCCACGTTGGGATCGATGATGCAATTGGAAGTCATCACCACGGCACCTGGGAAGTTGGCAAACTCCTTCTGCTGGTTCTGCCAGGCGGAGCCGTAGTTGCCCACCAGATGCGGGTACTGCTTGAAGAAGGGGTAGGCCAGCGCGGGCAGCATCTCGCCGTGGGTGTAAACATGGATGCCGGTGCCTGCGGTCTGCTCCAGGATCAGCTTGAGATCCATCATGTCGTGGCCGGAGACCAGGATGCACTTGCCTGGCACTGGAGTGACGCGCACTTGGGTCGGCTCGGGGTGGCCGAAGGCACTGGTTTCGCCCAGATCCAGCATCTCCATGATGCGGAAGTTGAGCAGGCCAATCTCCATGGCGCATTTGAACAAGGGATCCAGCTCGCTCGGATCCGTGCTGAGCCAGCTCATGATGCGATGGAACTCGGCGGCCACGGCGCTATCCTGCTGACCCAGTACCCGGGCATGTTCCATGTAGGCAGCGGCACCCTTGAGGCCGTAGAGGCAGAGCAGACGCAACCCCATGATGTCTTCGTGCACCTCGCTCTTGCCGCGATTGACCGCGGTTTGCGGCGCATGGGCCAGCTGGGCGAGCAGCTCTTCACCCGGCTCGAAACCGGCTGCCTCCGGCAAGCCGGTGACTTGTACCGCCAATGCAGACAGACGGTCGGCCAGCTGCTGACGATGAGCCAGCGCCTGGTTCACATAGCCAACGATACGGGCAGAGTCGAAGTTGACGTTGGTGAGGGTGGCGAAGAAGGCCTTGGGCACGAAGGCATCGATCTCGTTGTCGATGACGCCGTGCTCGCGGGCGGCCAGCGCCCAGGCGCTGAGCCCCTGCAGCGCATAGATCAGCACGTCCTGCAGATCCGAGGTTTCGGCCGTCTTGCCGCACATACCTTGTGCATAAGCGCAGCCATTGCCTGCCGGGGTACGAATTGTCTGTTCACATTGCACACAAAACATCATGCCTCTCCTAATTGGACATTTCAGTTGTTTGTTCTGTGGCAATTCTATGTCTCTCGCAAAAAACTTAATAGGCATTCAATTTACCAATTAACTTTTCATTGATGCAGATCAAAAACAAAAAAGCCGCCCAAACGGGCGGCAACTGGGTGGATAGCCAGATAAAAAGGAGAAACAACTCAGCGCATTGATACCGATAATGGGTTCAATCCAGATAGGCTCGCAACATCCACACCAACTTCTCCTGTTGCTGTATGTAGTCAGACAGCAGGGCACTGGTGCCCTCGTCCCCCGCCTCGGCGGCGAGATTCAGGATACGGCGCTGAGTGCCGAGCAATTCGCGAAAACCATCCAGCAGGGAACCGACACAGGCGCGGCCGTCATGCAGCCCTTTCTGCTCGGGGATCGCAGACACCTTGAGATAGTCGCTGAAGCTATGGAGCGGCACGCCATCCAGGGTGAGGATACGCTCGGCCAGGGCATCGACTTTCAGCAGCAGATCGTTGTAGATCTCTTCGAACTTCAGATGCAGTTCGAAAAACTGATTGCCGCGGATGTTCCAGTGGAAGCCACGCACATTCATGTAGAGGATCTGGTAGCTGGCCAACAGCTGATTCAGCTCGGTTGCCAGGGCTTGAGATTGGGCGGTATCCAGACCAATTGGATTTTTCATCATGCACCTCCAGATTTGAAAACAGGAGTAGCTTATCGCCAGGCAGACTCAAAAGGTAATCGTTGTTAACTAAGCCGCTGATAGGAATTGGCTATCAGTGCGCTCTCCCGAGGATCATGATGAGGCTCGGGAGGGCGCAGTGGTCTCCTGTCGCTCGATATAGAGGATCACCTCGCCGAGATGAATGCCGAACTTGCTGATCTCGGCCCGGTTGATGAGGCGATCTTGATCGAGCAGATACATCCAGTCATCGAAACTGACCCGCACCACCTGGTCATCCGGCAGCACCAGATCGAGTTGATAGCGCCAGTTGAGGGCAAAGCCTGCCGTCTTGCCCACCGCCTCCCCCACCACATCGCTCGCGGTGCCGCGCCAGTGACCGTCGGTTCCCCTGACGAGGTGCCAGGTTCGGGTCTGTTGGCGGCCGTCATCGAAATAGAACTGCTCGAACAGCTCCCCCTTGCCATCCTGCCAATGCCCCTGCATCTCGACCCGGAAGCGACTGGTCACCTCGCCGCTACGGTCGGTCACCAGGCCATGAGCCACCAGCTTGCCGTTGAAGAAGCGGGCAAGATCCCAGTCTGGCCCCTGGCCGCGATAGGTATCGAGGTTCACCCCACAGCCGCCGAGGCAGGCCAGAAGCAGCAAGAGAATGATGCCGCGCCCGCGGCCATGATATCCAGTCATAACAGACTCCTGATGGTGGGACTGCAACCCCCTGGCACTGTGTGGCTCTTGTCTGGAGCCTCCATCACAGGGATCGGGTCAAGCCAGCTGTCAGTGATGCTGACCCGGGCTATGCCTCACAGATGAGATACGAGGACACAGCGACGCAGGATCGCTGCCCGCATCAGGGTTGACCACGCAGGCGGCGAGTCAGGGCCGGATCCCGACTGTTGTCGGCGAGCCAGATGGCGAGAAAAGCGTCAGGAAAGCCAGGTTCTGTGATGGGGCCCAGGGGGGCGTCCCGCAGCCAGAGTTCACCCAGCCCCTGCTCGTTGACATAGAAGGTGAGCCTGTCACCCTTGTTGACGTCGGGCAGCAGGCTCGACAGCGCCCCCAGCCAGCGACCCTGCTGCTGCGCATCCCCAAGACCCAGCCGCTGCCACTCCTGGCCAGTAGCATCCAGAATATCCTGCCGGTCTATGTCCCGGGCATAGGTGAGGGAGAGCGCCTGAGGGTAGCGGCGCGCCACATAGCGGCCATCCTGGCTGTAGAGGGTTGCGTCATAGAGCTTGAACCAGAGCCAGTGCATCTCCCCCTGCCCCACAGTTCGAAGCTGCTGCCAGGGGGCCGCCCAGCTCACAGCGCTCCAACAGAGCAGGCTAATGCCAGCCCATGTGCCAACGCGCAGGATCTTCCAGTTCATGCCAATCTAGCTCCTGTTCTTGCAAGGTATTGATGTCTTGCAAAATGACCCTGTTGAGCTGGCCCTGGCCGTCCCGCTGGCAAGAGATCACCAGAAAGAAGCGCTCGGCCTGTTCGAACTGAGTCTCCTTGGTCCATTTTGAAAAAAGCAGTGTCTCGGTCGAAAAGGTGTTCATCTTGACTCACCTCCAAAGCATGACCCTTAGCCTCACCAGGAGGGGCAACAAAAAGCTCCATATGAGCAGTAAAATGATGCCACCTGACCAGATGCCCTCATCCCCGATGCCCCATCCTCCTATTTCAGATCCTAAGTGTACTGCGTCAAGTTTGGCACCGATAAGATAAGAGCCGGCGCCACCCAGCCCCCCTAGCACGGCCTGTTGCCAACGGGGCAGATTGGCCAGCCAATCCAGACCGTGGGCCAGGGTGAGGGCAAACCCGAGCCAGAGCAGGGCGAGCCAGGACGGAAAGCCGTCATCGAATTCAAAGAGCCCAAGCACCATCAATCCATAGTCCAGGGCACAGCCGAGCAATGCCAGCGGCAACAACCGCAGATCCCGCCAGGGTGTTGGCGAACAGAGCAGGTGTAGCGCCAGCAAGAGCCCCAGCGGCCAGATCAGCTGCTCACTGACCGCCAGCCACCAATAGAGGTTGAACCCCAGCAGCTGACCCCAGCGCCAGATGGGCGCCCCCGTGCGGGGCAAGGCGTTCAATCCCCGACCGGCGCGCCGCCGTGCCAGGCCGTCGGGCCCGGCTTGGCGGCCTCCAGCTGCACCAGGCTGATGGCCCGCTCCCAAAATCCCCCCTCGCAATAGGCGAAATAGAAGTGCCACAGCCGGATGAAGTCCTGGCTGTAACCGAGCCGGGGCAGCTCGGGGGCCAGGGCGAGGAAGCGTTCACGCCAGTGGGCCAGGGTTCTGGCATAGTGATGGCCGTGATCATGCAGCCGCACCAGCTGCATGTCGGTCTCCCTGGCAATCAATGACGCCATCTGGGAAACACTCGGCAGACAGCCGCCGGGGAAGATGTAGCGCTGGATGAAATCGACGCTGCGCAGATACTGGGCGTGGCGCTGATCGGCGATGGTGATGGCCTGGATCAGCAGCCGACCACCGGGTTTGAGCAGCCGCGACAGCTGGCGGAAGTAGTCCGGCAGGAAGACATGGCCCACCGCCTCGATCATCTCGATGGAGACCAGCTTGTCGAAGCGCCCCTCCAGCTTGCGGTAATCCTCCAGCAGCAGGGTGATGCGATCCCCGAGCCCCTCCCGCGCTATCCAGTCGCGAGCGTAGTCATGCTGAGCCTGGGAGATCGTCGTCGTGGTCACCCGGCAGCCATAATGGCGGGCGGCATAGATGGCGAGCCCCCCCCAGCCGGTGCCGATTTCCAGCAGATGATCATCCGGGCCCAACGCCAGCCGCTCGCAGATGGTGCGCAGCTTGGCCTCCTGCGCCACCTCCAGGCTCGCCTCCGCGTGGGGATAGATAGCGCTCGAATATTGCATCTGGCTATCGAGAAAGCCCTGATAGAGCCGATTGCCCAGATCGTAGTGAGCCGCAATGTTGGATCTAGACCCCGTAAGCGTGTTGCGATTGACCCAGTGACGCACCTTGTTGAACGGGAAGCTGAGCCAGCTCAAACGCCGCTCCAGCTTGTCGAGCAGCGCCATGTTGCGCACCAATAACCGCACCAGGGCGACCGGATCCGGGCTGGTCCAGAGCCCTTCAACCCAGGTCTCCCCGGCGGCGATACTGCCCCCCAGCAGCAGGCGACGGTAGAAGCCGGGATCGTGCACCACCAGCTCGCACTGCAGCTCAGCAGCGGGTTCGCCAAAGCTGAACTGGCGTTCGCCATCGCGCAACAATAGATGGCCCTGTTCCAGCCTGGGCAGCAGGCCAAGCACCAGGGTGCGGGCCCAGCGATCGATAAGCGTCATTGAGGTCGGGGATTGCACCAGTTCCATCAGCGAGTCTCCGGATGGCTAAAGAGTGGGGTTCGTTTGATAAACAGACGCAGCGCCTGCCAATAGATGCCGAGCAGTACCCGCATGGTCATCCAGGGCCAGCGCAGCAGCAGCCTAATCAGGGCGCCACGTTCGAACGGCTGCCTGGCCAGCGCCAGGGTGGCATCGAACAACTTGGCCTCCCCGGTGTCGGGATGGCTCTCTATGTGGATCAGGGTGTGCTCCCCCGGGGAGCGAATGCGCCAGTGATAACGCATCGCCAGTCCCATGAAGGGGGAGACGTGAAAATCCTTGGCATGGGGGGCCAGGGCGGCGAGGTCGAGCAGGTAGTAGTGGCGCTCGTTCCAGGGGGTATTGGCCACTTCGGCCAGCAGATAGCGGGCCACCGCCCCCCGATAGCAGAAATAGAAATTGACCGGGCTGAAGTAGAAACCCAGACAGCGCACGTTGCCCAGCAGCAGCACCCGCTCATCGGGCTCGGCTTCGCCGCCCAGCTCCCTCACCTTGGCCCACACAGCCCCCTTGAGGGAGCCCTCGCTGCCAGGCAGATAATCCCGCCGACAAAACGACAGCAAGCCTGCCCGCTCGACCCCGAACCAGGGGCCCCGGTTGAGAGTTGGCAGCTCATCCAAGTCCAGCCCCAGCATGAAGAGGCCATAGGAGAAAGCGTGGGCCCGGGGGGCGAAGCGGCGATGGCGCACCGACCCTTGCCAGAGGGCACTGTGCCTGATCGCATCGGCCGCAGTCATAGGTCCACCCCGAAACGGCGGGTCACGTCGAGGGCGCTGCGCACCCCGTCTTCGTGAAAGCCGTTGTACCAGTAAGCGCCGCAGAAATGGGTATGGCGCTGGCCACAAATCTGCATCCTCTGCTCCTGAGCCGCCAGGGACCCCAGATTGAAGACGGGATGCTCATAGACAAAGCGGCGCAATACCTTGCCCTCATCGACCTGTCCCTGGGGATTGAGACTGACGCAGAGCGCCTCTCTGGTGCGGATCCCCTGCAAGATGTTCATGTTGTAGCTGACCAGGGGGCGCTGGGTCTCGCCCTCCCCAAGCTGGTAGTTCCAGCTCGCCCAGGCCTTGGGGCGGGTCGGCAGACAAGTCGCATCGGTATGGAGCCAGACATCGTTGGCCTGATAGGCCATGGCACCAAGCAGGCGCTGCTCATCCGCGCTGGCATCCCGGAGCAGGCCGAGGGCCTGGTCGCTGTGACAGGCGAGGATCACCTCATCGAACGCCTCCTCCCCGTGGCGACTGTGGATCCTGACGCCCCGCTCGGTGCGAAAGATGGCCTGCACCGGACTGGCGAGCCGGACTCGCGCCTGCCAACCCCGAGTCAGGGGCGCTATGTATTGCCGTGAGCCCCCGGGGATCACGTACCACTGGGGACGATTTGCCACGTTGAGCAGGCCGTGATGATCGAAGAAGCGCAGGAAGAAACCGAGGGGGAAGCCGCGCATGTCCGCCAGGGTCGATGACCAGATGGCCGCCCCCATCGGCAAGATGTAATGGCGAGCGAAGTAGTCGCTAAATCGCCCCTCTTGCAGGAAGCGCCCCAGGGTCAGTTCCGGCTCTGCCTCTTTCCCCTCCTCGGCCAGCCAGGCCTTGGCCTCGCGATTGAAACGCAAGATCTCCCCGATGAAGCGGTAAAAACCGGGTCTGAGCAGATTGCGGCGCTGGGCAAACAGGGTGTCCAGATTGTGACCGTTGTATTCGAGCCCCGTGGCGCTCTTGACGGAAAAACTCATCTCCGTGGCCTGGCGGGCCACACCGATACGATCGAGCAGGCGCAGAAAATGGGGGTAGGTGCGGTCATTGAAGACGATGAAGCCGGTGTCGACGGCATGACTCTGCCCATCCAGGTTGACATCCACGGTCGCCGTGTGGCCACCGAGCACGGGGGCGGCTTCGAACAGGGTGATCTCATGATGGCGGTGCAGCAGGTGGCCCGCGGTCAATCCCGAGATCCCCGCGCCGACGATGGCGATTTTTTTCATTATCCGAGTCCTTTCGAGAGCCGTAACCAGAGCCCGGTCGGCAAGGCACCCAGCAGGCGCAGCAGGCAGATGAAGCCATTTGGGTAGTGAATATTGTGCAGGCCCCGCGCCAGACCACGCCGGGTGGCGCTGGCGGCCTGGGCCACCGTCATCAGACAGGGCATGGTGAAGCGGTTGCGGGCCGTGAGCGGTGTGTCGATGAATCCCGGACGGATCAGGCTGACCCCTATCCCCGATGCCTTCAGATCCAGGCGCAGGCTGGCCGCCAGATAATCAAGCGCCGCCTTGGAGGCGCCATAGGCCTCGGCCCTTGGCAGCGGCAGCCAGGTGACCGACGAGCTGACGATGGCCAAGCGGCCACCGGGACCGAGCTGGGGCAGCAGGGCCGCCAGACAGTGGCCGGTCGCCACCAGATTGGTCTCTATTACCCGGGCGAACAGGGCCCCATCGAAGCGCGGCAACTCATCCAGGTATTCGCAGCTACCGGCATTGAGGATCAACAGATCCAGCCCATTCAACTGCCGGGCCGCCCCCTGGCAGGCCGCGGGATCCCGGGCATCGAAGCAGAGCGTCTGGATCCCGAGGGCCGCCAGCTCGGCCAGCCGCCCCTCATCGCGGCCACAGGCCCACACCCGCCAACCATCGCCGTGATAATCCAGCGCCAACTGGCGACCGAGTCCCGAGCTGGCCCCCGTGATCAATACCCCCTTGCTCATGGCCCCCACCTCCTTGTGATGACAAAAGAGACAATAACAACAGGAAGAGAAATCGCTAACTGAAATAATGAGTTAGCCATCATTTCCCCAACCTTCCCTTGATGATGCGGACCAGGGGGCCGAGCAGGGGCAACTGCTCGTAGAGCATGGCGCCCAGGTCGAAATAGTCTTGATGCAGGCGAACCTGGCCCGCGTTATTGAACTCCAGCGCTGTGGCGCCCCGCACGCTCACCGGCGCCCCCCGGGCCAACCGCGGATGACGCAGTGTCATGGTCCAGCCGAGCCAGGCACAGTCGCCCTGCTGCTGACTGCGTTCTATCTCGAAGGTGCAGGATTCGAGCCCGCCATACAGCTCGGCGAAGTAGTGTTCGAGGGCCGCCAGCCCCTGGATGCGATGGGCCGGATCCACGAACAGCACATCCTCGGCATAGATCTCCCGCAGTCGGTGGAGCTGATGCTTGTCGAGCCCCTGATAGAGCGAGATAAAACGATCCAGGGCCGCGCTCATGTCAGCGCTCGGTCAGCGCAGAAGGCCAGAAACGAAATAACAGAGTCACTCATCAAGGTTTCTCCAGATGACGGAACATATCGATGGCCACCAGCCTCGCTTTGCCGTGGTCCACCATGGGAGCCGGATACCCATCGCGCCCCTTGGCTCTTAACCACTCATGGGGTTGATGCAGGTATGGCTCCGGCACATCAATCAGCTCTGTTACCCAAGTACGCACAAACTCCCCTTGTGGATCAAAACGTTGGCCCTGAGTAGTCGGATTGAACACCCGAAAATAGGGGGCGGCATCGGCGCCCGTTCCCGCCGCCCATTGCCAGCCACCGTTATTGGCAGCCAGATCGCCATCGATCAGCTTGCTCATGAAGTACTCCTCCCCCAGCCGCCAGTGAATGTGCAGATCCTTGGTGAGAAAGCTCGCCACTATCATCCGCAGCCGGTTGTGCATCCAGCCGGTGGCGTTGAGGCAGCGCATGGCGGCGTCGACGATGGGAAAACCGGTGCGCCCCTCGCGCCAGGCGGCGAAGGCCAGCGGATCCCAGCTCCAGGGCAGGGCCGCTGTTTCCGGTTTGAACGGCAAGTTCATGGAGAGGCCCGGCACCTTCACCAGCAAGTGACGGTAGAACTCGCGCCAGATGAGCTCACTCAACCAGACATAGCCGGGTTGCCCTTTGGCTTGAGGCCGATGACCGAGCCGCTGCTGCAATGCCGCCACGCACTGACGCGGGCTGATGATGCCCGCCGCCAGATAGGGGGAGAGGCAGGAGGTGCCCGGCAGGGCGGGAAAATCTCGCGCTGCGGGATAGTCCAGCACCCCCTGCTCGAGGAAGAGGTGCAGACGGCGCTCGGCCTCCTCCTCTCCCACCGGCCAGTGGGCGTTATCCCAGGGCTTGGTCAGCCCGGACGACACCAGGGATGCCCAGGCTAATGGCTTGCCCCGGGGAGGAGGGGCGCGGTGAATGACAAAGCCGTCCTCATCGAGGGCCTTGAGCCAGGCCCGGCTAAAGGGGGTGAATACCTTGAACATCTCACCACTGCCGGTCAGCACTCGCCCCGGTGGCAGTACGCAGCAGCCGTTGAACCAGTGACAGCCAATGCCCTCCTGCGCCAGCCGCGCACTCACGGCGCCATCGCGGCGTAGCTCGTCTATCTCTATGGCCTGATTGGCATAAAGATGGGTGACCCCCAGATCGTGACTGAACCTGGCCAGCGCCTCGGGGAGCTCGGCGAAGGTCTCGACCTCGAGCAGGTGAAGGCGGATGCCGAGGGCCGCCAATCCTGCGCCCAGGGTATCGAGCTGCGCCAGCATGAAATCCCGGCGAATGTCGGCCATATGATGCTGGCGCCACTGCCCCTGGCTGATGACAAAGAGGGCGGCCAGCTCGCCCGGTTCGGCGCAGGCGTGGCGCAGCGCCGGGTTATCCCGCAGACGCAGATCGTTTCGAAACCAGACCAGCTTCATGGTCGCTCCTGTTTCAATTCCATTAAAAACGCGATGAGAGAGAGAGGCCCCCTTCACCCTTTGGCTGCGGACTTGCCCCTCGATTGCCCCCCGGAGCCTCTGCCGGCAGGGACAGGGTTCGGCTGCATGGCGAGCCAGTCAGCCAGGCTCGGCTGCCAGGCAAGGGCCTGCAAGGCATCGATCTGGGGCGGCTCAGGGTAGAGACGGCCCAGGGGGCCCATGGCCTGAGTACCCACTGGCCAGGGGGTCGTCAGCTCCCCCCTGGGAATGGCCGCGCCCATCAGCACCAGCCAGTTGTCATGGCTGCGACCGGCAAGCAGTTGGGCGAGCCTGGGGTCGCAAGGGCCGATGAGTTGCACCTCATAACCCTGATTGATCAGTTCATAAGCGTGCCAGAGCAGTGCGAGTGGCCCCACCTTGCCCCAGCTCGCCAGCGTCAGTGGCCGCCCCTTCCCCTGACCGACCAGGTGGCGACCGAAGTAGTGGGCGAGCCAGTCTAGCCAGTGGTGACGCAACAGATCCGCATCCGGCCTGTCGGTCATGGCCATCAGTCGATCCAGCACGGGTTCGAGCAGCTGGCTGCGCACCAGATCGAACGGGTAACTGGCGATCAGATCGTTGAGCCCCTGTTCCAGCTGGCGGGTCTTGAGATCGAGCAGCAGCTGCCAGAGGCTCTCCTGGCTCTGTTGCCAGTGATCACTTGGCGCCACACTCTGGCTATCGCCAAGCAACCCCTTGACCTGACCTATGCTCACCCCCCGCTCCAGCCAGCTCAGGATCGCCTCTATGTGCCGGATATCCTGTTCGCTGTAGAGGCGATGCCCCTTCTCGGTGCGAGCCGGCTGCACCAGACCGTAACGGCGCTGCCAGGCGCGCAGGGTCACGGCATTGACCCCGGTCAGGCGGGATACCTCGCGGATGGGGTAGCGCGCCTCCCCCGAGGCCGCCTCCCGCTCCTCCCCCTCTTGCGGGGCTGTCTGTTGTGATGAAACGGATGGATCATGCATGAGTGAGTTCACCTTGCGGGCTTCCCGGGGTTCAGAGCCCATATCGGAGCCTGAGCGCCTCGGGATGCGGATTGAGATAGACCTGATCGGCGAGATAGGCATTGGGATATTCGCGCAGGTAGTGACGGATCAGGGTGAGCGGCACCAGCAGTGGCAACAGACCGGTGCGGTACTTCTCTATTGTCTCGGCCAGCTCCTGCTTCTGGCCCTGACTCAACACCTGTTTGAAGTAACCCTGCAAATGCATCAACACATTGGCATGACCACGGCGATTGGCGCGCAGCTTGAGCGCCGTCATCAACCCCTTGATATAAGCGTCGGCACTCTGGGAGAGGGTTTGTTGATGCAAGTTGCCGAGCAACCGGCCGAGGGCCTGGTAGTGGCTGGGGGCATGGGAGAAGACCAGATATTTGTAGCGGGAGTGAAAGGCAATCAGGCTCGCCTTGCTGATCCCGCTGGCACACAACTGTTGCCAGTCGTGATAGGCGAACACCCGCAACACGAAGTTCTCCCGCAATATGGGGTCGCAAAGGCGGCCATCTTCCTCCACCGGCAACAGGGGGTTGGCCTCCATCAGCGCCTTGGCGAACAGGCCAATGCCCTCCTTGGCACTGCCCTCGTTGTTGGTCGAGTAAATGCGCACCCGCTCCATGCCGCAGCTCGGCGACTTGGCGCAGAGGATGTAGCCGGCGATGTGGTCAAGCTGGCGCACCTGCCGTTCACTGAAGGCCGTCAGGGCGTCGGTGACATCGAAGCTGCCATTGCTCGCCTCGGCGCGGATCGACCCCTGGCGCTTGACCAGGCGGATGGCGGCCCGGGGCGAGCCCAGTCCTATGGCCATCTCCGGGCAGATAGGCTGGTATTCGAAGTGGACGCCAAGATCCCGTTCGCAGAAACTGGAGCGCTTGTGGCCCCCGTCGAAGCGCACTTCCTGCCCCAGCAGACAGGCACTGATACCGACCTTGATCTTGTACATGATTGCGCCCCTTGTATAAGCATTGAACCAGTTATAGCAGTTATACAAAGAAATGAAAGTTGTATAACTATTACGAACCGATACGACACAAGGGGGAAAACAGGATCACCGGAAAATAAAAAAGCCCATGACACTGTCATGGGCAAGCGGCTTACTTGGGGGAAATCCAGTATGAACAAGAGGATCAGAAGCTGTACTTCACACCCAGGCTGGTGATGGAGCCTTGCTGCAAGTCCCAGTGGCGATAGGTGTAATCGGCGGTCAGGGCCAAACTCTGGGTGAGCTTGTAGGCAGCGCCGACCTTGAAGTCTTGCATGTCGTCGGTCATGTTGGCGTAGCGATAGGCGGTAGAGAGTTCAACCTGACCCAGGTCGTAACGCATGCCCACTTCACCATAGAGACTGCCGCTCTGCTTGCGGGCCACGGAGTCCCAACCCTCGACGTCATGGCTCAACTCGCGCTCCAGGCTGTAACCCATCAGGCCGGTCTCCCCATAGAGGTTCAGGCCGGTGCTGATCGGCGTGAACACACCCACGCCCAGGCTGGAGATGGCCATGCTGTCATTGCCGCTGTTGCGGGAGCTGTATTCGGAACCGAAACGACCATAGAAGTTGCCTGCAAAGGACTTGGACAAGTCCAGGCTCAGACCACCAAAGTCGCGATTGTCATTGTCCTTGCCACCCACGAACTCGGACTTGGTATGGGCCCAGGTCGCGGCCCCTTTGGCATAACTGAAGGCATCCTGCGCCATGGCGGAAGCGGAAGAGCAGGCGGCCAGCACCATGACGGAAAGGGTAAGTTTTTTCATTTTGATGACTCCTCGTTGAGATGGCGTCATTGTGCACATCTCCCCTCCCGGTGCCGAGAGCCAAGCTGTTGCCAAACCATGTCAGATGTAAGCAACTGTTGCTGTCAGATTTAACCGACTGTTTTTAGGCATAAAAAAACCTCCCGCAGGAGGTTTTTATCGACAACAGGGCTCAACGGAACAGCACTTCCTCTATCTCGACCCGCACCAGAGGCTGGTCACCCTGCCCGGCCGGCCTGGCCATCTCGATCTCGAGGGAAGGACGCTTCTCGCCCTTGCGCAGATAGGTCTCGGGCAGGCGGTTCTCGGCGACCCAGAAGCGGGCCTCCTGGCGCACCAACTGGACACCCTGACCATCGAACAGGCTGACATAGCCCCGCACACCGACCACGTTGCGGGTCCCGGTGTTGTGCACCATGAAATGCAGCCGATAGGGATCTTCCGCCACCAGGCTGTCCAGGCTCACCACCACACCATCCCGGGATGCCTCGCTCAGCAACTTGGGATTGGCCAGGGCCTGCTCGGTCAATACGGGCACAGCCACGGCGCGAGGGGTCGTGGTCTGCGTCGTCGTTGTGCTGCTCTTTGCAGGCTTGATCAGCAGGTACTCCCAGCTGAAGTCATCGTTGAGCTGTACCACACGGCCGTCGGCCAGGGTCACCTGAGTGAGCGGCGCGGCCTGGGCCAGCACTGGACCGAGGGAGAGGGCGAGCAGCAGGGGAAGGGCTTTCATGGCATTCCTGTCAGGCAGATGCAAAAAGGGGCGCCAGTATAAACAGTCGCCCCCTGCTTGCCTATGACGCCGCTCACACTGCTGGCGTCACGACCGGTCAACCCGCGATGTCATGGCAATTGGGCAGGGCCATGTCCAGGGTGACATAGTCAAAGGCCATCCCCTTGAGGGCGCGATAGATGTCGAGTTGACGATCGAACCCATGGGCGCGCTGATGGGATGGCAGCCGCACCCTGGCCAGGGTGATGCAGTCATCGCTCAGGGTGTGAAAATGCACCTCCGCCTCGTCGAGTCCCATGTCGGCCAGGACCTGCTCCGCCATGTCGATCATCTGTACATGGCTTCGATCCATCTGGCTGATGTGCTGGAATCGGCGATTGAGGTAGCCACCGCTGGCCTTGCCCCAGCGGTCGAGTTCACGCTTGTGGAAACCGTAACGAAAATCCCTGTGGCACATGCCCTCCCTGGCGAAGAGCCAGAGAGTCCGTGGCGGCGCCTGATGAAAGCGCCCCAGATAGGCCTGCATCTCCTCGACCGACGCCGGGATCAGCAGCGGCAGATGTTCCCAGCCCGCCTGTTGCGCCCTGGCCTCATCGATGAGACGCACCGGATCCCGCGCCACCTTGGGCGGCTGCTCGATATCGCAAAACAGCATCTCGTCGGTCTTGAGGACGCGCTGCTCTATGTTGTAGCGCTGGCAGTAGCGATGGGCGCGAGCCAACTCACGTCGGCTGAGCAGTGGATTGTCCAGGGTCAGGGCACGGATGCGCGTCCCGCTGGCGCGACAGAGATCCATGCCATAGCAAGATTCCAACCGTCCCGAGAAAGAGACGACCAGCTCGTCATAGGTGGACAGGATGTCGATGAGGCGCTGCTCCCTGGCCTGAAAAGTCTGATCATATCCCTGATTCAGTAGAACAATATTGGTATCCATGGATGCCTCGTCTGTGAATCCAGAAGGGCATTTTGACCCGAGGATCCTGAATGGGCCATAAATGAGACATCAGAAAAATGACACTTCCATCGTCAATGACTATTAATCATGATCCAGATCAAGCCGCCCATATCAGCGAATGCGACCCTGTCCGCAGCCGTCAATGAGCATCCCCTGCTGGCAAGTTTTACTTGCATCACACCGGCAAATCCCTTAAAGCTAGGGCATTGACATTCCAAGGCAGTCCCATGCATTCACTATTCCTCTTTCGCTTCTCGTTTATCCGGCCCACCTGAGGGAAGGCCAATCGTCGTATAAACCGGAAACTAAAGACGAATCGAGCCTCCCTAGCGGAGGCTTTTTTATGAATAATATCAATGGCATATCTGGACAGGTACGTATCATGGTAACCCTAGACGACATCAGGCAGGACATCACCCAGTTGGATCAGGAGCTGCTTGCCCTGCTGGCCAAGCGCAAGGCCCTGAGCATAGCGGTCGCCCGCGCCAAACAAGCCAATCCGCGCCCCATTCGCGATCATCAGCGGGAGCAGGATCTGCTGGTCGCCCTGATCCAGAAAGGGCGGGTGCTGGGTCTGGATGCCCAGTATGTGACCCGTCTCTATCACACCATCATCGAAGATTCGGTGCTCTCCCAGCAGGCCTACCTGCAAGGGCTGCTCAACCCTGAGCAGCAAGAGCCCATGACCAGCGTCGCCTACCTGGGGCCCCGTGGCTCCTACTCCAGCCTGGCGGCACGCAAGTACCTGGCCCGCTACAAGGATCAGGTGGTCGAGGTCAACTGCCAGAACTTCCGCGAGGTACTGGACTCCGTGGAGTCAGGCCGTGCCGCCTTCGGGGTGCTGCCCATCGAGAACACCAGCTCGGGCTCCATCAACGAGGTGTATGACGTGATGCAGCACACCAGCCTCTCCATCGTCGGCGAGCTGACTTATCCGATTGAGCACTGCGTGCTGACGGCCGTGCCGACCGGGCTCGAACGCATCAAGACCTTCTACGCCCATCCCCAGGTGTTCCAGCAGTGCTCTCACTACCTGAGCAAACTGGAGGGAGCCCGCCACGAGATCTGCGACTCCTCCTCCAGTGCCATGATGAAAGTGAAAGAGCTGGCCAGCCCCGAGGCGGCGGCCATTGGCAGTGCGGATGGCGGCGAGTTGTATGGCCTGACGGTGCTGGCCGAGCAGTTGGCCAACCAGAAAGAGAACTACAGCCGCTTCATCGTCGTGGCGCGCAAGCCCATCGATGTGGCGTCGCAGATCCCGGCCAAGACCACGCTCATCATGTCCACCTCGCAAAAGCCGGGCTCCCTGGTCGAGGCGCTGCTGGTGCTGCGCAATAACAGCATCAACATGACCAAGCTGGAGTCCCGCCCCGTGCAGGGCAACCCCTGGGAGGAGATGTTCTATCTGGATGTCTCGGCCAATTTGCAGAGCGCCGAGATGCAGGCGGCCCTGGTCGAGCTGACCCAGATCACCCGCTACATCAAGGTGCTGGGCTGCTACCCGAGCGAGGATGTCAAACCCACGGCCGTGCCCCCCGTTATCCTGGGATAAGCCAAACCAGGGGTTCAGGCGTCAGGTAGGGGCGGCAAGATAGCGCCGCCCCGCACCATGCAGGGCACCTGAATCGACAAGCAACATGCCGCGAAAACAACAAGGCGACCCACGGGTCGCCTTGTTGTTTTCTACGCAACTGGTTGCTATCTAGCGATGCCGTCAATAGAGACTGATGCTCAGTATTGCCCCGCCATCAACTGATTGAGATGGTAGAGGTTGCGAGTATCAAGCTCCAGCTCGGTGGCATAGGTGTTGCCACGGGGATAGGTCGCCACCACCCGGGCGCCACGCACCATGCCTGCCACCGAGACATCCAGGGCATTGGAGACCTGTTTGAGATCCTGATAGCGGGAGCTGGCACTGACCTGCTGGCCATTGAGCTGCTCGGCCAGTTCACGATAGGCATCCATCTTGGAGGCGCGAATGGCTTGCAGCATCCGCTCGGACTGGGAGGGGCCGGGCTGGATGTCGATCACCGCATATCCCACCGCCTTGAGCACGGGGAAATCATCCGGCTCACTGACGTTGTTGCCATATTCCACCACACGGTTGCCACTGCATGCGGTGAGCAGCAGGGCGAGCAGGCATCCAAACAGGGTCTTCATCTTGCTTACTCCATCTTGGCTTGGGGGGCGCACCGGCGCCGCACCCTCAGGGGGTCAGGTTGACCAGGTGGCCCTGAGGGGTTGTCCCCGAGCCGCGCTGCAACAGGCCCCGGTTGACCGAGGCACGTCCGAATGAGTTGCTGGCACCAGAGAGGTACTGCAGCGGGATCAGGCTCTGGGCCGTGGTCTCCACCATCTTGGTACGCAAGTCTATGATGCGGGCGTTCACTAAAATGCCCTGCTTGTTGCGGCTGAAGGTGCCGGTCAGGATGCGGGTGATGGGCAGCCTGGCAGAGAGATCCTTGTAGTTGCGGCTCATCACGAAGTCCCCTTGCGGGGTCACCTTGATATTGCCGGTCATCTTGAAGTCGACCACCACCTCACCGCGCCGGTTCAGCTCATAGATGAAGCCCTCTTCTATCTGCTGGCCCATCCAGTTGGTGTCCTGCAGGGTATCGAGATCGACGAAGGAGGAGACGGCAATGGGTTCGGTCAGGGTGGAGAGGGATTTGCGCTCCATCAGCTGATCGGTCATGCGCGCCACCAGCCAGTTCAGCTCCATACCGGGCGCGGCCTGGCGGGGATCCCCCACCTTGCGGTCTATGGGCTCGGAACCACAGGCAGACAAGGCCAGGGCAAGGGCCAACGCCGTGATCAATCTATTCATGGATAAGCTTCCTGTTCTGCATCTCACCTGTTATCGGACGAGACTGACAAAGCTTGAGTGTGGAATAAGGCACGACTCTTGCTTTATTTTCGCCAGCATCCACACCCGAGTCGGCATGGGAACTCCCTGCCCCCTGCAAGGTTCATGTTATGAGAATAATCAAAACGTCGCTGCTGCTTGCCCTGCTGCTGGTCACCACTGGCCTGCGAGCCGAGCTGATCGAGGCCCAGGGCAGCGCCGCCATCCTGGATGGCGACGAGGCCTATGCCCGCGAGGAAGCCACCCGGGATGCCCTGCGCCAGGCGCTGTTGGCCAGCGGCGCCGCCGTCTCCAGCGTGCAGCGCCTGGAAAACGGCAGCCTGAAATCCGAGCAGATCCAGATCCGTTCAGGGGGGGACATTCGCCACTATCGCCTCAAACGCGAAGAGGTGCGCAACGGCCGCATGTACATCACTGTCCAGGCCGATATCCAGGCCCAGCGCCAGATCTGTCCGAGCCAGGAGTACGCCAAGGATTTGACGCTGGTCCGGCTCAGGTTGCGTCATCCCGAGCAGGCGAGCTATGGCGCCCTCGACGATCTGCCCGCCAGCCTCTCCCGCCGCCTGTTCGAGCAACTGGCCGCCGCCCCCAAAGGGGTGTTGGCACATCAGTGGCTCGATGAGAACCTCGCCATAGACCCGCTGCACCTGCAACAGGGGGATCGCAGCGCCCTGGAGGAGATCAAGGCGCTGAGTCTGCGCACCGACAGCCAGTATCTGGTGCTCGGCAGCCTGGACGATCTCTCCCTCGAGCCTCAGGGCAACCAGCTGACCAGCTGGTATCGGGATCCGGTGCGCAGTTTTCGCATGCAGCTCTATCTGTTTGATGGCATCAACGGCAGCCTGATGGGCCGCAAGGAGTACCAGGGGCGCGCCGACTGGACCTTCGCCAAGCAAGACCAGGTAGGCAGTGACAGCAGTGAATTCTGGCGTTCCAGCTACGGCCAGGAGGTGGATTATCAGCTCAAGCAGGCGGTGCAGGACATCATCAGCCAGCTGAGTTGCGCCCCGGTCACCGCCCGCATCGTCGCCATGGGCGAGCGCGGCCCCCATATCAATCTGGGGCGGCTAAATGGCGTCAAGCTGGGGGATCAATTCCGCATCCAGCACAGCGCCGACTTCACCGATCCCTACGGCAAGGCACGCATGCAACGCAACCCGGCCAATGGCCTGTTCGAGGTGGTTCAGCTGTTTGATGACGGCGCCATACTGTCGACACGGAACAAATATTCGCCATTTAACATCCAAGTCGGCGATTTTGCCCTATTGGAATAGAAATCAAGAGTTTAAAAGTGCGGTGGTTTTTGTATAATGCCCGCCACTCGCTCCCGTAGCTCAGCTGGATAGAGCGGTCCCCTCCTAAGGGACAGGCCACTGGTTCGAATCCAGTCGGGAGCACCAGATACAACGAGGGATTAGCATCTTTATGATGCTAATCCCTTTGTCATTTTCGGCCCGTTTCCCCTCTCGGCTACACGCGATTACCCCAAGGCCTGATGCAGAGTGCTTGCGACATTGTGAGGGAGTAACAAGGGGCATTCAGGCAAACAAGGTCGATAAGCCTCAGTCAACGATCTCTATGAATCCTATCTGGGAGATAGCCTATTTGAAGGCGCACTGCGCCGGGTCAAATACCACTTTCCAGTCCTTTTTCATGTCGACCACTGTCCAGCCATATTTGGGCGCCAGTTTCAGCCCCTCCACCAGAGTACCGCTGCTGGGGGGATGGCTGTCATAGGCATATTCCCGCGTCTCATCCGTATGGCGAACAATCAGGCCAAATGGCTTGAAGTCAGGATTGCTCGTGGTGTACTGCAACATAGGAACATCTCCGTCACTGTTGCCAAATGCACCCACCGGACGCTGACCCATAAAGAGGTGGATAGCGGCAGGTTTGGCGGCCTCATCATCGTAATAGGCCCCCTTCATCGTCTTCCTTATCGAGGTGCCATCCTCTGCCACCGCAAACTCGCCCAGCGCAAAAGAACCCACCACTTGCTCAGGAGGAATGCCGTACATCTGCTCGGCGAAGACGCGCATAAAATCGATGCCACCACCGGAAACTATCCAGGTTTTGAAACCATTATCCCGCAAATATTCAAGCAGTTGTTTCATGGGCAGATAAGCAAGTTGGTCATAATGGCAACCAAAGCGTGGATGCTCGCGGTTATCCAACCAGTGTCGAACCCGCTTGGCATATTCCTCTGTGGTCATGTCACTGTGAGTCAAGGTCAGCAGCTGCATCAGACCAGGTTTGCCCGCCTTGACCAGCGTTTTCATGTCATTGGCCAAGACCGCCTTGACGATGGCATCTTGCTGCCACTCGGGATGTGTCGGGGCGAGCCGCTTTATCTCATCGATGGCGAACTGCAATTGGAAGGTCAGCGGAGCCTCGGGCCAGAGGGTGCCATCGTTGTCAAAGACGACATAACGCTTGTTGACCGGAATGAAGGTGTTGGCGCCCGCCTCGGTCGCACCAGCCACCCAGGCTTTGATGGAGCCCTTGGCCGCCGTCTCTTGCCAGGCCGAGAGAGGGTCGGGAACGCTTTCGGCATTCGCACAAAATGCCGTGCCCAGGATCAAGGCGCAGAGTATGCGGTTTAGCTTCATCTTCATTTCTCCTTCGTAGTCGGGATGAGATCGGGTAAGGGAACAGGATCCCAGAATCGTTTTATGGCGGCCTGGGCAAACAGCCAGCTACGCCGGAGCGGACGACGTGCCAGGTATCCGGCACCAGCCAAGATGATGAGTATTGAGATTGTCAGTGCATACCACCATGGGTGAGCCTGGGCCGAAGCACGCAACACAGCTTCCCGACCGGCGGCCCGGGGGGCCCCTATCTGGTAATCGGCTCCGGGAAGTTCGGCCAATTGCCACTCTTGCCGCTCGGTATCCCACCACCTCAAGGCGAGCGGTGGGAGAGTGATGGTGCCTTGTTGCACGGGCAGATAGCGCAGGCGCTCTTCGCGTTGGCCACCAAGGAAGTCGCCTCGCCCAGACTCCAGCAGCCCACTCACGGGGGTGAGTCGCTGGGTTTGCGTTCCTTGGATGGCGTAGAGCAGTTGCGGTATTTGTGCGGGCACGGCTCCTTCTGCCTTCACCGTCACCTGACGCTCGATAGCGTCGCCGGCATGCAGGCTATCGCCCTCTCCTGCGCGATAAAGTGCAATCTGCTGGGTCAGCGTCACCTTGCTGGCGGGCAAAAAACGATCCGGTTGCCGGACATCCGCAGGCCAGGCGATCGCTTGCTCTATGGCAGGCAGTTGAACCGTATGAGGCGCCTGCCCCGCCGAGGAGAGGGTCACCTCCATCGGTGCAAACCTGAGGCTACCCTGATCCCAGGCAGCCACCAGTTTCTCCAGCCGAATACCACTCCAGCTCTTTCCCCCCTCCTGACGCGTCAACAGCTGATTGGGCAGCGGGGTGGTCAGCAGGGCACCATTCTCGACGACCATATCGGGCCAGCTTGGCGGCGGGTTGAACCAGGAATCTGTCCAGTAAGTCACGGCAATGCGCAACGGTTGGCCCGGCACGACCTTGGCAGGTGCCACCAGCTCACGGCTGATATTCATCTCGCTGTGCCCTGGAAAACTGATGATCAGCAGTAGCAATAGCCAGTGTCTCATTGGCCCTCCGGCGGGTCGGCCTGATAAAGATTGCGCAGCAAGCCCGCAGGAGAAAGTTGCACATTGTCATACCACTGCTCCAACTGGGGATTGGCAGTGTCCCCTGGTTGGATATCCTGCTGATTGACCCCCTCCCCTTTTTTCAGATCATCTTTGATCTCATCGGGATCAATCCCCTCTTGCTCCTCTTGTGAGGCCTCTTTGTCCCGCTCTTTTTTACGCAGTTGCATGATGATCTCGGCTATCTTGGCACGGTTGGCCTGTGCCATCTCCCAGTCGGGGCGCAGACTGAGGGCCTGATCATAACTGTCTATCGCCTGTTGCCAGGATTTCTGCTGGGCATAGCTGTTACCAAGCCAGAGCAGAGACTCCGGCGTCGCTGGCGCCTGGCGCAAGGCGGTCGAAGCCGCCACATAATCCCCGGCGTAATAGCTGGCTAGCCCCCGGCGCAAGGGCTCCTCAAACTGTTGCGCCGCCTGGGCATAATCCTGGCGATCAAACGCAAGCTGACCTTGCTGATCCCCTGTCAACCACCAGTTGATCCAAGCGGCCTCGCTGTGGCCGGAGTAGAGGCCGAGCGGCAAGGCCACCAATGCCACACACAGCAGTTGCCTGCGCCAAAAGAGCAGCAGCACCAAGATGGGAATCACCAACCAGTAGCCACTGTCTTTCCACTTCAGATCCTGGCGTGCATTGTTCTGCGCCTGCACCGCATGGGCGATGTTGCCCGAGATGGCGGCGATATCCCCATCATCAGCACTGGCCAGGGTGACCGGGATGCCGGCATCTTGCAGGGACTGAAACTGGTCGACATTGAGCCGGGTATCGATACCGCGATCGGCATAAGCCGCCGGCATGGTGCCCCCTCGCTCTGTGCCCACGACCCAGACCTGCACGGGGAGTCTGGACCCGGTCAAGAAGGTCGCCTCCTCGGCCGTGATGGCATCCGCGACGATCAGCAAGCTGTTTGCCCCATCCGGGGTGTCAGGTAAGTTTTTCTGCGCCAGATCAATGGCTTGACCCAGAGCCGAACCGTCCCCCTTGGGCATCAATCCCGGATCTTGCGCGTCGAGAAAGAGGGAGAAGAAGTCCGGATCCTGGGTCAAGGGCGTGGTCAGGTGCGCAGAACTGTCATAGGCGATGAGCCCAAATCCAGTGCCGGGGGAGCGCGACACCAGTGACATTATCTTGTGCTGCATGCGTTGGTGGCGACTGGGGGTCAGATCTTGCGCATACATCGCCAGATCCTGTTGAAACAACACCATGACGCTGCTCTGTGGCGACAAGGCTGCGGGCAGCTGCTTCTGCCAACTCGGTCCCGCCAACCCAATCACCCCCAACACACACAATAGGGGTAACAGCTGCAGCAAGGGCCTTGTTTGCCCGATGATCAGTGCCTTGGCCACCGGCTTGTCCATGACCTGATACCAGGCACTTCGCGAATGGCGGACCACAAACCACAGGCCCACGCAGAGCAGCAAGCCCAGCAGACGCCAGGGGTAGAGGAAATGAAAATCGCTCATGTCAGGCTCTCCTTGCGATGAGCCACCAGGGTCGAGAGCAACAAGAGCAGCAGGGCCAGCAACAAGGGCCATTGGTATAAGGGCTGCTGCCAGGACCAGCCCAGGGTTTTCACCTGTACCGGCGTCAGCTCATCAATGGCTTGCCAAGCGCTATCGAGGGCCGCGCCCGTGCGCGCCGCTTGCCAGCTACGCCCCCCGGTGATGTCGGCTATCTGCTTTAACAGGGCAAGATCGACCTTGTCATCGCCCTCACTCTGTTCATCCCCAAAGGCGATGGTGTGGATCTGCACCTGATGCTTGGCGGCCAACTGGGCGGCCAGGGTCGGCGCCAGCTGCGAGGCAGTATCATTGCCATCCGTCAACAAGATGGCTAACTTGCTGGTGTCCTCATCTTGTCCCTTGTCTAGCATCTTGACCGCAACCCCGATGGCATCCCCAATGGCAGTCTGCTCCCCTATCATGGCGGGAGCGAGCTGGGTGATGCGAGCCTGTAGCGCATGCTTATCCGCGCTGATCGGCGCAAACGGGTAAGCGTTGCTGGCAAAAATAACCAGACCCATTCTGTCTTGTTTTCGTGCCGAGACAAACTTGGCGACAGAATCCTGCATGGCTTTCAAGCGGGTATCCCCCCCTGGCAGATCATTTTTCCCCATGGACCCAGAAACATCGAGGATCAGCACCATGTCTCGCATCGGTTTGGTGATGTGCTGAGGCGGGGTCAGCAACTCGGGGCGAGCCAGTGCACAGACCAACAACCCCCAGATGAGCCAAAACAACAGGCGCTGCCACACACTGGATTGTGGCGGCGCCGCCTTGAGGTTCAGCTCTTCGATCAGATGAGGGAGAAAAGGGACCCGTACATACTCTGCAAGTGGCCGCTCTTGGGGTAGCAAGAAACGACTGATGAGGGGCAGCATTATCAGCAACCAGGCCCAGGGCCAGGCAAAGTCAAACCGGGATAGCCAATCAGACATGAGGCAGGCTCCCTATCCAGGTTGCGACCTGCTGAACCAATCGGGCATTTTGTTCATCAGACAACTGATTATCCTGTTGGCAGTAACGCTCGCACAACAGGGATCGCAGTGCCTCGTCGATGGGAACGCCATCCAATAATTGCACCGGCGAGAGGGCTTTCGCTATGTCGGCGCGGGGTCGATGCATGAGTAAAATACGTTTGATCATGGTGATCCAACCATCGGCATCTTCCAGCGTGGTAAGCAGCTGGCTTGCCTCACGCCGCCACAGGTTTCGCCGCCAACGGGCGAGACGGCTTATCAGCATAACAAGCGCCCCCAGCAGCAGCAGGGTAGCCAGCAGATACCAACCTGGGGCCTGTGGCAACCAAGAGACACTGGCTGGCAAGGGGGGGTGCAGCAACTCGGGTACGGTAAAGCCTTTTTCAAGCATTCATGCCCCTTTCTGGAGTTGCCGAACCAGATCCTGGCTGGTCACAATATGATGAACCCTGGCACCTAACCTGCTCAGACGCTGCTCCTGATCTGCCAGCCGCTGGGTGATAGCCCGTTGAATGTCCTGGGTCATGGAGGTCGAGAGCGACACTGTGGCATCGAGTCCCTGATAACGGGCTCCCACAGTCCCCTGAGTGGGGAGCCGCAGATGGAGATCGTCATAGACGACGAAGGCATTCACCTCACAGCGGCGCCTTAACCCCGCAAGGATGGCTTCACAGCGCGTATCCAGATCGTGAAAATCACTGATCATTGCCAGCCAGGCTCCCGGCGGGATCAAGCGATGCACCTGCTGCAATACCTCGGCCAATCCCAACTCTTTCTGGGGCTCGGCAGGGTAGCGCTGTACCAAGGCTTGATTGAAGCGGCTGATGTCCTCAAGCACCGGTCCCAGATTCTGTTTCGGGGAGCGGCAAGGGTGGACAGCCAGATCCTCATCGCTAAATACCACGGCCCCCAAGCGGTCGCTGTCATGCCAGCTGCGCCAGGCAAACAGGCCAGCTATCATGGCGGCCGCCACCGACTTGGTTTTGCCTCGCGTGGTGAAATACATATCCAGGCGTTGGTCAATCAACAGGAAAACGGGCCTCTCCCGCTCCTCGTTATAGAGACGAATCCAGGGAGTACGCAGGCGTGCCGTGGCTTGCCAGTCAATAAGGCGCACGTCATCACCCTCCTGATAGCGGCGCAGCCCTTCAAAGTTCAAGCCCCGTCCCTGCTGACGGGAGACTCGCTCCCCGGCAAGGGCTCCTGGCGAAAGCCGCTCGGGGGCATTGTTGAGCAACTTGGCCTCCCCTGCCAGCGCCATCAATGCGGCGCGATCGATGCTGAATAATGGTTCCATCAGGCGACAACGGTCTCGAGCAGTGTCCGGATGGCATCATCTGCCGAGAAACCGTCCGCATTGGCCTGATAGCTCATCATCAGACGATGGCGCAACACGGCAGGGGCAATATCCTTGATGTCTTGTGGCAAGACGCTGTCACGTCCTGCCAACCAGGCGTTGGCTCGGGCGCAGCGCTCCAGTGCCAATGTTCCCCGTGGACTGACACCGAGGCTGATGTAGCTCGCCAGGACGTCACTCACCCCTTGCGGATGGCGGGTCATGGCCACCAGGTTGACGATATAGTGCTCCATGGCCGGGGCAACATGGACTCGGGATACCTCCTGCCAACAGGCCTGTAGATCCTGTTGCGCCACCAGTTTGTCTGGCATCACAGAGGGCGCACTGTCTGTGCCGGGGCTGATGCCCTCATACTTCTCCCGCTGTTCTGCCCTGACCAGTTGCATGACAAGCTGTTCGTTCTCTTTGGAGGGATACTCCACCAACACTTTCATCAAGAATCTGTCCAACTGGGCCTCTGGCAGTGGCCAGGTCCCCTCCTGGTCGACCGGGTTCTGAGTGGCCAACACCATGAAGAGCCCTGGCAATGGCCAGCTTTTCCCAGCCACGGTCACATGGCGCTCTTCCATCGCCTCGAGCAAGGCCGACTGCACCCGGGCGGAGGCGCGGTTGATCTCGTCGGCGAGAATGATATTGCCAAACACGGGGCCAGGTCTGAACCTGAACTGCTCTTCCTCCGTGGTCGCATGCTGCTGGTAGATTTCGCTGCCGGTAATATCCGATGGCAGCAGATCAGGCGTGAACTGAATCCGGCTATATTCCCCTTCTATCTGTCGGGCAAGCGCGCGCACCGCGCGGGTCTTGGCCAAGCCTGGCAAGCCCTCCAGCAGCACGTGCCCATCGCACAGCAACGCGATGATCAGCATCCTGACCAACCCCTCTTGCCCGATCACCTGTTCATTCATGCGCAGCTCAAGCTGGCGCAGCTTCTCCCTGTGACTCATGAACGAGCTCCCGATTGTTCGTTTTGCAAGATAGTGGCAATCCCCACCACCATGGGCTGGGCGAAGTCGAAGAAGGCCTTGATGCCCGGGCAGAGGTAGTTGAGGCCCAACTCGCCATCAGGGGTTCTCACTATGCGATTTTTAGGGCACTCCCCCCAGCACAGGCTGAGGTAAGGACAACGCTTGCAGTAGTCAGGCAGGGTATCTTTCTTGCCGAACCCAAAGGCTTTCTGACGCTCGGAAAAGGCCATGTGCGCCAGTGGGGTGGTCTCAATATTGCCCAACTGATATTCCGGATAGACGTAGTGATCGCAGGAATAGATATCGCCATTCTTCTCAACGGCCAACCCCTTGCCACAAAACTCCGAGGTGATGCAGATCTGG
This sequence comes from Aeromonas sp. BIGb0405, assembly GCF_024807335.1. Lineage (NCBI taxonomy): Bacteria > Pseudomonadati > Pseudomonadota > Gammaproteobacteria > Aeromonadales > Aeromonadaceae > Aeromonas > Aeromonas sp. BIGb0405. The sequence goes on from NZ_JANUEP010000001.1 coordinate 785,236, forward strand.
GCAGGCATCCCCATGGTCTGGGCAACCGCCGTCTCGAACAGATTGACCTGCACACGGCCCAGATCGTTGTTGACCCACTCCTCAAACACCGCGATCAGGAAGCGTCCCCAGTCATCGGGATCGACCGACCAATCCGTCACAATAGAATCCAGATCTCCCGGTTTGGCCCGTCGCGATCCCGTTACGGGAATGGTGTCGTCATGCCAAAACTGCGGCGCGGTTGACTTAAAATCGACAGGTTCAACACAAGGGTTGAACTGGATGTAGGTTGCCCCCAGCTCCTGAGTCAGAAAACGATACACCTCGAGGGGGAAGCGAGCATTGGTGCGGTTGATGGTGACGAGGGCATTGAAAGGAACCTGATGGCGCTTGAGCGCGGCAACCCCATCCATCACCTTATCGAAGGTGGGCTTGCCGCTGCGGGTCAGGCGATATCTGTCATGTAACTCACGGGGCCCGTCGATGGACAGACCCACTAAAAAATGGTGTTCCTTCAGGAACTCGGCCCATTGATCATTGATCAGGATGCCATTGGTTTGCAGGTCATTCTCGATGCGTTGACCCGGCTTTTTATATTGCTGTTGAAACTTGACGACCTTGTGGAAAAACCCCAGGCCCATCAGCGTTGGTTCACCGCCTTGCCATGAGAAGACAACTTGTTCTCCATCCTGGCTGGCAATGTATTGACGGACAAAATTTTCCAGCACCTCATCGCTCATACCAGTATGGCGATCCTGATGCAGCAACTCTTCTTTATGCAGGTAGAAGCAGTAGGTGCAATCTATGTTGCAGGTTGAGCCTGTCGGCTTGGCCATCACATGAAAACGCCGCACCCAAGCTGGTCCCTTGCCGATATATTTCTCTGCCGACGCCAAGGCTTTAACAGGCAATGTTGTGCTGTGCTTCATAATGCTCCCTAAAGAGGGGTGGGGAAAATCCCCACCCAAATACATCTATCAGTTGTTCTTGGAGCCATTCTCAATCAGCGCACTGACATCAGAGACGGTGAAACTGCCCGGCTTCTGCCGTGGCGGGAACGCCTCGAAGCTCTTGATCATGTCTGTTGCGTATTTCTGCGCACCGCCAAGCAGATAGAGGCGATCATAGAACCAGGCGTTGTAGCCCATACCATCAGTGCCCTTCTCTAACGGATCCACTTCCAGATCGAAGATAAGGGGCACACGCAGCTTGGTGAAGGGATACTTCCACACATCCATGCCTGCGTGTTCCTGGATCATGAAGTGGGCCTTCCAGCGACCGTAGCGCATGGCAAGCAGGTCGCCGTCATCACTCCAGTAGAAGAACTCTTTACGTTGGCTCGGCTCCTTCCCTTGCAGATAGCCAAGCTGGTTATAACCATCCAGATGAACCTTGTAGGTCATCTTGGCGGTCTTGTAACCCTTGAGCAGCTTGTCCTTGATGTCAGGCTCGCCCGCTGCGGCCACCAGGGTCGGGAACCAGTCATTACTGCCAAAGATATCGTTGATCATGGTGCCCGGTTTGATGTGCCCCGGCCATTTGGCCATGGCCGGCACCCGGAAGCCCCCTTCCCAACCGGTGTTCTTCTCGCCGCGGAACGGTGTAATGCCGGCGTCAGGCCAGGTTGCCGTCATGGGACCGTTATCCGTGGTGTAGACGACGATGGTGTTGTCTTCGATACCGAGGTCTTTGATCTTCTTCAGGACCTCGCCAACCATCTTGTCGTGCTCGACCATGCCATCTGCGTAATCACCCAAGCCAGTCTCACCCTTGCTGCCATCTTTCAGGTGAGTCTTGTTGTGCATGCGGGTGGTGTTGAACCAGGTGAAGAATGGCTTCTTGGCCTTGACCTGACGCTCCATAAAGTCGTTGTTGGCGGCCAGGGTCTCTTCATCGACAGTGCCCATGCGCTTGATGGTAAGCGGGCCGGTATCTTCAATATTGCCATCGGCACTGCTCTTGATGACGCCGCGCGGGCCAAACTGCTTGCGGAAGGCGGGGTCTTTCGGGTAATCCGAGTTCTCCGGCTCCTCTTCCGCATTCAGGTGATAGAGGTTGCCCATGAACTCGTCGAAACCATGGGCGGTCGGCAAGAATTCATCGCGATCCCCCAGGTGGTTCTTGCCAAATTGGCCGGTAGCATAGCCAAGATTTTTCAACATTTCGGCTATGGTGGGATCTTCTTTTTGCAGACCCTGAGGTGCCCCGGGCATCCCTACCTTGCTCATCCCGGTACGAAACGGCATCTGACCGGTAATGAAAGAGGAACGGCCTGCCGTCGAGCTCTGCTCCGCATAGTAGGAGGTGAACTTGGCCCCCTCTGCAGCAATGCTGTCGATATTGGGGGTCTGGTAACCCATCATGCCCTGGTTATAGGTACTCAGGTTCCAATAACCAATGTCATCACCGAAGATGACCACTATGTTGGGTTTTCCTTTGTCTTGCTCTGGGGCGGTTTTGGCCGCGTCGGCAGCATGTGCCGAAGAAGTAGCACCAAAGGCCAGCGTCAACATGCTGGCGATCAAGGTCCTTTTGGATGGTAGGCTGTTCAGCATTCTCATGACTCCATTTTTTAGAAGGTCGGACTCAGTGTATAGACAAAGCAACTTAGGATGGTTGCCTTTGTTTATAAAACACACCGTTTCAGCCACCCGACATACGAAAGTGCCACATTAAAATGAGCACTAACACAAAGGGTTAACTCCAGCAGACTCGATGCATCGCTGGATCCCGGCTCGGCGCTGGTACTCATTTTTATGCTTGCAGCGTATGACGACATTGTGATGGCAGCACTGTCATACTGTGTCACAAATGAGCCACCATCAACCATGATACGGCCTGAACCAGAGGTCACTTCTGAGGCCCCAGCTTTGTGATATGCCTCGCAAAAGCGTGAGGGAAGCGTCTGGAGGTTAGGGGGCGCCGGGCGGTTCAGACCGCCGCCAGGGGTAAACCTCGGGTCAATCCAGTTGGCAGGAGCAGGTTTATCGAGCAAGAGTCCGTTTAACGCGGCTTTAAGGATGTGATCGAGATTAACTAATACAAATAAAAACAATTATCATTTGTTGTCATGAAAAAAATCCTCGGATAGAATTCGGGCTCCTTTGCTCGAGAAGACTCTTGTGATCCCTAAGCTCCACAGTGCCTACCCCTCGTCGGTCATACATTTAGCACTATTAATCAATATGTTATCTATGGGTAGCATGATGATGGTGATGCCGCTTGGAGCGGATCTGGTGCTTTATCTGGGCATGGCACCCGAGCTGACCGGTTATTTCAGTGGTGGCGCGACCCTGGGGGCGGCCCTGGTGGGACTCCTCGCCGCCCCCTGGCTGGATCGCTTCAATCGACGCCCTGCTCTGCTGCTGCTGCTCACCCTGCGCTTCCTGCTGCTGATGGCCTGCTCTCTGGTACAAGAGAGCCAGCAACTGCTGATCCTCTTCATTCTCTCCGGCTGTGTCGCCGGCCCGCTCTCGGCCATCTTGATGGCGGCCGTGCTGGATCTGGTACCCCCGGCCGAACGGGGCCGCAAGCTGGCCTATGTCGGCATGGCTTTTTCCCTCGCCGCCATATTGATAGTGCCTCTCTCCCTGACGCTCTCTCAATGGTTCGGCTGGCAGAGTCCCTTCCTGTTGCTCGGCGGCGCCGGGCTGCTGCTGGTGTTGGCCGCCTATCTGCTGCTGCCCTCCCTGCCGGTCAAGCAGGAGCCGAGTCTGCTTGGCATCTGGCGTCTGGCAACATCCCCCCTCTGCCAGGGAGCCCTCACCGTGCTTGCCCTGCAGATGGCCGGCCACTTTCTGCTCATTCCGCACTTTGCCAACTACTTCCAGTTCAACCTGGCTTTCCCCCGGGAACAGATAGCCGCCCTCTACCTGTGCGGTGGCCTGGCCAGCATGGCAACCATGCGCCTGTGCGGTGTCTGGATTGATGGCGGCCGCGCTCAGGGTGCCATCCTGATCACCAGTCTGCTGCTCGCGCTGGTCACCTTCGTTGGCTTCGCCCAGCCCTTGGGGCTGCCCATCTATCTGTTATTCACCCTGTTTATGGCGCTGAGCTCGGCCCGCTCCAGCACCACCCTGGCCATCACGGCGGCCATCCCCGCCCCCCAGCAGCGCGCCGCCTTCATGTCATTCCAGGGGACGGTCACCAATATTGCCGCCGGGCTCGCCAGCCTGGGATCGGCCCGCTATCTGCAATCGGATGAACAGGCCCGTCTGCTGGGCTTCGACACCCTCGCCTGGCTCAATATCGCCTGCACCCTGCTGGCTTGCCTGGGTGTGGTATTGCTGCTCAGGGCACTGAAGAATTCACATAACAATAATAGGTCTGACAAGCAGGTCAGACAGGGAAGTTAGTGAGCCTAACAAGCTGTTTTTCCTCAACAATAAATACGTTTAAATGGAGTTTTGACATGCAGTTCACCCCCGGCTTTCCCTTGAACCCGTTGCAAACCAGCCTGATCTCCCTCGGCCTGCTGGCGATGCCAGCCCTGGCTCAGACTGAGCCAACCAAAGCCAACGAGACCATAGTCGTCACTGCGACCCAGACCAAGCACACCGAGTTCACCGCACCGGCCAGCGTGTCCGTGGTGAGCCGCGCCGATCTGGACAAGATGAACGTCAATAACATTGGCGATGCGCTCAAGCATGTGCCGGGTGTCAACATCATCGCCACCAACCCCACCGGCCGTAACGAGATCAAGATCCGTGGCATGGGCGGTGACTACACCCTGCTGCTGATCAACGGCAAGCGCGTCAATGCCCGCGAAACCCTGGGCAGCGCCTATGGCAACGACTTCGACCTGAGCTCCATCCCCATGGCGGCCATCGAGCGCATCGAGGTGATCCGTGGCCCCGTCTCCTCCCTGTACGGTGCCGATGCACTGGGCGGCGTGGTCAACGTGATCCTGCGCCAGGCCAAGGAAAAAACCGAGGCAGCCGTGGCCTACACCCACACCATGCCCACCAAGGGTGAGGGTGGCGATGCCAACCAGGGCAGCGCCTTTGTCTCTGGTGCCCTGATCGACAACAAACTGCTGGGCAGCGTGGTGGTCGAGGGGTATCAGCGTGACAACTGGAAGAGCGAGCAGAGCAACAACCCGGATGCCGATGCCCTGGAAAAGCGTGAAGTGGTCAACGTGCTCTCCAGCCTGAAGTGGCTGGTCAGCGACAACCAGGACATCGATTTCGATCTGGGCTACAACCAGAACGACATGGACAGCTACTTCAACAACGTGCCGCGCGCCCCGACGGCGCCGGCCACCCCGCACAACGTGCAGGAGCTCGATCGCCTGAGCCTGGGGCTGACCCACAATGGCCGTTGGCAACATTTCGACAGCCGGGTCCGCTACTACTTCGAGCAGACCGATCTGATGGATGACTCCCAGCTCAATGGCGGCGCCGCCGATGTCACCCAGACCAACAACACCGTCGACGGTCAGGTCAGTGGCTACCTTGGGGATCACCTGCTCACCTCGGGCGCCGAATTCCGCGATACCGAGCTCGAGCACAGCCGCAACATCACCACTGGCAGCGTCAGCGCCAGCCAGAGCGCCGTCTATCTGCAAGACGAGTTCAGCTTCGGCGATCTGGCCCTGACCCTCTCCGGTCGCCTCGATCACCACGAGACCTATGGCAATGAGTTCAGCCCCCGTGCCTATGCCCTCTACACCCTGACCGACGAGTGGGTGCTCAAGGGCGGTATCGGCAAGGCGTTCAAAGCCCCGACCCTGGCCCAGTCCAGCGAAGGCTTCTCCACCACCGCCTGCCGTGGCGCCTGCCAGGTGATCGGCAACCCGGATCTGAAGCCGGAAACCGCGGTCAGCTATGAGTTCGGTACCGCCTACGAGGCCGATCGTTTCGGCGCCGGTGTGACCGGTTTCCACAACGAAATCGAAGACTTGATCCAGAGCGATCAGTGGGGCCCTGGCTACCGTCCGACCGTGATGACCTACCTCAACGTCAAGAAGGCCCGCATCAAGGGTCTGGAACTGACCGGTTGGGTCGATGTGCTGGACAATGTGCAGCTGGGTGCGAACTGGACCCTGCTTGACTCCGTCGATCGCAGCACCGGCGACGATCTGGCCAAGACCCCGGATCACACCGGCAACCTCAGCCTGGATTGGCAAGCGTCCGACGTCGTCAGCGCCAACCTGGCCTGGCAATATGTGGGCAGCCAGATCATCAAGGTGCCGGCGCGCAACGCCCAGGCGTTCAAGTCCGAGAGCTACCAGACCCTGGACGTCAACACCAACTGGACAGTGACCCAGGCCCTGGACTTCAAGCTCGGCATCACCAATCTCACCAACACCCAGCGAGACGAAGTCGCCACCGACGCAGACTTCATCCTGGAAGGTCGCTCCGTCTACGCCGGCGTAGAGTACAAGCTGTAATAACCCCTGTATGCGGGAGCCCAAGCGGGCTCCCTTTTTGCGTTTCTATCGTCTCGATTTAAAGGAGTCTTTGAGTGCTCAGGTACCAAGCGAAGCTGTTCTGGCTCGGAGTGCTGCTCCTCTTCCTGCTGATTTCTCTGTCACTGGCCACGGGCGCCGGTGTCTATGGTGGCCGCGAGGTCGCCGGTTTCCTGTTGGGCGATCCTCTCCTCGTCGCCGATGAAAAACTCGCCATGATAGTCAATACCCTGCGCCTGCCCCGCACCCTGGCGGCCCTGGTGGTGGGTGTCTGTCTCGCGCTGGCCGCCTCCATGCTGCAAAGTGCCACCCGCAATCCCCTGGCCGAACCCGGCCTGCTCGGCGTCAACGCCGGCGCCGTGTTCGCCCTGGTCATCGGCCTCACCTACTTCGGGGTCGAATCCGCCTACGGTTATCTGCTCTGGTCCGGCATGGGCGCCCTGCTCGGTAATGTCATCGTACTGGGCCTCGGCCTGATGGTGGGTAAATCCAACCCGCTCAAACTCATCCTGGTGGGGGTCGCCCTCTCCGCCACCTTCGGCGGCCTCTCCAACTTCCTGCTGCTCTCCAACAAGGTGGTGCTTGAGCAGTTCCGTTTCTGGAACTTAGGATCCCTGGCCGCCTCCAGTCAGGATGCGGTACTGACCGTGCTGCCCTTCGCCCTGGCTGGCCTGCTGCTGACCCTGGCCCTGTGCCGCCAGCTCACCCTGATGCAGATGGGGGACAACCAGGCCCAGGCGCTCGGCATCCGGCCGACCCGGGTGCGCATCGGCGTGCTCTTGGCCGCCACCCTGTTCACCGCCTGCGCCATCGCCATCGCCGGTCCCATCGGTTTCGTCGGCTTCCTCGCCGCCTATTGCGCCCGTCTGGTGGAGCCGGTACGCCTCGCCATCCAGGTGCGCTTCTCCGCCCTGTTTGGGGTGCTGTTCCTGCTCGGTGCCGACATACTGGCGCGCTGGCTGCTGCAGCCGTTCGAGCTGCCGAACGGGGTGATCCTGGCGCTGATCGGCGCCCCCGTGCTCATCCTGGTGGTGCGCAGCGGCGGTTTCCGCTCCCTGTTGGCCGTGAAATAGGGCATCTCATGACGCATACAATCAACAAGACTCCCTCGCCCGCCCTGCCAAGCGGCACCTTCTGCCTGCGAATGGGCAGCCGTACCCTGCTGCTTGAGCGCCGCGCCTGGTTCATCACCCTCGCCCTGGCGGTGGTGCTGGTGCTGCTCTCCCTGTTGGCGCTGACCCTGGGCTCGGGCAAGATCACCATGTTGGGGGTCATCCAGACCCTGCTGGGCGAGGGGAGCCGGCTCAGCGAGGTGACGGTGTTCAAGATCCGGTTGCCACGCATCGTCGCCGTGCTGGTGGCGGGCGCCGCCATGGGCCTCTCCGGCTGCCTGGTACAGACCCTCATTCGCAACCGCCTCGCCACCCCGGACATGATCGGGGTCAACGAGGGGGCCTCCCTGGCCATCATCATCTTCTCCCTCTACCTGACCCTGGGCAGCTGGCCCTGGTGGGCCGCGCCGCTCGGCGCCCTGTTCGCCGCGGCCGTGCTCTATGCCCTGTGCAACAAGCCGGGGGATCAGGGTTACCTGTTCGTGGTGATCGGCATCGGCGTCTCCGAGCTGATGAACGCCATCGGCCAGTTCGCCATGTCCACCCAATCCCTGGTGCACCTCACCAGCCTCTATCTGTGGAACATGGGCAACTTCGTCGGCCAGGGCTATGGCACTGTCGTACCGGTGGGAATACTGATCCTGCTGATCTGCCCCTGGATCATCTACCTCTCCCGCGCCCTCGGCGTGTTGCGCCTAGGATCCGTCACCGCCCAGACCCTCGGGGTGAATGTGAACCGGGTGCAGCTCGGGGTGCTGGCCCAGGCCATCATGGTGGCGGCGCTCGGCACCGCCATCGGCGGCCCGGTGGTGTTCATCGCCATGGCCGCCCCCATCCTCGCCTCCTGGCTCAGCCGGGATCGCACAGTGCCGCTCTGGATAGCAGCGCTGTCCGGCGCCCTGCTGCTGCTGGCGAGCGATACCCTGGTGCGGGTGCTGGCCAGCCCCCATGAGGTCGCCACCGGCATCATGACCCGTATTCTTGGCGGCATGCTGCTGCTGTTCATTCTGATCAAAGACAGACAACGGGCGGACTGATCATGACACTCATCCATTTCCAAGACAGACCGAGGGCCGCCTGATGACGCTCACCACCCATAACCTGCATTTCGGCTATCAGCACAAGACGGTCTTCAACGACGTCTCCTTCACCATTCCCAGGGGCAAACTGGTGGGCATCGTCGGCCCCAACGGCGGTGGCAAGTCCACCCTGCTCAAGCTGCTGGCGGGCCAGGAGCAGCCCCAGAGCGGGGAGATCCTGCTCAAAGGCAAGCCCCTAGGGAGCTATGGCATGAAGGCCCTGGCCCGGGAGCTGGCCTACCTGCCCCAGCGGCCGCTGATGCCCGCCGGTATCCGGGTCGAGCAGCTGGTGCAATATGGTCGCCACCCCCATCAGGGCTGGTTCAATCAGTGGAGCGAGGAGGATGCGCGCATGGTGCGCTGGGCCCGGGAGCAGATGCAGCTCGATACCATCTGGCAGCAGAGTGCCAGTTCCCTCTCCGGCGGTCAGGCGCAGCGGGTCTGGCTCGCCATGGTGCTGGCCCAGGATGCGGACATCATCTTGCTGGACGAACCCACCAGCGCGCTGGATATCGGCCACCAGACCGAGGTGATGGAGGCCATCCACCAGATCACCGCCGAGGGCAAGACGGTGCTCATCGTCATTCACGATCTCGCCACCGCCGCCCGTTACTGCGACGAGCTGATCGCCCTGGGAGACGGCGGCGTTCAGGCCATGGGGCCGGCCCGGGAGGTGGTGACCAAGGCGCTCATCGACCGCCTCTACCAGACCGACGTCGATATCCTGCACGCCCCCGGCGACGGCGCCCCCGTCATAGTGCCCCGTCGGCGCACCGAGGCGGCTGCGCAAACGGATAACCCTGCGGCCAGACAGCAGGCCTGAATGAAAAAACCGCCCATCCGGCGGTTTTTTACTGTCTCATCCCTTATGTCTTGCTCTCATCATCCGTCAAAGTGCCAGCAGGGTAAGCAGACCCCCGGGCAGCCGCTGCCAATGCAGGGTGCAGTGCCAGCCCGCGGGCAAGTCCGGGGCAAGCGCCGTCTTCAGGTTCAAAGTCAGAGTTTGGGCCTCCATGGCCGACCAGCTGGCATCGAGAAAATCGAAATAGCGCCCCACCCTGGGATGGAGCGCCTTGAACAGGCTCTCCTTGGCGGAGAACACCAGGGTCAGCCCCTGGGCCACGCTCAGATCGGCAGCGGTGGCGCTCTCTGCCAGCCTCGCCCACTCCTCCTCATCGACGATGCCGGGCCAGAGCTGCTCCGCCTGCCCCGCCCCCAGCCAGGCCTCCAGATCCAGCCCGAGCCCGGCGTGGCCGGGGCGCACCGCACAGAGCGCCATCCCCTCCCCCAGCAGCTGGCTGTGGCTGATGCTGCCCTCCATGCCTGCTGGCCAGCGCGGCTCGCGGGCCGCGCCTATGGTCACCACCTGGTCCCCCAGGCCGTAGGGGCTCAGGGCATGGCGCGCCGCCAGCCGACCCGCCAGAAACTCTCCCTGACGCTTGCTCACCGCCCCCTGCAGGGTCGCGGGCAACAGGATGCCGTGCGCCGCGAAGCAGGCCGGGCTGAAGGCGGCGGCATCGAAACAGACCCGGTGGATCGGCAGCTCGTCCATCCCCGCCACTGTCAGCAGGTCGGTGTGGTGGATGAACTCCGTAGCGGGGGTAAGGGAAGGTAGCATCAGCACAATCTCGCAATGGGGAGCCCATGGTAGCAAAGCGCCGTCATGGCACAAATACAAATGACAACGCTTCTCAATTGACTTGTGGTAGCATAGTCCCGCCCATTTGGGGCCGATAGCAGACGGCTCATTCAGGCAACGCGTTCCGGTAATCAAATAGTGCCCGCAAACGGTGGCGCCGATTTCACCCATTAAGGATGTAACCATGACGATCCCCTCCCCCTTGGTAGCCGCGCTGGTACTGGCCAGTGTGATCGGCTGTCAGGCCCAGGCCCAGACTGACACCCGTCAAGTGACCGATGCCGATGGCAACACCCTGAGCGTGCCCGCTCACCCCAAGCGGGTGGTGGTGCTGAGTGAGCTCGATCTCGACACCGCCCTGACCCTGGGCGTGCAACCGGTCGGCACCGTCAACGGCCGCGGCCAGGCTACCCTGCCCCGCTACCTGCAAGGCAAGGCGGGCAAAGATATCGCCGTGGTCGGGGATCTGGACAATCCCAATCTGGAGCGCTTGATCGATCTGGAGCCGGATCTCATCCTGACCAATCAGACCAAGCCCGAGCTGCTGAGCCTGCTCAAGGAAATCGCCCCCACAGTGGTCACCGGCAACTGGGGTCAGCCCTGGAAAGAGGTGTTCAGCCGCAGCGCCCTGGTGCTCAATAAAGAAGCCGAAGGCAAAGCCTTCCTCGCCCAGTATGAGGCCCGTCTGCAACAGGCCCGCACCACGCTTGCCCAGCATCAGGGCGAGCGCCTCAGCATAGTGCGCTGGAATCCGAAGGGACCGAGCTACATGCACGGCGGCACCTTCGCCAGCAGCGTGGTGATGGAGATGGGTCTGGCCCGCCCGCCGCACCAGATAGGCGACAAGAGCCCCCACTCCCCGGCCCTGAGCCTGGAGTCCCTCAATCTGCTGGACGGTGACTGGCTGGTGATCGGCACCCTGAGTGCCAGCGGCGATGCGGTGGATGCCATGCAGCAGGCCGAGCAGACCCCGGCCTTCCAGCAGCTGGGTGCCATCAAGGCCAAGCGTTTCGGCGCCGTGGACGGGTCGCTCTGGACCTCCACCGGTGGTCCCCAGGCCGCCCTCAAGGTGATCGACGATGTCGAGCAGCTGATGAGCAAACCGGATGCGCTCCCCGTCACCCGCTGATCCTGCCCGTCCCCCCGTCAAAAAGAGAAGCCCGCATCGCTGCGGGCTTCTTGTTTATCGGCTTCTTGAGTCTTCCTCGTCGCCTCACTCCGGCAAGGGCAGCGCCTTTCTGTCGAGCTTGCCGCTACCGGTCTTGGGCAGGGCGTCGAGCAAAATAATACGCGCCGGCACCATATAGTGCGGCAGGCTGGCCTGTAGCCCCTTGCGCAGGGCCAGGCGATTGAGGGTCACCCCGGCTTTGGCCTCCACATAGCCCACCAGCATGGCCTCGTCCCCTTCGCCAAGCAGCCGCACCGCCGCCTCCTGCACCCCGGCTTGACGGCGCAGGCCCGCCTCAACCTCGCCGAGTTCGATGCGAAAACCGCGCAGTTTTATCTGATCGTCCCGCCGCCCCAGATAGCGGAAGCTATCCGCCCCCAGCCGCCGCACCCTATCCCCGGTGCGATAGAGGCGATGATTATCGAGCCGCAGGAAGGCCGCCGCGGTGAGGGCGGGTTTGCGCCAGTAACCCTCGCACAGGGCCGGACTCTCGATGCAGAGCTCGCCGCACTCCCCCTCTGCCACCGGCTGCCCCGTCTCGTCCAGCACCCAGTGGCGATAGCCGGGCAGGCTGTGACTGATGGTGATCTGCCCGTCGATCGGGGGCCAGCGCACCTCGCTCACCAGAGACCAGACGGTGGCCTCGGTCGGGCCATAACAGTTCCACAGCCGCTGGGTGCGGCTGCACAGCTGCTCGGCCAGCCCCGGATCCAGCGCCTCGCCGCCGCACAGGGCGATGAGGCTGTCACTCCCCTGCCAGCCCGCTTTGAGCAGCATGCGCCAGCAAGCCGGGGTGGCCTGCAGCCAGTTGATCGACCTGTCCGCCGCCAGCAACGCCATCATCCCCAGGGGATCCTTGTTGTGCCGGTTGCCCGCCACCGTCAGCCGACCCCCGCTCCAGAGCGGCCCCAGCATCTCCAGCAGGGAGATGTCGAAGGCCGGGGTGGTGATGAAGAGCCAGTGACAAGCCGGGGTCAACCCGAGCCGCTCGCGGATCCCGTCGAGGAAGCAGAGCAGCGCACGCCGACTGATCACCACCCCCTTGGGTTCACCGGTCGAACCCGAGGTGAACATCATGTAGGCCGCTTGACTGTCATCCACCCGAGGCCAGTACATGGCCGCGTTCTCGTCGCCGGGTGCCAGCCGCGACAGCGGGCGCTGCGGGCAACCAAAGTCGGGCACCCCTTCGCCATGGTTGCAGATCACCGCCGAGAGCCGGGCCTGCCGGGCGATGCCCTGCAACCGCTCCCCCGGGAAATCCGGCTCCAGGGGCACGAAGGTGAGGCCGAGCCGCAAACAGGCGAGCAGGCTGGCCACCAGATCCGGCGTGCGATCCAGATAGAGACCTACCCGCTCCCCCACCGCCAGCCCCTGCAGGCTGGCGGCAATCTGGTCGACCCGGCCACTCAGCGCCCCATAGTCTTGCCAGACTCCATCCATGGCGATGGCCGGAGCCAGTGGTGTGCCATTGAGCATGCTCGTCAAGCGGGCACTCAGCCCCTGCCCAACCACCTCGGCATGTGGCGGGGTTGTCCCCGCCTTGCTGGCTGCCAGCAATGCCTGCGCCGTCATGACACCGCCTCCGCCAGACGCACCAGCCAGTGGTTGAACAGTGCGCTGGGTGAGGCATGGGCCTTGAGATCCCGCAGGGTCAGCGGCTGGTGATCCGCCGCAAAGGCCCGATTCAGCGCCGCCAGCAGGGTGAGCTGCTGCACCGAATCCACCCCGAGCCCGGTCAGGCTCTGCTGCCAGCTCGCCCCCTCGCCGCAGTGTTGCTGCCACAGGGCCAGCAGACGACGGGCCTGGGGATCCTGGGCCAAGGCATCGACCGGACAGGCCTCGCACTGCGCAGGGGCCAGGCTCGGAGCCACTGCACGGGCCGCCTCGACGCCCGCCAAACGAGCGGGCTCGGTCAAGGAGACCTGTGCCAGCCATTCAAGCTCCGCCATCCACTGCCCCAGGACCGCCTCGGCGCGTTCACGCCCTATCAGCTCGCCATCGTATTCGAAGCGCAGATTGAGTTGCCCGCCACGGGCATTCACCACCAGGGAGAGCGGCAGCTCCACCTTCTCGACCACGCTGCCAAAGTGCGGCATCAGCTGATGGGGCTCCAGCGTCCGGGGCCGCGCCGGCATGGGGTAGTTCTCGAACACGAACAGGCTCTGGAACAGACGAGCCCGGCCCTTGGTCAGGGCGGCGAGGGACTGGGTGCCGTGCTGGTTGAGGGCCAGCGAGTCCCGTTGCAGCTGCGCGATGTGCTGCCCGAGGCTCGCCTCGGTGCGCCAATCCAGGGCGAGCGGCAGGCTGTTGATATAGAGCCCGACGCTGTCGGTGATCCCCTCGATGGGGAAGTCCCGGCCCGGGGTCACGTTGCCGACCAGGGTGACCTCGTCGCCGCACTGGCGAGCGAGCAGCCGATGCCAGGCATACTGGGCCAACAGCCCGGCGGTCACGCCGAGCTCGCGGGCCCGACTTTCCAGTTGGGTAGAGATACCTGATGCCAGGGTCTGGCCGCAGACCTCGGGTCTGTGCTGGGTCAAGTGCGGCTCCAGTGCCACCCCGAACAGGGCGGCCAGATCGTTGGGCCGTGCCAGCAAGTGGGCGCGCCCCTTCCAATAGGCCTCATGCTCGGCTCTGTGACTGGCGATATGGCGGCCGAATTCGAGCCAGGCCCGGTCCGGACTTGGCTGCGGCAGCCGCTCGTCGAGCTCGGCCTGCTGCATCCCCTGTTGATAGTGACGATGCAGGCTACCCAGCAGCACAGGGCCGCTCCAGCCATCCAGCACCCCATGGTGAGCGCTCAGGATCACCCTATGGTGATCGGGGGCCAGTTTGAAACAGGCGATGCGCAGCAGCGGGGCTTTGTCCAGCGCAATGGGCCGGGCCAAGTCCTGCTGGCGATAGGCCGCGATGTGTGCCTCGGCCTGCACGTCGCCAGACAAGTCCTCATAGTGGAGCGGCAGCTCGGCGTGGCGCAGGATACGCTGCAGGGCAACGCCCTCCTCCACCAGCAAGGCGGCGCGCAGCACGGGCCAGCGGGCGAGCTGCCCCTGCCAGGCGGCCTGGTAGACAGTCACATCCAGCCCCTGGTGATAGTCCATCTCGGTCTGCAGGTGGTAGGCGCTATCTCTGGGGGCCAGCGCCCTGTGATAGACCATGCTCTCCTGCAAAGAGGTCATGGGCAGCAGGGTCTCGACCTCGCCCCCTGCCAGCCGCGGATCCAGTACCCGATCCAGCGCACTCTGGCAGAGCGGCAGCCCGGGGAAGTCACTCGGGGTGTGGCGCGGCGACTGCACCGCGCAGCAAGCCTCGACCAGCGCCGCCAGATTGGCCGCCAGGGCCGTCATCAGGGCGTCGCTCGCCCCTTGGTTGAGGGCACCGACCTGACGCAGGGTGAGGCAACCGCCGTAAACACCGCCGTGCAGACTGATGAGCTCGCGCGGCAGGTTCTGTGGCGCCGAGGGTTGGCCCGGCGCGATGGGCAATGGCTGCCAGGGGGCAGGCGTGCCTCTGTGGGAGACCCCCAGATAGTTGAAGACGATGGCAGATTGCGGCAAGGCGTGGGGCAACCCCTGACCACGAGGGTGGTGCAGGCCCAGGGCGTTGAAGCCCACCCCCTTGTCCGGCACCGCCCGCAGCCGCTCCTTGGTATCGCACACCAGATCCCCCCAGTTGCCCTGGTTGGCCAGCGCCAGCGGATAGGTGCTGGTAAACCAGCCGAGGGTGCGGCTCACATCCAGTCGCGGATCGATAGCTTCACGGCCGTGCCCCTCCAGCATCACGCACTGCTTGGCGCCGTAGCCGAGATCGCAGAGGGTGCGGGTCAGGGCCGCCAGCAGCAAGTCCGGCACCTGGGTGAAGTGAGCCCGATTGGCCTCATCAATGAGGCGAGCCGTGGTATTTTCATCAAGGCGCAGCAGGCTGGCGGCTGCGCGGCCATCCGGGGCGCGCTGCGCCTCCAGCAGCCGCTGATCCATACCTTTCCCCTGGGCCTGCCAGAATGCCAGCTGCTGCTCTTCACGCAAGGCATAGGCCTTGAGCCCCTCGCCCCACTGGCGGTAGCTGCTGCCCTTGGGTGCCAGTTCTCTGCCCTCGGCGAGACGCACCAGATCTTCGGCCAGGATGCGCCAGGAGACGGCATCGATGACCAGATGGTGGAAGGCGATAAAGAGCCCTTCAACCGGCGCTGCGTCCGCCTCGCTCGCGAGATTGCAAAGCCGGGCCCAGGCCAGGGTCTGGCCGAGCTCGGGCTGGAAGGAGCCCTGCCAGCGGGTCAGGCGAGCCTGCAACTCGGCCTCATCCAGTCCGGCCGCGTCCAGCACATGTAGGGGGGGCAGCGCCAGTTCGGGCAGATAGCGTTGGCCTGTCTCGGTCACGGCCAGACGCAGGGCGTCATGGTGAGCAGTCAGGGTATTCATCCAGCCAGTCAGGGCGGCGTCGTCGATACCGGCGGGCAGGCGCAGGATCACCCCCTGGTTCCAGTGACCGGACTTGGCGAAGCCCTGCTCGAAGAACCAGTGCTGGATCGGGTGCAGGGGGAATTCCCCCTCGAGCACGCCCTGCTCCGTCAGGTGGTTGACGACTTGCTGTTGACCGAGCTGGCGGCAGAGGCGGCGCACCGTCTTGGCCTCGAACACATCTTTCACGCTGCAGTGCAGCCCGGCATCCCGCAGCCGGGTGGTGAGCTGGATGCTGAGGATGGAATCCCCGCCGAGGCGGAAGAAGTCATCCTCGACCCCAAGGGGCTGCTTGAGCACCCCTTGCCAGATGGCGAGCACTTGTCGCTCCAGCTCATCCTTGGCCTCGCTCTTGCTCTGCTGCCAGTCGATGGCGGGCAGGCGGCGCAAGTCCAGCTTGCCGTTGGGGGTGAGCGGCATCTCGGGCAGCCAACAGAGCTTCACCGGCACCATGTATTCCGGCAGCTGTTCACCGGCCCGTTGCAACAGCGCCTCGCCATCTGGCTGCGTAGCGCCTGACTGCAAGCAGGCATAGGCCAGCAGGCGGCCCTGTTGCACCACCACCTTGATCTGGCGGATGGCGGGCTCCAACGCCGCAATCTGGGTTTCTATCTCGCCCGGCTCGATGCGATAGCCGCGCAGCTTGATCTGCTCGTCCAGTCGGCCCAGATAGCTGACATTGCCATCGCGGCGCAGCAGGGCACGATCGCCGGTGCGATAGAGGCGATAAGTCTGACCATCAAGAGTGAGCTCGACGAAGGCCTCATTGGTACGCTCCGGCAAGTTGAGGTAGCCACGGGCCAGGCCGAGCCCGGCCAGGCAGAGCTCGCCGGGTACCCCGACCGGGCAGGGGTTGCCTGCCTCGTCCAGGATCAGCGCTTTTAAATTGCTGATGGGCTGGCCTATGGTGATGGGCGCCCCCGGGCTGAGCCGCGCGCAGAGCGCCGTGACGGTGCACTCGGTCGGGCCGTACATGTTAAACAGCGCCACCCTGTCTCCCCAGCGATCCACCAGGCTGCTCGGGCAGGCTTCGCCGCCAAAGCCGATGGCCTTGAGGGAGCCGAGATCCGCTGGCGGCAGCAGATTGGCCAGCAGGGCAGTGGGCAATATCATATGGCTGGCGCCGCACGCCATGGCCCCATCGATCACCCCCTCCCCCGGCTCGCCGAAGTGCAGGGCCGCGCCGCAAGAGAGCGGCAGCAGGGTGGTCATGTTGCCCGCATCGAACGAGAGGGACATGCAGTTGAACATGGCGCCGTTCTGATCGAGGGCGATGCGCGCCCCGTGATCCCCCATCAGGTTGACCAGGCTGCCCTGCTCCACCATGACTCCCTTCGGCAAACCTGTGGAGCCCGAGGTGTAGATGATCTGGGCCAGCATGGCGGCGTCCCGGGGGATGGCGGGGGCGCTGGTTGGCAGCCCATCCAGCGCCAGCCGATGCAGGTTGTGGTAACCGGCAGCCGTGCCCGCCAGCGCCTCCCCAAGCCGCGCATCCGGCTCGCCCCCTAGCACCAGCGCGATGCCAGCGTCGCTCAGGATATGGGCCAGCCGCTCGGCAGGATAGGCGGGATCGAGCGGCACATAGGCCGCCCCCGCCTTCCAGCAAGCCAAGAGGCCAATGACGAAGGCAGCGTCCCGCCTGGCCTGGATGCCGATGGCGGCGCCCGGGGTCACCCCCTGGGCCTGCAGCCAGTGGGCCAGCCGGTTGGCGCGCTCTTCCAGCTCGCCGTAACTCAGGGCACCCTCGCCGTCACTCACCGCCAGGGCGTCTGGACGGGACGCTGCGCGACGTTCGAACTGGCAGAGCAGGGTGTCGCGGCTGGGGTAGTCCTGCGGCAGGCTGGCCAGCTCGGCGGCGAGCGCGGCACTGTCTGTACCCGCTTCCAGGGGCAGTTGCCAGATATCGGTCTCCGGGGCCGCCACCACGGCGCGCATCAAATGCAGCAGGCGATCGGCGTAAGACTCGATGGTGGCGCGCTCGAACAGGGCGGTGGCGAACAGCCAGTCCACCCTGACGGAATCCATCAGCTCGGTTACCTTGACCGAGATGTCGGTCTTGGCGGGCAGCACCGGCGAGGTCTCCTCCAGCAGCTGGCAGCCGGGAATGAGATCGTTGAAATCCACCTTGGCCTGATAGACCAGCATGATCTGGAAGATGGGGTTGATGGCGGTGGTGCGATCGGCGCCTATTGCCTCGGCCAGCGCCTCGAAGCGGTAGAGCTGGTGATCGAAGGCCGCCAGATCCTCCTCCCGGCACTGCTGCAGATAGTCGATAAAGCTGGGCTTACCGCTGAGTTGAGTGCGCAGTACCAGGGTATTGACGAAGAAGCCCACCAGAGACTCGATTTCGTGGCGCTCGCGGTAGGCGAGCGGGGTGCCGATGACGATTTCCTTTTCGCCGCTCTGGCGCACCATCAGCAGGGCGAACAGGGCGTGCAGACCGATAAAATTCGAGGTGCTATGGCGCTGGCAGAGGCGCTTGAAGCTCTCCCACAGGGCGTTGTCTATGGTGGAGAAGACCAGCTCGCCGCCGCTGGCCTGATGGGCCGGGCGCGGCTTGTCCAGCGGCAGGCCATGTACCTCGGGGCTGCCGCCGAGCCTGTCCACCCAAAACGGCTTGAACTCGGCGTGATAATCGAGAAAACGCGGGGAGTTGAACCAGCGGGCATAGTCGAGGTAGGTGAGCGGCAACTCGGCCACGCTCAAGGACTCCCGGTTCTGATGGGCCAGGAAGGCGCGCTTGAGATCGGCGAACATGTTCTTGACCGACCAGCCGTCGGAGATGATGTGGTGCTGGGTGATGAGCAGCACGTGCTCGCGGCTGCCGAGGCGGATCAGGTGCACCCGGCTGAGATCCCCCTGGGTCAGGGAGAAGGGGCGCCCTATCTCTTCGCGCACCCGGCGGGCCACATAGGCCTCGCGCTCGGCAATGGGCTCTGCGCTCACATCCTCTATCTGCAACTTGAAGGGCGTATGGGGCAGGATCTCCTGGGCCCCCCTGCCCACCTCGTCCTTGACGAAGCGGGTACGCATGCTGGGGTGGCGGGCAAACAGGTGATCGAAGGCAAATTCCAGGGCGGCCGTGTCCAGCTCGCCACTGACCCGGAAGTAGACCGGCATGTTGTAGAGGTGGGAGGCCTCTTCGTACTGCTCGATAAACCAGAGTCCGCTCTGGGAGGAGGAGAGCGGCCCCTGCTGGGCGCCTTTCGTTTCAATCTGGGCAAGGATGGGGGCCTCGAAGGCGGCGCGGGCCGCCAGGCAGCGCACCAGCTCATCCTTGTGCGCCTTGATGAGGGCGCCGATGGCCGGGGTCACCGCCTCCTTGCTCGATTGGGAGATGAGCTGGCCCTTGTCATTCAGGGCCAGCTTCACCCCCTGCCGCTCCAGCTGTTTCAACAGCAAAATCATATTGTTCATCTGTTTCTCAGACCTCAGGCACTCAAGGTGGCGCCGCCATCGACGACCAGATCCTGCAGGGTGATGTGACTGGCCAAGTCCGAGGCCAGGAAGAGGACGGTATTGGCAATCTCCGCCGGGGTGGCGATCTTGTTCAGTGGTATACCGAGCTTGAACTGATCCGGCAGCCCTTTGATGGTGCGGGCCATGGCCGCCTCATCCGGCAACATGCCGCGCAGCATTTCGGTATCCGTCGAGCCCGGTGACACCAGGTTGACCCGCACGCCGAAGGTTGCCAGCTCCAGCCCGACCGTCTGGGTCAGGCTGGTGACCGCCGCCTTGGAGGCGCAGTAGGCCGCCATCTGCATGCGCGGCACATGGGCGGCGTTGGAGCCGATGGTGACGATGGCGCCGCGCTGCTGCCCCTTGAAGTGGGGCACCAGGGCCCGCAAGAGATAGAAGACGCCGCTGGCGTTGACCCCTATGCAGTCATCCCAATCCGCGTCGCTCAGGGTTTCGGTGGGGCCGAGGCGCAACACCCCGGCCCCGTTGACCAGCACATCCAGCCCGCCATCGGCCAGCAGCCGTTCACAGCAGGCATTGACCGCACCTGAGTCGCGAATGTCCAGCAGCCGGGTGGCGAAGGGGTAATCCGCATGGGGGAAGGCTTGATCCAGCCCGATCACCTCGGCGCCGGCGGCGACGAACTGCTGTGCCACCTCGCGCCCTATGCCACGGCCGGCCCCGGTCACCCAGACCCGCTTGCCGGTGAAATCAAAGGCCATCTTTTGCTGCTCCTGCTTCATCACTGTCTCCATCACCACACCATCTCCACGCTCTCTTCGTCTTCAGTCAGCTTGCCGTCGAGGAAGCGGCAGAAATCATCGAGGCGCGGGTGATCGAACACGTCGGAGACCTTGACCTGCACCCCGAACTCGGCGCCGAGCCGGTTCACTATCTGTATGGTCTGCAGGGACTGGCCCCCCAGCTCGAAGAAGTTGTCCGCAGGCGCCATGGTGGCCAGCCCCAGGATCTGCTGCCAGATGGCGCCAACCCTGTTCTCGGTCTCGCTGCCCAGGGTCAGGGCTTCCCCACCCGCCTGGTACTGGGCCAGCAGCCCCTTACGATCCAGCTTGTTGGAGCCGGTGCGGGGCAGTTGATCAAAGTGGCGATAGTCGGTGGGGATCATGGCGGCGGGCAGCACTTTGGCGAGCTGCCCCTTGATGACCCGGCTGTCGCGCTCGGCCCCGGCCACGAAGGCCACCAGCCGGCGCACATTGCCGATGCTCACCCCCTGCACGCAGGCCTCATCCACCCCGGGCAGGGCCAGCAGCTGGGCCTCCACCTCGCCGGGCTGGATGCGATAGCCGCTTATCTTGAACTCGTTGTCACGGCGCCCCAGGTAGACCAGACGACCGGCCACCCAGCGCACCCGATCGCCGGTGCGATAGACGGGCAGATCCCCCTCACCGATCCTCAGGGTGCCAAAGCTTCCCGTAACGCCGCCCACATAGCCGTTGGCGAGCTGCGGGCCGAGCAGCACCAGCTCCCCCTCCTCGGCGGGTTGCTCCCCCGCCCCCAGAATGAGCGCCTGCATGCCAGGCAGCGGCAGGCCGATGGGCAGCTGGGCCTGGGTCGGATCTTCCCCTTGCAGCTCATGAGTAGTGACCACCACCGTGGTCTCGGTGGGGCCGTAGGTGTTGAACAGGCGCACATCAAGGCGGCCCTGGCGCTGCCACTGGGCCAGCTGCTCGGGGTAGACAGCCTCGCCACCGATGATGACGGTGGCGAGCGATGCCGGAATATGGGCCTGACCCGCCCCCAGCGACACCACCCACTCGTTCCAGAAGGCGGTAGGCAAATCGAGATGGGTGATCCCCTGCTGCTCTATCCCGGCCACGAAGGCGGGAATGGATTCGAGCAGGGCGTCGGTGCGCAGCACCAGGGTCGCACCGGCGCTCAGGGTGGCAAACACCTCCTCGATGCTGGCGTCGAAGTTGAAGGGGGCGAACTGCAGCATCCGCGCGCCTTCATCCAGGTGATAACGGCAGCGGGCGGCGGCGGCGAAGTGATCCAGGGCGCCGTGGCTGATGGCTACCCCCTTGGGCAGACCGGTCGAGCCCGAGGTGAACATCAGATAGGCCAGGGCGTTGCCGCTGGCGGGTTGGCAGAGGCGATCCGCGCTCACCAGATCCCCGGCCAACAGGGTGCGGCCTTCAAACAGGCTGGCCAGCTTGTGGCGATATTCGGCCTGGGTGATCAGGGTCTTTACCTCCCCCAGCCGCAGGATATGGCCCTGACGCTCCAGGGGCTGCTCGGGATCCAGCGGCACATAGACAGCGCCGGCCAGCAGCACCGCCAGCTGGGCGAAGATGGCCTGGGGAGAGCGAGAGAGCATGACGCCGACCCGCTCCCCCGGCTGCACGCCTGCGGCCTGCAGGGCTGCGGCCATCTGCTCGGCGCGGGCCAGCAGCCCTTCGTAGGTAAAGCGGGCCTCTCCCTGCTCCAGCGCTATCTTGTCCGGGGTGTGCGCCGCGAAGTGACAGAGCGCGTCCAGCACCGGCTGCACCTTGAGCTGCTCGTGGGCGGGGCCGCAGATAAGGGCCCCCTGACGCTGCTCGGCCAGCCAGTCGGCCTTGAGAGTGCCCAGGGTCAGGGCTGGCTGGGCCAGCCAGCGACCCAGCAGGGTGAACAGGGTATCGGCGATGGCCGCCAGATCCCCCTGCTGGTAGCAGCCGGGGTTGGCGTCCAGATCCAGCCTGGGCTGGCCGTCGACGCCGACCTGGATTTCGATGGTGAGATCCTCCACCGGCCCGGCGCTGATGTTGAGGATATGAGCACTGAGCGGCCCGAAGCGGCGGGCATGGTCGAACGGCATGATATTGACCAGGGGGCCAAACAGCCGCTTGTCGCCCCCCACCAGACCAAGGTCGCGGCGCAGCAGCTCGTAGCGATAGTGTTGATGCTTGCGCACCCCGCGCTTGGCCTTGGCCACGGCGCCTGCGGCCCCCGCCAGATCGCTCTCATCATTGAGTGCCAGCGCCAGGGGAGTGATGTTCATCTGCATGCAGGGCACGGTCAGGGACGCCGAGCCGATGCGGTTCATCATCATCAGGCCGAGCAGGGTCTCGCGCTGGCCGCTGGCAAGGGACAACTGGGCCGAGAGACCGGCCAGCAGCAGATCCGGCCAGCCCAGCTTGTGCTCGTCGGCAAAGCCGGTCAGGGATTGCCACAGTGCCGCCGGCAGCGGGCGGCTCTCGCGAATAAACTCGGCGGCGATGGGGGCGCGGGCCTCGCCAAAGGACTTCACCTCGGGCCAGTCCTGCAACTGCTCCTGCCAGAAGCTGCGGGCGGCGGCGTTCTTGCCACTCGAATCCCGGGTCAGCTCCTCGGCCAACACCTCGGCCAAACCGCCAAAGGGAGAAGGAGAGCACAAGGCCCCCTGCAACGCCTCGCCATAGAGCTCGGCGATGCGCTGGAACAGCAGGGTGGTGCCAAAGCCGTCCAGAGCGATGTGATGCACGCAGCTGTAGAGGAAGTCGCGGCCGGGGCCGCGCAGCAGGGCGAAGCGGCAGGGGGATTCGCGGGTCAGCTCGAACGGACGGCGCAGATCCGCCCAGGCCCAGGCGCGGGCGGCGGCCTCGTCGTCACTCGCAAGGTTCACCTCGCCATAGGCGAGCGGTGCCTCGTCCGAGACGAAGCAGACCGCCTCCCCGTTCTGCTCGAAGTGGCCCTTGAGGGCCTCGCACTCACCCACAGCCCGGCTGAGCGCGACCACCAGCAGGTTGCCATCGACCTTGCCATCGAAGGCGATGCACTCGGCGGTGTTGAATATCGCCTTGTCATCATTGAGCAGATGACCGGACCAGAGCCCCTGCTGGGGAATGGTGAGGGGGAAGCGACTCATGGGGTCACCTCCAAGGTTTTTTGCTCAGCCAGCTTAGACTCCACCAGGCGCCACCAGCCATTGAGGGTCGGCGTCTTGGCCAAGTCCACGAAGCCGAGCTCCACCCCGGCGGCGCGCCACTCGGTGAGCAGGGACATGATGCGCACCGAGTCGAGACCGTAGTCGATGAGGTTCTCGTCCGCATCGAACTCTTCTTCATCCTCGTCGATATGGCTCAGCAGCCTGGCCTTGAGCCCGTCATAGCTCAGCAAGGGGTTCTGCTCTTCTGCTTGAGCCGCCTTGGCCACTGGTGCTATGGCCAGCACCTCCTCGCAAAGCACTACCTTGCCGCAGCGGGTCGCCACGTAGTCGAGCGCCATCTGGTGGTCGGCCAGGGAGAAGTCCGCCACCCCGTCTGCCAGGAAGAAGGGCTGGATGTCGCGCATAAAGGCGTCGCAGGCGGTCATCATGCAGCCGATATGGCCGTAGATGCCGCCGATGATGAGCTGATCCCGGCCTTGGGCCTTGAGCATCTGCTCGAACTCGGAGCGCTGGAAGGCGCTGTAGCGCCACTTGACCAGTACTGTGTCGTCGCGCTCCGGGCGCAGCGCTGCCACCACCTGTTGCAGCTCGGGACTCTTGTTCAGACCCGGGCCCCACATGTCGTTGAGCAGGGCGCGATCCTCTGGCGCCTGATCCTTGGGCTGGGCCGTGTAGTAAACCGGAATGCCGAGGGCCTTGCAGTGCAGGCGCACCGCCGCCAGGCGCTCGGTGAGTTCCGCGATCAGCGGGCTGTGCTCGCCATAGAAGGCGGTGAAGTACTCCTGCATGTCGTGGATGAGCAGGGCGGCGCGGCGCGGCTCCAGGGTCCAGCTGACCTTGTTGGCCTTCCATTGGCTGGGCATGGCGTAATTGTTCAGAGTAGGGATAGCCATAACGTCATGATTCCTTTTAGTTTTAAACTGTGAATGTGCTGTCTGCCTGGCTGCTGGCAAGAGAGTGGGCGATGCGCTCACGCAGTCCCTTCTTGTCAATCTTGCCCACCGCCGTCATAGGCAGGGCCGCGAGGATCTCGAAGCGGTCCGGCAATTTGAATTCGGCCACGCCGCGCGAGCGCAGGAACTTGCGCAAGATAAGCGCCTTGAGGCCCGGCTCTGTGGTGACGATAAAGGCGCAGCTCTTCTCCCCCATGGTGCTGTCCGGCATGGAGACCAGGGCCGCCTGGGTGATGGCCGGGTGGTGCAGCAACTGGTTCTCCACCTCTTCCGCCGCTATCTTCTCGCCGCCGCGGTTGATCTGATCCTTCTGCCGACCCACCACGGTCAGGTAACCATCGGGGTCTTGCACCACCAGATCGCCGGAGCAGTAGAATCCCTCGCTATCGAACACCCGAGCGTTGTGGGCCGGGCTCTGGTAGTAGCCACGGAAGGTGTAAGGGCCGCGGGTGTGCAGGGCGCCGGGCTGGCCCGGGGCGACCGGATTGCCCGCCTCATCGAGGATGCGCACCTCGTCATCCGGGCTCATGGGGCTGCCCTGGGTGTGGATGATCTTCTCGTCGGGGTCAGAGAGCCGGGTGTAGTTGACCAGGCCTTCGGCCATGCCAAACACCTGTTGCAGCTGGCAACCGAGCAGCGGGCGGATCTTTCTGGCCACCGCCTCGGCCAGCTTGGCACCGCCCACTTGCAGCAAGGTCAGACTCTCGAGCTGGCGACGCACGGCAGGGTCGGCTTCGGCCGCCTGCAACCAGAGGGAGACCGCGGGCGGTACCAATGAGGTCAGGTTGACACTGTGGCGGGCCACCAGCGGGAAACAGCTCGTGGGGCTGGGATCTTGGGCCAGCACCACGGTGCCACCCGCCTCGAACACCCCTAGGGCGCCGGGGGAGCTCAGGGGGAAGTTGTGGGGGGCCGGCAGGGCGCACAGGTAACGGGTATAGGGGCCGAGGCCACAGATCTCGTTGCTGCGGCGCACGCTGTAGAGATAGTCGTCGTGAGTGCGGGGAATGAGCTTGGGAGTGCCTGTGCTGCCGCCGGAGAGCTGGAAGAAGGCCACCTCGTCCGCCGGGCTTGGGCCATGGCTCGGAGATGTGCCTTGCCACACGGGGTTGGCGGTCTTGTCTTCCCCCAGCCAGTGGGCCAGGCCCAGCTCACCCTCTTCACCATCGAGCAGCACCAGCTCGGCGCCCATGGTTTGCAGCAATTCACCGCTGCGATCTCCGCTTGCAAACAGGGGATGAGCGAGCGAGCCGATAAACAGCCTGGGGCGGATCTGCTCGGCGTAAGAGGACAGCTCCAGCCGATTGTGGCTAAAGAGCGCGTTGACCGGGGCTATGCCGACTTTCAGCAGGGCGAAGAACACCTGATAAAACTCGGCCACGTTGGGCAGTTGCACCAGGGCGGTATCGCCGACCCTGAAACCATGGCGGGCGAGCCGCGCCGCCAGCCGGGTCGAACTGGCATCAAGCTCACGGTAGCTGACGCTGCGCTCACCGCAGACAATGGCAGTGGCATCCGGCGCCGCGTCGCACTGGCGACTCAACATGGCGGTCAGCGGTTCACCCCGCCAATGACCCTTGGCGCGGTACGATTCGGCCAGCTCGGTCGGCCAGCGGGTGTAGGGCAGGAAGCGGTTGGATTGACTCATAATGCCACCTCGGTGCCGAGGCCCAGGGCTTTTAGCATGGTGCCAAGCTTGGTGCCGGTCTCTGCCCACTCCATGGCGGGATCCGAGCCCGCGACTATGCCGGCCCCGGCGAACAGCTCCACATGGTGGCCATCGAGCACGCCGCAGCGGATCACCACGGCCCACTCGCCGTTGCCCTGGCTGTCGCACCAGCCGACGATGCCGCTGAACAGGGCGCGCCTGAAGGGCTCCTGCTCGCGGATGAACTGGCGCGCCAGCTCGGTGGGATAACCGCACAGGGCCGGGGTGGGGTGCAGCTGGCAAGCGAGGGAGAGCACCGAGGCCTCTCCCCCATGCAACTGGCCCGCGATGGGGGTGCCCAGATGCCAGAGGGTGTCGGTGCTCATCAATGAGGGTGACGGGGGAATGGTCAGCTCACGGCAGTGAGGGGCCAGCACCCGCCGGATCTCGTCGATCACCAGCCGGTGTTCATGCTGATCCTTGTGGGAGGCCAGCAGCTTGCTCGCCACCGCCTCATCCTGCTCCGGCTCGCCGCCGCGCTTGGCCGAACCGGCCAGCGGATGGGTGAAGACCGCGCCCTCACTGACCCGCAGCAGCAGTTCGGGGCTGGCGCCGATAAGGCGGCCGCCCTGCCCGAGCGGCAAGGAGAAGTGAAAGGCGTTGGGGTTCTGGGCCATCAAGCGGGCCAGCACCTGCTCGGGGTCGGCGGGCTGGCTCAGTTGCAGCGTGAGCTTGCGCGACAGCACCACCTTGGCGAGGGCGCCTTGCGCGAACGCATCGAGGGCCGAACTCACCGAGGCCTGAAACTCGGCGGCGGCGGGGATGCTGCGCACCGAGATGGCCTGGTTAGACACCTGGGGAGAGGGCGCGCTGACCCGGCGCGAGCTGCGCTCAACGCGGCCAGGCACATAGAGGCAGGAGGCCTCGCCAGGATCGAAGGCAAAGGCGCCGATCAACAGCGGGTTAGCCTGGCCTGCGGCCTGCGCTGCCGCCAGGGCCTGGGCTATCTGCCGCTCCAGCCGCGACCATTCACAGGCTGGCGTCCTGATCGGCTGGCCCAGATCATGAGCCCGGATCTCTCCCAGGCTCGACGTAAACAGGATGTCGGGGGGCGCGGCCTGAACCGGCGCACGGGTTTCCATCACAAGAGTATCCATATCACACCCATCTAATACGACTCAAAATGATAATCATTATCAGTTTGTATTTATGCGGCGCTAAAATACTCGCTTTGAAATCCCCAGGTCAATGGAATTTACTCGGGACATAACTGGAACCTCTATACGGGTATAGCCATGCCGGGGGCCGGGTGCGATGAACGGCAGGACGCCTGCCCCTGAGCCAACTCCTTCTTCAATCCGGGGCTGCGACAAGGAATGACCGACTGGTGTCCGGGAAGGGCGCCAAACCGTCAGGCGCGAGCAAGTGGCAACCCATGACGAGGTGTCAGCCAAATCACACTCTCTCAGGCAATTGATAATAATTTTCATTTGCCTGAGAATAAGCGCCATTGTCAGCCAGGAGTCTTCCCATGTCCCAGCCCGTCCCGGTCAATCGTCCCCGTCTGCTCACCGTCAAGGGGGTGCAGGATCTAACCCCTCATATGCGCCGAGTCTGCCTGACAGGCCCCGATCTCGCCGACTACCCCTTCACCTGTGGTGGCGCCCATATCAAGATCATGTTGCCGCAACCCGGGCAGCCCCATGCCGTCTTGCCAACACCCACCCCGCAAGGCCCCCGCTGGGAGGACGCGAGTCAGAAGCCCATCATGCGCACCTTCACCATTCGCGCCTTTCGCCACGAAGCGCTGGAGCTGGATATCGATTTCGCCCTCCATGGCGAGACAGGCCCGGCCAGCCGGTTCGCCCTCCATGTCAAGCCGGGGGATAGCCTCGCCATCTCGGGCCCCGGTGGCCCCAACCCCATGTTGCAGGTGGCAGATAACTACTACATGGTGGGGGATCTCACCTCCCTGCCCGCCATCTGCGCCATGGCCGAGGTGATGCCAAGCCAGGCCCGGGGACACATAGCCCTGCTGGTGCCCCATGAGCAGGAGATCCAGGATATTGCTCTGCCAGCCGGCGTCAGCCTGCGCTGGTTCATCGGCAACCCGGATCAGACCGCGGCCCTGGTCAGCCACTTCACCAGCCTGCCCATGACGGGCGAGCAGAGTTACTTCTGGTTCGGTGGTGAGGAGGGCCTGGTCGTGCCCATGCGTCGCCACGTCAGGCGCACCCTGGACGTGGATCGCAGCCGCGTCTATGCCGTGCCCTACTGGCGCCATGGTAAAGACGAAGAGGCCTACCACCATGACCGCCACGACGTGATGGACAGCTAATCCTCCATCGGTTCCTGTCAGGGCCCGCGGCACACCAGCCCGGGCCCTGCTTGTTTCGGCCATCCCCATTCTGCTCTCCCCCCTCGTTAGTGCTTGCATGTCGGGCACAAAACAAGATAATGATAATCACTCTCAATTGAGGCGCTGGATAGCCCATGAGCAACACCAGATCTGTTGTATCCGGCCCCTTCTCTTTCGTTCGCATCACAAGGTAACCCTGATGGCAGTCTTGAACTCGGTAATGCGTGCCTGCGCAGTGGCAGCACTCCCCACCCCGGCCGAACTCTTGGCACAACAACCCTGCCCGGCCCCCATGCAGGCCCGGATAGCACAACATCGTCAGCAGGCCAGCAACATTCTGAGCGGCGCCGACGACCGCCTGCTGGTGGTGATAGGCCCCTGCTCCCTGCACGATCCCGAGGCTGCCCTCGACTATGCCAAACGGCTGGCCCCGCTGGCCGAGCAGTATGGCGATCGTCTGCAGATAGTGATGCGGGCCTACTTCGAAAAACCGCGCACCACTGTCGGCTGGAAAGGGCTGGTATTCGATCCGCACCTGGATGGCAGCCATGATCTCGACCAGGGCCTGCGCCTGGCGCGCCAACTGCTGCTCGACATCGGTGACCTTGGCCTGGCGACAGCGACCGAGTTCCTCGATACCACCAGCTTCCTCTATCTCGCCGACCTCATCAGCTGGGGCGCCATCGGCGCCCGCACCACGGAGTCCCAGGTCCATCGTCAGCTTGCCTCGGCCCTGCCCTGCCCGGTTGGCTTCAAGAATGGCACTGACGGTAATGTCAGGGTTGCCATGGATGCCATTCAGGCAAGTCAGGCCTCTCACCTGTTCACGGCGCCAGGCAGCGAGGGCGGCATGGTCGTGATCCGCAGTGAGGGCAATGAGGCAGGGCACATCATCTTGCGGGGTGGCGCCCACCCCAATTACCACAGAGCCGATGTGGAGGCCGCCGCCGCGCAGCTGCGCCAACAGGGGCTCAACGGGCGATTGATGGTCGATTGCAGCCATGGCAACAGCCAGAAGCAGCACAAGAACCAGCTCAGGGTGGCCGAGGCCCTCTGCCATCAGCTGGCCGATGGCAGCCAGGCCATCGCCGCCGTCATGGTCGAGAGCTTCCTGATCGAAGGCAGCCAGGCCCCCGCCCCCTTGAGCGAGCTCACTTACGGCCAGTCGGTGACCGATGCCTGCCTCCACTGGGACGACAGCCTGCGCCTGCTCGCCATGCTGGCCAATGCCGTGTCGGATCGGCGCCGTCAGCACCTGACCCAGAGAGCGCCACAGCCCCAGTGGGATGCCCAGCTCGCCGGATAGCCTCGACCGCTGGCGCCGCCTTCATTCAGGCGGCGCCAGCCACCCGGCGACCATTCCCCCTCCCCATCACGCCCCCACGCCAGACCCGGCGCAGATGGCGCCCTCCCCTCTATACTTGGCCGATGCCCCCTTCACCCAAGGCCTCCCATGCTGCTGCGCGTTATCCTCTGTCTGCTGCTCTGCCTCACCTTGGCCCCCCTGCCCGGGGCAAGCCCCCTCAAGGTCGAGATAGTGCACAAGGGGTTGGTACACCCCTGGGGCCTGGTCTTTCTGCCCGGCGGCGATCTGCTGGTGAGCGAACGACCCGGCCGCCTGCTGCGCATCCAGGCCGATGGCCAGCGCCAGAAGGTGTCAGGCCTGCCCGAGATAGCAGCCCAGGGCCAGGGTGGCCTGCTCGATCTGGCACTGGATGAGCAGGGCTGGCTCTATTTCAGCTACAGCGAGCCAGGCGCCGGGGGCAGCAGTACCGCCGTGTCGCGCGCCAAGCTGCAAAATAATGCGCTGGTCGAGGTGCAGCCTCTGTTCAGTCAACGACCCAAGGTGGAAGGGGGGGCGCACTTCGGCTCGCGCCTGGTGCTGGGGAGTGATGGCCTGCTCTACATTACCCTGGGCGATCGCTTCAATTACCGCAGTCAGGCCCAGCACCTCGACAATCACCTCGGCAAGACCATTCGCCTGAACCGGGACGGTAGCCTGCCGCCGGATAACCCCTTTATTCACACCCAGGGTGCCCTGCCCGAGATCTGGAGCCTGGGCCATCGCAACATGCAAGGAGCCGCCTGGCGGCCCGAGGTCAACCAGTTCTGGACCCACGAGCACGGCCCCCAGGGCGGGGATGAGGTCAATCTCATTCTGGGTGGTCGCAACTATGGCTGGCCCAGGGTCAGCTTCGGCGAGGAGTATGGCGGCGGCAAGATTGGCGAGGGCAGTTCGGCCCCCGGCTTGACGAGCCCGCTCAAGGTCTGGGTTCCCTCCATCGCCCCCTCGGGCATGGCATTTCACTCGGGCGCTCACTACCCCCAGTGGCGGGACAAGCTGTTTATCGGCGCCCTGCGCGGCCAGTCACTGCGAGAGCTGACCCTGGCCGGTGACATCATAGTCGGCGAACGCACCCTGCTCGGGGAGCGGGGGGAGCGGATCCGCACCGTCAAAGAGGGCCCGGATGGCGCACTCTACCTGCTCACCGACGGCGCGGCGGGCAAGTTGCTGCGGTTGACCCCCTGAGCGCCCCCTCGGCTAGACTTGAGGCGACCGGCATCCCCAACCTCCACAAGGAGCACAATGATGAAAACCCTGACGATTATCCTCTGCTGCGGCCTGCTGTTCGCTTGCAATACCATGAGCGGCATGGGCAAAGATGTCGAAAAGGTCGGCGAAAAGATTCAAAAGAGCGCCGACAAATAACCCCAGCCGGGCGGTACCCTGCCGCCTGGCTCCCTTCTCTGGCCGCCCCGGCTTGCCACAGCGTTTGTGTTGCCACTTCCCATTGCTCCGCGACCAGACAGGCATCCCGCTCGCCCGCGTCATCGCCTTCCCGTGCCGAGGATCCCCTTGCGCTTGTTCACTGCGCCAGCTCCCGTTAACAGAGCGCGGCTGGCTGCCAAGCAGGAGGCTCATCCTGGCGATCCACGGTTCCAGCTGTGACCGACCCCTTGACTCAGTTACACTCTTGCTGTTGGCCGTCGATGCAGGCGGCCCTCCTCCACAGGGATCAGACAAGAGAAGGGAATCATGGGTAACAAGAAGAAAACCAAAGCTGAACAATCAGTGCCGACAACGGCCCGTGAACAACTGGGTAACAAGGAGTACGCAAAGGAGCTACGCCGCCTGCACGTGGAGCTGGTGAAGCTGCAGCAGTGGGTCGTGCATAAAGGGCTCAAGGTGTGCATCGTCTTCGAGGGGCGCGACGGTGCCGGCAAGGGGGGCACCATCAAGGCGATCACCGAGCGGGTCAGTCCCCGCGTGTTCAGGGTCGTGGCCCTGCCCGCCCCCACAGAGCGGGAGAAGAGCCAGCTCTATGTCCAGCGCTACGTCCCCCATCTGCCCGCCGCCGGCGAGATCGTCATCTTCGATCGCAGCTGGTACAACAGGGCGGGGGTGGAGCGGATCATGGGGTTCTGCACCCCGGAGGCGAGCGACAAGTTCCTGGCCAGCACGCCGCAGATGGAGTGGTCCATGGTCGATTCGGGGATCATCTTGCTGAAATACTGGCTGGAAGTGAGCCCGGAGGAGCAGGAGCGGCGGCTGCGAGATCGTATCGATGATGGTCGCAAGACCTGGAAGCTCTCCCCCATGGACATCAAGTCATTCGATCGCTGGGATGACTACACCCAGGCACGGGATGCCATGTTTGCCGCCACCGACACCACCTGGGCCCCCTGGTTCGTGGCGCGCTCCGAGGACAAGAAACGGGTGCGACTCAACATCATCTCCCACCTGCTGGCCCACATCCCCTACGAGGATCTGCCCGCCGACACGGTCAAGTTGCCCAAGCGCAAGATTGGCAAGGTCAAACCCACCGACCATCCGTTCCGCTATATTCCGGAACTCTTCTGAGTACCAGCAGGGGGAGCCTGTCGCTCCCCCTGTACCACGGCTATTGACCGCCCCCTTGAAGCACAGGTGAAGCGCAGACGACGAGCCCGATACCGCCCCGAGGCGCTTAGCCGCGCCCAGAGCCCTCTCTAAGACCCCGTCAGGGCCACTAGGCGCTGGCCTGAGCCAGGGGATCCCCATCCAGGCTCACCAGAGATAGCTGAACCCCGTGCTGGGCCAGCATATCGCGGGCATTCTGGGCCAGTCTGTCATCGGTGATCACCTGATCGACCGCCTCCCAGCCCACCACCTTGAAGGTGCCCACCTTGCCATATTTGGACGAGTCACAGATGAGGATGCGGGTCGAGGCCGCCTCGACCACGGCGCGCTTGACCGGCACCTTCTCCTCATTGGGGGTCGAGATACCATGCAAGTCCCAGGAGGAGGAAGAGAGGAAGGCAATATCCAGATGCAGATTGCGCAGGAAGTGGGCGGTCGCCTCCCCGGCGCAAGACTGATTGTCACGGATCACCATGCCACCGGTGTGATAGAGGCGACCCAGACCATGTTCGATCAGGTAGGCGCACACCATGAAGTCATTGGTCACTATCATGAGGTCGTCGCGCAGGGCCAGCTCCCGCGCCAGCTCCAGGGAGGTGGTGCCCGCATCCAGATAGACAGTGCAACCCGCAGGTACCTGATCCGCGGCCAGGCGCGCGATGGCGAGCTTGGCCGCCTGCATCAGGCTGCGCTTGGCGGCGTGGGAAGGCTCGCTCTTGATCCGCTGGGAGAGGCTGACCCCGCCCGAGACCGACAGCACCCGCCCCTGTCGCTCCAGCTTCTGGATATCCCGGCGCACCGTCATGTGAGAGACGCCGAGCCGCTCGGTGAGCGCCAATATGCTGACTACGCCGCGCTCGGTCAGCAGTTGCAATATCTGTTGCTGTCGTTCTATGGGGATCATGGGGGCTCCTCCCTGTTGAGCCGCCATTCTAGCCCAGCTAAATGGTAAAAAATGATAAAACTTCACCACAATCACCAAAATTAACATTTAGTCACACACGTGACGTTATTAATCCGCATTAATAGGGCTTCAACCGAACCAAATCACAAAAAATAACATCAATTAAGTTAAAAAATGTGAGTTAAGCCTGATATTTGACCGGCGTTAATCCCTACTATGAGCCCATACGCCGTCTCATAGAGGAACTCAGCATGTCTCACCCTTATCAGGTTGCCGTCATCGGCCTTGGCGCCATGGGCATGGGCGCCGCCCTCTCCTGCCTGCGGGCCGGGCTCCACACCCATGGCATAGACCTCGACTTATCGGCCCGTGAACGACTGGCCACCGCCGGTGCCACCAGTGTCGGCGCGGATGCCCATGCCATCGCAGACCGGCTCGATGCCGTGCTGCTGCTGGTGGTCAATGCCGCCCAGGTGCGCCGCATCCTGCTCGGCGAAGAGGGGCTGGCTCGCCGCCTCACCCCCGGTACCGCCATCATGATCAGCGCCACCATCGCCAGCGAAGAGGCACAGGCCATCGCCGCCGAACTCGGCGCCCTGAACCTGCTGGTGCTGGATGCCCCGGTCTCCGGCGGCGCCATCAAGGCCGAGGCCGGCGAGATGACGGTGATGGCCTCAGGTAGCCAGGCCGCCTTCGATCGTCTGCAACCCGTGCTCGATGCGGTAGCCGCCCATGTCTTCGCCATCGGCGAGCGTCCGGGTCAGGGCAGCACGGTCAAGATCATCCACCAGCTGCTGGCCGGGGTACATATCGCCGTCGCCGCCGAGGCCATGGCGCTGGCGAGCCGCGCAGGGGTGCCGCTGGATCTCATGTATCAGGTGGTGACCCAGGCGGCAGGCAACTCCTGGATGTTTGAGAATCGCATGCCAAGGGTACTGAACGGCGACTACAGTCCCCGCTCTGCGGTGGACATCTTCGTCAAGGATCTCAAGCTGGTCGCCGAGCAGGGCCAGGCACTGAATTTCCCGCTGCCTCTGGCGAGCGCCGCCCTCAATCAGTTCCTCAGCGCCAGTAACGCAGGCCACGGCAAGGAGGACGACAGTGCCGTCATCAAGGCCTACGCGGGCATTCAACTGCCGGAGGCCGCCCAATGAAACTCGGGGTCATCGCGGACGACTTCACTGGCGCCACCGACATCGCCGGCTTCCTGGTAGAGAACGGCCTCGCCACCTTGCAGCTCTCGGGAATCCCGGACAACGCCGAGCTGCCCGCGGCGGACGCCCTGGTTGTCAGCCTCAAGAGCCGCTCCTGCCCGGCGCAGGAGGCGGTGACCCGCTCCCTCGCCGCCCTCGCCTGGCTGCGCGAACAAGGTTGCGATCGCATCTATCAGAAGTACTGCTCCACCTTCGACAGCACCCGCGAGGGCAACATAGGGCCGGTGACGGATGCGCTGCTCGATGCCCTGGGCGCTGACTTCACCCTGATCTGCCCTTCACTGCCAGTCAACGGCCGCACCGTCTATCAGGGCAACCTCTTTGTCGGTCCCCAGCCCCTGTCAGAATCCGGCATGCGCCACCATCCCCTCACCCCCATGACCGACAGCAATCTGCTGCGACTGATGGATGCCCAGGGTCGCGGGCGTACCGGACTGGTGCCCTTCAACACCATAGCGGCGGGGCCCGAGGCCATTGCCGCCGCCCTGACCACCCTCAGGGAAGATGGCTATCGCTACGCCGTGGTCGATACCCTGACCGAGCAACATCTGCTGGATATCGCCGCCGCCGTCAGCGACTGGCCGCTGGTCACCGGTGGATCCGGGCTCGCCATCGGTCTGGCCCGGCTGTTTAGCCAGGGCCAGGCAGAAACGGCCCGGGCGTCGGGCCATCCCATGCCGGGTCGCTGCGCCATCTTGTCCGGCTCCTGCTCCCAGATGACCAATCGCCAGGTCGCCCACTACCGCGAACAGGCACCGAGCCTGGCCCTGTCGGTCGAGGAGTGCCTCAAGGACCCGACCTACCCGGCCAGACTGGCCGATTGGGTGCTCAGTCAGGGCCCAGGCCCGGCCCCCCTGATCTACGCCACTACCACCCCTGAGGTCCTCGGCGACATCCAGCGCCAACATGGGGCTCAGGCCGCCAGCGAGGCGGTGGAAGCCTGCTTCGCCGCCCTGGCCGAGCGGCTGGTCGCCGCCGGGGTGAGCAACCTCATCATCGCCGGTGGCGAGACCTCGAGCCGGGTCACCCAGGCCCTCGACATCAACGCCTTCCACATTGGCCCCCAGATAGCGCCGGGTGTGCCCTGGGTCAGGGCCACGGACAGACCCCTCTCCCTGGCACTCAAGTCAGGCAATTTCGGCGATGAGGGCTTCTTCTCCATCGCTCAGGAGTTCTTTTATGACTGAACAATCACTGCGCGACACCATGGTCATGCTGGGGGCCTCCCTGTTTGCGCGAGGTTATGCCACGGGCGGGGCGGGCAATCTCTCGGCCCGGCTGCCGGATGGCACCCTGATCGCCACCCCGACCGGCTCTTGCCTGGGTCGCCTCGAGGCAGACCGCCTGGCCAAGGTGAGCCTGGATGGCCGTCATCTCGACGGGGATCGCCCCTCCAAGGAGGTGGCTTTCCACCTGGCCCTCTATCACAACAACCCTGAGTGCCAGGCGGTGGTGCACCTGCACTGTACCCATCTGACCGCGCTCTCCTGCCTGGATGGGCTGAACCCGGCCAATGTGATCCGCCCCTTCACCCCCTATTACGTGATGCGGGTCGGCAGCCTGCCGCTCATCCCCTACTACAAACCCGGGGATGCCCGCATCGCCGAAGAGCTGGGGCGGCGCGCCCAGGAGGCGGGCGCCTTCCTGCTCGCCAACCACGGCCCCGTGGTGATGGGCAAGAACCTGGTGGAAGCGGTCAACAACATGGAGGAGCTGGAAGAGACGGCTCGCCTCGCCCTGTTGCTCCATGGTCAGCCCATCCGTTACCTGAGCGAGTCCGAAGTGGCCGAATTGAGGAGTCTGAAGCCATGAGCAAATTTGCCGCCAACCTGACCCTGCTGTTCACCGAACTGCCCTTTATCGAGCGCTTCGCGGCGGCCCGCGCCGCCGGTTTCGAGGCCGTGGAGTGCCTCTTCCCCTACCAGTGGCCCGCCGCCGAGCTGGCCCGCCAGTTGAGCGAGCATGGCCTCACCCAGACACTGTTCAACATGCCCGCCGGAGACTGGTCGGCCGGGGAGCGCGGCATGGCCGCCATCCCGGGCCGTGAGGCCGAGTTTCGCGCCCAGCTGCCCAGGGTGCGTGACTACGCCCTGGCGCTCGGCTGCAAAAAGGTGCATGCCATGAGCGGCCTGATTGATCCGGCCCACTCCCTGGCCGCCCATCGCCAGACGCTGATTGACAACATTCGCCACGCCGCCGACTACCTGGCGGCGGACGGCATCAAGGTGCTGCTAGAACCCCTCAACAGCCGGGACGTGCCCGGGTACTTCCTGGCCCACCAGCTCGATGCCCTGGCGCTGGTGGAGGAGATAGACAGGCCGAACGTGGCGGTCCAGCTCGATCTCTACCACGCCCAGATCATGGATGGAGACCTGACCCGGCTCATCGACACCCTCGGCCAGGCCATCGGCCATGTCCAGATAGCCTCGGTGCCGGATCGCCACGAGCCGGATCGGGGGGAGATCCACTATCCCCACCTGCTCGCCGCACTGGCACGGGCCGGCTATCGGGACTGGATTGGCTGCGAATACCACCCCAAGGCTGGCACCCAGGCGGGCCTTGGCTGGCTGACGCAATGGCAGTCGCAATAACACAACAAGAACGACACACACACGAACGAGTCTGAGGATAACAAGATGCAGATCATCATCACGGGGGGCGGCGGCTTTCTCGGCCAGCGCCTGGCCCGAGCCCTGTTGCAAGGACCTCTCCCCTTCAGCGAATTGCTGCTGGTGGACATACAGATGCCGATGAGCCCGCTGCCCGATCCCAGGGTGCGCTGCCTGCAAGGGGATCTCACCGTCCCCGGGGTAGCCGAGACCCTGATCACCAAGGAGACGGGGATCGTCTATCACCTGGCCGCCATCGTCAGCAGCCATGCCGAGCAGGATTTCGATCTCGGCTGGCGGGTGAACCTGGACACCACCCGCACCCTGCTGGAGGCGTGCCGCCACGCCAGACCCGGCATCCGCTTCGTGTTCACCAGCTCCCTGGCGGTCTACGGCGGCACCCTGCCCGAGCAGGTGGACGACAGCACAGCACTGACGCCCACCAGCTCCTACGGCGCCCAGAAGGCGATGGGGGAGCTGCTGGTCAATGACTACAGCCGCAAGGGGTATGTGGATGGTCTGGTGCTGCGCCTGCCCACCATCTGCGTGCGCCCCGGCAAGCCGAACCGCGCCGCGTCTTCGTTCGTGAGCGCCATCATTCGCGAGCCACTCCAGGGGGAAGCCACCCAGTGCCCGGTCGATCCCGCCCTGCGACTCTGGCTGTCGAGCCCGGCGACAGTGGTGAGCAACTTCCTCACCGCCGCCACCCTGGAGGCCCCCAAGCACTGGCGCAGCATCAACCTGCCCGGCATCAGCGTCACCGTCGACGAGATGCTGGCCACCCTGACCCTCAGCGGCGGCCAAGCCGCCCGGGACAGGGTCACCATGACGCCGGATCCCGCCATCGAGCGCATCGTCGCGAGCTGGCCCGGTCGCATCGACAATAGCCGCGCTTGCGAGCTCGGCTTCATGGCGGACAGGACGTTCGCCGACATCATCGACAGCTTTATCACCCATGACATGCAGGAGGCATCATGATCGATATACCTACCCCCATCATAGGGCTCATCATCGCGGTATTTGCCCTGGTCTTCCTGGTGCTGCGCACCCGGGTTCACGCCCTGATCGCCATGCTGGTCGCGGCCTGCATCGCCGGGGTCACCGGTGGCATGAGCATCGACAAGACCCTCACCGTCATCACCCAGGGCTTTGGCTCCACCCTCGGCAGCATCGGCATCGTCATCGGCCTCGGGGTCATGATGGGTCGCCTGCTGGAGGTGTCGGGGGCGGCCGAACAGATCGCCTACAGCTTCATCAAGTGGCTCGGCAAACGCCGGGAAGAGTGGGCGCTGGCCATCACCGGCTATATCGTCAGCATCCCCATCTTCGTCGACTCCGCCTTCGTCATCCTGTTCCCGGTCGCCAAGGCGCTGGCCAAGAGTGGCAAGCGCTCCCTGCTGACCCTGGGGGTGGCCCTGGCCGGTGGTCTGGTGGTGACTCACCATACGGTACCCCCCACACCGGGTCCGCTCGGGGTAGCGGGCCTGTTCGGGGTCGACATCGGCGCCATGCTGCTGACCGGCATGTGCCTGGCGGTGCCCTGCGTCATCGGCATCGTGCTCTACGCCCAGTGGCTCGACAAGAAGTACCCGGAGTTTGGCGAGCAGGCGATCAAGAGCCAGGACGAGCTGCAAGTCACCTATGAGCAGTATCTCAAGGAGAAGGAGGGCAAAGTGCTGCCCAGCCTGACCCTCTCCCTGCTGCCGATCCTGGTGCCCATCGTCCTCATCTTCTGCAAGGCGATGCTGACCACTCTGGCCACGTTCGAGGGGTTTGAATCCCTCGGCAGCAACCCGCTGGTGCAAGGAATAGGCTTCATCGGTACCCCCATCATCGCGCTGGCCATCAGCGTCTTGCTGGCCGTCTATACCCTGGTGCCGCACCTGGATCGTCACGCCACCGCCGAGCGTCTCGAAGAGGGTCTGCAGTCCGCGGGCATCATACTGCTGGTCACCGGTGCCGGTGGCGCCCTGGGGGCCGTATTGCGCGACAGCGGGGCTGGCAACCAGCTCGCCGAACAGATAGCGGGGCTGCCCATCTCCCCCATTCTGATCCCCTTTATCGTCGCCACCCTGGTGCGGCTCATCCAGGGCTCGGGCACGGTTGCCATGGTGACGGCGGCCTCCATCTCGGCCCCCATACTGGCGCAGATCCCCGGGGTCAACATGCTGCTCGCCGCCCAGGCCGCCACCATGGGCTCGCTCTTCTTCGGTTACTTCAACGACAGCCTGTTCTGGGTCGTGAACCGCATGATGGGCATCTCGGACGTGAAGCAGCAGATGATCGTCTGGTCCATCCCGACCACCATCGCCTGGGCCATAGGTGGTACCGGGGTCGCCCTGCTCAACCTGCTGTTCGGTTCGGGGGGCACCTGGTTCGACCCCGTGCTGCCGCTGCTGGTGCTGGCCCTCATCATCTGGGGGGTGCGTCGTCAGCCGCTGGGGTTGCCTGGCCCGGCGCCGGTGCGTCAACCTTGAGTCAGGCTCGGACAACTCGCCTGGCATCACAAACCGGCGAATGAATGGATGAAAAAGCCTGCCCGACCCCAGGTCGGCAGGCATAGGAGAGAGGGGGCCCGTCTGCTAGACTGGCCCCCTCTCTGGCTTCTCTCACAAGGATTGGAAGATGTCTGGTTCGCCCCTGCGCGATCGCTCCACCGGTTTTGCCTTGCTCACCATCTTGCTGTGGGCCTCTCTGGCCGCTCTCACCTCCAGAGTCACCAGCGTGTCACCTCTGGTGCTGGTGGGCCTGGTGCTGCTGTTTTGCGGCGCAGGCGCCTTGCCATTCTGGCGCCAATGGCGCGCCAGCCCCGTCACCTGGCTGGTCACCATCACCGCGCTGCTGTTCTATCACCTGCTGCTGTTTATGAGCTTTCGCCACGCCCCCGTGCTTGAGGCCAATCTCATCAACTATCTGTGGCCGCTGTTCATCATACTGTTCACCCCGCTGTTGCTGCCCGGCCATCCCCTGCAGGGTCACCACCTGCTGGCGGGGCTGCTGGGGCTGGCCGGCAGCGTGCTGGTGATGGTCAATGGCGAGCTGCAGCTGCAATATGCCTATCTGCCCGGCTATCTGCTGGCCCTGGGCGCCGCCATCATCTGGGGCGGCTATTCGGTATTGTCACGGCGCCTGCCCGCCGCCCCGGCGGTCATGGTCGCGGCCGCCTGCCTGCCCGCAGGCCTGCTCGCCCTGCTGATGGCCTGGCAACTGGAAGGCCCCCTGCCCCTGACGACCATACCAACCGCTGACTGGGCCCTCATCACAGGCCTGGCCCTTGGGCCCATGGGCGCAGCCTTTGTCACCTGGTATCTGGCGCTGCGGGACGGGGATCCCCGCCGTATCGGGGCCCTCTCCTACCTGACGCCACTGCTCAGCACCCTGCTGCTGGTCTGGCTCAATGGGGAGGAGCTGACCCTGCGCCACGTGCTGGCCGGCACCCTGATCCTGGGGGGCGCCCTGCTCGGTCTCAAGGCCAGCCCGGCCAAACATGAGCCACTCCTGCCCAACGCAACCCCCTGAATCCTTGTCATCAAACTGCCATCAAGCCTGCTTAAGCTGACGCCGTTCGTCGTTCAAGCAGGACTCTTTTGGTGAATATCTCCCGTTACTCCGCCCTCGCAGCACTGGTTTTGATCTTGCTCGCCAGCGTGCTCAGCGCAGCCCTCGGCTATGGCTGGCGCCAGCTCAGTGTGAGCGAAGCCAACCAGCATCAGCATGATCGCCTCGCCCAGCGGCTCACCAGCACCCTGCAAGGGGCACTGCGCGACTATCTGGCCAGCGGTGATCCGGTGCGTCTCGCCAGTGCCGAAGGGGCGCGCCGCCAGGCCCTCAATCAGCTGGATCACCTGGATAGCCCGCAGACCATGCCCCTCAGAGCCGAGCTTGAGCTAATGGGCAAGAAGATAGCGAGCGACTATCTCGCCGCCGGCAAGCTCTCCGGCAACAGTCAGGGTTTGCTGCAAAATGCCGAACGCGAGCTGACCGAGCAGGCCAAGATGCTGCTGCGCTACGGCCAGGGCAGCGATGCCCCGAGCGCGGCCGCCTATCGCCAGGGCGCCGCGGACATGCTCGCCGCCCTGCCCCACCTCATTCATCTGCGCCAGCAATACATGGCCCAGGGCAGTGCCCAGCAATTAGAGGCCCTGCAGTTTGAGCTCGCCAGCCTGAGCCGCCAGGCCGACGCGCTGGCCGCCCTGCCGCTGCTTGGGCTGCTCGAGGCGGCTCCCGCCGAAGAGGAGTTCACCCTGGGCGAGCCCGAGCGGCGCGATCTGGGCCAGCAGCCCCGCAACGAGTTGCAGAGCCTGCTGCGTCGCTACCCTCAGGAGCTGATCAACAGCCAGCAGGCCCTGGCCCGGCAAGAGGCGGCCCGCGAGGCGGTCAATCGGGATCTCGACAAGATGCTCACCGCCTTGACCCGGATGGGGGATGCCCTCGGCGCCGAGCGCCAGCAGGTCAATGGCCAGCTGGCCACCGTGCTGGGCAGCCTGGCCCTCGCCCTGGTCATGACGGCGCTGCTGTTCGCCTGGTGTCAGCGGCGCTGGATAGTCGGCCCCCTGCATCGGTTGCGCGCCGCCTTCATCCAGCTCGAGCAGACCGGCCTGGCCGAGCCCTTGCGACAGGGGCGCGAGCGTAACGAGCTGGCCGACATAGTGGCAAGCTACAACCGGTTGCTCGCCCACAAGCAGCAGGAACAGTCGCACAAGGAGGGCCAGCTCGAGGCGGTCTCCCTCAGTTTGCAAGGCATGGTCAGTCAGGTGCAGGACATCCACCAGCGCACTCACACCACTGAGCAGGCGGTGGACGAAGGGGAGCTGATGATGAACGAACTGAACCTGCTCGCCAGCGAGGTGCATCAGGTGGCCGCGGATATCGCCCTCCATGCCCAACACAACGAACAGTCGATGACAGACAGTGAACAACTGGTGGGAGGCATGCTGCAGGCGACCGAACTGACCGGCCAGGCTATCCATGAGAGTGGCGATGCCCTGACCGAACTGCGCCGCTCCGTCGATGACGTCACCGCCATCGTCGATGTGATTGGCCATATCGCCCAGCAGACCAACTTGCTGGCGCTCAATGCCGCCATCGAAGCGGCCCGGGCAGGGGAGCATGGCCGGGGGTTTGCCGTGGTGGCCGACGAGGTGCGCCACCTCTCCGGCGACACCCAGCGCTCCCTTGGCCAGATCACCGAGATATTGCAGCGCCTCACCGGCTCGGGAGAGCAGATCACCGCAGTCCTTGGCCGCATTCATCGCGAGTCGGCCCAGCAACGCCAGCAGGCCGAGCAACTGCGCCAGACCACCCAGCAGGTACGGGACATGGCGCGCAGCACGGCCGTCATCGCCCTGCAGGGAGCGGACAACGCCAAGAGCCAGGAGCGCAAGCTCGCCACTTTCGCGGCACTGATCGGCAAGATCAGCCAGCATGCCCACCAGGTCAGCCAGCTCTCGGTCCAGGTCTCGGGGCACATACAGCACCAGGCAGGGCAGATCCCCAAGATCCTCGGCCATCAGCCCTGAATCACAGGCGCCAGCACCGCTCATTTTATTCGGCTCGCCTCGCGCGAGCTTTTTTTGCGGCACAAAATTAACTGTTAAATACTGGTTAACATACAAAGTTCGGCACAAGCCGCCTGCCACCGCACCGGGGTGACACAATTACATCTGAAAACGTTATCGTGCCAGTCATACCGCCGCCTGAGCGACTTTCCCCTTAATGATACATTTATTTGCACTCGGTCATATTTTTGAAACTTGGCGGGAACTTTTAATTGATATTTCGCACCGCGAACGTACTCTTGCCTTATCCGATCCGCCAAGGTCGGTACACAAAAAATAAAAGTTGTACAGAGCCAAGCACTGTTCGCGATTGATGAGCCAAGACATCGAGGCAGAACAGCGAGAGAAACGTCTTTTTTTTGCCCTTCAGGGTTTTGATTGCAATGCCAATACCGTGCGACGGCCTGATGCCAGATCGCCGGATAAAAAAGCTAAGTCCATATAATCAGGAGCAATTTAAAATGGAAAAAGTGATCTTCAAGCGTGCTGCCTTGAGTACTGCGGTCATCGCCGCGCTGCTCTCCCCCGGTTTGGCATTGGCTGCCGATGAAGTCAGCCCCGCCTATAAAGCGGCTGCCAGCAAATTCTACGAAGAGGGTAAGCTCAACGGCGGTCTCTTCTACTTCCAGCGTGACCGTGTCCGTAAAGAGGGCGCCGGTGACGGCAAGTACCACGATAACCTGGCCCACGCCACCTCCCAGATTTCCCTGAACTACAACTCCGGCCATGCCTGGGATGTAGTCGGTATCGATGTGGGTGGTTTCGGTGCCTATGACCTGTCTGTCGACGAGAGCAACGGCGTCAACGAGGAGAACGAATTCTCCTTCATCGGCACCAAGTGGGGCGACAAGATGGACGGTGTGCCCGAGGGTGGCTTCAGCCTCTCCAACGCGGCGCTGAAACTGCGCTTCATGGACGGTGCCATCACCGCCAAGGGTGGTCTGACTCAGCTCTACGTACCGGGTATCCTGGGCGTCAACTGGTCCTATCAACCCGGTACCTACCGTGGTGGTCAGATCGAGGGTAAC
Organism: Aeromonas sp. BIGb0405; assembly: GCF_024807335.1. Taxonomy (NCBI): domain Bacteria; kingdom Pseudomonadati; phylum Pseudomonadota; class Gammaproteobacteria; order Aeromonadales; family Aeromonadaceae; genus Aeromonas; species Aeromonas sp. BIGb0405. Next base: position 828,577 of record NZ_JANUEP010000001.1, read on the forward strand.
TTCGGTGGTCTCTACCTGACCTACGCCATTGCCGACGAATACAAGGCCCCCTGGTTCAAGGAAACCGCTGGTTTCTCCAAGAAGACCATGTATGCCGGCAGCGATGTCGCCTTCAATGACGAAAACAGCATCGACTACATCCACGGTCTGGCCGCTCGCTACACCTTCGATGGCGGCACCGCGGTCACTGGCTCCTTCGGTCAATCCCAAGGCTACATGGACAGCTACCACTTCAAGCTGGCCCACAAATTTGACGTACTGGGTGGCCTGAACACCAGCTACCAGTTCTACGGCTCCAACACCGACAACGACGACTACGATGGTCTGGCATGGCAACAGGCGCTGACCGCCAGCTGGGCCATGGGTCCTTACGGCTTCCGTGCCGAGGGTCTGTACACCAAGGCTGATGGTGACCTGGGTAACTACCTGCCCCGTCTGACCACTGGCTACGCCAACTCCCAGGGTGCGAACGAGATTTGGTGGGATTCCCGCTCCGACTGGAACGAGAACGGCGAGATCGCCCTGTTTGCCGGTGTGACTCGCTCCCTGGATGACCTGGTCGGCGCCCCTGGCTGGACCGTCGGTGTCTCCGGTGCCTATGGTTGGGGCGCTCAGAATGGCGACAAGAGCCTGGATGAAGACGGCAAAGAGTGGGCCGCCAACTTCGACGTCATGTACACAGTGCAAGACGGCAAGCTGAAAGGCACCCTGTTCAAACTGCACTACACCGATTACAACAACGAACAAGACGAGAAGGGCAGCTGGTACTACCCGAACATGTTCACCTCAGAGCATGACGTCAAGTTCCACATCATCATGCCGTTTACCATTCTGTAAGCTGCTGACCATAAAGAAAAACCGGGCCAATTGGCCCGGTTTTGTTTTATGGGGTTGCGCGCTACTATGACGCCTTCCCTTCCCAAGGAGAGTGCCATGTCCCGTTTCGTGCTGATCACCGGTTGCTCAAGCGGCATAGGCCTGGCCGCCGCCCGGGCCCTCGGCGCTGCCGGCTTCACGGCCATCGCCTCGGCCAGACGCCCCGAAGACGTGACACGTTTGCAAGGGGAAGGTCTGCTGGCGGTGCGGCTGGATCTCGATGATGAAGCCAGCATTGAGGCTGGCGCCCGCGAGGCGATGCAACTGGCCGGAGGCCGCCTCTATGGCCTGTTCAATAACGGTGCCTACGGCCAGCCCGGCGCCATCGAAGATCTGCCGACCCCTGCCCTGCGTGCGCAATTCCAGACCAATCTGTTCGGCTGGCATCATCTCATTCGCCAGGTGCTGCCAAGCATGCTGGCCGCAGGCGAGGGCCGCATCGTGCAAAACAGCTCTGTGCTGGGACTGGTTGCCATGAGATATCGCGGCGCCTATAACGCCAGCAAGTTTGCCCTTGAGGGTTACACCGACACCCTGCGCCTCGAACTCAGGGGCAGCGGCGTCGAGGTCAGCCTGATAGAGCCGGGCCCTATCGACACCCGTTTTCGCGCCAATGCCCGCGCCGCGTTCTTGCATCACCTGGGCTCGGTCCGCAGTCGCCATGAAGGGGATTATCGCCTGACCCTCGCCAGGTTGGAGAAAGAGGGACCAAGCGGGCGCTTCACCCTGCCAAGTGAGGCGTGCGTGCCGCCCCTGCTCCATGCGCTAGGGAGCCGGCGCCCCCGCCATCGCTACGGGGTGACGCTGCCGACCAAGCTGTTTGCCATCTTGCGCCGCCTGCTGCCGAGTCGCTGGCTCGACGCCCTGCTCGCCAAATCCGCCTGATCTCCGTCAGCCTGGGGTAGACAGGAACAGGCCATAGCCCGTGGTTAACCGAAGTCGGGGCGGCTCCGCACAGTGACACCCTCAGTAATGCTCGCCGTTGCTGTAGTAGGCTGATTTGTCGATGGGCAACACCTGCACCACCACATGGGTCTGCTCCCCCAGCGCCTGCTTGAGATGGCGGGTGATGAGCGCCGCCGCCTCATCTTGTTGCGCCTGCGGGCGGGCAAACCAGACCAGCTCGACGAAGGGGTTGCCCCGCGCCTGCGCCCCGTCGCGCACGAAGGGATGGGTCAGGCACTCCAGGGTGACAAACTCGGGTTTACCGCCGGTCAGGGTGCAGAGATCGGCAACGAGCCGAGTGCTGATCCCTTGTACTGTCTCGATGTCGACGGCGCGAAAACGCAGGTGGGGCATGGGAAAACCTCTTGGCTGATAGTGATGAGGCCTTATCATAGACCCAAGCCATCCCATGAATCATGTGCAAACTGCCCACCGCTAAGGAGTTCCATGCCCACCCCCCGCCTGCTACTGCCCCTGCTCCTCTGGCTGCTGCTGCCAACAAGGCTGCTGGCCGAACCCGCCTTCTATCAGCTGAGCAAGGGGGACCAGCAGTTCTGGCTGCTCGGCTCCATCCATGCCGCCGAGGCGAGCATCTATCCCCTGCCGACCAGCATAGAGCGCGCCTGGGCCCAGAGTCGGGCCCTGGTCGTCGAGGTCGATATGCAGAATATCCCGAGCAGCGAATGGCAACAGATGGCGAGTCTGACGCGCTTGCCGAGCGGCCAGACCCTGGCCAGCCAGATAGAACCTGCGCTCTATCAACGCACCATAGTGGCGGCCAGACAGTTGGGCCTGCCGGATGGGAGCCTGGATGCGCTGCAACCCTGGTTTGCCGCCATCACCCTGACCCAGAGCGCCCTCGCCAAGACGGCGTTTAGCGGTCAATACGGCATCGATCAGCACTTCACCACCCTGGCCGCCAAGAGCGGCAAGCCCATACAGGGGCTGGAGAGTCTCACCGAACAGCTCGGTTACCTCGCGAGCGTGGCAGAGCATCAAGACCTGATGCTGAGTGCCACCCTGGACGAGCTGCCCGAACTCGATGCCAGCTTCGCCGCCATTCTCCAGGCGTGGCAGGATGGCGATCAGGGCCAGCTGATTGCTCTGCTCAAGGCCGACATGGCCCCTCCCGAGTTGCAACAGTGGCTGGAACAGACCCTGCTCGCCAAGCGCAACCACAACTGGCTCACTCGTCTGGGCAAGCTGCCAAACGAGAGTTTCGTGGTGGTCGGCGCCCTGCACCTGTATGGCGACCAGGGACTGCTGGCCCTGCTTGAAGGCGCGGGTTGGCGCATTGAAGCCCTGACCGAGGCCAGGTTCCAGGGCTAGGTGCAACCATGCTCGTGAGTCTGATCACAGAAGTCAGCGTCGATTAAATAAGCGGCATGGGAGTTGATCGAGATCATTCCTGCCCTCTAAAGGGGTATCTATCATGCCTGTCATCGATGGATGGCAGGAGCAGATGAGATGGATTTTTGGTTGAACCTGATGTTTGGTCACCCGGTGGGGTGGATGTCCATGCTGGTCATACTGGTGACGGCGGCCCTGATCAGCTTCTATGCCGGCTACTTCATCTACAAGGTACACAAGGCGCAGCCCCCGATAGAGGAGGTGCAGCCAGATACCAAGCCGTCCCACCACTGAACCCGTCCCAAATATCCGCAATAAAATGATATCCAGAGTAAAACGGGCGCCAAGGCGCCCGTTTTACTGCCTCTTTGCCACGCGGGACATGCGCCGCGCCGCCTGATGGCTGCACCATTGTCAGGCCTGTGTTGCGATGGCGATGACCTGCCATCCCTGAGCGCGCGCCGCCTCCTCAATCCGTCGTCACTGAGCGTGACAGCCTGCAGGTCAGCATGCCGATGCGATGGCGGGCTAAGCCAGGGATGACCGGCAAGCAACGACCCCTGAACACCGATGACTGACCAGGCGGGTGTTGGCCCGGGCGCCGGGGCGATGCTAGCATCAGGGCGCCCGCCCTTGCCAGGAGCGGGGCTGCCCACGGGCAGCAAGGACCCAAACACAATAACAAGGACCCTGTATGTCATATCAGAAGCTTGCACAGCACCAACAGCAGCTGCACCGTCTGGCACACCTTGGCGCCATCTGCGGCTGGGATCAGGCCGCCGTCATGCCAGAGGGGGGCAATGAGGCCCGCGCCGAGGCCATGGCCGAGCTGGAGGTGCTGATCCATGGCAAACGCACAGCGCCTCAGATAGCAGACTGGATTGCCGCCGCCGAGGGCGAGCCGCTCGACGAACTGCAAGGCGCCAACTTGCGCGAAATAAAACGCCATTGGCAAGATGCGAGCCTGCTGCCGAGCGATCTCGTCGAGGCATTGTCGCTCGCCGGCAGCAAGTGCGAACACGCCTGGCGCAGCCAGCGCAAGCAGAACGACTGGGCCGGTTTTGCCCCCAACCTCAAGGAGGTGGTGACCCTGTCGCGGGAGGTGGCCTCCTTGCGCGCCGAGGCGCTTGATGTCCGTCCCTATGACGCCATGCTGGCGCTCTATGAGCCGGGCATGACGAGCGCACGACTCGATGGCATCTTCGGCGATCTCAGCGCCTGGCTGCCGAACCTCATCCAGACGGTGAGCGCACGACAGCAGAGTGACGAGCTGCTTGCCCCGCAAGGCCCCTTCCCCATCGCCACCCAGCAGGCACTTGGCAAGGAGGTGATGGCACTGCTCGGCTTCGATTTCGCCCACGGCCGCCTCGACGTCAGCAGCCACCCGTTCTGCGGCGGCGTGCCGACGGATGTGCGGATCACGACCCGCTACAACGAGCAGGAGTTCGTCTCCAGCCTGATGGGCATAGTGCACGAGACGGGCCACGCCCGTTATGAGCAGGGTCTGCCACGCAATCTGCTCGGTCAGCCGGTCGCCGAGGCGCGATCCATGGGTATCCACGAGAGCCAGAGCCTGTTTTGCGAGATGCAGCTCGGCCATGATCCCGCGTTCTTGAATCTGATCGCCCCCCGTATCCAGCACCATTTCGGCACTCAGGCCGCCCTCGCCCCCGCGAATCTCGAAAAACTGTACCAGCGGGTCGAACCCGGCCTCATCCGTGTCGATGCGGACGAAGTGACCTACCCGGCGCACGTCATACTGCGCTACGAGCTGGAGCGCGATCTCATCGAGGGTCGCATCGAGGTCGCAGACATCCCCGGGTTGTGGGATATGAAGATGCAGCAGTGGCTCGGCCTGTCGACCAAGGACAATTACCAGAATGGTTGCATGCAGGACATCCACTGGACTGATGGCTCATTCGGCTACTTCCCTAGCTACACGCTCGGCGCCATGTACGCGGCGCAGCTGCGCTTCGCGCTGGAACGCAGCCTCGGTGAAACCCTGGGCAACCTGGTTGCCCAGGGGCGACTCGCCGAGGTGTTCGGCTGGTTGCAGCAAAACCTGTGGCAACACGGCAGCGCGTTCGACACGGACGAGCTGATCGCCAGGGCAACGGGCGAGGCGCTGAACCCGCAATGGCTGCGTAAACACCTCGAGCAACGCTACCTGCGCTGATGTGCGCGCCCAGCCACCTTGAGCCAGGCCCAGCCAACACAGACGCCCCCGGGCGTCTGTTTTTTTATATTGCTGTCCGATCCTGGCTAGTATCCGCCCACGACCCCGCTTACTCTGCCTATAGCAAACGCGAGTGATGGGGCCATCCCCCACCCTCGCCACCCTATTCCCAAGGCAATATTCGTGCTGCCGCACAGTCACAGGAGCCGCCCCATGGCCAGTTCAGATCCCGCGAAGCGTGCCGTTTCCGCCAGCACCGCCGCCCATGTGGTGAGCGAGGGGACCGCACCGGGCACGGATCATGCCGAGGCGCACGAGCAGGCCCGCATCGGCTTGAGTCGTGCCGAGTGTCTGGAGGCGCGGTTGGCGCACGATGCGCGTTTCGATGGCCGCTTCTTCACCGGCGTGCTGTCGACCGGCATCTATTGCCGTCCCATCTGCCCGGCGCGCGCGCCGCTTGAGCGCAACGTGCGTTATTTTCAGAGCGCCGCGAATGCGGAGCAGTTCGGGCTAAGACCCTGTCTGCGCTGTCGCCCCGAGCTTGCCCCCGGCCTACAGCAGGTGCTGCCTGAGGTGCTGACTCGCGCGCTCAGGGCGATAGATAGTGGCATGCTCGCCGAACAATCCCTGGCACAACTCGCGCGCGCGCTCGGCGTCACCGAGCGCACGCTGCGCCGCCAGTTCGAACAGCATCTCGGCGCCGCGCCGATGCAGATAGAGCAGACACGGCGTCTGCTGCTCGCGAAGCGTCTGCTCGCCGATACCCGCCTGCCGATCACCGAGATAGCCTACGCGGCCGGTTTCACGAGCATTCGCCGCTTCAATGATGCCTGGCAACACGCCTATGGCATGGCGCCGCGCACGCAGCGGGCCGCCTCCTCTCACCCATCCCTTCCCGAGCTCAAGGGGGAGACGACCTTGACGCTGCGCCTTGCCTACCGGCCCCCTTATGACGTGCACGCCATGCTGGCATTTTATCGGCTGCGCGCCATCCCGGGGCTGGAGCGAGCCGGAGCGGATTTTTACGAGCGACGCCACCGGGTTCAGGGCAGTGAGGGGTGGATCCGCGTCGAGCCAGGCCTGGGCCACAGCCTGAACGTGACGCTGAACGGTGTGACGCTGCGCGCCCTGCCGGACATCTTGCACAGGGTGCGGCGCATGTGGGATCTGGATGCAGATCTGGGACAGATAAGCGCACATCTGACCCGGGATCCGCTGTTGGCACGGCTCGCGGCGCACAGCCCTGGCGTGCGACTGCCCGCGGGCTGGAGTGATTATGAGGTGCTGCTGCGCGCCATCGTCGGCCAGCAGGTATCGGTCAAGGGTGCCATTACCATCATGGGGCGGCTGGTGGCTCGCACCGAGGCACAATTTGGCGAGGCGGCGCTGCCGACTCCGGCACAGTTGTGCGCACTGGATCTCGATGGCATCGGCATGCCCGGCAGCCGCATTCGCACGCTGCAAGGGGTCGCCGCCGCCATGGTGAGCGGCGAGCTGGTGCTGGAGGGGGATTGTGATGAGGCGTTACTCGCCCTTCCCGGCATAGGCCCCTGGACGATTGCTTACTGGCGCCTGCGCACCGGTCGCGATACGGATGCGTTTCCGGCCTCGGATCTCGTGTTGCAAAAGGCGCTCGGTACTGGACAAAAGCTGCCGGTTCCCGAGATGGAGACGCGCAGTCACCCCTGGCACCCCTGGCGCGCTTACGCCGCCAGCTGGTTATGGCACGCCATGAGCGTTGCCCCTGAACTGCTTGGCATCGAGAGTGGCCCCAGGCCGAAAAGGCCCAAGCGCGCCCCGACCGCCGCAACCCCTGACAACCCGGAGACAACATCATGATCCGTTACGACCTGCTGACCACCGACTGCGGTCCTTTGCTCATTGCCATCAATGCGCAGGGTCTGTGTCATGTGGATTTTCTGGAAGGTGAACGCCCCCTGGCCATCCAGGATGAGTGGCAGCAAGATGCCGCAGCCCTGGCCCCCTATCTGGCGGAGTTTCGCGAGTATTTTACCGGGGAGCGTCAAGAGTTCACCCTGCCACTCGCGGCCAAAGGAACCGAGTTCCAGCAAGCGGTGTGGCTGGCGCTGCGCGACATTCCCTATGGCGAGACCTGCAGCTATGGGGAGATAGCGCGTCGCATCGGCAGGCCCAAGGCGGTACGCGCCGTGGGCGCCGCCAACGGCCGCAATCCGCTCTCCATCATAGTGCCCTGCCATAGGGTGATAGGCCAAAATGGCAGCCTGACCGGCTACGCGGGGGGATTGGCGATCAAGCGGGCGCTGCTCAAGCTGGAGGGGATAGATAGTTAACGCATTGAGTCATCATCCCCCTGGCTCCGACCTCGTTGCACAGGCAGGAGCCAGGGAGATCGTCAGTGACAGATGACCCCGTGCCGAGCTGTCGCCGATAGATGGCCCATTACCTGACAGGTATCGCCTTCGCCGCACTGCTGATTGGCATCTGGGGGGGATCCTGGACTCAGGCTCCCACTCTGGGCCCGGCACTGATCATTGGCATTGGTACCGTCGTGGCGCCCTTCCTGCTCATGCAGCCAGGCATGGGCGCCGGCATCGCCGCCTCCCGCACAACGCACCCGACCTCTGCCCGGATCCAGAGTCTCATCGCCCATGGGGTGTTCGGTCTTGGCTTGTATGCATCAGGCTGGGCGATAAAGCTGCTTCATTGGGTATGAGCCTCAACAGAGGGTCAGAGCACCACTTTCAGCGCCAGTCCCAGCAGCACCAGGCCACTCAGTTTGTCGATGACGGAGGATTTGGCCTTGAGCCAGGCCAGCACGGGGCCACGGGAGAGCAGCAGGGCCACCAGCACATACCAGAGCGCGTCTATGCCACCTGCGGTCAGCATCATGATGCTCCCCTCCCGCCAACCGGTATCGGCGTGGACGAACTGGCTGAACAACGCCAGGAAGAAGATGGCAAGCTGGGGGTTGAGGAAGGCAACCATGAACCCTTCGAAGGCCCCCTGACGGCCCCGGCTCTGATGCTCACCCGCTTCGACGCCAGTGGCCTGGGGTTTGGCAAGCAGCGCCTTGATGCCGAGCCAGGCGAGGAAGGCGGCGCCGCCATAGCGGATGAGATCAAACAGCAGCGGGGTCTGAGTGATCAGGATGGCGAGGCCGAGGGCGGTGATCAGCGCATAGATCCCGACCCCCAGACCATGGCCGAGCGCGGTCGCCACCCCGTGCCGCTGCCCACCCTGTACCGTATTGCGGATGATCAATGCCAGACTGGGCCCCGGGCTGATGGCGCCCATCACGCAGATGGCAGCGAGGGCCAACCAGCTTGTCAATTCCATATCAGTGACTCCGAAAACCCATAGTGCTGGTCAAGGTAGCGCCATACCCACCATGCCAGTAGTGAAAGTTATGAATAGAATCCATAACCCATGGCTATAGCGGATCGGGTCGCACCAGTTCAGCACCCGATGCATGGGCGGTAGCCGCAACTGGCGGATGCACCGGGCGCCAAGATCAGGCCCGGCTGGCCCTCATGGTGCGCTGCAGATGCTCCTTCAGAAAAGGAAAAGCGAGTTCGCGAAACCAGCGATGTGCCGGATCCTGATGGTGACGCTGGTGCCACATCAGGTGGTACTGCTGGAAACTTGTCTGAAATGGCAGTGAGACAAAACAGAGCTGATGGCGCTGGCTCAACTGCCAGGCGATATGTGCCGGAGTCGTCATCAGGCAATCGGTGCGCAGCAAGACCTCGAGGGCAGCCTGGAAAAAAGGGACCCGGGCGAACCAACGCCGCGTCAACCCCTGCGGGGCCAGTACTTGCTCCACCGGGCTGTCTTTATCGCCGCCGCCACTCACCTGCAAGTGGGGCCAGGCCAGGTAATCTTCCAGGCTGAGCGCTCGCCCGGCGAGGGGGTGATGGCGTCCCATCAGCACCGCCAGCTGGTCCTCTCCCTGATGCAGACCCCGGATCTGATCCGGTACCAGATCCGTGATGGTGGACACGAGATCCAGGTCGGATTGCCACAATTCGGGTAACTGACGCTTGTCCCACAGGTTGTACTCCAGCGCCGCTCCCGGCGCCTGTCGGGCCAGTTCGGCACAAATATCCGGCAATATGTACTGAGCCACGTAGTCCGAGGAGGCCAGCTTGAAGACCCGCTCGCAGTCGGCGGGGGCAAAGGTGGGGGATGCATAGAGCCGCTCGATCCCGGCCAGCGACTCTCCCAGCACCACCGCAAGGGCCTCGGCCCTTGGCGTCAACAGCCAGCGTTGTCCCTCCCGAACCAGCAACGCATCGCCAAACTCCTCCCGAAGCTGGCTCAGCTGCTTGCTGATAGCCGGTTGGCTCAGATGCAAAAGCTCCGCCGCCCGGCTGAGATTGCGGGTTGCCAGCAGCACTTTCAGGGTGGGAAGCAGGTTCAGATTGGGGTTCATACTTGATGTCACGCGCGCACTCCTTGTCGGCCAAGTCCATCTTAATCCAGGGCGGCGTCATTCCCTAACCCGAGCCGAAATAGCCAACGACCTCAAGCACCTGCAACAGTTTGCAACCGGTAATCCAACCCGACGCAGCGCTTCATCCCCATGCCCCCCCAAGATGACCACTGGATGACAGATCCCGGCCATTACGCCATAATTGCGCCACTTTTCGCCTCATGCTTCGCCCGATTGAGGGCCCTCAGACAAGTGGTCACACCATGAATTACGCCAATATCACAGGTTGGGGAAAATGCCTGCCCCCCGCAGTGCTGAGCAATGACGATCTCTGCACCATCATGGCAACATCGGATGAGTGGATCCACTCCCGCACCGGCATCAAGGCCCGCCGAGTCTCCCATGTCAGCACCTCTGCCCTCGCCACCCTGGCCGCTCGTCGCGCCCTGGCCTGTGCCGGCCTCGATGCCGACCAACTCGATGGCATCATACTCGCGACCGCCACCCCGGGGACGCTGGTACCGAACGGCGCCTCAGCGGTGCAGCAAGCGCTGGGAGCGCACAATGCCGCCGTATTCGACCTCAATGCCGCCTGTACGGGATTTGTCTATGCCCTCTCGGTGGCCACCGCCCTGGTGCAGACCGGCATGATGAAGAAGGTGCTGGTGATAGGCGCCGAACGCCTGACCACACTGCTGGACTGGGCCAAGCGGGACACCGCCGTCTTGTTTGGTGATGGCGCCGGGGCCGTGGTGGTCGAGGCAAGCCACCAGCAAGCTGGGCTCATCGCCAACAAGCTGGGGTGTGACGGCGAGGCGCGCGAGATCCTGCACATCCCGAACTTTGGCACTGATCGCATCCGTTTCGCCGATATTGATGGCCTGTTCACCTTCAACTTCGAAGGTCAGGAGATCTTCAAACGCGCGGTACGTGGCATGGGTGAGGCGATCGGCGCCGTGTTGGCCCAGGCCAATATCAGCCCGGAGCAGGTCGACCTCATGGTGCCCCATCAGGCCAATATCCGCATCATAGAGACCCTCGCCAAGCGCATGAATGCCCCCATGGACAAGGTGATGATCAACATCGAAAACTATGGCAACACCTCCGCTGCCACAGTCCCTATCGCCCTGTGCGAGGCACTGGAGCAGGGCCGAGTCGCCCCCGATAGCTGGCTGCTCACCGCCGCCTTCGGCGCAGGCCTGACCTGGGGCGCCGCCCTCATCAAGTGGGGGGACAGGGTCACCCCGCTTCGCCACTGTGATGCCGAGCTCCCTCCTTGCGAGCAGACGGGCCTTGAACTCATTGCCCATGCCGTCGCGGGTTGCCAGCAGGCCGCTCGCCCGGAAGGATCCGCGTCGTAGCGAGGCGCTCCTCTGCGAGCGTCAGTCGCGGGTTTTCTGCAAGCGCTCTTTCACGAAGTAAGTTCCATAAGAGGATGGTCTAGTGCCATCCTCTGCCTCACCCCTCCCCCGGTTCATCCCCTCTCCACGCTTTATCTTGCTGATCCCTTGCCTTTTTTCTTTTTGAGCTACCATTACTGAGCAATCGATTATTAGCGGCATTTGCTTGTGCTTCCCAGCCCTTAAATAAGTACCGATTGCTCCCCTCGTGTTCACGGATGAGCTCACGTATGGCAAAACAAAACGCTATCTTCCCCGGTCGGGCGCCCCTCTTCTGGCTGCTCACCATGGCAGTGATCAACGGGATCCTGCTCTGTATCCAGGCCCAGGGGATACCTTATCCCTATCTGGCCCTCAACCTGGCATCGGCTCTGATCTTTGGCATCTGGCTCAGTCGCCACCAGACCAGCGCACAGCAACCTGCCCCTGAGAACCTGCAACCTGTGGTGGCGCCTGCCCTGGCTGGACTGGAGCAGGTCTGCGAACAGGCCGTCCCCATTTGGACCAAGCAGATCGAGAACTCCCGCCAGCAGAGTGAGGGAGCCATGATCAGCCTCACCGAACGCTTCGTCGGCATCTCCACCAAGCTCGAAGAGGCGGTCGCCGCGTCCCATCACGCAGCCGGGGATCTGGCCGGTGAAAACTCGCAAGGCATGGCCGCCGTGCTGACCGAGAGTCAGCAACAGCTCAATGCCGTGCTGGCCAGCATGCACAGGGCCCAGCAGAACAGGGACGCCATGCTGGCGGAGATCAAGGGGCTCACCGCCTATACCCAGGAGCTCAATGCCATGGCCCTGGATGTGGCCAAGATAGCGTCCCAAACCAATCTGCTCGCCCTCAATGCGGCCATCGAAGCGGCCCGGGCCGGCGAGGCGGGTCGCGGCTTCGCCGTGGTTGCCGGCGAGGTGCGCACCCTGTCGCACTTGTCGAGTGAGACGGCCAAGAAGATGTCCGGCAAGGTCGATACCATCAACACCGGCATTGGTCAGGTGCTCCAGATAGCCGAGTTGGCGGCAACCAAGGATCACGAGTCCGTTGCGAACTCGGAGCAATCCATAGAACAAGTGTTGACCCGCTTTCGCAGTGCCACCGCCAGCCTGGCCGAGTCTGCGGCCCTCTTGCAACACGAGAGCAGCGGCATCCATGCCGAGATATCTGACGTCATCGTCTCTCTCCAGTTCCAGGACAGGGTCAGCCAGATCCTCAGCCATGTTCGCCAGAACATGGAGAGCCTGTCTGACCACCTCATTGCGGCGAAACAGGCTCCAGCCCATGAACGGCTCGCCATCGATGCCGAGCGCTGGCTGTCGGACATGGAGCTCTCCTATGCCACCGACGAACAGCGCAATATCCACCATGGCAAGCACGCCGCCGCACAGAAAACAGACACTGACATCACCTTTTTTTAGGAGCTAAGCATGGGAAAAACCATCTTGATCGTGGATGACTCGGCCACCATTCGTCAGGTTGTCGGCATGACTCTCAAAACCGCTGGCTACGATGTCATCGATGCCTGCGATGGTCGGGATGCCTTGCGCAAACTCGATGGCAAGAAGATCAACCTCATCATCAGTGACGTCAATATGCCAAATATGGACGGGATCAGCTTCGTCAAGGAGGCCAAGAAGCTGCCCAGCTACAAATTCACTCCCATCATCATGCTGACCACCGAATCCCAGGACAGCAAGAAGCAGGAGGGGCAGGCAGCCGGGGCCAAGGCCTGGGTCGTCAAGCCGTTCCAACCGGAACAGATGTTGGCCGCCGTCGCCAAACTCATCATGCCTTAGTCAGAGGTGCCTATGCCGCTACATGCCGAACGAATGTCAGACAAGATCGCCATGAAACTGGAAGGAGAAATGACCATCTACCATGCCTGCGAACTCAAGGAACAGATGAGCGAGTGGCTGGAGCAGCCGCAAGAGATTGAGATGGACCTGTCCGGTGTCAGCGAAATAGACAGCGCCGGCCTGCAACTGCTGATCGCCGCCAAGCAAGCGTCCCAAGCCAAGGGGCGTAGCCTGCATCTGCTGTTTCACAGTCAGGCCGTGCTCGATGCCATAGAGCTGTGCAACCTCTCCGGCTTCTTCGGCGATCCCACTCTGCTGCGCTACACCCTCAACGACTAGACCGACAAGGAGCCCGAGCATGGATCTGGATCAGGCGTTACAAACCTACCTTGTCGAGGCACGGGAGTTGCTGGAGGAGATGGAATCTTCCCTGCTGCGCCTGGAGTCGACCCCGGACGATGACGAACTGATCGGTGCCGTATTCCGGGCCGCCCACACCATCAAGGGTTCGGCTGGCCTGTTCGGGCTGGCCCCCATCATAGGCTTTACCCACATCGTCGAGGACATACTCGATCAGGTGCGCAATCACCGGCTCGCCATCTCTGCCGAGCTGATCAAGCTGCTGCTGGAGAGCTGCGATCACATCAATCTGCTGGTCAATATCGTGGTCGAGCAGGGGGATGAACCTGGGCCGGCCGAGCTTGCCCAGGATGGGGCGCTGCGTGAGCGCCTGCAGATCTATCAGCAGGATGATATAGCCCCCCTGGCAATGCTCCCCAGGAGCCAGCCCAGCCCCGTCGAGCGACAAGACCAGGGTCCGCAGGCCATGACCGGGCTGTGGCATATCTCCCTGCGTTTTGGACAAGAGGTGTTCAAACACGGCATGGAGCCCACCTCGTTTCTGCGCTACCTCGCCACGCTGGGGGAAATAGTCTCGATAGAGACCATCACCATGGCCCTGCCCGACTGGCAAGGGTTCGACCCCGAGAACTGCTATCTCGGTTACGAGATCGACTTCGACTCCACCGCCAGCAAGGAGAGCATCAGCGAGGTGTTCGAATTCGTGCGCGACGACTGCCAGATCCTGATACTGCCTCCCCACAGCAAACTGGCAGAGTACCTGGCGCTGATCGAGGCGCTGCCGGAAGACAACGAGATGCTGGGCCAGTTGCTGGTCAAGACAGGGGCCCTCACCCAGCTCGAACTGGAGGCGGCCCTGCGCCTGCAGGATCGCCATGGGCAGATCCCTCATGCCCGGCTCGGCGAGATCCTCATCTCCCAGGGCGCCGTGGACGAGGTGGTGGTCGATGCCGCCCTCAGGAAACAGAGCCAGGGCAAGGAGCAGCGCTTCGTGCGGGTACACGCCGACAAACTGGATGACCTCATCAACCTGGTCGGCGAGTTGGTGGTGGCAAGCTCGGGAGCCAATTTGCTGGCCCAGCGTTCCCGCGACAGTCAGCTGCTGGAGGCGACCTCTGTCATCGCCATGCTGGTCGAGGAGATCCGCGACGGCGCCCTGCACCTGCGCATGGTGCCCATCGGCGAGACTTTCAACCGTTTCCAGAGGGTGGTACGGGACGTGAGCCAGGAGCTTGGCAAAGAGATCACCCTGCGCATCTCGGGGGCCGATACCGAACTCGACAAGTCGGTGGTGGAGAAAATTGGCGATCCCTTGATGCACCTGGTGCGCAATGCCATGGATCACGGCATCGAATCGGCCGAGCGCCGTCAGCAGGCTGGCAAGCCGAACCAGGGCATCCTCACCCTCAACGCCTTTCATGACTCCGGTAGCATAGTCCTCGAGATCCAAGACGATGGCGCCGGGCTCGACAAGGAGCGGATCCTCAAGAAAGCCCTCGAACGCGACATCATTGTCCCGGGGCAACAGCTCAGCGAGCAGGATATCTACCAGCTCATCTTCGAGCCGGGTTTTTCCACCGCCGAGGCAGTCACCAATTTGTCCGGGCGCGGGGTCGGCATGGATGTGGTCAAACGCAACATTCAGGCGCTGCGTGGCAGCGTCGAACTGTATAGCGAAGCCGGCAAGGGCACCCTGGTCCGGATCCGCCTGCCCCTGACCCTGGCCATCATAGACGGCTTCCTGGTGCGGGTTGGCAGCGCTCACTACGTCATCCCCCTGGACATGGTGATCGAGTGTGTCGAGCTGACCGAAGATGCACTGCAAGACACCCTGGGACGCGACTACATCAACCTGCGCGGCGAGGTGCTGCCCTTCGTTCGTCTGCAACAGCATTTCGACATCCAGAGCCAGCCGGGACGACGGGAAAACATAGTGGTAGTGAGCCATGGCGGTCAAAAATCCGGACTGGTGGTGGACGAACTGCTGGGGGAGCTGCAAACCGTCATCAAGCCCCTCGGCAAACTGTTCAACCATCTGCGCGGCATCAGCGGCTCCTCCATCCTCGGAGGGGGTGACATCGCCCTGATCCTGGATATCCCCGCCTTGATGCAGTCGGCCATCCAGCGGGAGTTACATCAGCTGGGCCATCAGGGCGCGGGGCATGTTCCGTCCCCATCGAGTATCAACTGAATAGGAGCAAGCCATGTTCAAGGATGCCACCATCAAGACCCGCCTCTTTCTGCTGCTCGGCGCGCTCTGCGCGTTGCTATTGCTGCTGAGCAGCCTGGGCCTGTACGGCATGCACCACGGCAATCAGGGCCTGCTGCGGGTCTATCAGGACAGGGTCGTGCCCCTCAAGCAACTCAAGGAGATATCGGATCTGTACGCCGTCGCCATCATCGATAACGTCAACAAGGCAAATGCGGGCCTCATCAGCGCCGAGGTGGCACTCAAGGAGCTTAAAGATGCCCAGCAGCAGATTGAACAGGTATGGCAAGCCTATCAGGCAACCCGTCTCACCGAAGATGAACAGCGGCTATCGGCCCAGGCCATCAACCTGTTCGAGGCGGCAAACCGGGATCTCAATTTGCTCACCCACCGCCTGGCGACCCAGCATGGCCTGGTAACGGGGACACTGGATGAGTTCGATGGCCGCCTCTATGGGACCATAGATCCCATCAGCAGCAAGGTAACCGAGCTGGTCAACCTGCAACTCGAGGTTGCCAAGGCCGAATTTGAACGGGCTCAATCCGCTTATCACAGCCTGCTGCCCACTGTGGTAGTGGGTATAGTCCTGGGGCTGATGGTAGCCATCTGGTTTGGCCTGCGCCTTATTCGCAGCATCACAGGCCCCATCAATCAGGCACTCAAAGCCGCCCGTCAGTTGGCCGAGGGGGATCTTGACGTCAAGCTGGAGATCCACTCCCGCGACGAGGCGGGGCAGCTGCTTGAGGCCATGCAATACATGGTCGACAAGCTGGGGGCCCTCATCAACGACATAGAGCAGCAGGTGAGCGCCGCCGTGGAGCAGGGCGACTTCAGCTACCGTATCAGCCTGGAACAGCGTCAGGGGTATGTGAAGCGACTGAGCGAGCTGCTCAATCGCCTCTCCGAGGTGACGGATACCAGCCTGGGAGATGTGATGCGCATCGCCACTGCCTTGGCCAAGGGAGACCTGACCCAGCGCATAGAACAACCCTATCCGGGCGTGTTCGGTCGCACCAAGGATGGTCTCAACGACACCATCACAGCCCTCACCAACATCATCGACGAGGTACGCAGCGCCACCGACAACCTGAGCAATGCCTCCAATCAGGTCAGTGTCACGGCCCAATCCCTGAGTCAGGCCACCAGCGAGCAGGCGGCCAGCGTCGAGCAAACCAGCGCGGCCGTCGAGCAGATGAGTGCCAGCATCAACCAGAACACGGACAACGCCCGCCAGACGGATGCCATGGCCGGTCAGGCGGCCCGGGAGGCGGGAGAAGGCGGTGCCTCTGTGCAACAAACCGTGACCGCCATGCAGCAGATAGCGCGCAAGGTGAGCATCATAGATGACATCGCCTACCAGACGAATCTGTTGGCCCTCAACGCGGCCATCGAAGCGGCCAGAGCGGGCGAACATGGTAAAGGTTTTGCCGTGGTGGCCGCCGAGGTGCGCAAGCTGGCCGAACGCAGCCAGGTCGCTGCTCAGGAAATTAGCGAGCTGTCGAGCAGCAGTGTGGAACAGGCCGAGCTGGCTGGCGAGCTGCTGGTACGGATAGTCCCCTCCATTCGCAAGACCTCGGATCTGGTACAGGAGATCAGTGCCGCCTCCGGCGAACAGGCGGGCGCAGTGACCCAGATAAGCCAGGCGATGAACCAGCTCAATCAGGTAACCCAGCAGAACGCGGCCAGCAGCGAGGAGCTGGCCGCCACGGCCGAAGAGATGAGTAGCCAAGCCGGGGATCTGCAACAGACCATGGACTTCTTCACCCTGGCAAGCGCCCCCGCCCGCAGCGTGGGTGCCAGTCAAATCAGAGTCAAAACCGCCCAACCCCGAGGCCACTTTCTGACCCCACCCCAGAGCGCACCCACGGGTCACAAGAGCCCGGTGGATGACGCCGACTTTATTCGTTTCTGACCGGAGGCCCCATGAATCCATCCACCGCACTGACCCTCGCCTCTCCCCTGCTGCCCTCCGTGGCCCAGGGAGATGCCCAGTACCTCACCTTCGTCATCAACGGCGAGATGTTTGCCATCAACATACTCGGGGTCAAGGAGATCCTCGAATACGGCAACATCACCCCCATCCCCCTGATGCCCGACTTTATTCGTGGTGTCATCAACCTGCGCGGCGCCGTCGTGTCCGTGGTCGATCTCAATGCCCGCTTCGGCAATATCGCCTCGACCATCACCCGCCGCAGTTGCATCGTCATCATAGAGGTCTTGAGCCAGGAGGGAGAACATCAGGGGGAGACCCAGGACATTGGGGTGGTGGTAGATGCCGTCTCCGAGGTGCTCACCATACCGCGCAACGAGATAGAGCCGCCCCCCAGCTTCGGCGCCAAGATCCGCGCCGACTTCATCAGCGGCATGGGCAAGGTCAATGGCAGATTCGTCATCTTGCTCAACACCCAAAAGGTGCTCTCCATCGACGAGATGGCGCAACTTCACGATCTATCCCATCGCCCGGACGCGGCCATGGCAGTGACCCAATAGTAAGGTACCCGACTTCTATCACCTGAGTGTCAGCACAAGGATAAGGCTCATGACTCAATCATTTTTCGGCAAGCTGTTTGGCAACAACGACGATCACCCCCAGCTGTTGTCCCAGTTAACCCAGACCCTGGGCGATGCCAGGGCCATCAACCTGGCCGCAGCCAGTGGCCAGTTCGAGCAGCCCTTGCCCCTCACCGGGCTCGGTGGCCCCTTGCTGGAGCTCTGTCAGGAGTTCAATCTTCTGCTCGATCGCCTCGGCCAGACGGTGCGCAACAACCTGGCCGAGGCCCAGACCAGTCAACAGCTTCATACCGAAAACTTCCGGGTGCGCAAGGCCCTCGACGGTGCCACGACCAACCTGATGATCGCCGACACAGACCTCAACATCATCTACATGAACGAGGCGATCAAGGAGATGCTCAGCCTGGCCGAAAGCGACATCAAGAAGGAGCTGACCGCCTTTGATGTCAAGCAGCTGATGGGCAAGAACATCGACAGCTTTCACAAGAATCCTTCCCACCAGCGGGCCATGCTGGCCAAGCTCGACAAAACCTACCGCACCCAGATAGCCCTGGGTGGTCGCATCTTCTCCCTCATCGCCAGCCCCGTCGTCAACAATGAAGGCGATCGGCTCGGCACAGTAGTGGAGTGGAACGATCTCACCAAAGAGGTCGCCATCGAGAACGAGATAAAGGCCGCCAACACCGCCGCCAAGCTGGCATCCGAGGAGAGCCTGAGGGTGAAGAAGGCGCTGGACTGCGCCACCACCAACGTGATGATCGCCGACAACAACCTCGACATCATCTATATGAACGAAGCGGTCGGCACCATGCTGCTCGACGCCGAGCCGGACATCAAGACCGATCTGCCCCACTTCAACGCCAGTCAGTTGATGGGTAAAAACATCGACATCTTCCACAAGAACCCGAGCCACCAGCGCACCATGCTGGCCAAACTCGCCAGTACTCACCGCGCTCAGATACTGCTCGGCGGGCGCACCTTCGCCCTGGTCGCCAACCCTGTGTTCAGCGATAGTGGTGAACGGCTCGGCACCGTGGTTGAGTGGAACGATCGCACCAAGGAGGTCGCCATCGAGTTGGAGGTCAAGGCCGCCAACGCCGCCGCCAAGCAGGCATCCGACGAGAGCATGAGGGTCAAGAAGGCGCTGGACTGCGCCACCACCAACGTCATGATCGCCGACAACGACCTCGACATCATCTACATGAACGAGTCGGTCAAGGTCATGCTGGCCGAGGCCGAGCGCGATATCAAGACAGAGCTGCCCCACTTCAACACCAGCCAGCTGATGGGCAGCAACATAGATACCTTCCACAAGAACCCCAGCCACCAGCGCGGCATGCTGGCCAAATTGGCCAACACCTATCGCACCCAGATCCAGCTCGGCGGGCGCACCTTCTCCCTGGTCGCCAACCCTGTGTTCAGCGATGCGGGCGAGCGACTCGGTTCAGTGGTGGAGTGGGACGACCGCACCAAGGAGGTCGCCGTCGAACGGGAGGTATCCGACATTGTGCAAGCCGTCATCGATGGCGAGCTGAGCAAACGCATGGCCCTCGGTGACAAGGCTGGCTTCTTCAAGAACTTGGGGGAAGGCATTAACAAGATTGCCGAGGTCATCGACACCAGCCTCAAGGACGTGATCCGGGTGGTTCAGGCCCTGGCCGAAGGGGATCTGACCCAAAAGGTCGAGGCGAACTACCCCGGGGTCTTTGGCACCACCAAGGATGCCCTGAACCAGACCATCACGGCCCTCACCACCATAGTCACAGAGGTGCGCAGCGCCTCGGACAACCTGTCCAGCGCCTCGGAACAGGTCAGCGCCACCGCCCAGAGCATCAGCCAATCGAGCAGTGAACAGGCCTCGAGCATGGAGGAGACCAGCGCCTCCATCGAGCAGATGAGCGCCAGCATCAACCAGAATACCGAGAACGCCCAGGTCACCGATGGCATGGCAAGCAAGGCCGCCAAGGAGGCGATAGAAGGGGGCGGCGCGGTCAAGCAGACGGTGGATGCCATGAAGCAGATAGCCAAACGCATCAGCATCATCGATGACATCGCCTACCAGACGAACCTGCTGGCACTCAACGCGGCCATAGAAGCAGCCCGGGCTGGCGATCATGGCAAGGGATTTGCCGTGGTGGCGGCCGAGGTGCGCAAGCTGGCAGAACGCAGCCAGGTCGCGGCCCAGGAGATTGGCGAGCTGGCCTCCAGCAGTGTCGACATGGCAGAGCGCGCGGGAGAGTTGCTCGATCAAATCGTGCCCTCCATCAACCGAACCTCGGATCTGGTGCAGGAGATCAGTGCCGCCTCGGCGGAACAATCCACCGGGGTCAGCCAGATCAACAAGGCCATGAGCCAGCTCAGCCAGGTGACCCAGCAGAACGCATCCAGCAGTGAGGAGCTGGCCGCCACCGCGGAGGAGATGAGCGGCCAGGCCGAACAGCTGCAACAATCCATGGGCTTCTTCACCCTGGCGCAGCACAGGACGGTGACCGAACTCAGGGTGCCGACCCCACGAGGAAACAGCCGCGGCCGCTTCCTCAATCAGGAGGGATCGCCGCAGGAGATCTCGGTCGCTCATGGCAAAAGTCAGAGCGACGGTGATTTTGTGCGCTTCTGATGCGCCGTTGAGCCAGGAGGGCGGGGAGCCAAGGCTTCCCGCTCGCTCCGGTCAGCGACCGGATACACCACACAAGGAAGGCGAACTTGCTGGAACATGCCGCCCTGAGCGATCAGGAATTCAGCCAATTTCAGCGCTGGCTGCATCAAGCCACCGGCATCGATCTCTCCCCTGCCAAGAAGACACTGGTCAGCAGTCGGCTGGCCAAACGGCTCTCCCACTACCAGTTGCCGAGTTTTGGGGATTACTTTCACCTCATCATGGGCGATTCGGCCAAGCTGGAGCTGCAACTGGCCCTGGACTTGCTGACCACCAATGAGACCTACTTCTTTCGCGAACCCAAACATTTCGAATTCCTGAGCGAGCAGATAGTGCCCCACTTCCCGCGGGAGCGTGCGCTGCGGATCTGGAGCGCGGCCAGCTCCTCGGGGGAAGAGGCCTACAGCCTCGCCATGACCCTGGCAGAGCGCCGCGTCGCGGCCCCCTGGGAGATCATCGCCTCCGATATCAGCTCCCGGGTTCTGACCCAGGCCAAGACTGGCCTCTATGCCATAGAGCGGGCCCACAACATACCGACCGCCTACCTGATGAAATACTGCCTCAAGGGCATAGGTCAGCAAGAGGGCACCTTCCTCATCGACCGCAAGCTCAAGGAGAGGGTGCATTTCAGCCAGGTCAACCTCAACAAGCCGCTGCCGGATCTCGGCCAATTCGACCTCATCTTCATCCGCAACGTGATGATCTACTTCAACCGGGAGACCAAGGAGCAAGTGCTCGCCCGCCTGCTTCCCCTGCTGCGTCAGGGGGGCTATCTCATCATCAGCCATGCCGAGAGTCTGCATGGCCTCCAGACTGGCCTGCAGCTGGTCTCCCCTTCCATCTATCGCAAACCCTGAGCCCCATGAGAGAGGTGACTCTGCAACCCGGCGAGGCCCTGTTTAGCCGGGAGCCTATGGTGATGCGCACCCAGCTCGGCTCCTGTGTCAGCCTGACACTCTGGCACCCACGCCACCACTGGGGCGGCATGTGCCACTTCATGCTGCCGAGTCGGCGCCATCGCGATCGACCGCTGAGCCAGAGGCAGATGGCACGGCAGAGACCTGACTCGCTCAATGGCAAGTATGCGGATGAGGCGCTGGCCATCTTGCTGCAAGGGGTTGCCAAAACGGGCTCAGCCCCCGGGGAATACGTGGTCAAGCTGTTTGGCGGCGGCAACATGTTCCCCCAGTTGGGGGGACGTCATGCCCCGGATATCGCCAGCCAGAATGTGGCGGCCGCCTGGGCGCTGGTCCGTGCTCAGGGCCTCGAGGTCAGCGCCCACGATCTGGGCGGCACAGGCCACAGGGCGCTTGTCTTCGAGCTCAATACCGGCCATGTCTGGGTCAGGCACAGTCCGTTGATACGGGATCCGGAGCGGGTCGATGAGCGTCGCCGCACCGGCCAATGAGGCCACAACAGCGCTGAACCTGCGGAAGCCGCCCCGCTAGCGGCCACGTTATGCGAATGAGGAGAGAGAGATGAAACAGATCACCGTCATGCTGGTCGATGACTCCGCCGTGGTCAGGCAGGTATTGCAGAGCGTGCTGGAGCGTGAGCCGGATATCAGTGTCATCGCCACCGCCTCGGATCCCCTCTTTGCCCTGGAAAAACTCAAGCGGGCCTGGCCGGACGTGATAGTGCTCGACGTGGAGATGCCGCGCATGGATGGCATCACCTTCCTGCAGAAGATAATGACCGAGCGACCGACCCCGGTCGTTATCTGCTCCTCCCTCACCGCGCGCGGCGCCGAGACCACCTTGCAGGCCATGGCGGCCGGTGCGGTGGATATCATCACCAAGCCGACCATAGGCCTCAAAGACTTTCTGCAAGAGTCCGCCCAGGATCTCGCCATGGCGGTACGGGCCGCGGCCATGGCCAATGTCAAACAGTTGCGCAAGGCACCGCTGGCCGTGCCCGCCAAGATCAGCGTTGATGCCTGGCTACCGGCGGGCGGCCAGGCCCTGGCACAGACCACGGAGCGCATCGTCGCCATGGGCACCTCCACCGGCGGCACCCAGGCCCTGGAGCTGGTACTCACCGCCTTGCCCAGGGTCAGCCCCGGCATCGTCATCGTGCAGCACATGCCGGAGAAGTTCACCGCCTCCTTCGCCGAACGGCTCAACGGCCTGTGCCAGATAGAAGTGCGTGAGGCCAGACACAATGACAGGGTGATCCCGGGGCTGGCCCTGATCGCGCCGGGTGGCAAACACATGCTGCTCAAGCGCAGCGGCGCCTACTACCATGTGGACGTCATGGATGGCCCTCTGATCAATCGCCATCGCCCCTCGGTCGATGTGCTGTTTCGCTCAGTGGCCAAATACGCTGGCAAGAATGCCACCGGCATCATCATGACCGGCATGGGAGATGATGGTGCCCGTGGCCTCAAGGAGATGCAGGAGGCGGGGGCCATCACCTATGCCCAGGATGAGGCCTCCTGCGTGGTATTCGGCATGCCCAAGGAGGCGATCAAGCTCGGCGCAGCCCGCCATATCGTCCCTCTCGATCAGATCCACCAGATTATTGCCAAATGAGAGACCCCGCTGTGGCGAACCGGCAGCGGGGTCTGATGGCGTGGCATCGCTGACTGCCGCGTTACGCCCCCGGCATGGCATCGAGCAGACTGAACAGCCTGTCTATTTCGGCATGGGTGTTGTAGTGCATGCAGCCGATGCGCAGTACCCCTCCCTCACCGACCCCCAGGGCCGCGATCAATCCCAGGGCATAGAAGTGCCCCGCCCAGCTGCATACCTGATGCTCCCCCAGATAGACAGCCATCTCGGCCGGCGTGTGGCGACTCGAGGTGAGGGCGAAGGTGGGCGTTCGCCCCTGCGCGCCATGGATACCATGCAGGCTCAACCAGGGACGCTCTGCCAGCTTGGTCAGTACCTGCTCGCTGAGCTGCTGTTCATGCCCCTGGCTGCGGGCAAAGGCGAGATCGAGCCGCTCTTCCAGGGAAGCCTCCTCCGCCTCCAGACCAGAGAGGGAGGCCAGGTAGTCAATGGTCGCCTCCAGCCCGGCCAAGGCCTCCCAGCTCTGGGTGCCCGTCTCCCACTTGTAGGGCGAGACGTTCTTGGCCGGTTCCACCTTGTAGGGGGTCAACCGCTCCAGATGGCGATGCTTGCCATAGAGGATCCCCAAGTGCGGACCGAAGAACTTGTAGGCCGAGCAGCCGAGGAAGTCGCAATCCCAGGCTTGCACATCGATGCGCTCATGGGGCGCAAAGTGCACCGCATCCACATAGAGCAGGGCACCCGCCTGGTGTACCGCATCGGCGATGGTGGGAATGTCCACCAGGGTGCCCGTGGTATTGGAAGCGGCGGTCACGGCCACCAGCCGGGTACGCGGGCCAAGCAGGCTCAGCAGATGATCCATGTCGAGGCCGCCGCTGGCGGTATCCACCCGCACCTGATGGACGATGGCGCCGCGATCCTCGGCCGCCTGCTGCCAGCTGGAAACATTGGAGTAGTGATCCAGGGCGCTGACGACTATCTCATCCCCCGCCTGCCACTCACGGGCCAGGGCACGGCTGAAGGCGAAGGTGAGGCTGGTGAAGTTGGCGCCAAACACTATCTCCTGCCAGCTGTCGGCACCGAGCAGGGTCGCCGCGGCCTTGCGGGCACGCAACGCCTGTTGCTCCGTCTCCCGGCCCGAGAAGAAGGTCCCCCCCAGATTGGCGTTGAAGCGCCCCAGATAGTCGGTCATTGCCCCCAAGACACGATGGGGAACCTGGGCACCCCCAGGGCCGTCGAAGAAGAGTGGGGATTTGCCATCGATCAACTGGTTGAGGGCAGGAAACTGGCCGCGCAGGACGGCGACATCGAGAGGCTGCATAGGATCACGTTCCATGTAACAGTTAGATAACATGGCGAGATTAAGATCAGGTAGCAGCAAAGTCCACACCCAAACCCATCCGCCATCACATTCACAGAACAAAGAGAGTAAACCAGCATAAAACACTACCAACAATGACTCGTCCCCCGAGATGACAAGGCGACAGCCTCGACTTCCTGCCCGGTTAGCTGTGTTTTTTTTGTTCTGAAGCCTATGAAAAGATTGAATTTTGAACGGCCAATATCAAAAAATGAGCGACTCGCATATTTTTCTACATTGATTGCAAGTTTGGGGTTCACAAAGCCGTGGGATCTGTTAGTATGCGCCTCGCACTTGAGGAGGGGTTCCCGAGTGGCCAAAGGGATCAGACTGTAAATCTGACGGCTCTGCCTTCGAAGGTTCGAATCCTTCTCCCTCCACCATTCAAGTGTGATGAGATAGTACAATCAGGAAAATACCCCGTGGAGGGGTTCCCGAGTGGCCAAAGGGATCAGACTGTAAATCTGACGGCTCTGCCTTCGAAGGTTCGAATCCTTCTCCCTCCACCATCTTCCTGAAATAAGTGGCTTTTAATACCCCTGTGGAGGGGTTCCCGAGTGGCCAAAGGGATCAGACTGTAAATCTGACGGCTCTGCCTTCGAAGGTTCGAATCCTTCTCCCTCCACCATCATTCAAGAAAACCCGGCCTAGCGCCGGGTTTTCGCTTTCTGTCCCTGTCAGATCTGACAATTGCCCGTTATGTAAACTGCCCGGATAGTAAGCCCTGATATTCGCAAGGCAGGCGCATCATGCTGGAAGTGTGGGATGAACAGGGTTATCACTCAGGCCTGAGCCTGGAGCAGTTGCAGATCCATATCAGTCGCTACAGCGGCGAACTCATGGTGCGTTATCGCAACCGCATCGGCCTGTCGAGCACCCTGTTTCTGACCGTGCGTAATGGCCAGCCGTTGCAGCGCTTCAAACAGAACAGCCCTCCCCTTGATTGGCACTGGTTGAGCCTGGCCCTGCACCCTCAGGCCCCGACCATGCGCCCCACCACTCTGTTGGTCAGCCCCCCGCAGTAACGCGGCTCACTGACACCGACAAGACAATCCTCTCTCCTTCACCTACCCGGGTTAATTGCGCCCGGGGAGCGGCAAGAGTACAATCTCGCACCCTTATTGGGATGTCATGGCCTTAACCCTCCAGAGGGTGCAGCGCTGTGCCGTCATCCTTATTGCGATGCCACTCGGTGGCGTCGCCCTGATTTGCAATCAGACCAGCGAGATAATCATGTTCAGACCAGAATTGCTCTCCCCCGCCGGGACCCTCAAAAATATGCGTTACGCCTTCGCCTATGGCGCCGATGCCGTCTATGCCGGCCAGCCGCGCTACAGCCTGCGGGTGCGTAACAACGAGTTCGACCACGACAACTTGCGCCTGGGCATCAACGAAGCCCACGCCCTCGGCAAGCAGTTCTATGTGGTGGCCAACATCCAGCCCCACAACTCCAAGCTCAAGACCTTCGTGCGCGACATGCGCCCGGTGATCGAGATGGGACCGGACGCCATCATCATGTCAGATCCCGGTCTCATCATGATGATGCGCGAAGCCTTCCCCCACATGCCCATTCACCTGTCGGTGCAGGCCAATGCGGTCAACTGGGCCACGGTAAAGTTCTGGCATCAAATGGGCCTGACTCGCGTCATCCTCTCCCGCGAACTCTCCCTGGACGAGATCGAAGAGATCCGCATGCAGGTGCCGGAGATGGAGCTGGAAGTCTTCGTGCACGGCGCCCTGTGCATGGCCTACTCCGGCCGCTGCCTGCTCTCTGGCTACATCAACAAACGCGACCCCAACCAGGGTACCTGCACCAACTCCTGCCGCTGGGACTACAAGGTTCACGAAGGCAAGGAGAATGAGGTGGGCCAGATAGTGCATCGCCAGGAGCCCATTGCGGTGCGCCCGGACAACACCCTGGGACTCGGCAAGCCGAGCGATGCGCTGGTACTGCTGGAAGAGGCCAACCGCCCCGGCGAGTACATGACGGCGTTCGAGGACGAGCACGGCACCTACATCATGAACTCCAAGGACCTGCGCGCCGTCGAGCACGTCGAGCGCCTGACCAGGATGGGAGTCCACTCCCTGAAGATCGAAGGCCGCACCAAGTCCTTCTACTATTGCGCCCGTACCGCTCAGGTCTATCGCAAGGCCATCGACGATGCCGTCGCCGGTCGTCCCTTCGATCCGACCCTGATGGGCACCCTGGAGAACCTGGCCCACCGTGGCTACACCGAGGGCTTCCTGCGCCGCCACAACCACAGCGAGTACCAGAACTATGACTATGGCTACTCCATCTCCGACACCCAGCAGTTCGTCGGCGAGATCACCGGTCGCAATGGCGACATGGTGGAAGTGGACGTGAAGAACAAGTTCCTGGTCGGCAACAGCCTGGAGTTGATGACCCCCCAGGGCAACCTCAGCTTCAATCTGGAGCAGATGCAAAACCGCAAGGGCGAGCTGGTCGACACCGCGCCGGGCAACGGTCACATCGTCTATGTGCCGGTTCCCCAGGAGATCGACATCAGCCACGGGATATTGCTGCGCAACCTGGGCGATCGTCAGGACAGCCGCAACCCCCATACGGCAGCCTGAGATGGCGCTGCTCATCACCGACAAGTGCATCAACTGTGACATGTGCGATCCCGAGTGTCCGAACCAGGCCATCAGCCTGGGTGAGGCCATCTACGAGATCAATCCAGACTTGTGCACCGAATGCGTCGGCCACTATGAGAAGCCCACCTGCATCAGCGTCTGCCCCATCGACTGCATCATCTGGGATCCCCAGCGGGTGGAGAGCGAAGCGCAGTTGATGGAGAAGTTTGTGAAGCTTCATCGCAGCTGACTGGCCAGAGATGGGCAAACAGTGAGGCCGGGCAATGCCCGGCCTCACTGTTATCCGCCACCATCATGGCTGGCCCGCCTCGCGGCCATCCCAGCCACGGCGCTGTCATCGCACCGAATAGAGCCATCCACATACACATAGGAGACCCCTACTCTGAGCAAGGCGTCAGCGGAGCCCGGAGGCAGTCAGTGTTCACTTACTCTTGCTATCGACCAGGGCACGCAAGGCTCCATTGTGGATCTGCTCCTGCTGATATTTGGCCTGAGCCTCATCGAGCTTGGTCTGCTTCTTGGCGATCTTGTCCGGCTTGCCCTCCACCCGGGCACTCTGCAACTCACTGAGCCGTTCGTCGACCTTGGTTTTCAACTCGGCCAGCTTGCTGTCACTCTCTTTGAGCAAAGCGCCATCGTCACAATAAGCCTCGACATTATTGAGCGCCTCCTGCAAGCCAGCGACCTGGCGATCGTTGTCATGGGCGCGAGCCTCGCTCAGAGCCGAGATAAGGGCATCACGCTTGGCAGCACACCCCACCGCAGGGGCCGCCACCACAGGTCCCGCCAGCCAGAACCCCAATGCCAGCACGGCTATCCTCTTGTTCATTTTCCACCTCTCGTTCACCGTCGTTCCGTGAATGATGCTCATCCAACTTCAAGCACACTGCTCATTCACCACCTTTTAAATGATGTTCATCTGACCTCAAGGGCACCTCGCAGGTCAAGACTGCACGAAAGTGGTGCGACACGGTTTGCGCAACATCATGATGGGGATCATCAGGGCGATCTACAATGGGGCTTTGTCATCAGGAGCTTCCATGAGCCAACAGATACTGATCATCGCCAGCGGTGCCCCCTATGGCAGCGAGTCCCTGTTCAACGCCCTGCGCCTCGGCTTGGCACTGCAGGAAGAGGGGGCCAGCCTCAGGCTGTTTCTCTTGTCGGATGCGGTGGGGGCCGCCATCGCCAGTCAGGCCCCGGCCGAGGGCTATCACCTGCGTCAGATGCTGGACATCTTGCTGGTGCAAGGGGCCGAAGTGCGATTGTGCCAGAGCTGTTGTGATGCCCGCGGCATTGGCACCCTGCCGCTTATCGAAGGGATCCGCATCGACCGCCTGCCGACCCTGGCCCAATGGACAGTGGCCGCCGACAAGGTACTGACCTTCTAGATTGCCAGGGGTGAGTCATCACTTACCCCTGAGCTAGCCTGCCTTGACCCCTTGACACTGCGCGGTCAAAAAACAAGCCAATAGTGACTAATCAATAATCATTTCGCTGTGTGGTTTCATGCGCAACAAGCCTTGACTTCCCCCCTTCCCGTACATAAAGTGCCCAGCCTTTGCAGCCCTTTGAGGCCTATGGAACCCCCTGTTCCCATGCCCAACAGGACGATTTTTTTGGCCAATGGCATCCGTTACACAAGCCTGGCCCTGCACTGACAATAAAAATGAACCGGTCGCCTCAGGCGGCCGTTTGGCTATTTCGGGATGAATAAGCGAAACCTGACTCCCTCGACTCTGGGTCGAGTCTTTCTGCCTACCGTTCCGGAACAGCGATGTCATTGATGAACATGAATATTGGTAAGAAGCTGAGCGTCGCCTTCGCGACCTTCGGCCTGATGATGGTCGCCATCGGCGGCTTCTCTCTGTTGCAATTTGACCGCATCAACAGTCGCTCACTCGAGCTGACCGATGCCATCATTCCCAGCATCAATCGCGTCAATGACATGGGGCAGACGGTAGCCAACTTGCGTCGCTTCGAACTGAGCTACCTGCTGGTCGATGAGAACCCAGCCCGTCAGGCGGAGTACGGCAACCAGATGCGCAGCGAAATAAGCAAGATCACGGGACTGCTGGACCAGTATGGCAAGACGCTGTTCGATGCCGAAGAGACACGCCGCTATCAGGCAGTCAGCGCCAACTGGCAGCGCTATCTGGCATTGCACGATGCCGTCATGGCACAACTGGCCCGGGGGGAACATGCCGCGGGTACGGAGCAGTTCCTGGCAGGCGCCCCGACCTATGTCGCACTCCATGATGCGGTCGAAGGGTTGATTGCCCAGAACCGCTACTATGCCAAGCTCGGCCGTGATGAGTCCCAGAGCACCTACGAGAGTGCCCGCACCGTCCTCCTCCTCACCCTGCTCCTCGCCATCCTACTGGTCATCGTCTTCGCCACCCTGCTGACCCGCCAGATCCGCGATCCCATCGTGCTGTTGGCCAAGCAGGCCAAACTGGTTGCCGGCGGTTATCTGGGCCGAGGCGAGCTGTGCGATTACATCGATGCAGGCAAGCTCAATCGGGATGAAATCGGCGAGCTGGCCCTGTCGGTGCGCCAGATGAAGGAGGGGCTCAGCGATCTGGTCAACGAGATCGCCACCTCGGTCAGCCAGCTCAGCACCTCGGTAGGCGAAGTGAGCGCCATCTCCGAACAGTCCGCCCTGGGGATACGCCAGCAACAAGGCGAGATAACCCAGGTGGCAACTGCCATGAACGAGATGCAGAGCACTGTGTTCGAGGTGTCCCGCAACACCACTGATGCCGCCAACGCCGCCCAGCATGCCTCCCAGGCTTCCATGGCAGGCCAGGCGGTGGTACAGAGCGCCATCGGCAGTATCGAGCAGGTCGCGGGCAAGATGGGTGAGGCAGGTCAGGTAGTGCAACAACTCGAGCAGGAGAGCGCCAATATCGGCCTGGTACTGGATGTGATCCGCAGCATCGCCGATCAGACCAACCTGCTGGCACTCAATGCCGCCATTGAAGCCGCCCGTGCCGGCGAACAGGGCCGAGGCTTTGCCGTGGTCGCCGATGAGGTTCGTACCCTGGCCAGACGCACCCAGGACTCCACCGCCGAGATCCATAAGATGATAGAGAGCCTGCAGAGCCGTGCAGCGCTGGCGGGCCAGGCCATGCACAGCAGCCATGCCCAGATGCAGACCAGCGTCGAACTGGCGCAGGATGCGGGCCAGAGCATTGCCAGGATCCATGAAGCGGTCACCCGGATCACCGACATGAACACTCAGATTGCCAGCGCTACCGAGCAACAGAATTCGGTCACCGCCGAGCTCAACCACAACATAGTGAACATTCACAATGTCTCGGATGAGAATGCCAAGGGGGCACAACACACCGCTCAGGCCTGCACCGAGCTGAGTCAGCTTACCAGCCACCTGCAGCAGCTCACCCTCCGCTTCACCCTGTAAAGCATCCAGATGAGTAAAGGCCGGGATCTGGGATCCCGGCCTTTTTCATGTGGTCTGATGGGGCCTCAGCTATTCGCGGGCGGGCACCGACTGCAGCTCGGTCGGGCGCGGCATGCGGGTGCCCCACTCATAGAGCGCCAGGATAGCGAGGCAGAGCAGGGCCATCAGCCCGTAGAGCCAGCCACCGCCCCAGTTTGCGATCATCCAGCCCCCGAGCAGGGCACCCATGGCGACCCCCATGCCAGACATGGAGGCCGCGCCGAAGTAACTGCCTTTGAGGTGTGCCGGTGCCATCTGGTCGATCAAGACATTGAGCAGCGGGAACAGGATGCACTCCCCCACGCTCAGCAGCACCACAGCCACCAACCAGTGCCACCAGATGGCGGTATCACCCAAGGCAAACAGCAGCTGGGCACCGAGAAAGAGGGCGACCCCGAGCTGCAACCTGTGCTTGATGCGCCAACTTGCGGTCAGGTGCAGCAGCGGGAACTGCAGTATCACGATGGTCAGCGCATTGGCGGTCACCAGCAGACCGATGAGCCGCTCCACCTCCGGTGTACCCGCCCGGGTCAAATATTGGATAAGCGGCGACTCGAACTGGGCGTAGACCAGCATCAGCAACACGTTGGCCAGGGTCAGCAGCAAGAAGCCGCGATCCCGGGCCAGCACCCTCAGCACGGCGCGCATGCCGGGACCGGCCGTGCTGCCAGCCCGGCAACGGGCCAACCTAAAACCGATGAAGAAGGTGACTCCGAGCAGCAGATAGCTGATGCAAAGCAGCAGGAAGGTCTCCTGGCGGGCACTCAAGCCATAAGTGACCCCAATCAGGGGACCAATGGCCGCCCCCAGGTTGAGCAGAAAATAGCGCAGGTGCAGCGCCAGTTCGCGGGCCTTGGGCTCGGCCAGGCTGTCGGCCATCAGCGCCTTGCCCGGTGAGTCGATGAGTCCGTAGGAGAGGCCGCTGCCAATCACCCCGAGTGCCAGCCAGGCGACTTGGTGGGAGAGGCCAAGCAGGCCGAAGCTGAGCGCAGAGACCAGGCAGCCGAACAGCAGTATGTTGCGCCGCCCCCACTTGTCCGACAGCCAGCCGCCATAGAAGCTCACCAGGGTCGAGAGGGCCGCCGTGGCCCCCAGGATGAGGCCGATCAGGGTCGCCGAGAGCGCATAATCGCGATAGAGCAGGATGGAGAGGAAGGGCCAGACCATGAAAAAGCTGGTGCGCACCATGAAGGTGCCCAGGATCACGATCCAGACGAGCGGGGGAAATTGCCTGAGATAGGCCCACGACATACTGCAACTCCTTATGACAGCTTGAGAGCGGGTCGTCCGTTATAACAATGGGCTTCAAAAGAAACAATGAAATTGGCACAGATAACATCCAGACACAAAAAAGCCGACCCTGAGGTCGGCTTTTTCACAGCACAGATGCCTTACTCGGCAGCTGGCTCTTCGGTGGCGGCAACGGCCACATCGGCGGCCGGAGCGGCAGCCTCGGTCGGTGCATTCGCTTCCTTGATGGAGAGACGCACACGGCCTTGACGATCCACTTCCAGTACCTTGACCTTGACCACGTCACCTATGGTCAGGTGGTCGGCCACGTTCTGTACGCGGGCATCGGTGATCTGGGAGATATGCACCAGACCGTCTTTACCCGGCAGAATGTTGACGAAGGCACCGAAATCGGCCAGACGCACAACCTTGCCTTCATAGATGCGGTTCACTTCGATCTCGGCGGTGATCGCCTCGATGCGACGGATGGCTTCCATGGCGGCTTCGTTGGCAACGGCGGAGATGCGGACAGTACCGTCATCATCCAGCTCGATGTTGGTGCCGGTCTCTTCGGTCAGGGCACGGATCACGGAGCCACCCTTGCCGATCACATCCTTGATCTTCTCAGGATTGATCTTGATGGTGTGGATACGCGGTGCGAAATCGGAGATCTCGCTGCGCGGAGCCTGGATGGCTTCGTCCATGACCTTCAGAATGTGCAGGCGAGCGCCACGAGCTTGCTTGAGGGCAATCTCCATGATCTCTTTGGTGATGCCTTCAATCTTGATGTCCATCTGCAGCGCAGTGATGCCCTGAGTGGTACCGGCAACCTTGAAGTCCATGTCACCCAGGTGATCTTCGTCACCCAGGATGTCGGACAGCACCACGAAACCTTCTTCTTCCTTCACCAGACCCATGGCGATACCAGCAACGGAGGCCTTGATCGGCACACCCGCATCCATCAGCGCCAGGGAGGAGCCACAGACGGAGGCCATGGAGGAGGAACCGTTGGATTCGGTGATCTCAGAGACCACACGCACCACATACGGGAACTCGGCGGCGCTCGGCATCACGGCAGCAACGCCGCGCTTGGCCAGACGACCGTGACCGATTTCACGACGCTTCGGGCTCCCCATCATGCCGGTCTCACCGACGCAGTACGGCGGGAAGTTGTAGTGCAGCATGAAGCGGTCGGCACGGTGGCCGGTCAGCTCGTCAATGTTCTGGGCGTCACGCTCGGTACCCAGGGTCGCAACGACCATGGCCTGAGTCTCACCACGGGTGAACAGGGCGGAGCCGTGAGCGCGCGGCAGTACGCCGGTGCCAACGTGCAGGGCACGGATCATCTCTGGATCGCGACCATCGATACGCGGCTCACCACGAACCACACGACCACGGACGATGCGGCTTTCCAGATTGTGGAAGGCTTCACCAATCTTCTTGGCATCGGCTTCCACGCCGGAGGCGATAACCTGCTCGACCACACGCTGCTTGATGGCACCGATGGCGGCGTAGCGCACGGCCTTCTCGGTGATGCGGTAGGCTTCACCCAGTTCAGCGGTTGCCAGCTCGGCAATCTTGGCCTTCAGCGGCTCGTTGACGGCAGGCGGGGTCCAATCCCATGGCTGGGTAGCCACGTCGGCGGCGAATTCGTTGATGGCATTGATCGCAACTTGCATCTGCTCGTGGCCATAAACGACCGCGCCCAGCATCACTTCTTCGGAGAGGATGGCCGCTTCGGATTCCACCATCAGCACCGCGTTGGCGGTACCGGCAACCACCAGATCCAGATCGCTCAGGGGCAGTTCGGTGGTGGTCGGGTTCAGCACATACTGACCGTTCATGTAACCGACGCGAGCAGCACCGATAGGGCCGCCGAACGGGATGCCGGAGGTGGCCAGGGCGGCGGAGGCACCGATCAGGGCAACGATATCAGGGGACACGGCCGGGTTCACGGACATGACGGTGGCAACCACCTGAACCTCATTGAGGAAGCCTTCCGGGAACAGCGGGCGGATAGGGCGGTCGATCAGGCGGGAGATCAGGGTCTCACCTTCGCTGGGACGGCCTTCACGACGGAAGAAACCACCCGGGATACGACCAGCAGCATAGGTACGCTCCTGATAGTTGACGGTCAGCGGGAAGAAATCGCGACCGTG
Source organism: Aeromonas sp. BIGb0405 (assembly GCF_024807335.1). Taxonomy (NCBI): domain Bacteria; kingdom Pseudomonadati; phylum Pseudomonadota; class Gammaproteobacteria; order Aeromonadales; family Aeromonadaceae; genus Aeromonas; species Aeromonas sp. BIGb0405. Next base: position 862,599 of record NZ_JANUEP010000001.1, read on the forward strand.
GTCGGCCTCTTTCTTACCAACAACGGTCACAAATACGCAGGTATCGTCCATGCTGACCATAACGGCCGCAGTGGCTTGACGGGCCATCACACCGGTTTCCAGTGTGACGGTGTGTTGACCGTACTGGAATGACTTTACAATAGGATTCACGTGAATTTCCTTTTGACAATTTGGCTCTTTAAATTCGCGTGCAAGTATACTTGATCCGAACCAAAAGGTAAGCGCTTACCTGAATTGAGTGATAAGACAACAGCTTGCGAAGCAATAAAAAAGGGGAACCTCGCGGTTCCCCTTTTTCGCAAAATCTGATTGTCGATTAACGACGCAGACCCAGCTTGGCGATCAGAGCAGCATAACGCTGAACGTCCTTACGCTTCAGGTAGTCCAGCAGCTTACGACGCTGGGAAACCATGCGCAGCAGACCGCGACGACCGTGGTGGTCTTTGGAGTGCTGTTTGAAGTGACCTTGCAGATGGTTGATCTGGGCAGTCAGCAGGGCAACCTGAACTTCAGGAGAGCCAGTGTCATTGGCGCAACGAGCGTTGTCAGCAACGATGGAAGCTTTGATCTCAGCATTTAGAGACATAATGTTACTCCGATAGAGTGTTTAAAGAATCACAGCCAATCTCTAATTCAGCCGTGAAATGAGGGCGGTATCATAATCGCAGCGACCAGCTAACGCAATGGTTAACTCGGCCCCCACCTTATCCGCCATTAATCTTCGTCGTGATAGCGCACCAGACGCTTGGGAGCGACTCGCCCTTCGTCGTCGATCTCGCCCACCCCGATGAACTCGCGCTCCGGGCCGACCGTCATGCGGACCTGACCACTTTGCGGGCTACCCGCCACCTGCACCGCCTGACCCTGGTTCACGTAGGCGGCGACGGCCGTCAACATGTTCACCTCGGGCAGGGCTGCGACCGCGGTATCCATCGGCAGCAGCAAGGGATCGAGCTGCTCGCGGGGTGGCACGCTCTCGGCCTTGGTCTGCTCGAAGATGCACTCGAGCTGCTCCAGGGTCAGCATCCGATCATAGGGATACTGCGCCACTTGCGTGCGACGCAACGCGGTGACGTGCGCGCCACAGCCCAGCACCTCCCCCAGATCATCGACCAGGGTACGAATGTAGGTGCCCTTGCTGCAATGCACCTCAAGCTTCACTTCATCGCCCTCAAAGCTGAGCAGCTTGAGTTCGAAGATGGTGATGGGGCGCGCTTCCCGCTCGATGACGATGCCTTCACGGGCATATTCATAGAGCGGGCGGCCATTGTGCTTGAGGGCCGAGAACATGGATGGCACCTGCATGATGGGGCCGCGGAATTGATCCAGCGACTCTATCAGGGTCCCCATGGCCACGTTCACGGCACGGGTGGTGACCACTTCGCCGTCGGAGTCGCTGGTATTGGTGCGCTCGCCAAGCTTGGCGGTCACTTCATAACGCTTGTCCGCTTCCAGCAGATACTGGGAGAACTTGGTGGCCTCGCCGAGGCAAATCGGCAACATGCCAGTCGCCAGGGGATCCAGGGCACCGGTATGGCCAGCCTTGGCGGCGTTGTAGATGCGCTTGACCTTCTGCAACACATCGTTGGACGTCAGCCCGGTCGGCTTGTCCAGCAGCAGGATGCCGTGTACGTCACGGCCCTTGAAACGACGTTTACGAGACATCTCAGGCTTTATCCTCTGTGCTGTCATCGGCGGCGGGCGTTTCGTCTTCACGGCCGGCTTCGGCCATGCGACGCTTGTCGTCACGCACGGTATTGGACACCAGGTTGGAGATGCGCATCCCTTCGACCAGAGTCTGGTCGTAGTAGAAACGCAGCTCGGGTACCACGCGCAGACGCATGGCACTGCCGAGCAGGCTGCGGATGTAACCGGCCGCCTCGGTCAGGCCCTTGAGCCCTTCCTTGATACGCTCGCCGTCATTCTCCAGCTGCAAGAAGGTGACATACACCTTGGCGTAGTTAAGGTCCTTGGACACTTCCACGTCCGAGACGGTTACCATGCCGATACGTGGGTCTTTCACCTCACGTTGCAGAATGAGCGCGATTTCGCGCTGGATCTGCTGGCCGACCCTGTTGGTCCGGCTGAATTCTCTGCCCATATTTCTATCCTGCGATAAAAGGGGGCCGCAGCCCCCTATTTTGTCGTGCTCTCGGCTTACAGAGTCCGTTGAATTTCAACAGTCTCGTAAACTTCGATCTGGTCGCCTTCGCGTACGTCATTGTAGTTCTTGACCGCGATACCACACTCGTAACCGTTGCGGACTTCGTTGACGTCATCCTTGAAGCGGCGCAGGGATTCCAGCTCGCCTTCATAGATGACCACGTTCTCACGCAGTACACGGATACGGTTGGAGCGCTTGACCACACCTTCGGTGACCATACAGCCGGCAACGGCGCCGAACTTAGGTGACTTGAAGACGCTACGCACCTGAGCCAGACCGATGATCTCCTGACGATATTCAGGAGCCAGCATGCCGCTCATGGCCTGCTTCACTTCGTCGATCAGGTCATAGATGACGGAGTAGTAACGCAGATCCAGGTTCTCGGCTTCGATAACCTTGCGAGCGGAAGCGTCGGCACGGACGTTGAAGCCGACCAGGATACCGCTGGAAGCGGCAGCCAGGGTGGCATCGGTCTCGGTGATGCCACCGACGCCGGAGCCAACAATCTTGACCTTGACCTCTTCGGTGGACAGCTTGACCAGCGCATCACAGATGGCTTGCACTGAACCCTGTACGTCGGCCTTGATCACCACGTTCACTTCGGACACTTCGCCCTCGGTCATGTTGGCGAACATGTTCTCCAGCTTGGCCTTCTGCTGGCGAGCCAGCTTGACTTCGCGGAACTTGCCCTGACGATAGAGCGCCACTTCACGGGCTTTCTTCTCGTCACGTACCACGGTCGCTTCGTCACCGGCAGAGGGAACCCCGGACAGACCCAGGATTTCGACTGGCAGGGAAGGACCCGCTTCCTTGATCTCACGACCCAGTTCGTCACGCATGGCACGAACACGGCCGTATTCCAGACCACAGAGCACGATATCGCCCTGGCGCAGAGTACCTTCTTGTACCAGTACGGTCGCAACAGGACCGCGACCCTTGTCCAGGAAGGACTCGATCACGACGCCGTTGGCCATGCCATCGACCACCGCTTTCAGCTCCAGTACTTCGGACTGAACCAGGATGGCTTCCAGCAGATCGTCGATGCCTTCGCCAGACTTGGCGGAGACGTGCACGAACTGGCTGTCACCACCCCAATCTTCGGACATGACGTTGTAGCGGGACAGCTCGGTCTTGACGCGATCCGGATCCGCTTCTGGCTTGTCGATCTTGTTGACCGCAACCACGATGGGGACACCGGCCGCCTTGGCGTGCTGGATGGCTTCGATGGTCTGCGGCATGACGCCGTCATCGGCCGCCACGACCAGGACAACGATATCGGTCGCCTGAGCACCACGAGCACGCATGGAGGTAAAGGCCGCGTGACCCGGGGTATCCAGGAAGGTGATCATGCCACTGTCGGTTTCGACGTGGTAGGCACCGATGTGCTGGGTAATGCCACCGGCTTCCCCTGCGGCAACCTTGGCTTTACGGATGTAGTCGAGCAACGAGGTCTTGCCATGGTCAACGTGACCCATGATGGTGACCACGGGAGCGCGCGGCTTGGCTTCGGAGGTCTCGTCACGATCGGACAGTACCGCCTCTTCCAGTTCGTTCTCACGGCGCAGCACAACCTTGTGGCCCATCTCCTCGGCAACCAGCTGAGCGGTTTCCTGGTCGATGACCTGGTTGATGGTGGCCATGGCGCCCATCTTCATCATTGCCTTGATGACTTCGACACCCTTGACGGCCATCTTGTTGGCCAGCTCGGCCACTGTGATGGTCTCGCCGATGACGACGTCACGGTTGACCACGGCAGCCGGCTTGTTGAAGCCGTGCTTCATGGCGTTGGGCATGGCCATCTTGCCGCGCTTGCCCTTGCGAGCACGCGGGTCACGGGAGTTGCGATCATCTTCGCGGCGACCCGGTTTCTTGGGCGCACTCTTGGCTGCGGCGGCGGTACGACGGCTGGTCTCTTCTTTGCGATCCAGTTCGTCTTCGGCTGCTTGCGCATGCTTGTTGGTGGTCAGGTGGTAGTCGCTGCTCTCTTTGGCGCGAGCGGCTTCTTCCTCGGCCCAGCGGGGGCCGTTCTGTTCCGCCATGATGCGAGCCTCTTCGGCTTTCTTCGCGGCGAGTTCTTCAGCCTTGGTCAAGGCTGCTTGTTCCTGTTGGCGCTTCAGTTCTTCTGCTTCGCGCTTGGCCATCTTTTCTGCCTCTTGCTGAGCTGTGCTACCGGCTGCTTTAGCGGGCTGTTGAGCCTGCTTGGCCTTTGATTGTGCCTCGGTGCGCGCCTTTTCCTCAGCTTCACGACGAGTTTGCTCAGCCGCCAGGCGAGCCTTCTCTTCAGCCTCACGGCGAGCCTTTTCTTCGGCTTCGTGACGGACTTTTTCTTCTGCTTCCAAACGCGCTGTTTCCTCGGCTTCCGTCTGGCGCTGCTCATCTTCGAGCGCCGAACGTCTTACATAGGTGCGAGACTTACGCACTTCTACCTGCACTTCTTTATTCTTGCCGCCAGTACCTTGAACATTCAGGGTGCTCTTGGTCTTGCGCTGCAAGGTCATGCGGGCAGGTGCGAGCGTCTCATCACCGCCATGCTGTTTCTTCAGATGGGCCAACAGAGTCTGCTTCTCAGACTCGCTGACCAGATCGTCGGCCTTGCTCTTGCTGATACCGGCGTCGACAAACTGCTGGAGAAGACGATCAACCGGTGTGTCGATGTCAGTGGCAAGTTGTTTGACTGATACTTCTGCCATTCATTATCCTCCGTTTGATCTTAACTAGACTGCTCTTCTCCGAACCAGCAGATGTTGCGAGCAGCCATAATCAGCTCCCCCGCCTTCTCCGCGGTCAGTTCTTCAATATCAGCAAGGTCATCGATGCCTTGCTCTGCCAGATCTTCCAGATTGCCAATACCACGGGCGGCCAATGCATAAGCCATTTCGCGGTCAAGGCCTTTGAGACCGAGCAGTTCTTCGGAAGGCTCAACACCTTCGAACGATTCTTCTTTGGCCAGGGCCTGAGTGGTCAGAGCATCCTTGGCACGGGTGCGCAGCTCTTCGACCATCTCTTCATCCAGACCGTCGATAGCCAGCAACTCGTTGACCGGTACGAAGGCAATCTCTTCCAGCGTCGAGAAGCCCTCTTCCATCAGCAGACCGGCGAAATCATCGTCGATGTCCAGGGTGCTGGTGAACAGGGTCAGGATGCGGTCGTTCTCGGCCTGGTGCTTGGCACGCATGTCCTCGACGGTCATGACGTTCAGCTCCCAACCGGTCAGCTGGGACGCCAGACGCACGTTCTGACCGTTACGGCCGATGGCCTGGGCCAGGTTGGCCGCTTCCACGGCGATATCCATGGTGTGGTTGTCTTCATCAACGATGATGGAGGCTACATCAGCCGGTGCCATGGCATTGATCACGTATTGAGCCGGGTTGTCATCGTACAAGACGATGTCAGCGCGCTCGCCACTCAGCTCGGCGGAAACCGCCTGCACACGAGCGCCACGCATGCCGATGCAGGCACCGATAGGATCGATACGACGATCGTTGGTCTTGACCGCGATCTTGGCGCGGGAACCCGGGTCACGGGCGGCGCCCATGATTTCGATCATCTCTTCACCGATTTCCGGTACTTCGATGCGGAACAACTCTTTGATGAACTCGGGGCTGGAACGGCTGACGAACAGCTGGGAGCCACGCGCCTCAGGACGTACCGCATAGAGCAGACCACGAATACGGTCGCCGGGACGGAAGGTCTCGCGCGGCAGCATGTCGTCACGGAAGATCACGGCCTCGGCATTGCTGCCCAGATCCAGGATCACGTTGTCACGGTTGCTCTTCTTGACCACACCACTGATGATGGTGCCTTCTTTGTCCTTGAACTGATCCACGACCTGGGAACGCTCGGCTTCGCGCACTTTCTGCACGATAACCTGCTTGGCGGTCTGGGTGGTGATACGGTCGAAGGTGACAGAGTCAATCTGGTCTTCAACATAGTCACCGATCTGGATCTCGGGGTCATCGATCTGAGCCGCTTCCAGGGTGATCTCGCCGTAGGCGTTCTCCATGGAAGCCTGATCGGCGACCACAATCCAGCGACGATAGGTATCATAGTCACCGGTCTTGCGGTCGATCTCGACGCGAACTTCGATCTCGCCTTCATATTTCTTCTTGGTCGCCGTCGCCAGCGCAGTTTCCAGCGCCTCGAAGATCTTCTCGCGGGGCACGGCTTTCTCGTGTGACACGGCGTCAACGACCAGCAAAATTTCTTTATTCATATCCGATAGCCTCGTTAACCAAAGTTCGGCACTATGTTCGCTTTTTGGATATTGGTGAAAGCGAACAGCTCGTCCTTACTATCCACCGTCAGGGTGATGGTATCCCCCTGCACGGCTTTGATTACGCCTTTGAACTTGCGGCGGTTATTTGTTGCCATTCGAAGCTGCACCGCCGCCTCCTGGCCAACGTATTTTTCGAACTGGGCAACCTTGAACAGGGGGCGATCCAGACCGGGAGAGGAGACTTCCAGGTAGTACTCCTCAGTGATGGGATCTTCAACGTCCATGATGGCACCGGTCTGACGGCTCACCTCGGCGCAGTTTTCAACGGTCACACCCTGCTCGCTATCGATATAGACACGCAGGGTTGAGTGTTTACCCGCACGGATAAACTCCACACCCCAAAGTTCAAAACCCAAGGCTTTGATAGGCGCCTCGAGCAGATCGGTCAAACGCTGTTCCAACGTAGCCAAAGTTACCCTCCGAAAAAAACAAAAAAAGGGCATATAGCCCAGATGAAGTACAAAGTCAGAGTAAATTGCACATAACAAAAAGCCCCGATGTCAAATCGGGGCTTGGCGCTGTACCCTGATTGTCGCCTCGCAGCGACCGCTTTCCTGAGCGAAGGAATGCGTGAAATTTGGTTGCGGGGGCCGGATTTGAACCGACGACCTTCGGGTTATGAGCCCGACGAGCTACCATGCTGCTCCACCCCGCGTCCGAAATCGTGCGAGATTATAGCCTTATCAATCTTTTCGTACAAGAAAGAAGGGCCATAATATACTTGGTTACCCAAGCTCACTACTAAATTGGTGCCGTGGGCGGGACTCGAACCCGCACACCCTAGAGCACTACCCCCTCAAGATAGCGTGTCTACCAATTCCACCACCACGGCAAAACTCACTCAGTTGGGAACGTCGGAATCTTTCTTAACCGGCGTTTCAGTCTGCTCAACCTGTTGGGTTTGTTGCAGATTTTCCCACTCGCTACCCTGTTTCGCTTTATGACCGGACATAGATCCAAGCACCAAGCTGATAACAAAAAACAGAGTTGCCAAAATTGCTGTTGTACGGGTCAGGAAATTACCTGAGCCGCTGGAGCCGAATACGGTATTCGATGCCCCTGCGCCGAAGGAGGCGCCCATGTCAGCCCCTTTACCTTGCTGTATCATCACCAGACCAATCAGAGTCAGTGATACCAGCAGATAAACGACTAAAAGAATTTCGTACATTTAACTTGCACCCTTTGCCGCTTCAACAATTCCTAAGAACGCCTGGTCATCGAGGCTTGCTCCACCAATCAGACCGCCGTCAACGTCGGGCTGGGCAAACAAATCTCTCGCATTGGCCGGTGTCAGGCTCCCACCATAGATGATTCTAACTTTATCACCTATTACCGGAGTATCCTCCGCCAAGCGACCACGAATGAAGGAATGAACCTCTTGTGCCTGCTCGGGTGTGGCGCATTTACCTGTGCCTACAGCCCAAATCGGCTCGTAGGCGATGATAGCATTATCGAAAGCCATCGCGCCATTCTTCTCTAGGACTATGTCCAGCTCCTCAGCTATCACCTCGAAGGTACGCCTCGCCTGCCTTGCCGCCCCTGACTCACCCAAACAAAGGATGGGGATCAAGCCTGCCGCTCTGACGGCCGCGAACTTCTCCGCGACTATGAAACTGGTTTCTCCAAAGAGACGCCTACGCTCGGAGTGCCCTACAATAACGTATCGACACCCTGCCTCAATCAACATCTCACACGAGACTTCCCCCGTATAAGCGCCTGATTTGTGCTGACTCACACTCTGAGCCCCCAACTTCATCAAATGCTGCTCTGCGAGCAGATTCGACGTGAAGTCAAGATGCACATGGGATGGACACAACACAGTTTCAACGTCATCACTCAACCCCTTGAGGCAAGCGGTGGTGAATCTTTCTAACTGCGACCTGCTACCGTGTAACTTCCAGTTGGCTGCTACAAACGGCTTCCGATTTCCCATCGGCAAACTCCCTTGCGAAAGCGAGGCAGATAATATCCAGAGGACATTGAACTGACAAGCGCTATTTATGATTTTTCGAATCGTTTGAACAAGATACAACCAGGGCGGTGTAAAAACCGCCCTTATCGCTCATTAAAACGCCGATTTTACCTGTTGGGCAATGCGTTCGGCCATGTCACGGACCTGCTCTTCTTGCTCACCTTCCACCATGACACGGATCAAAGGCTCTGTACCTGACTTACGTAGCAGTACCCGCCCACGACCAGCCAGCTCTTGCTCCACCCGCTTCACCTCGTCGAGCACGGCGGGCGAGGTCAGGGGATCCTGCCCTTCGGCAAAGCGCACGTTGACCAGTATCTGGGGGAACTTGCTCATGCCAGAACGCAGTTTGGCAAGAGGCATCTCGGCGGTACACATGGCGGTGAGCACCTGCAGGGCGGCGACGATGCCATCTCCGGTGGTGGTTTGATCCAGGCAGATGATGTGGCCCGAGTTCTCGCCGCCGATGCGCCAACCTTTCTCGTTGAGCATCTCCAGTACATAGCGATCACCCACCTTGGCACGGGCAAACGGGATCCCCAGGGTCTGCAGCGCCAGCTCCAGGCCCATATTGGCCATCAGAGTACCGACCACACCGCCCTTGAGGCGGCCGTTACGCAGGGCGTCGCGCGCAATGATATAGAGGATCTCATCCCCATCTATGATGTAACCCGCATGATCGACCATGACCAGACGGTCACCATCACCATCAAAGGCGATACCCAGATCAGCCTTGGTTTCCAGCACCTTGGCGACCAGGGCCTCGGGCGCGGTGGAGCCAACCCCTTCATTGATGTTGAGGCCATCCGGGCTGCAACCGATGGCGATGACTTCGGCCCCTAACTCGCGAAATACGGAAGGCGCGATGTGATAAGTGGCACCATGACCACAATCTACCACCATCTTGAGCCCTTCCAGGCTGAGATGGGAGGGGAAGGTGCTCTTGCAAAACTCGATGTAGCGACCGGCGGCATCCTCGATGCGCACCGCCTTGCCAAGCTCTGCCGATTCGACGCACTTGAGCTCGTTGTCGAGTTCTGCCTCGATGGCCAATTCGACCTCATCTGGCAACTTGGTACCGTCGGCGGAGAAGAACTTGATGCCGTTATCGTAGAAGGGGTTGTGGGATGCACTGATGACGATACCCGCTTCGGCGCGGAATGTGCGGGTCAGATAAGCCACCGCCGGTGTGGGCATGGGGCCCATCAATATCGCTTTGAGGCCAGCGGCCGAGAGGCCAGCTTCCAGGGCCGACTCCAGCATGTAACCAGAGATACGGGTATCCTTGCCGATCAGCACCTTCTTGGTACCCTTCTTGGAGAGCACCTTACCGGCGGCCCAACCCAGCTTCATCACGAAGTCCGGAGTGATAGGGTATTCACCCACCTTGCCGCGCACCCCATCGGTGCCAAAGTATTTTCTAGCCATGGTTTGTTCTCGTTATTTTATTTGGAGATAAAATCATTTCCCGTCATTGCCAACCAACCGATGCGTAGCGCATCCATGGTAGCGCGCACGTCGTGCACCCGTATGATGCGAGCCCCCTGTTGCATCCCTATCAGGGCGCAAGCCAGACTGCCGGCGAGGCGCTCGTCGACATGGCGACCCAGCAAGCTCCCTATCATAGACTTTCGCGACATCCCCACCAAGAGCGGCAGCCCATAATCGAGCAAGTCAGCTTGCCTGGCGAGCAGTTGGTAATTGTGTGCGAGAGTCTTGCCAAAGCCGTAGCCGGGGTCGAGCAACAACTGCTCGCGGGGGATGCCAGCGGCGAGACAGGCGGCAATACGCTCATCGAAGAAAGCCCTCACCTCCCCCAGCAGATCATCGTAATGAGGCTCGGCCTGCATGGTTCTTGGCTGTCCTTGCATGTGCATCAGGCAAACGGACACGTCAGCCTGCGCCGCAGCGGCCAGGGCTCTGGGCTCCAGCAGGGCACGCACATCATTGATGAGGTGACCGCCAGCGGCGCACCCCTCGCTCATCACTATGGCCTTGGAGGTATCGAGGGAGATCATCACCTCCAGCTCGCTGGCGATCCGCTCTACCACAGGCACCACCCGATCCAGCTCTTCTTGCTCGCTCACATCGGGAGCACCGGGGCGAGTCGACTCTCCCCCTATGTCGATCAGGGTAGCGCCATCGCTCACCATCTGACGGGCGTGAGTCAGCGCCTGCTCTATCTGATTGAAGCGCCCACCATCGGAGAAGGAGTCCGGAGTCACATTGAGGATCCCCATGACATGGGGGCGGTCGAGGGAGAGGCTGATCCCCTTGCTGGATAACTGCATGATCGAATCCATTTTCATCAATGAAAAAACCCCGGGCGAGCCCGGGGTTTGAGAGAGATAAATCTTATTTGGCCGGAACGTCGTTGGCTTTGTCGATATCGACATTCGCCTCTTTCGGCTCTTCGGCTTTCACCTCTTCAGGCTCGGCCTTGGTCGCACTGCCACCGTTTGGTGTGTCGCCACTGTGATCGTCATGCCAGTTGCTGGGGGCACGTACCTCGCGACGGGCCATCAGATCGTCGATCTGCTTGGCGTCGATGGTTTCGTACTTCATCAGCGCATCCTTCATGGTGTGCAACACATCCATGTTGTCCATCAGGATCTGCTTGGCACGATCATAGTTGCGATCGATGACCAGTTTGATCTCGGCGTCGATGACCCGGGCAGTATCATCGGACATATGCTTGGCCTTGGCCATGCTACGGCCGAGGAACACCTCGCCATCTTCCTCTGCATAGAGCATGGGACCGAGACGCTCGGACATGCCCCACTGGGTCACCATCTTGCGTGCGATGTCGGTGGCGCGCTCGATGTCGTTGGACGCACCGGTCGATACCTTCTCGGCACCGTAGATCAGCTCTTCCGCCAAACGGCCGCCGTACAGGCTGGAAATCATGGACTCCAGATGCTGCTTGGAGTGGCTCCAGCGATCTTGCTCCGGCAGGTACATGGTCACACCCAGGGCACGGCCACGGGGGATGATCGAGACCTTATAGACAGGATCATGATCCGGCACCATACGACCGATGATGGCATGACCAGCCTCATGATAGGCCGTCATCTCCTTCTCGGACTCCTGCATCACCATGGAGCGGCGTTCGGCACCCATCATGATCTTGTCCTTGGCCCGTTCGAACTCGGACATGGAGACCACACGGCGGCTCTCACGCGCCGAGAACAGGGCGGCTTCGTTGACCAGGTTGGCCAAGTCGGCACCGGAGAAACCCGGGGTACCCCGTGCAATGACGGCCGCATTGACGTCATCGGCCAACGGCACTTTACGCATGTGCACTTTCAGGATCTGCTCGCGGCCACGCACATCCGGCAGACCAACCACGACCTGGCGGTCGAAACGGCCCGGGCGCAGCAAGGCAGGATCCAGCACGTCAGGACGGTTGGTGGCGGCGATGACGATGATGCCTTCATTGCCCTCGAAACCATCCATCTCAACCAGCATCTGGTTCAGGGTCTGCTCACGCTCGTCGTGACCACCACCCAGACCGGCGCCACGCTGACGACCGACCGCATCAATTTCATCGATGAAGATGATGCAGGGCGATGACTTCTTGGCTTGCTCGAACATGTCGCGTACCCGGGAGGCACCCACACCAACGAACATTTCGACAAAGTCGGAACCCGAGATGGTGAAGAAAGGCACCTTGGCCTCCCCCGCAATGGCCTTGGCCAGCAGGGTCTTACCGGTACCGGGCGGGCCGACCAGCAACACACCCGTCGGGATCTTGCCGCCCAGCTTCTGGAACTTGGAAGGATCGCGCAGATAGTCAACCAGCTCCTTCACCTCTTCCTTCGCTTCGTCACAGCCTGCGACGTCACCGAAGGTGGTCTTGATCTGCTCTTCACTCATCAGGCGAGCCTTGCTCTTGCCAAACGACATGGCACCCTTGCCACCGCCGCCTTGCATTTGACGCATGAAGAAGACCCAGACACCGATCAGCAACAGCATCGGGAACCAGGAGATGAAGATGGACGTCAGCAACGACGGCTCTTCCGGCTTCTCACCCATGACCTTCACATTGTGATTGAGCATGTCGTTGAGCAACTGGGGATCCGGCGCCGGAATGATCGTCTGGAAACGTTCACCGGTGCGCTTGACGCCATTGATGACCTTACCGTCCATCCGCACTTCACGGATCTGCTCTTGGGCCACTTCTTTTACAAAGCTGGAATAGTCCAGCTGGCGACTGGTGGTATCACTGGGGCTGAAGCTGTTGAATACCGACATCAGCACGACGGCGATGACCAGCCACAGGATTAAGTTTTTCGCCATGTCACTCAAATCAGTAACCTCGCAGACTGACAGTTAACGCTAAAAGGTAGGGTACTACAGTTTAAAACCGGTAGCCACAATGTACACTTCGCGCGAGCGGGCTCTTGATGAGTCCGGCTTGCGTATCTTGACTGCTGTAAAAAGTTGTCGTATTTCATTGAGATAGATATCAAATCCCTCTCCCTGGAACACCTTGGCCACGAAACTGCCATTCGCGCGCAGCACCTGGTTGCACATGTCCAGCGCCAGCTCGACCAGATACATGGCTCGCGCCTGATCCACCTGCTGAGTGCCGCTCATGTTGGGCGCCATGTCAGACATGACCACGTCCACCTTGTCCGGCCCCACCCGCGCCAGCAGCGCAGCCAGGACAGTTTCCTCCCGAAAGTCCCCTTGCAGGAAATCGACACCGGCGATGGAATCCATCGGCAAAATGTCGCATGCGATGACACGTCCATTGTCACCCACCTGATCGATGGCAAACTGGGACCAGCCACCGGGAGCGGCGCCAAGATCCACCACCGTCATGCCAGGCTTGAGCAACTTGTCCTTGTCCTGGATCTCGTCAATCTTGAACACGGCACGAGATCTCAACCCAAGTTTCTGGGCTTTTTTGACGTATTGGTCGTCGAAATGCTCTTTCAACCAGCGCGTTGAACTGGGGGAACGTTTTTTCTGGGTCATGGTGATCGGCTTTAAAAAACCACAAGGGTTATTAGTATTAAGGGCTAAGTGGGGGTAGAATACGCCCCTTTCAACCCTGACTTATGAAGAATTTTGCCATGATGCTCAACAATAAACAGAAACAGTACCTCAAGGGCTTGGCCCACAGCCTGAAACCCGTCGTACTGCTTGGCCAGCACGGCCTGACCGAAGGCGTTCTCGCCGAGATCGATCTCGCACTGGCCCATCACGAGCTGATCAAGGTGAAAGTTGCCGCCGAAGATCGTGAGATGAAGGCGCTGGTGATGGAAGCCATCGTTCGCGAAACTGGCGCCATCAAGGTGCAGAGCATGGGTCATGTGCTGACCATCTATCGCAAGGCCAACGAACCCAAAATCCAACTGCCCCGCAAGTAAGAGAGAGCACTGCTCTCTCCCTCATTCCCCCTCTTCCTAAGTCGCTTGCCAAAGTAGTCGCCGGGGCCTTAACCTGCGATGAATACTTGGAAACGACGCCATGGATCACCAGCAGATACTCACTGACGAAGAACTGACCATGTTGCGGGAGCTGGGGAAAGACCAGGAGTCGGCCGCCGGGCAATCCCTGAGCGGCTATCTGGATACCCCGCTGCTTGGCCTGCTGCAACGAGCCGACATGCTGGCCCTGGAGGCCCGCTTCGCCGGTCATCAGCTCCATTTCCCTCTCTATTTCACCCAAGGTGATGACGGCTTTCTCGAGCCACGCATCGCTGCCCCCGTCATTCAGGAACTCAGCCACGAGCATCCCCGCGCCTGGCGCCTGGATACGGAAGGCTGGCTGCAACACAACGGGGAGGATTATCGGATCACCAGCCTCTCCCTCAATGGTCTCATCGTCCAGCGACTGCCCAGTCATCTAAAGCGAGGGGATGCCATCAGTGCCATCCTGAGGCTGGATGAGTTGGCACCTCTGACGCTCAGTGGCGTCCTGATCCGGGAGGTGCGCGAGCAGCAAACCAGCATAGGCTGGGCCATCAACTTTCAGATGAACGAGACGGATCAGGAGCTGCTGCGTGGCTGGATGTTCCAGCACCACCAGAGCACCTTCACCCAGGCTTATGCGCCGCCCGCGGAGTGAGGCAGACGCACAAATGACAAGAGGGGAGCCAGGCTCCCCTCTTCGCTGTCACGCTGCCTATTACAGGTAGTCGACGCTCAATACTTCATATTCCACATCGCCCGCCGGGGTTTTGACGATGGCGACATCATCCACTTCCTTGCCGATCAGGGCACGGGCTATGGGGGAGTTCACCGAGATGAGGTTCTTTTTAATATCAGCCTCATCGTCACCGACGATGCGATAGGTCACCTCTTCTTCCGTCTCCGACTTGAGCAGATTGACGGTGGCACCGAAGATGACGCGACCATTGTTGGCGATCTTGGTGACATCGATGATCTGGACATTGGAGAGTTTGGCTTCAATTTCCTGAATGCGGCCTTCACAGAAGCCTTGCTGCTCACGGGCGGCATGGTATTCGGCGTTCTCTTTCAAATCACCATGCTCACGGGCATCAGCAATCGCTTCGATAATCTGCGGACGCAGCTCGGTCTTAAGATAATCGAGCTCTTTGCGCAGCTGCTCGGCGCCGCGCACAGTCATCGGAGTAGGATTCATAGTCAAAACCTGAGTTGCTTGAAAATGAGACAGCGGCTATCAAGGGAGAGCCGCTGCCATCGGTTTGGATGAGGCATCTTAATATGAAGTCAGGGGAAAATCCATGGCCCCCCCCAGCCCCACCTTTATCCTCTCTCCGGCTTATTTAACCTCGTTTGGCAGTGCAATCGGCGTCGAAGCGCTCGGCTTGCCTTGCATGATGGCAATCTCGACCCGGCGATTGGTACTGCGGTTCTCGGTCGAGTTATTCGGTACCAGCGGCTGAGAGTCAGCCATGCCTTGCACCACGAGCCGGCTTTGATCGAAACCTGGCACCTTGATCATCTGATGCGCAACCGCCACCGCCCGCTGGGAAGAGAGCTCCCAGTTGGAGTTAAATAGCTCATTCTCGGTCGCGACGTCATCGGTATGACCGGAGACGGTAATCTCCCCCGGCACATCCTTGAGCAGACTGGCGACCCTGCGGATCACCGGCCAGAACTGGGGCTGCAGGAAGGCAGAGCCCGCCGGGAAGGAGGCCTTCTCACGGATGCGAATGATGATCTGCTGGCCGAGGGACTCTATTTCGATGGCGCCATCCTGGATCTGATCCTGAAGCTGCTCCGCCAGCTTCTTGGCCAGCTCATTGGATTGGGCCTGTTGCTGCTGTTGCTCTTGCGCCTGCTCGCTGGTCTTGCCTCCGGTCAGGTTACCCGCATCCTTCTGCTGGCCACCGGACTGATCGGACTCCCCCGGCTGGAACTCCAGCTCGGTCTGGGTCATGTCGATGGTCTGCTGCATGATGGTGTCTATCGGGGTTGGCTCGGGTCGTCCCGGCCTGAACTCCTGGGCGATGACAGAGGTTCCCTTGGGGATATCCTTGACCTCCAATAAATTCTGTACCCCGAAGGCATACTTCATGGAGCCCGCGATCTGCTTGAACTTGAGCACATCCATCTCGGCAAAAGAGAGCAGCAGCACGAAAAAGCACATCAGCAGCGACATCAAGTCGGCGAAGGTACCCATATAGGCTGGCAGGCCGGGAGGAGGACAGTTGCATTTAGACATGGCGACTCCTACTCGGTGCCTGCGTTGCGTTTGGACTGATGCAGGTAGTTTTGCAGCATGGACTGGATCACCCTGGGGTTCTGGCCATCCTGGATCCCCATGATGGCGTCCAGGATCAACGCCCGTGAGAGGCGCTCCTCACCGCTGCGCAACTCCAGCTTGTCGGCAATGGGAATGGCAAACATGTTGGCCTGGATGGCGCCATAGAGGGTGGTCAGCAAGGCAACGGCCATGGCGGGGCCGATGGATTTGGGATCGCTCATGTTCGACAACATGGCAACCAGCCCCACCAGCGTGCCTATCATCCCCATGGCGGGTCCGAGATCGCCGAGGGCCCGAAACACCTTGATGGCGATGACGTGCCTGTCCGAGGTGAGCTCCATGTCTTTCTCCATCACGGCACGCACCACCTCAGCATCATGACCGTCGACCAGCATGTCGATGCCCTTCTTCATAAAGCTATTGGGGATTTCCGCCGCCTCCAATGCCAGGAAGCCCCCCTTGCGCGCCGCATCTGCCAGTTCGACCGCCTTCTGGATCAGATCGTCGATCTTCTCGCTTTTGTGAATGAACGCCTTGCCCGCAATCTTGAAGGCACCGAAGAACTGGCCAACGTTGAACTTCATCATGGCAATGAAGATGGAGCCCAGCACTGTGATACAGACAGAAGGCACATCAACGAACATGCTGAGGGATCCCCCCAGCACCATGCCGTAGATCACCACCGAGAAACCGAGCACTATGCCGATAAGACTACCTAGATCCACGCCGCAACTCCTGTCAGCCGATTCTTGAATTCACTATATTTCATTGAATTTTCTGCTATTGCATCCCGAGCAGCAAGCTCGAAAGTGCGCACTTGACCCCAGTCGCCTTATATATCGGCAGCGGTGGCCAGAGTTTGAGGCAATGACGCTTTCACCCTCCCCCCCAGGGGTCGAGGATGTTAAGATGAGCCGTTTTTTCAATCCTCGAGGATGAACATGGCCGTTAAGAAAATCGACCGACTGAGTTTTGATGCCACCTTGGAAGAGCTGGAAACCATTGTTCATCAACTCGAGCAGGGCGCGCTCCCCCTTGAAGAGGCACTCAAACAGTTCGAGCAGGGTATCCATCTGGTGCGAGCCGGTCAGCAGAAGCTGGAGCAGGCCGAGCAGAAAATCCACATCCTGCTGAGCCAGGCCGATGGCAGCGAGCAAGCTGTTCCCTTCCAACCCGAACAAGGAGCCTGAACCGTGTCGCTGGATAGTTTCTCTCGCCTCCATCGCCAGCGTATCGATGATCGGCTGTCACAACAGCTCGATGCCCTGCCCCCCATGGCGCCGCGTCTGCGCGACGCCATGAAATACGGTCTGCTATTGGGTGGGAAACGGGTGCGCCCCTTCCTGGTCTATGCCGTCGGCGAGATGTTGGCCGTTGAGGCTGATCTGCTCGATGGTCCGGCGGCGGCGGTAGAGTGCATTCACGCCTATTCCCTGCTGCACGACGATCTGCCCGCCATGGATGACGACGATCTGCGTCGTGGTCAACCCACTGTGCACAAGGCGTTCGACGAAGGTACCGCCATCCTGGCGGGAGACGCCCTGCAAACCCTGGCGTTCTCTATCCTGGCAGACCACCCCATGCCTGGCGCATTGATGGCAAACCGGGTCCGAATGCTCAGTACCCTGGCCCGCGCCTCGGGCTATCTGGGGATGTGCGGTGGCCAGGCACTCGACCTGCAAGCCGAAGGTCGGCAGATAAGCTTGACCGAACTCGAGCAGGTACATCGCCACAAGACCGGGGCGCTCATCGAATGCGCCGTCACCCTGGGGGCCCTGTGCAAGGCTGATATCGATGCACAGACCCTGAGTGCGCTGCAAGCGTATGCCGCCGCCATCGGTCTCGCCTTCCAGGTGCAAGACGACATACTGGACATCACCGGGGATACCGCCACCCTAGGCAAGCCTCAGGGCTCGGATCTGGCACTGGCCAAGAGCACCTACCCGGCGCTGCTCGGCCTGGAGCAGGCCCGTGAGCTGGCTCGCGAACTGCACGGCAAAGCCTTAACAGCCCTGCGCCCTTTGCCCTACAATACCGATATTCTGGAAGCGTTTGCCGATTACATCATCGAGCGAACCCACTGAACGCTGGATAACAGTAACAATATGAGCGTTGATATAAGCAAGTTCCCCAACCTGGCCCTCGCTGACACCCCGGTTGAGTTAAGATCCCTGCCCAAGGAGCGCCTGCCCGTCCTGTGCAACGAGTTACGTGAGTACTTGCTGCGCTCGGTGAGCCGTTCCAGCGGGCACTTCGCCTCTGGTCTTGGCACGGTCGAGCTGACGGTCGCCCTGCATTACGTCTACAACACCCCCTTCGATCGGCTGGTGTGGGACGTGGGCCATCAAGCCTATCCCCACAAGATTTTGACCGGGCGGCGCGAGCGCATTCATAGCATTCGCAAGAAGGATGGTCTGCACCCCTTCCCCTGGCGCGGCGAGAGCGAATATGACGTGCTCTCGGTCGGCCACTCCAGCACCTCCATCGGCGCTGCGCTCGGCATGGCCGTCGCCGCCGAAAGCGAAGGATTGGGCCGCAAGGTAGTGGCGGTGATCGGCGATGGCGCCATCACTGCCGGCATGGCCTTCGAGGCACTCAATCATGCAGGGGACGTCCACAAGGACATGTTGGTGGTGCTCAATGACAACGAGATGTCTATCTCGGAAAACGTCGGCGCGCTGAATAATCACCTCGCCCGCATCATGTCAGGCAAGCTCTACACCACCATTCGCGAAGGGGGCAAGAAGGTGTTGTCCGGCCTGCCTCCCGTCAAGGAACTGGCCAGGCGCGCAGAGGAGCACCTCAAGGGCATGGTGGTGCCAGGCACCCTGTTTGAAGAGTTCGGTTTCAATTACATAGGTCCCATCGACGGCCACGATATCGATGCCCTGGTCGAGACCCTGCGCAACATGCGCAACCTCAAGGGTCCCCAGCTGCTGCACATCAAAACCAAGAAGGGCAAGGGCTACGAGCCTGCCGAGAAGGATCCTATCGGTTATCACGCCGTGCCCAAGTTCAACCCGGACGAATGGGCACTGCCCAAGTCGACCCCGGGCAAACCGAGCTTCTCGGCTATCTTCGGCCAGTGGCTGTGCGACATGGCCGCCGCAGATGAACGTCTGGTCGGCATTACCCCCGCCATGCGCGAAGGTTCAGGGTTGGTCAAATTCAGCCAGCAGTACCCCAACCGCTACTTCGATGTGGCCATCGCCGAACAGCATGCAGTGACCTTCGCCGCCGGGCTCGCCATCTCGGGCCAGAAACCCGTGGTCGCCATCTACTCCAGCTTCCTGCAACGGGCCTATGACCAGCTGATCCACGACGTGGCCCTGCAAGAGCTGCCGGTGCTGTTCGCCATCGACCGCGCCGGTCTGGTCGGTGCCGACGGCCCCACTCATCAGGGCGCGTTTGACATCAGCTTCCTGCGCACCGTGCCGAACATGGTCGTCATGACCCCGTCCGATGAGAACGAGTGCCGCCAGATGCTCTACACCGGCTATCAGTGCAACCAGCCTGCGGCGGTGCGCTATCCGCGCGGCAGTGGCTGTGGCATCGAGGTTCAGACCGAGATGCAGGCATTGGCGCTGGGCAAGGGTCGCATCCTTCGCGACGGCAAGGGGCTCGCCATCTTGGCGTTTGGCACCCTGCTCCATCAGGCCAAGGCCGCCGCCGAGGCGCTGGACGCCACCCTGGTGGACATGCGCTTCGTCAAACCCATGGATGAGGCCCTGGTGCTCTCCCTGGCTGCCAGCCACCATGAGTTCGTCACCATAGAGGACAACGCCATCATGGGCGGGGCCGGCTCTGCGGTGAACGAGCTGCTGATGCGGACCAGGCAGTGCAAACCGGTACTCAATCTTGGCCTGCCCGACCGCTTTATCGAACAGGGCACCCAGGAGGAGATCTACGCCATGCTGGGTCTCGACAGTGCAGGCATCCTGGCCAGCATCCAGGCCTGGCAGCAGGCCTGATGAGATGACCTGCGAGCAATAGAGAAGGGCGCCTTATGGCGCCCTTCTTGTCTTACCGCTAACCCGAGTTAACCCTTGTAGATTTTCGGGTTAAACACATCCCGCAGCCAGTCACCCAGCAGGTTGATGACCAGCACCAGCACCACCAGACAGATGCCTGGGAAGGCGGTGATCCACCAGGAGCCGGAGAAGATGTAGTTGAAACCGACACTGATGAGCGACCCCAGGGAGGGCTGATCCACCGGCATGCCGAGCCCCAGGAAGGAGAGCGCCGCCTCACTCATGATGGCATTCGCAACCTGTACGGTAGAGATGACCAGGATGGGCGACAGGCAGTTTGGCAGTATGTGACGGAACATGATGCGCGGGGCACGGAATCCCATCACCTGGGCAGATTCCACATACTCTTTCTTCTTCTCCGCCAGCACGGAGGCGCGTACCGTCCGGGCATATTGCGGCCACTCGGCGATGCCGATGATCACCACCAACATGATGATGGCGAACTCGGCATAGAGTTCGGAGCCAAAACTTGCCTGGAAGATGGCAGAGATGATGATGGCCACCATCATGGTGGAGAATGACAACTGCACATCGGCGAAGCGCATCAGCAGGCTGTCGATACGGCCACCGTAATAGCCGGCGATGAGGCCGATGACGATGCCCAGCACCAGTTGCAGACCCACCGCGAACAGACCTATGGTCAGCGAGATACGGGCGCCATACAAAATGGTGCTCCAGATATCCCGTCCCTGGTTATCGGTGCCCAGCCAAAAACGTATGTCTCCCCCTTCCAGCCAGGAGGGCGGCAGCTCGGCATCCATCAGGTCGAAGCTGGTCAGATCGTAGACATTGTGCGGCGCCAGCCAGGGTGCCAGCAAGGCGGCCAACACGAATGCCACGAAGATGGCAAAACTGAACATGGCTACTTTATCGCGCAGGAAATAGTAGACGATGTCGGAATTTTTAAAACGCGCCCAGCGGCTTGGGCTTGCAGTCACAGCGTTAGTCATGCTTACCCCTTGGCAGTCAGGTTAACGGTCGGGTTGATGAACCCGTAGAGCAGGTCGACCAGGGTATTGGTCACCACGAAGATAAGACCCACGAAGATGACATAGGCAGTGATCAGCGGGGTATCGACCCGGTGGATGGCTTCCAGGAACAGGAAACCTGTCCCGGGCCACTGGAACACGCTCTCGGTCAAGATGGTATAGGCCACCATGGTACCGATCTGCACGCCGCCGACGGTGATCACCGGCAGCATGGTGTTCTTCAGGGCATGCTGGTAGTAGACCTTGTTGTTATCCAACCCCTTGGCACGGGCAAACTTCACGTACTCGGAAGAGAGCTGCTCCAGCATTTCGGAGCGCACCAGCCGGATAAACAGCGGCAGCATGATGGAAGAGAGCGACACCGCGGGCAGGATCAGGTGCAAGATGCCGTCCCAGGTGAAGAAACCGGATTCCCAACCCAGCAGGTTATAGGTCTCGCCACGGCCATAGGCGGGCAACCAGCCAAGTTGGATAGAGAAGAGGTACATCAGCATGATAGCGGTCAAGAACACAGGAATTGAGATGCCTATGCTGCTCACTGCCATGATGATTTTGGTCATTATGCTGCGCGGGCGGATAGCGGAATAAACGCCGAGCGGAATAGAGACCACGACTATGATGAGGGCCGCCCCGAACACCAGTTCGAGTGTCGCAACCAGCTTGTCGAGTATGACTTCGAGGGCCGGACGTTTGAAGAAATAGGACGTGCCCAGATCTCCTTGCAGCGCATTTTTCAAGAAGCGACTGTACTTCACCAGGAAGGGATCGTTGAGCCCCATCTGATCGCGCAACACCTGACGCTGAGCCTCGGAGACAGATTGTCCCACCAACTCACGCAGGGGATCCCCCAGATTGTCCTGGATGGAGAAGGCGACCAGGCTGATGACGAACATCACTATCACGGCCTGATAGAACCGTTTCAGCAGGAATGTAAACATGCTTGTCCTTGACTCTGGCCGATGTCTTGGCACCGGCTTCTGTTAATGGCGGGGGCCACTGTTGCCAGTGATGCCCCCGCCGGTCCTTCTTATGACGCTATTACTTGCCTACGACCAGGTCGCCAAAGTACGGGAAGTTCATCACGTTGACGATGGGCTTGATGTCGGCATTTTTCTTGGCACCGTAGGCCAGGTTTTCCCAATGCAAGGGCACATAGGCGGCATCGTCGATCAGCATGGCTTCGACTTTCTGCAGCATGGCACTGCGCTTGGCCGGGTCAGTTTCGGTGTTGGCTTCCATCACCATCTTGTCAGCTTCTGGGTTGGCGTAGCCACCACAGTTGTACTGGCCCATGCCAGTCTCGGCGCTCTTGGTGAAGGTCAGGAACTCGAAGAAGTTGGCGGTATCTTCGGTGTCTGAGTGCCAGCCGATCAGCTGCATGTCAGCGGCACACTTGTCAAACTCTGGCCAGTACTGAGCCACCGGCATGGTCTTCAGGTCAACCTTGATGTTGATCTTGGAGAGCATGGCGGAGACTGCCTGGGCAATTTTGACATCGTTGACATAACGGGCGGCCGGGGAGATGAAGCTCATCTTGAAGCCCTGCTCGTAACCGGCTTCCTTCATCAGCGCCTTGGCCTTGGTCAAATCATACTGAGGCACCAGGGCTTCGTTGTGACCGGCGTAGCCTTTCGGGCTCAGCTGGCCAGCGGGAGTACCGAAGCCTTTGTTGATCTTCTCGACGATGCCCACCTGGTTGATGGCGTAGTTGATGGCCTGACGCACACGCTTGTCTTTCAGGGCCGGGTTGGTGGCCTGGTTCAGCTCGATGATGATGGCGCGGGTACCGGACAGGGTCACCAGCTGGGTGTCCTTGCCTTTCTGGACGCGTTCCAGATCGTTCGGGGCGACCGGGTAGATGACATCAACGTCACCGCCGAGCAGGGCAGCGACACGGGTCGCATCTTCCTTGATCGGCACCAGGGTCAGATTCTGAACGTTACCCTTGGAGGCTTTGTCCCAGTAGTTGGCGTTGCGGGTGTATTCCAGCTTGACACCCTGCTCGCGGAACTTGACGCTGAACGGGCCAGTACCGGAAACATGGGTAGAGGCATAGGAGCTGCCATTCTTGACGATCTCGGCCTTGTCTTTACCGTTCTCATCCTTGCCGGTATAGAACTTGGAGTCCATCGGGAAGATGTAGGTCACTGTCTGCAGTACCAAGGGGAATGGCTTGGCCGTGATCAGATCGACGGTGTAGTCATCCACTTTCTTCACTTCGGCGATAGGGTCGAAGATGGCCTTGAAATCGACAGAGGCTTTCAGACGGTTGACGGTCCACACCACATCATCGGCGGTGAAGTCGTTGCCGGAGTGGAACTTGACGCCCTTGCGCAGGTGGAAACGGACCGTCTTGTCATCGATACGTTCAAATTTCTCGGCCAGACGCGGCTCGAACTGCAGATCCTGGGTGTAACGCATCAAGGGATCGAACACCAGGTGAGACATCTCCAGGGTCTGACCGGAGAGCTGCTCCTGGGGATCCAGCGAGGTCGGATCCGAGGCCACGGCAACCTTGATATCGGCGGCAGAGACATTGAAGGCCAAACCGGCCGCAAACAATGCCATTGCAATCTTGGATAATCCTTTCTTCATGTCTTTCTCCATGCTGTTAGCTTTTTATTGACACTCTTTTTCACAAAAAACCGGCAGGCCGGTGCTTTCCTAGCTTGCGATTTCCAGCCCCTCGCGGGACATTCCCTTAAATTCCGGCATGAGGGAGATCAGCTTGCGGCTGTACTCATGCTCGGCATTGGTAAAGAGTTTTTCCGTCTCGGCCACCTCGACCAGATGACCATGTTTCATCACCCCGATGCGATCGCACATCTGGCGGATAACCGGCAGATCATGGCTGATAAACAGCATGGTGAGGCCGAGCTCTTTTTGCAGATCCTTGAGCAAATTGAGTATCTGTGCCTGAACCGAGACATCCAGCGCCGAGGTAGGCTCGTCGCAGATCAGGAAACGGGGCCGGGTCGCCAGGGCGCGAGCGATAGAGATGCGCTGGCGCTGGCCGCCGGAGAACTCGTGGGGGTACTTGACCCCGGCGCCCCGACCAAGGCCGACATGATCGAGCAGATCGCTGACGATGCCGTCGATCTGATTCTCCTCGGCCAGTCGGTGGAAACGGATGGGCTCGGAGATGATGTCACGGACCTTCATGCGCGGATTCATCGAGGAGTAAGGGTTCTGGAACACCATCTGCATCTGGCGGCGCAGCGGACGACGCTCGCTCTCGTGCTTGATGGCGGTGAGATCTATCCCCTCGAACACTATCTTGCCGCTGTCAGGCGGATAGAGACCGGTGATGGCACGGGCTATGGTGGACTTGCCGGAGCCAGACTCCCCCACCAGACCGAAGGTCTCCCCTTCGAAGATCTCGAAGTTGATATTGTTGCAAGCCTGCACGTATTCACGGCGGCTCGGGAAGAAGGAGTCCTTGGTGACGAACTTCAGATCCACCTGCTCGACCCGCAACAGGGCGCCTTCATAGGCACGCTGATCCTGACTCTGGCCGAGCCAGTGGGTCTTGAGGTCGATGCTGGTATCGGGCGCACTGGCATCTTCGATGTACGAGACCAGCGGGAAGCGCACCAGCTTCACGTCGGAGCGGGGCACCGCCGAGATGAGGCTGCGGGTATAGGGGTGATTCGGGGCCCCCAGTACCTGCTCGGTAGTGCCGAATTCCACCAGATCACCGCGATACATGACCGCCACCTTGTCGGTGACGTTGGAGACCACGCCCATGTCATGGGTGACCAGCATGCAGCCCACGTCCCGCTCCTTGCAGAGGGTGCGGATGAGTTGCAGGATCTGATCCTGGATGGAGACGTCCAGCGCCGTGGTCGGCTCATCGGCGATGATGAGCTCGGGATCGCAGGAGAGTGCGATGGCGATGACCACCCGCTGACGCATGCCACCGGAAAACTGATGGGGATACTGCTTGATGCGCAGCTCCGGGCTCGGGATCCCGACCGCCGTCATCAGCTCGAGGGCCTTGGCGACCGCCTGACTGTGGTTGAGCTCGGTATTGGCGAGTATGGTCTCAACCAGCTGATGCTCCACGGTAAACAGCGGATTCAGCGAGGTCATGGGATCCTGGAAGATGAAACCGATGCGGGAGCCACGAATGGCCCGCATCTCGTTCTGACTCTTGCCGGAGATGAGTTCGCCATTGAGATAGATATCCCCCCGGGCGATATGGCCCGGTGGACTCAGCAAATCGATCACCGCATTGCCGATGGTGGATTTGCCAGCGCCGGACTCACCCACGACGCCAACGACCTCACCCTTCTCGACACAGAAAGAGAGATCCTTCACCGCGGCCAGTACCCCGTAGCGGGAGGGATACTCAATCCGCAAGTTTTTAACTTCTAGCAAGGACATATTTACCTCTGCGGGGGACATCCGTCCCAAATAATTCTTCCGTAAATCAGCCGCAGATGCCGGTTTGTACCTTGGGCAAAGAGTGCTCAATCCATGAGGCAGGGAAACCAGCGATCCGGGCGGGTTTTTTGCATTTTTTTGGAATAACCCGCCAGTAACTTAGACGCTTTGGCCGAAAGA
Organism: Aeromonas sp. BIGb0405; assembly: GCF_024807335.1. Lineage (NCBI taxonomy): Bacteria > Pseudomonadati > Pseudomonadota > Gammaproteobacteria > Aeromonadales > Aeromonadaceae > Aeromonas > Aeromonas sp. BIGb0405. The sequence goes on from NZ_JANUEP010000001.1 coordinate 888,301, forward strand.
GTAAATGATCTGGATATACAATTTCGCAATACTTTGCGGTGCGTCATGGTGTATCACCAGCTATAAATCGTGATCTATTACGCAAAAAGCAGCTGATTAAACTAATTATTGCCTATATAAACAAAGTTGATATGACACAATCTATTAACAAGCAGCATAAGTGACTAACGAAGTGATAGTGGGAAGTGTCGAGTGAGTAGTGAATATTTATGTGAAATGTTTTTTTGACGGCAGCATCTGCCAGTGAATGAAAACCAAACAGTCATATATAAGGAGGGCGCCTCAGGGGCGCCCTCCTTCATCCGGCTCAAATCAGCCAGATGGCCAGTAATTGCATACAAAGCAGGGCAAACAGGCCCGCGATGACATCATCGAGCATGATGCCGATCCCCCCATGAATGCGGCGATCGAACCAGCTGATGGGCCAGGGTTTGAGCACATCAAACAGCCGGAACAGCAGGAAACCCGCCAGGATCCAGCACCAGCCCGCTGGCGCCGCTATCATGGTGATGCCAAAGCCAATCACCTCGTCCCAGACGATGCCGCCATGGTCATCCATGCCGATGGCATCGGTGGCGCTCTGGCAGATAGAGATGCCAGCCACGAAGCCCAGCACCAACAGGGCGATAAACCAGGGCGTAGAGAGGCCACTCACCAGCAGATAGAGTGGAATGGCGACCAGTGTCCCCATGGTGCCAGGTGCCTTGGGAGAGAGACCTGCGCCAAACCCCACCGCCAGCAGATGGAGCGGATTTCTCAGGTTCAGTCTCTTAAGCTCGGGTTTGATCATGTGAGGAATCCCTCCTTTCAATTGCATCATGCAGATAATCCCAGCCTTGCCAAGGCATCACGCGAAGTGATCCCAGCCTTTTAGATCTAGTTCGACCGCTTGCTCTGCGCGCACATAATCGATGCCCGGTTCACCGGCCAGGATGCGGCCGATACGGCTGAACTTGACCCCACTGTGAGCCAGGGCGGTATCCAGGGCCCCTCGATGCTCTTCCGGCACGGTGAAGCAGAGTTCGTAATCATCACCCCCCGCCAGCGCCAACTGCCAGGCATCTTCCGGGAAGACGGCATCTTGCATGACGGGCGAGAGCGGCAGCAGATCCAAGTCAATCTGGGCCCTGACCCCGGATGCTTTCAAGATGTGGCCCAGATCCGACGCCAGACCATCGGAGAGATCCAGGGCACTGCCCGCCAGTCCCCGCAATGCCTGACCTGCCAGAATGCGTGGATGGGGATGATCGAGGCGCGGCAGCACCGCGGCCAGCTGGTTCTCGTTGAGCACCCGTTTGCCGAGCAGATGAGAGAGCGCCAGGGCCGCATCCCCGAGGGTGCCGGTGACATAGATGCCATCCCCCGCCTTGGCGCCACTGCGCAGCAGGGCGCGGCCGGTCGGCACAGAGCCTTTGACCGAGACGGTGATGGAGAGCGGCCCGCGGGTCATGTCTCCCCCCACCAGGGCCACGTTGTAATATTCGGCGAGTTCGAGGAAGCCCTCGGCAAACCCCGCGACCCACTGCTCGTTGATGGCTGGCAGGGTCAGCGCCAGGGAGACCCAGCGCGGCTCGGCGCCCATGGCGGCGAGATCGGACAGATTGACCGCCAACGCCTTGTAGCCGAGATCCACCGGATCCATGTCGGGAAAGAAGTGCACGCCACTCACCAGGGTATCGGTGCTCACCGCCAGTTGGGTATCGGCGGGCAGGGTCAGCAGGGCACAGTCATCTCCGGGGCCCATCACCACATCCTTGCGGGCGTGAGGGACCTTGAAGTACTTCTCTATCAGCTCAAATTCACCCATACAGTAAAAAGCCAGCGGTTAGGCTGGCTCCTCTCTTAATGCTGTGGAACAGGGATTAACGCTTGCTCAACGTCTTGATGACCTTGTCCAGGACGCCGTTGACAAACTTGTGGCTGTCATCGGCGGCAAACGCCTTGGCCAGCTCGATCGCCTCGTTGATCACCACCCGTGGCGGCACATCATCACGACGAGTCAGCTCATAGGTCGCCAGGCGCAGGATTGCCTTGTCCACCATGTCCACTTCTTCCAGCGGACGGGAGAGGAAAGGTGCAAACACCTTGTCCAGCTCGTTGCAATGCAGGGCAACCCCGAACAGCAAGTCACGGAAATAGCTCAGATCCACCCCTTTGGTGTCCTGATCTATCTTGAACTGCTCTTCGATGTCACCTACGTTTGCCTTGGTCATCTGCCACTGGTAGATGGCCTGAGTGGCGCAATGGCGGGCCTTACGGCGCTCGGACGGTTTCAATGTATTATTCCTTAAAGCTGTTTCAGGACGTTGATCATTTCGAGCGCACTCAATGCAGCCTCTGCACCCTTGTTACCCGCCTTGGTACCGGCGCGCTCGATGGCTTGTTCTATGTTCTCAGTGGTCAATACGCCAAAGGCGACGGGGATTTCATACTCCATCATCACCTGGGCCATGCCCTTGCTGCTCTCGCTGGCCACCAGTTCGAAGTGGTAAGTGCCACCGCGAATGACGGTGCCCAGGGCAACGATGGCGTCGTAGTTGCCACTCTTGGCCAGCTTCTTGATAGCCAGCGGAATTTCGACGGCACCCGGCACACGCACCAGGGTGAGATTGCTTTCTTGCACCTGACCTTGACGCTTCAATACGTCAACGGCGCCATCGATCAGGCTCTCGTTGATGAAGCTGTTGAAACGGGCAACGACAATTGCAACGCGCGCCTCGGGGGCGGCGATATTCCCTTCGATAACCTTCATTGGCAATCCTGTAGCTGTGCAGTCAAATGTGGCCGGGGTCAAAAGTGCGCACAGTCTAGCACAACAGACCCTCGACAAAAACCATGCCCGCATGGCGGGCATGAGTTTACATATTCAAAATCGGAGTCTCGTTTACTCGCCGACGTATTCGACCACTTCCAGGCCGAAACCGCCGAGGGCATGGTATTTCTTCGGCGAGCTAAGCAGACGCATCTTGCCGACCCCGAGCGCCTTGAGGATCTGGGAACCGACGCCGACCCGGCGCGAGGTGCCCTGCCACTTGGCCCCTTCCGGCGCCAGCCCTTTATCCGTGGCCTCGAATCCCTTGACCCGCGCCAGCAGCTCATTGCCATCGGCTTCCGCCCCCAGGATCACCAGCACACCGCCCTCGGCCGCGATACGGGCCATGGATTTGGGCAAAGGCCAGCTACGGGCGCTGTGGCGATCGGTCAGCAGCAGATCGCTCAGCACATCGTGCAGATGGACCCGCACCAGAGTGGGCTGGTCAGCCTTGACCTCCCCTTTCTTGAGGGCGAAGTGCACCTGGTTGTCTATGGTGTCGCGGAAGGTGACCAGATCAAATTCACCGAACTCGGTGGGCAGCTTGCACTCGGCCACCTTCTCCACCGTGGTCTCGTGCTGGTTGCGATACTCGATGAGGTCGGCGATGGTGCCGAGCTTGATGCCGTGCTGCTCGGCGAAGATCTCAAGGTCGGGACGACGGGCCATGCTGCCATCTTCGTTGAGGATCTCGACGATGACCGAAGCCGCCTCAAAGCCCGCAAGGCGAGCCAGATCGCAACCTGCCTCGGTGTGACCGGCACGGGTCAGCACGCCGCCATCCTGCGCCATCAACGGGAAGATGTGACCCGGCTGCACCAGATCGGCGGCCTTGGCATCGGGGGCCACGGCGGCCAGCACGGTCACGGCGCGATCGGCGGCGGAGATGCCGGTCGTCACCCCTTCGGCCGCTTCTATGGTCACGGTGAACGCGGTGGAGAACTGGGCGTTGTTGCGGTCTACCATGAGCGGCAGCGCCAGCTGTTTGCAGCGATCCCGGGTCAGGGTCAGACAGATGAGGCCACGGCCGTAGCGGGCCATGAAGTTGATGTCCTCGGGGCGCACGCAGGAGGCCGCCATGATGAGGTCCCCTTCATTCTCCCTGTCTTCGTCATCCATCAGGATAACCATCTTGCCAGCCTTGATATCGGCAATGATTTCCTGGGTTGTGCTCAGCGCCATGGGCTACTCCGTCAAAGGTGATAAAAGCATAAAGACTAGATGGGGGCAGCTGGCCCCGTTTCAATCAGACCGGGTTCACAAAAAACCCGATTGGGCCAACTTCTCCAAGGTCAGGTTGGAGGCCGGTGCCCCTTGTCTGCCTTGGGCGCCACCTTGCAGCAGCCGTTCGAGATAGCGGGCTATCTGATCCACCTCCAGGTTGACCCTGTGGCCCGGCTTCCAATTCGCGATCGTGGTCTCCTGGGCGGTGTGAGGCACTATGGTGAGCCGAAAATCGTCGCCCTTGACGGCGTTGACCGTCAGGCTGATGCCATCCACCGCGATGGATCCCTTCTCGGCGATGTAGCGCGAGAGTTCCGCGGGCGCCTTCACCCAGTACTCGATGGCGCGACCGCTGCTGGACTTGCTCTTCACCTCTCCCACGCCATCCACATGACCGGAGACCAGGTGGCCGCCGAGCCGCGAACTCGGGGTCAGTGCCTTCTCCAGATTGACCCTGTCCCCGACTCTTGCCTGGGCAAAGCCGCTGCGCGACAAGGTTTCGAGCGAGACATCCGCGCTGTAGCGCTTGTCGCCCAGGGTGACGACGGTGAGACATACGCCATTGGTGGCAATGGAGTCGCCCAGCTTGACGTCGCTAAAATCGAGCCCGGGGGCCTCGACCGTCAAGACCACGTCTTCCCCCTGGCGACGCAGCTCGACCAGGGTGCCCATGGTTTCGATAATTCCGGTAAACATGGTTTCTACCTCATCTGGCTCAAGCTAGCTTGGCCGTGATCCTGACGTCCTGACCGACCAGTCGCACATCTTTCAGGGTCAGTTTGGGTGCCTGGAACAGACGATCCAGGCCCGGCAACTGGAACATGCCTCTGCCCTCGTCACCCAGCAATTTAGGCGCCTGATAGAGCACCAGCTCGTCCACCAGCCCCTTCTCAAGCAGGGCACCACACAGGCGCGGCCCCGCCTCGACCAGCACAGAGTTGATCCCCTGTTTGGCCAGCAACATGAACAGACTGACCAGATCGACCCGCCCATCCAGCTTGGGCAGGGTGAGCTGCTGCACCGTCTCTGGCCACTCCCCTTCACTTTGCAGCCTCGCCAGCAGCACGGGACCCGGGCTTGCAAAGAGCGGCAAGTCCGGCGTGATGCGGTTTTGGGAGTCAATCACCACCCGCAAGGGCTGGCGCAGGCTCTCCTTGGGATAGGCAAGCTTGACCGAGGCTGGCAACTCGTCCCAGCGCACGTTGAGGGACGCGCCGTCGGCCAGCACCGTCTCGGCACTGGAGAGCACGGCATCGTGACGCGCCCGCAGCCGCTGTACGTCGGCACGGGCCAGGGGACCGGTGATCCACTGGCTCTCGCCACTCTTCATGGCGGTGCGCCCATCCAGGCTGGCACCGAGCTTGACGGTGACCTGCGGGAAACCAGTGCGCATCCGTTTGAAGAAACCGGGGTTGAGGGCTTCGGCCTCGGCGCTGAGCAGACCGAAGTCGGTCTTGATGCCGGCCTCGGAGAGCATGCGCAGACCACGCCCGCCGACCTGGGGATTGGGATCGACCATGGCGGCCACCACCCGGGCCACCCCCGCCTCAATCAAGGCCTCGGCGCAGGGCGGCGTGCGGCCATGATGGGAGCAGGGCTCCAGGGTCACGTAGGCAGTCGCGCCACGGGCGACTTCACCTGCGCCATGGAGGGCATAGACCTCGGCATGAGGCTGGCCGGCACGCTGGTGCCAGCCCTCGCCGACCACGACGCCATCCTTGACCAGCACGCAGCCGACGCAGGGGTTGGGGGCCGTGGTATAGCGGCCACGGCGAGCCAGTTCGAGGGCCCGACTCATCCATTGGTAATCATCTTGACTAAACATCTGGGCTCCTCTGACAAAACATCCCGGCTTTGCGCAGTATCGTAGGTTCGATTAGCGCAGCGTAATCGGACGCGGCAACATGGGTTAGCAGAAAGACTTACCTCTCCAGCTTGGCGATCTCTTCGCCGCATTATTTACATAAAAAGACGAATGTCTTCAAAGCGGTGACTGACGAAGAAAATCTCGTCTGTCGCATGTCGAGCCTTGTTCCAGGCTACTTCTCCAGCTTGGCGATCTCTTCGCCAAATTCACGAATGTCTTCAAAGCTGCGATAGACGGAGGCAAAGCGGATATAGGCGACCTTGTCGAGGCTCTTGAGCTCGTCCATCACCAGGTTGCCCACCATCTTGGAGGGGACTTCCCGCTCGCCGGTGGCGCGCAGCCGCGACTTGATGTGGTTGACCCCTTTTTCGATGGCCTCCATGCTCACCGGTCGCTTCTCCAGGGCCCGCAGTATGCCGGCACGCAGCTTGTCCTCGTTGAAGGGCTCGCGCGAGCCATTGGACTTGATGACTCGCGGCATCACCAGCTCGGCCATCTCGAAGGTAGTGAAACGCTCATGACAGAGCAGACACTCACGGCGGCGGCGCACCTGATGGCCTTCTGCCACCAACCGGGAATCGATCACCTTGGTATCAACGGCACTACAGAAAGGGCAATGCATCGGACCTCCGGCGTTAACGGAAAAGGCACCTGCCCCGCGGGGTCAGGATCGTGGCCGGCCAGTGTAACACGGCCACCCAAAACCGGTAAAAGCCCAGAAAAAACAATGCCACCCGCAGGTGTCACTGGGGCTTAAATGACGCCAATTCAGTCGTCATAGGGCAAGGTATCGGGATCGCAATCCACATAGTCGGGCACCGGATCTTGCCCGAACTGCACCGCATCGATGTGGGTCGCCCCCTGCATCAGCGCCTTGCTCACCCTGTGCATGCCATCCATGACCCGGCCCGCGCTGTCCAGGATGATGGGATAGGCGAGATCCGCGGCCAGCATCAGCTGGCAGTGCTCGACGATGCTGCGCACCGTGGGCTGCACGCTGCCATGCCCGTACCAGTGCACGCTGTCCAGCTCAGCAATCTGCGCAAGCGGCACCGCGCGCACTGGCAGCGCACGGCTGAGCCTCACCAGCCTGCGCACATCCCAGGCGAGCAGCCCCTCGGGCGCGGGGCGAAAGTGGTACTGGGCGCGGATGGACAGGATCGCTTCCTCGTCGGTGATGGTGGTCTCTTTGGGCATGCAGCCTCCTCGCTTGGTTGCACAAGCATGGTGCCCATGGCGGGGCCGGAATGCAAAAAACAATGCCACCCGAGGGTGGCATTGTTATCAAACCAAGATATCTGGCGTATCAGGCATAAACCGGCAGACGCGCGCAGATGGCCAGCACTTTCTCGCGCACTGTCGCCAGCACTTCGTCGTTGTCGTGATTGTCCAGCACGTCACAGATCCAGTGGGTCAGCTCGATGGACTCGGCTTCCTTGAAACCACGGCGGGTAATGGCCGGGGTACCGATCCGCACACCCGAGGTGACGAAGGGGGAACGCGGATCATTGGGCACCGAGTTCTTGTTGACGGTGATGTTGGCTTTACCAAGGGCCGCATCGGCCTCTTTGCCAGTCAGCTCACGGCCAATCAAGTCCACCAGCATCAGATGGTTGTCGGTACCGCCGGAGACGATCTTGTAGCCGCGCTCGATGAAGGTCGCCGCCATGGCTTTGGCGTTCTTGACAACCTGAGCCTGGTAGGTCTTGAACTCGGGCTCCAGCGCCTCTTTGAAGGCCACGGCCTTGCCGGCGATGACGTGCATCAGCGGGCCGCCCTGGCCGCCAGGGAAGACGGCGGAGTTCAGCTTCTTGTAGAGATCTTCGTCATCGGCGGCGGAGAGGATCAGACCACCACGGGGACCGGCCAGGGTCTTGTGGGTGGTGGAGGTGACGATGTGAGCATGGGGCACCGGGTTCGGGTAGACGCCAGCGGCGATCAGACCCGCCACGTGGGCCATGTCGACGAACAGCCAGGCACCAATCTTGTCGGCGATCTCGCGCATACGCGCCCAGTCAACCACGCCGGAGTAGGCGGAGAAGCCACCGATCATCATCTTCGGCTTGTGCTCAACGGCCAGGCGCTCCATCTCGTCATAGTCAATCTTGCCGGACTCATCGATGCCGTAAGGGATGATGTTGTACAGCTTGCCGGAGAAGTTGACCGGGGAGCCATGAGTCAGGTGACCGCCGTGGGCCAGGTTCATGCCCAGTACGGTATCGCCCGGCTGCAGCAGCGCCATATAGACGGCGCTGTTGGCCTGGGAGCCGGAGTGCGGCTGCACGTTGGCGTAAGTGGCACCAAACAGCTCCTTGGCACGTTCGATGGCCAGGGTTTCGACCACGTCGACGTACTCGCAACCACCGTAGTAGCGCTTGGCCGGATAGCCTTCGGCGTACTTGTTGGTCAACTGGGAGCCCTGGGCTTCCATGACCCGGGGGCTGGTGTAGTTCTCAGACGCGATCAGTTCGATATGCTCTTCCTGACGACGGGTTTCGTCTGTGATGGCCTGCCACAGCTGAGGGTCATAGCCTGCGATGGTCATGTCACGTTTCAACATCCGTTTATCTCCTGAAAATCGTTTGCGCGTGGGCGATATGGGGCCCGCGCATTGTAACCGCAGCGACATCAAAGGGACAGTCCGACCACCCAAAAAAATGTTGAATATATGTAAAAAAAACCATAAGTGAGTGTCACCACTCCCCGAATGGGGGCTCGGGCTGAGTGCCAGGCCCTATCCCTGCCAGATGCAACATGGCCTCGGCAGCGGCGGCATCATCAGGACTCGGCCAGCCAGGGCGACACCAGGAGAGTCAACGGTGGGCGGGATTGCCAGGCTATTGCAGCAAGCCTGAGTCAGGGAGGAGAGCGGGCATTCGCGCAGCCGGCAGAGCAGCAGGGGGGCGATGGGCAGCGCCACCACATCGCCGAGGCAGGCCAGATCCTGCGCCACCTTGGCCCGGAGCCCCCCAGCCTGACCGCGACCGTCCGCACCATAGCCTCACCGGCTCCCTGACTCCTCAACCCATCCCTGGGCCCGTCGCCACAGCGCCAGGGCGGCCAACGCCTGAGGCCACTGGCGTGCCAGCGCCTCGGGATCCCCCTGCCCCGCCTCCAGCTGCTCGCAGAGGGCGGCCAAGGCGTTCAGCCCCAGACTGGCGGCGCTGCCCCTGAGCTTGTGGGCGAGCCGACGACGCGCCTCGCCGGGGGCCGTCACCAGCAGCTCGCTCACCAACCCCTCTCCCTGCTGCTCGAACAACCTCAGCATGGTCGCGATGCGCTTGCTGCCCAGTTGGCGGAGATCCTCATCCAATATGGCTCCCACGGCGGCAAGCTCGGCAGGATCTGCCTCCCAGGGCCCGGCATGCCGCGAATACCCGACATGAGGAGGCGCCACCTCCTCCTCCCTTGCCTGGCCATCGGCAACAGGCAGGGCGGACTGCAAGGCATGTGGGTTCATCGGTGGGATGAAGATCCCGGCGATGCTGTCTGCCAGCTCAGCCAGCCGTACCGGCTTGCCGACGAACCCGGCAAAGCCGCTCCCCAGGCAGTGCTGTATATCTTCCGGGTACATCTGGGCCGAGATGGCGATGGCGGGCAGGGGTTGACCATGCTCCTCCTCGCTGATGGCGGCGAGATCCTCGCGCAGGCTGATGCCATCCATGTCTGGCAGATTGATGTCGAGCAGGGCCAGATCGAAGGGGCGCGCCGTGATGGCGGCCAGGGCGGTGCGGCCATCCTCGGCCATCACCACCCGATGACCGAGGCGCAGCAGCATCCCCTCGGCCACCAGCCGATTGATCTCGTTATCCTCCACCAGCAGGATGTCCCGCGGCTCGTTGAGGTTGATGCGGGCCTGCTGGCGCGGTCGCAACAAGGCGGTGGGTTGCAGCGCCAGACTGAAGGAGAAGCGGCAACCCTGACCCGGCTCGCTGGCGAGTTGCAGCTCCCCCCCCATGGCGCCGACCAGGCGGCGGCTGATGGCCAACCCCAGCCCGGTCCCGCCCTGATGACCCGCATCCCGACGGCGTTGGCGAAATGCCTCGAATACCCGCTCCTGCTCGCTCGCCGGTATGCCGGGCCCGCTATCGCTCACCGTGAACAGGATGCAGGGCTGGGGGCAGGGCCCATGGCAGCCCAGAGAGGAGAGGCTCAGCCGCACCTCGCCGCTGCGGGTGAACTTGATGCCATTGCCGAGCAGATTGGCCAGTACCTGGCGCAGCTTGCCGCCATCCCCCTCCACGGCGCGTGGCAGCTCGGGGGCCACTGACAGGCTCAATAGCAGCCCCTTGGCCTCGGCTCTTGGGCGAAACAGCGCCAACAGCTCATCGGCAAGCCCATGGAGATCGAAGGGCGCCCGCCTGGCCTCCAGGTGACCCGCCTCTATCTTGGAGTAGTCGAGTATGTCATTGAGGATCTCGAGCAGGGACTCGCCGCTCTGGCTGATGGCGGCCAGATAGCGCTGCTGGCCCGGACTCAGTCCTGTCTCCTCCAGCAGGCTGAGTCCACCGAGTATGCCGTTCATGGGGGTGCGAATTTCGTGGCTCATGGTGGCGAGGAAGATGGATTTGGCGCGGTTGGCCTGCTCCGCCTCAGCCCTGGCCTGAGCCTGCTTGGCCACCTCTTCGTTGAGACGCACATTGGCCAGGCTGAGCTGATCGGTGCGCTCCGCGACCCGGGATTCGAGCGCTTGCTGATAACGGCGCAGCTCGATGGCGTTGTCGCGAAAAACCCCAAGGGCCTGAGCAAGCCGCGCCAGTTCATCCCGCCCGCTGACAGGGACGAGGGGCTGACCCAGATCCCCCTGGGCCAGGGCGCTGAGGCTGCGGGTGGTGCGCTGCAACGGCCAGACAATGCGGCCATAGACGAAGCGCCACATCAGCAGCCCGAGCGACAGCAAGGTCAGGACGCCGATCACCCCCAGTGCATGTCTGGTCTGGGTCAGTCGCTCACTAAGCTGCTGCTGGCTCTGCTCGAGGGAGCTGCGTGCCCCCTTGACCCGCTCGGCCACGTTGCGATTGAGTCGCTCCATCAATACCTGATTGCTGGCCGAGAGCGCGACCAGGGCCTGACCCACCCCCAGCCATTGGCGGCGTGTCTGGGCGAGTCGCTCCCCTTGCGCCAATTGACTCAGTGCCTCCCTCACCTTCTGACTGCGCCCCGGATCGGCCACGGCCCCTGCCCTGAGCCGGATCACCGCCAAGTCCTGTGCATAATCGCTCATCAAGCTGTCGAGGCGCTCACCACGCTCGGCGCGCCACAGCTCCTCGATCCGCTGCTGCTGCATCAGGGTACGGTGGCGCAGCTCCGTCATCTGCTCGAGCCAGTCGAGATCCTGTTCGAGCAGGGTATCGAGCGCCGAGCGAGCGGCTTCCCCCTGCAGACGATAGAGGCCGCCGATGTTGGCCACCGTCACCGTCTGGGCATTCTCCATCTGGCTGCGCGCCAGCTCGGCGACTCGGCCAGCGGCCGCCACCAGTTCGGCGCGCAGTGGCTCCCCCTGCCCCTGCAACGCCAACCGCTCACCCACCAGCCGCCCCTGCTGCCCCACATTGCCGAGAATGGCTAGGCCCAACTGATCGAGAGACTGCCAGTCTGGATCCTGCTCGCGCCCCTCCCCAAGCTGACCCAGCAGGCGCTGGAGCTGCTGGCCCTGCAGGGTCAGCAATCGGCCCTGGTGGGTACGCTCCGCCTCGTTGGCCGCCATGGTGAGCAGACGGGAGGAGGCGAGTATGTCGCTGCTCACCTGGGCCAGCTCCCGGGCGCCATCCAGGGTCAACAAGGTGTGTTGCAGACGTCGATCCAGGGTGCCCAGATGACTGAGGCCAAACCAGCCGACTAGGGAGGCGGTCAGGGTCAGCAGGGCCATCAGGGAGAAGGCGAGCAGCAGCTTGCCACCAAGACCGGAGAGAGTTCGCACAACAGGGCCTCTTGGTTGTCACAGTGATTGTCGGGATAATATGGCCTCACACTCTAACAAAAGCCGCCGCCATGCGATGCCTGATCCTCAGCCTGCTGCTCACCTTGCCCCCTGCATTCGCCCATGCGGCCTTCGAGATCCAGCGCTGGCCCACGGCCGCGGAGGCATCCCCCGTGACCACCTGGACGGGGCCCGAGCGGGCCACGCAACCATGGGTGCTATGCGCCCTCTATCCGCACCTTCGCGATGCCTACTGGCTCTCGGTCAATCAGGGCATGGTGGAAGAGGCCAGGCGGCTCGGTGTCGGCTTGCGGGTCCATGAAGCGGGCGGTTATGGTGCCCAGGTCGAGCAGGCTCGCCAGCTCGATGAGTGTGCCAGAGAGGGGAGCGATGCCATCTTGCTCGGCGCCGTCGACGGCCCGGCGCTGGCCAACGCCATTCGCCAGAGCCCCTTGCCGGTGTTCGGGCTGGTCAATGCCCTGCCATCGGATCTGGTCGTCGCCCAGGTGGGGGTGGCCTGGTATCAGATGGGCTGGCGCATCGGCCACTGGTTGGCGGAGCGTCACCCGGCTGGCACGCCGCCGGTGCGAGTGGCCTTGTTGCCGGGCCCCGAGGGGCGAGGCGGCAATCAGGTGGTCGAGCCCGGCTTCACCGCCGCCATTGACGGCAGTGCGGTCGAGCTGGTCGACACCCTGCGCGGCGACAACAGCCGCGAGATCCAGCGCACTCTGGTACAGCAACTGCTGACCCAGCATCCCCATCTGGATTACCTGGTGGGAGGGGCCATGGCCGCCGAGGTGGCGGTGAACGAATTGACGCGGCGCAGCCCGGATGACGCGACAACCAGCCAGTCCCGCCAGCCCGCGGTGCTCGCCATCTATTCCAGCCACGGGGTGGAGCGCGCCCTGCTGCGCGGCAAACTGGCCCTGGCAAACAGCGACCAGATGCGCGAGCAAGGCCGTCTGGCCGTTGCCCAGGCCGTCTGTCTGCTGCAATCCCCCCAGGCCGATGAGCAGCAATGCCCTCGCCATATGGGCCCCCCTATCCTCACCCTGAGCAGTGCCATGATGACAGACAGCCGCACCCTGTCTGATCCCAATTTTCGCCCCGTCTATCGGGTCGAACCCAGCAACCACTCCACCGGGCACTAGCTCAGGCGCAGCGACGCGTCACTCATCTGCAGAGGGCCAAGAGCGAGGGCTGACAGACGACAAGCTGCCGGACAGGCCGTTCATGGGGTCTTTTTAGACACCGATACTGAACCGGAGCTGTACCAGGATTCGATTGTCACTTCTTTGTCGCGAAACCTGACCCTCGTCATGGTTCCTCGGGCAAGCCCCTCATATGATGGCTGCACGATCTCCATATGAACCTTTTTGTCTGTTCAACCTGTGACACGGTAGGAGAAGCAGATGACCAGCCTCAGACTCAAGCCTGCCTGCCTTGACCTCTATCCCGAGTTTGCTCTGGCCTGCCACCGCGATGCCTGGTGCATCAGTCATGGCAGCGTCGCCGGCTTTGATGAGGCGCAGACGCGGGTCTGGCTCGATACCCTGACACGGGAACAGCCCCAGGGGTTGCTGCACCTCTGGCGTCATCACAGCCCCATCGGTCAGCTTGAGTTGGCGCCCGCCATGGCACGCATGGATGGCAGCCTGGGGGGATACATCTATCTGCTTTATCTGGTGCCGCAATGGCGGGGCCGCGGTCTGGGACGCTGGTTGCTGGAACAGGCGCTGCAACGGATCCGCGCCGCAGGCAGTACCTCGGCCGGGTTGCGTTATGTGCCGACCCATCTCGCCGCCGAATGCTTCTATCTGCGCCAAGGCTGGCGCAAAGAGGGTCGCGCCGATGAGCGAGGTCAACTGCTCGTCAAAGATCTGACCCCCCTGATGCCCCCCATGCGCTATGCCAGCCCCCTTAGCACAAAGAGGAAATCACCATGAACAACCCCCTGTTTTTACTGATAGTGTTGGTCTTTTTCATCTTCTATTGGGTCTACTATTGTGCCGGGCGCAAACGGGCCAACCGAGCCGGCTGGCAGGCCCTGCCAACCCGGGAGCAGTACCTGATCCTGCACCCCGAGTCCCGGGTCGATGACCAGATAGCCTGCCACCACTGCGGTCACCAACATCTGCAAGCCCAGGGTCTGGTACATCTCGCCGACTTTCGCCATCAATACGCCTGTCCTCACTGCCGCCAGGTACTGTTCAGGACCCAGTAGCGCGGCCGGTGCGGGTGTGACCTCGCAAGCATGCGATGTCAGCGGGCCGTGACAAACCCCTGGGCGCTGGCATCTCCCTCCACGATATGACTCAGGACTGGATATCGGCGGCGAACAGGTATCCCTCGCCATGCACTGTGACAAACAGCTGGGGATCCTGTGGACTTTGTTCCATCTTGCCGCGCAGGCGGCGGATCAGCACGTCTATGGTGCGATCCCCTGGGCCGTCGCCGCGGTGACTGATGAGGGAGAGGATCCGCTCCCGACTCAGCACCCGGCCAGGGTGAGCCACGAAGGCCACCAGCAGCTCATATTCCGCCTTGGTCAGGCGCACGGCAATGCCATCCTTGCTGAGCTGGCGGCGGGGAATGTCGAAGCGCCAGGGGCCAAAACGCACCGCATCATCGCTCTCCTCGGCCTGAGTCTGGCTGCCCATCAGGGCGATGCGCCACAGCAAGTTTTTGACCCGCACCAGCAGCTCGCGCAACTCGAACGGCTTGGTGACATAGTCATCGGCCCCCATCTCCAGGCCGACGATCCTGTCCACCGCATCACTGCGTCCCGTCACCAAGATGATGCCAACCGTACTCTGGGCCCTGAGCTCACGGGTCAGCAGCAGGCCATCCTCACCGGGCAGGTTGATGTCGAGCATCACCAGGGAGACGCTATCACGCGCCATCAGGGCCCGCATCTCCTTGCCGTCACCCGCCGCGCTCACCCGATAGCCCTCACGCTCGAAATAGCCGACCAGCTTCTCGCGGGTCACGGCATCGTCTTCAACAACCAGGATATGAGGGCGCATCGGTAGATTCCACAGCAGTAACAGGGTCATTATTCTATTCATATTTTGTCATAAATACCCCTATTTCATTCATTTCCCCCGCCAACCCTGTTCACAGCATCTCCCTATCATGAGCCCATCAAAAGAGTCATAAGAGCAAACACTCATGAAAAAACTGTGGCAATGGCTGCGCACTCCCAGTCGACGCTGGTCGGTACTGGCCCTGGTACTGGTCGGCGTCGGCGTGACCCTGGCGGGCTCGGTGGGTCTGCATTACGGCTTCGAGAAGACCAGCAGCCTCGAGTTTTGTGTCTCCTGTCACACCATGGAGAGCACCGTCTACCCCGAGTACAAGGAGTCGGTGCACTTCAAGAACGCCTCAGGGGTGCAGGCCATCTGCACCGATTGCCATCAGCCCAAAGACTTCGTCGGCAAGGTGGTACGCAAGATGGAGGCGGCCAACGATCTCTATCAGCAGTTCATCGGCCACAGCATCGATACCCAGGAGAAGTTCGAGGACAGGCGTCTGCACCTGGCCGAACGGGTCTGGGCACGGATGAGCAGCCAGAACTCCAAGACCTGCAAGTCCTGCCACAGCTACGACAACATGGATCACGCCAAGCAGTCCCCCGCCGCGGCCCTGGCCATGAAAGATGCCGCCGCCAAGAACATGAACTGCATCGAGTGCCACAAGGGCATCGCCCATGAGCTGCCCAACATGGCGGGGGGCTTCAGGGCCAGCTTCGCCAAGTTGCAGGCAGAGGCCATAGCGGCACCGGCCGCCGAGGTGCTCTACAGCCTGGGCGAGAAGGACCTGTTTGCCAGCCAGACGGCGAGCGAGCCGGCCGGGCGCCTGCTGCCCGCCTCCCGTATCGAGGTGCTGGAACGCAGTGGCGATCGGCTCAGGGTCAACATCGAAGGCTGGCGCGAACGTGACGGCAAGGGTCGGGTACTGAGCGAGTACATGGGCAAGCGAGTCTTCGTCGCCACGGTGCGCGACGAGCTCAAGGCCGGTGAACAGATCCTCGCCGAGCAGACGGATCCGGCCACCCATATCCAGTGGCAGCAGGTGAAGGTGAGTGCCTGGGTCGACGGCCAGGGGCTCGAATCCTCACTCAAACCCATCTGGGACTACGCCGGCGAGATGTACAAATCCACCTGCAACTCCTGCCACGGGGCGCCGGATCCGGCCCACTTCACCGCCAATGGCTGGATCTCCGGGCTCAAGGCGATGTCTGCCTACTACCGCCTCAGCAAAGAGGAAGAGCGCACCCTGCTCAAATATCTGCAAAGCCACGCCGCCGATACCGGTGGTCAGGGCCAGCACTAACCCCATTTGAAAGAGGACAGACACAATGATCACAGTTTCCCGACGTGGTTTTCTGGGGGGCATGCTGGCCGGTGGCGCGGCGGCCCTGGTCGGCCCCTCCTTGCTGGGCCGTGCGGTGCAAGCCGCCGAGGCCCAGGACAAGCTGGTGCTGTCAGGTTCCCACTGGGGTGCGTTTCGCGCCCGGGTGGTCGAGGGGCGCTGGGTCGAGACCCGGCCATTCGAGCATGACAAACACCCGACCGAGATGTTGCAAGGCTTGCGTGAGGTGGTCTACAACCCCTCCCGCGTCCGCTACCCCATGGTGCGCCTCGATTGGCTGCGCAAGGGACACCTCTCCGATGCCCAGGAGCGTGGCCAGAATCGCTTCGTGCGCGTCAGCTGGTCCCAGGCCCTGGACTTCTTCTATCACGAGCTGGAACGAGTGCAGAAAAACCATGGCCCGAGCGCCCTCTATGCCGGCCACTCCGGCTGGCAATCGGTGGGCAAGTTCCACTCCGCCGGTGCCATGCTGGGGCGTGCCATGAACCTGCACGGCACCTATCTGAGCAAGGCCGGAGATTACTCCACCGGCGCCGCCCAGGTGATCCTGCCCCACGTGGCGGGCGCCATGGAGGTGTACGAACAGCAGACCTCCTGGCCCCTGGTGCTGGAGCACAGCAAGACCATCGTCATCTGGGGATCCGATCCCATCAAGAACCTGCAGGTGGGTTGGCTGGTGCCGGATCACGGGGTCTATGCCTATTGGGAGCAGCTCAGGGAGAAGGTCGCCAGGGGCGAGATCCGGGTGATCAGCGTCGATCCGGTCAAGTCCAAGACCCAGAAGTTCCTTGGCTGCGAGCAGGTCGCCCTCAACCCCCAGACGGATCTCCCCTTGATGCTGGCCCTGGCGCACACCCTGCACAGCGAGGGTCTGCACGATGCCAAGTTCCTCAAGGAGTACACCACCGGCTACGACAAGTTTCTGCCTTACTTGCTGGGGGAGCAGGACGGTCAAGCCAAGGACGCCGACTGGGCCGCCCCCCTCTGCGGCATCTCCGCCGACACCATCCGCGAGCTGGCCCGCACCCTCGCAGGCGGACGAACCCAGCTCATCGGTGGCTGGTGTGTGCAGCGCATGCACCACGGCGAACAGTACGCCTGGATGCTGGTGGTACTGGCCGCCATGCTGGGCCAGATTGGCCTGCCCGGGGGGGGATTTGGCTTTGGCTGGCACTACAACGGTGCCGGTACCATCACCTCGACCGGCCCCATCATGTCCGGCTTCAGCTCCGTCATCCCCGGCACCAAGCCGATCCATGACGGCGACTTCAAGGGGTACTCCAAGTACATCCCGGTGGCGCGCTTCGTGGACTGCATCCTCAATCCGGGGCAGACCATCGACTTCAACGGCCAGACCATCACCTACCCGGAAATGAAGATGGCGGTGTTCTGCGGCAACAACCCCTTCCATCACCAGCAGGATCGCAACAAGATGATCGCGGCCTGGCGCAAGCTGGAGACCGTGGTCAGCATCGATCACCAGTGGACCGCCAGCTGCCGCTTCGCCGACATAGTGCTGCCCGCCACCACCACCTACGAGCGCGATGACATCGAGCAGTGGGGTTCCCATGCCAATGCCGGCATCCTGGCGATGCACAAGATTGTGGATCCGCTGTTCGAAGCCCGCGACGACTACGATATCTTCGCCGATCTCTGCCGCCGCTTCGGGCGCGAGGCCGAGTTCACCGGCGGCAAGAGCAAGCTGGAGTGGATCCAGAGCATCTATGACGACGCCCGCCTGCAGGGTCGCGGCATCGGTATTCGTTTGCCTCGCTTCAGCCAGTTCTGGCACGGAGAGGGCTTCGTCAGTCTGCCTGCGGGTGAGCCCTGGGTGCGCCACGCGGCGTTCCGTCAGGAGCCAGATCTGGAGCCGCTCGGCACGCCATCCGGCCTCATCGAGATCTATTCCAAGACCATCGCCGACTTCGGTTACGCCGATTGCCCCGGCCATCCGGTCTGGATTGAACCCTATGAGCGCTCCCACGGTGGTTCTGGCAGCCAGCGCTATCCGCTGCATCTGCAATCTTGTCACCCGGACAAGCGGCTGCACAGCCAGCTCTGCTCCTCGGACCACTTCCGCGCCAGCTACGCGGTGCAGGGGCGGGAGCCACTCTACATGAGCCCGCAAGATGCCAAGGCACGCGGTCTCAAGGATGGCGATCTGGTGCGCGCCTTCAACGCCCGTGGTCAGGTGCTGGCGGGACTGGTGGTGAGCGAGGACTACGCCCCCGGGGTGGTGCGCATCCACGAAGGTGCCTGGTATGGCCCCCAGGAGGGGGGCAAGGTGGGCACCCTGTGCACCTATGGCGACCCGAACGTGTTGACTGCCGATATCGGCGCTTCTCGCCTCTCCCAGGCCACCACGGCGCACACCGCCCTGGTGGACGTCGAGAAGTTCGAAGGCGCCATCCCGGCCATCACCGCCTTTGGCGCGCCCGACACGGCAGCGGGCATAGACCCCATGTTCCCGGCTCGGGCGGCGAGCCAACGAGGCTAGCCCGGACAAAAGGGAAACCACGGTTTCCTTTATTATCAAAGTCGTTAGAATCGGGGGCCATCATGGCTCCCGATTGTCATCAACGGAGGAAAAATGCAGGAATTTCTGGCCACAAGCGAACGCAGGGCCGAACTCTACTGGTGGTTTGCCACCCTGTTTGCCGCCGAACTGTCTGATGAGCAGATCGCCGAATACGATAGCTACGACGTGCGCAGCTTCTTGAAGAGTCTCTCGACCCTGGATCCCATGCGTGACGCCGTGACCGAGCTCAACGACGCCATCGCCCGTCTGCTGGTGCGCCCCGATCGCCAGCTGGAGCTGGCCGCCGATTTCGCCGGCCTGTTCCTCAGTGACCCCAAGCAAGGGGTGCCGCCTTATGAATCCCTCTATCGCGGCGAAGGGGGCTTGTTGATGCAGGCGCCCATGACCCTGATGCAGGCGCGCCTCACCCGGCTTGGCATCAGCGTCAGCGACAAGTACAAGGAGCCGGAAGATCACCTGGCCATCGAACTGGATCTGATGGGCAACCTCATCATTCGCGCCGCCGAAGCCACCAACGCCGATGAGCGCAGCCGTTGGCTCGCCGAACAGGCTGCACTGCTGCATGACCACCTGCTCGGCTGGTTCGAACGCTTCGAACAGGGGTGCCGCGCCAAAGATGCCTTCGGCTTCTATGGCGCCTGCGCCCGCCTGCTCGGGGTCTTCCTGGTGATGGATGCCAATTACCTCAGCCTGGTTCAGGGCCAGGAGTCCTGAGTCATGAAGACGGCCCTGTTGCTCATCGCCTGCTGGCTACTCGCCCTGATCCCGAGCGAGCAGGGCCTGACTCCCCTTATCAGGTTGCTGTTTGACAGCAACCGTGACCTCTATGGCAGCGCCCAGCTCACCGGGTTTGGCGGTGTGCTGCTGACGCTCTATCTCGCCAATCTGGGGGTAGAAGTGGTGCTGCGCCGCCGCTTTCAGCTCGCAGGCATGCTGACCCTGCTGGTCGCCTGGGTGGCCTTCATCAACTGCTATGCGGGGGAACCCAACTGGTGGCAGCTGTGGGCACTGGCGCTGCCCTTCCACATCCTCAGCTTGCTGGTGCTGGTGCGCGGTCTTCAGGCCTTCGGCCGTCAGAAGGGCTAACCCGCACCGGCCTGCCTTGCCCCGCGCCAACCAAGGTCCCCTGAGAATGGCCACTTCGGCACTCTCTTCAGCACTCTCTTTGGCACTCTCTTCGCCAGCCCCCCAGCATACCGACACGCCCCCGCCGCCAGCCCTCACCCAAACCTTGAACCGGCAAAATACGCCGTTTGAAACACTAAGTGGGCGCTAGCGCACGGCTATCCAAAAGTCTAATTGCCCTCCCCCGGCAAAGGTATAAGTTGTTATGTAATCATTAAGAAGATGTATTCAAAGGAGTGAACAATGAGCGAGCACAAGGTCTACCCGGTCAAATCCCACATCAGCCAGGACGCCCTGCTGGACAAGGCCGGCTATGAGGCCATGTATCGGGCCTCGGTACAGGATCCCGATGCCTTCTGGGGAGAGCAAGGCAAGATCATCGACTGGATGAAGCCCTATACCAAGGTCAAGAACAGCTCCTACGATCCCGGCCACGTCTCCATCAAATGGTTCGAAGATGGCCAGCTCAACGTCTCCGCCAACTGCCTCGACCGTCATCTCCACGAGCGTGGCGACAAGGTCGCCATCATCTGGGAAGGGGACAACCCGGCCGAGGATCGCAAGCTGACCTACCGCGAGCTGCACGGTGAAGTGTGCAAGTTTGCCAACGTGCTCAAAGCCCAAGGGGTCAAACGCGGCGATGTGGTCTGTCTCTACATGCCCATGGTGCCGGAAGCCGCCGTGGCCATGCTGGCCTGTACCCGCATCGGCGCCGTTCACTCCATCGTCTTCGGCGGCTTCTCCCCCGAAGCCCTGGCCGGCCGCATCATCGACTCCGGCTCCTCCATCGTCATCACCGCCGATGAGGGGCTGCGCGGCGGCCGTGCCGTGCCCCTCAAGAAGAACGTCGACGACGCCCTCGCCAACCCCGAAACCCGCATCGAGAAAGTGATAGTGCTCAAGCGCACCGGCGGTCAGGTTGCCTGGCACGGCGCACGGGATCTCTGGTGGCACGAGGCCATGGCCACGGCAAGCAGCGACTGCCCGCCCGAGGCGATGAACGCCGAGGACCCGCTGTTCGTGCTCTACACCTCGGGCTCCACCGGCAAACCCAAGGGGGTGCTGCACACCACCGGCGGCTATCTGGTCTATGCGGCGCTCACCTTCAAGTACGTGTTCGACTACCACGAAGAGGACATCTACTGGTGTACCGCCGACGTGGGCTGGGTGACAGGCCACTCCTATCTGGTCTATGGGCCGCTCGCCAACGGTGCCACCACCCTCATGTTCGAAGGGGTGCCCAACTACCCGGCCACCAACCGCATGAGCCAGGTAGTGGACAAGCACCAGGTCAGCATCCTCTATACGGCACCGACCGCCATCCGTGCCCTGATGGCCAAAGGTAAAGATGCCATCGAAGGCACCTCTCGTGCCAGTCTGCGCATCATGGGGTCCGTGGGCGAGCCCATCAACCCGGAAGCCTGGGAGTGGTACTACCGCACCATAGGCGATGAGCGCTGCCCCATCGTCGACACCTGGTGGCAGACCGAGACTGGCGGCATCCTGATCAGCCCCCTGCCCGGCGTCACCGACCTCAAACCTGGCTCGGCCACCCGTCCCTTCTTCGGGGTACAACCGGCACTGGTAGACAACCTGGGCGAGCCACTGGAGGGCGCCACCGAGGGCAACCTGGTGATCACCGACTCCTGGCCGGGTCAGATGCGTACCGTGTTCGGCGACCATGAGCGTTTCGAGCAGACCTACTTCTCCACCTTCCCCGGTCGCTACTTCACCGGCGACGGCGCTCGTCGCGACGAGGATGGCTACTACTGGATCACGGGTCGGGTCGATGATGTACTGAACGTCTCCGGCCACCGCATGGGCACCGCCGAGATAGAGTCGGCCCTGGTCGCCCATCCCAAGATTGCCGAAGCGGCCGTGGTGGGGGTGCCCCACGAGATCAAGGGTCAGGGCATCTACGCCTATGTCACCCTGATCGCCGGAGAGGAGCCGAGCCGCGAGCTGCTTAAGGAAGTGAAGGATTGGGTGCGCAAGGAGATAGGCGCCATCGCCACGCCGGACGTGATCCACTGGGCCGAGGGGCTGCCCAAGACCCGCTCCGGCAAGATCATGCGTCGTATCTTGCGCAAGATAGCCACCGGCGAGACCGACAGCCTGGGAGATATCTCCACCCTGGCGGATCCGGGCGTGGTCGACAAGCTTATCCGCGAGAAGTCAGAGGCGGCATGATCATGCGTCCCATATGGCAGCGCAAGATCGCCACCGGCGAGACCGATAGCCTGGGGGACATCTCCAGCCTGGCGAGCCCGGGGGTCGTGGACAAACTTATCCGCGAGAAGTCAGAGGCGGCCTGAATCCGGCGCTGACTCTCACCATAAAGCCGGCCTTGTGCCGGCTTTATGCTTTCTGCCCAGGCCGTGGATCCAAGGTGAAGCCATTGGCTCACACTGTTCGTAAAACGCACAGATGTAGAGATTAGACCAGTAAAATGCTGCTAATTTTCACGAAATCAATATAATTGCGAAAACTGTGTGTCAGTGCACACCGAATTGCGCAAAAAATGGCTAGATTTCTGGTCATCCGCAAGATAGCTGATAGTTAACAGCATTATCATCGAGGATGTACTCATTATGTCGCAACATCACCGCATTCTTCTGCTCAACGGTCCTAACTTGAACCTGCTGGGCAAACGGGAACCCGGTATCTACGGCAGCCAGACCCTCGACGAGATCGTCGCCGATCTGCAGCGCCAGGCCAGCCAACTCGGTGTCACACTGGACCACCTGCAATCCAACGCCGAACATCTGCTGCTGGAGCGCATCCACCAGGCCATGGGCCAGGTGGATTTTATCATCATCAATCCTGCCGCCTTCACCCATACCAGTGTCGCGCTGCGAGATGCCCTGCTGGGGGTTGCTATCCCCTTTATCGAGGTGCACCTCTCCAACGTCCATGCCAGAGAGCCGTTCCGCCATCACTCTTATCTGTCTGATGTCGCGAAAGGGGTCATCTGTGGACTCGGGCCGGATGGTTATACCTTTGCTTTAACCGCGGCTGTGCGTCACTTGGCACGGCTTGATAATCACTGATCAGACAAAGAAGAAAGAGAATGCTAATGGATATCCGCAAAATCAAAAAGCTGATTGAACTGGTTGAAGAGTCCGGCATCGCCGAGCTGGAAATCTCCGAAGGGGAAGAGTCTGTTCGCATCAGCCGTAATTTCTCCGGCCAGGTCAACGTCGCACCACAGATGATGATGCAGCCTGCCATGGCACCTGCCGCTGCCGCAGTCGCCGCCCCTGCTGCTGCCACCGCCGAGGCTGCCGCCCCGAGTGGTCACCTGATGCGCTCCCCCATGGTTGGCTCCTTCTATCGCTCCTCCAGCCCGGAAGCCAAACCCTTCGTGGAAGTCGGTCAGCAAGTCAATGTCGGTGACACTCTGTGCATCGTCGAAGCCATGAAAATGATGAACCAGATTGAATCTGACAAGGCTGGCGTGATCAAGGCCGTTCTGGTCGAGAATGGCCAGGCCGTCGAATTCGACGAGCCGCTGTTCATCATCGAATAAGGGGATATTCACCCATGTTGGACAAAGTAGTCATCGCCAACCGCGGTGAAATTGCCCTGCGGATCCTGCGCGCCTGCAAAGAGCTCGGGATCAAGACAGTGGCCGTTCACTCCACCGCCGATCGGGAGCTCAAACATGTGCTGCTGGCCGACGAATCCATCTGCATCGGCAAGCCTGCCAGCGGGGAATCCTACCTCAATGTGCCGGCCATCATCGCCGCCGCCGAGGTGACGGGCGCCGTCGCCATCCACCCCGGCTACGGTTTCCTCTCCGAAAACGCCGACTTCGCCGAAGTGGTCGAGCAGTCCGGCTTCATCTTCATCGGCCCGCGCGCCGAAACCATTCGCCTGATGGGTGACAAGGTTTCCGCCATCGAAGCCATGAAGAAGGCCGGTGTGCCCTGCGTCCCCGGCTCCGACGGCCCGGTCGACAGCGATACCAAGCACAACGCCAGTGTCGCCAAGCGCATCGGCTATCCGGTGATCATCAAGGCCGCCGGTGGCGGTGGTGGTCGCGGCATGCGCGTGGTGCGCAGTGAAGCCGAGCTGGCTGCCGCCATCGCCCTGACCAAATCCGAAGCAGGCCAGTTCTTCAAGAACGACATGGTCTACATGGAGAAGTACCTGGAAAACCCACGCCATATCGAAATTCAGATATTGGCTGACGGTCAGGGCAGCGCCATCTATCTGGGTGAGCGTGACTGCTCCATGCAGCGTCGCCACCAGAAAGTGGTCGAAGAGGCACCGGCACCGGGCATCACCGAAGAGATGCGCAAGTTCATCGGTGAGCGCTGCGTGCGTGCCTGCCTCGAAATCGGCTACCGCGGTGCCGGTACCTTCGAGTTCCTGTACGAAAACGGCGAGTTCTACTTCATCGAGATGAACACCCGTATCCAGGTTGAGCATCCGGTCACCGAGATGGTCACCGGCGTGGATCTGATCAAGGAGCAGCTGCGCATCGCCGCCGGCCAGCCCCTGTCTATCACCCAGCAGGACATCCGCATCCGTGGCCATGCCATCGAATGCCGGATCAATGCCGAAGATCCGGCCACCTTCATGCCGTCTCCGGGCCTCATCCAGCGCTTCCATGCGCCGGGTGGCATGGGCGTGCGTTGGGACTCCCACATCTACGCTGGCTACAAGGTGCCGCCTTACTACGACTCCATGATTGGCAAGCTGATCTGTTACGGTGAGAACCGCGACATCGCCATCGCGCGTATGCGTCACTCTCTGGACGAACTGGTCGTCGAAGGGATCAAGACCAACGTGGCACTGCAAAAAGAGATCATGAAGGACGAAAACTTCCAGCACGGTGGCACCAACATCCACTACCTGCACAAGAAGTTGGGTCTGTAAGGGAGGGCGTTGCAAGGCAACTTCCCGCACGGCGGCATCTAGCCGCCCTCCTCTGCGCCAGAAGTTGAGTCTGTAATTCTCCCAAGGAAAAGGGCCATGGCGACATGGCCCTTTTTTGTTATCCTTGCGCCCTTCACTCTCTGGAGGCTGCATTCAACATGTCTCGTTTCAACCTCGCCCGCCGGGAAGCCACCCTCTGCCTGCTGCTGACCCTGCTCTATTTCGTCGCCTGGTATGGCTGTGCCTATTTCATTCCCGAGACGCTTCAGTATTGGGGTATGCCCCTCTGGTTCCTGCTCAGTTGCATGCTGATGCCCCTGCTGTTCATGGTGCTCTGCGCTGTCATGGTGAACTGGCTGTTTATCGAGATCCCCCTCGATCCCGAGTTGCCCAGCCCTCAGGAGCCCCGTCATGAAGCTTGATCAACTACCGATGCCTGCACCGCAGCTGTTGATGGGAATAGAGGCCTTCATGGTGAACCTGCCGTTTATCGAGATCCCCCTCGATCCCGAGTTGCCAAACCAGCAGGAGCCCCGTCATGAAGCTTGATCAACTACCGATGCCTGCACCGCAGCTGTTGATGGTGCTCTGCGCTGTCATGGTGAACCTGCCGTTTATAGAAGTCCCCCTCAGCCCCGAGTTACCCAGCCCGCAGGAGCCCCGTCATGAATATTGAACTGTTGCTGCCGCTGCTCATCTATCTGTTGCTGGTGCTTGGTATCGGCTACTGGGCCAGCCGCCGTCGCCAGGGTGGAGACTTCATGCAGGAGTACTTCATCGGCAATCGCAGCATGGGTGGCCTGGTGCTGGCCATGACCCTGGTGGCGACCTACACCTCGGCCTCTTCGTTTATCGGCGGCCCTGGCGCCGCTTACAAGATTGGGCTGGGATGGGTACTGCTGGCGATGATCCAGCTGCCCACCGTCTGGCTCACCCTGGGGGTGCTTGGCAAGAAATTCGCCATCATCGCCCGCCGGGTCAATGCGGTGACCATCAACGACATGCTGTGGGCCCGCTATCAGAGCAAGGCGGTGGTGGTGCTGGGTTCGGTCACCATCATTCTCGCCTTCATCGCCACCATGGTGGTGCAGTTCATCGGCGGGGCTCGTCTGCTGGAGACCGCCACCGGTCTTAGCTACCAGCAGGGGCTCTTCCTGTTTGCCAGCTGCGTGCTGCTCTACACGGTGATCGGCGGTTTTCGCGCCGTGGTGATGACGGATGCCCTGCAGGGGATCATCATGCTGATAGGCACCGGGGCCCTGCTGGCCGGGGTGTTGATAGCCGGTGACGGTCTGCCCAACCTCATCCACCAACTCGAGGTGATCGATCCCAAACTGGTCAGCCCCCAGGGGGCCGGGGACATGCTGACCCAGCCCTTCATGCTGAGCTTCTGGATCCTGGTCTGCGTCGGCGTCATCGGCCTGCCCCATTCGGCGCTGCGCTGCTTCGGCTACAAAGACAGCAAGGCGCTCCATCGCGGCATCCTCATCGGCACCATCGTCAGTGCCCTGCTGATGTTCGGCATGCACCTGGCTGGCGCTCTGGGCCGCGCCATCCTGCCCGCCATGGACAGTCCTGACAAGATCATGCCAGCCCTGATGATGGAGGTGCTGCCTCCCTGGCTGGCGGGTATCTTCCTGGCCGCCCCCATGGCCGCCATCATGTCGACCATCGACTCCCAGCTGATCCAGGCCTCGGCGACCCTGGTCAAGGATCTCTGGCTCAACTATCTGAGCCCCAAACAGTCCCAACAGAAGCTGGAGGTGCGGATTCCCCGCCTGTCGCTGATCACCACCCTGATCCTGGGTACCCTGGTGCTGCTGGCCGCGCTGCAGCCCCCCGAGATGATCATCTGGCTCAACCTGCTCGCCTTCGGCGGCCTGCAGGCCGTCTTCCTCTGGCCCCTGGTGCTCGGCCTCTATTGGCCCCGAGCCAACGGCCAGGGGGCACTGGCCTGCATGGTCAGCGGCATTCTCTGCTATGGCGTATTGAGCCATTGGGGCATCAAGCTGGCGGGACTGCACGCCATAGTGCCCAGCCTGGGGCTGGGTCTGTTCGTCTTCGTACTGGTAAGCCTGCTGACCCCACCACCAGGGGTGGTAGTACGCCAACTGTTTGATCGGGGTTAACTTATTGGTGATTAATCCCTCGAAGGCTATCCCTTAAGGGGAGTAAAGGGTAAAGTGTGCGCCATGTCACACTTCACCCCTCTTCAATGACGCCACCTTCTCGCCGACAGACGCTGATCCAGGCCATGCAGCGACTGGGCTATGCCTTGCTGCTGCCCGTCTCCATCCTGCCATTGGCCGCCCTGCTCCATCGACTCGGCCAGCCAGATGCCCTCGATCTGCCCGTGCTGGTGCTGAGCGGACAGGCCATCTTCGGTCAGATGCCCCTCATCTATGCGGTCGCCATTGCCTTCGGGATTGGCCGCACCGAGCGGGGGGGGTTGGCGCTCTCGGGGGCCGTCAACTTCCTGCTGCTGAGCTCCGCGCTCTCGGCGCTGGCCCCGGGCCTGCATGCCGATCTTGTCTGTGGCATGCTGGCGGGCATCATGACGGCCCTGTTTGGCCCCTGGTCGCCCTCAGTGCCCAAGCCGATACGCCTCTATCTGCCCGGTCCCTGGCAAGGCCCCCTGCTCAGTGCCTTCGTCTGCCTGCTGATCGCCGTGCCACTCTCACTGATCTGGCCAGCCCTGGAGCAGGGGATCAGCCAGATAACCACGGATCTGGGGACCCCCCTTGGCGCCTTCAGTTACGGGGTGCTCAACCGTCTGTTGCTCCCTCTCGGGTTGCACCAGCTGTTGGGCAATCTGGTGACCCTGGGTGCCAGCAATCAGCTGGCCCTGGCGGCGGCACAGCCGCTGCACCAAGGCTATGGCGCCGGTCTCTATCCCATTATCATGTTCGGCTTGCCCGGTGCCTGTTTCGCCATCTGGTTGCACCGTCATCGCCTCCGGCAACTGCCCCACGGTGCCCTGCTGCTGACCCTGGCCCTCACGTCCGCCTGCATCGGCATCACCGAGCCCATCGAGTTTCTGTTTGCCTTCACGGCGCCCTGGCTGTTTCTGGCCCATGCCCTGCTCACCGGCCTGTCGTTCGCCATCTGCAGTGCCCTCGATATCCAGCTCGGCAGTTACTTCTCCGCCGGGTTGCTGGATCTCAGTCTGAGCTATGGCAGCGGGGTGCATGCCTTCTGGATCATTCCCCTGGGGATCCTCTTTTTCGTGGCCTATGCCCTGCTGTTCTATCAGATGCTGGGGCGCTCCCCCCTCAGCCTCTCCAACCAGCAGCTTGTCCCCCAGGAGATGGCCAATGTTCCCCCTGCCGACCCCCAGATGCTGGCCATCCGCTATCTCAAGCTGCTCGGAGGCATGGACAACCTGCAAGCCATCAGCGTCTGCCTGACCCGGCTCAGCATCCGGGTACGCAACATGGAGTTGGTGGATCAATCCCAGCTGCTCAACCTGGGTTGCCTCTCCTGGATAGCACTCAACGAGCATCAGCTGGTATTGGTGCTGGGCCCCAATGCGGGGCTCATCGAGGGGCAGATCCGCATGCTGGCCGAGCGCCAGTCTGTGCCGCTTGGCCTCAAGCCCAATCAGGCGTCGAGCAGCCAGAGCCGCTGGTAGGCGCAGTCCCTGAACGTTGCCGGTCGGCAGGGCTCTTGCTAAGGGGTGAACGCCAGTCGCTCGGCGACAAAATCCATCAAGGATCGCAAGGCGGGCGCCAGATGCTCCCGGCTCGGGTAGATGAGATAGAAGGGATTGCTGGGTATGGGGTGCGCTGGCAACAGGCTGACCAGTTTGCCGCTGAGCAACTCATCCCGACAGACATGAGCAGGCAGCAGGGCGATTCCCCCTTCATGAATGGCCAGCTCTCGCAGGGCCAGCAGGCTATTGGAGAGACAGACTCCCTTTGGCCGCCACCCCCCTGGTTGCAATGGCCACAGGGGCAGCGCACTGTGCACCAGACAGGCATGCCCGCTCAGATCGGCCACGGTATCCGGCCGCCCCGCCCGGGCGAGGTAACCAGGCGCCGCCACCAGGTGACGCGCCACCTGCCCAATCTGTCGGCAAATAAGGCTGGAATCTTTCAGCGGCGCCGCCCGCAGCGCCAGATCGTAACCCTTTGCCACCAGGTCCAGCTGTTCATCGCTCAGGGTCAGCTCTATCACCACCTCGGGATAGAGGAGCCGAAACTCGGCCAGTATCTTGCCGAGCAGCAGGGTGCCGGTTGCCTCTGGCGCCGTGATCCTCACCTTCCCTGCCGGCGCCTCACGCAGCCGCGCCATCGCCAGGTGTGCCCCGCGCGCCACATTGAGCAACGCCTGGCAGTGCTCCACATAGATCTCGCCCTGGGGAGTCAGACTGAGGCGACGGGTGGTCCGTTGCAGCAGCCGCATGCCGAGCAGGGATTCGAGCCGCGATATCTTCTGGCTCACCGAAGACTTTGGCATGCCGAGCAACTCGGCGGCGGCGGTGAAACTGCCCTGCTCCACCACAGTGGCGAAGATCCCCATCAGCTCTAGTTCTGGATTGTTCATATATTCAAACAGTCTTTACCAATTACCCATCTTAATAGGAATAATTAACCAGACTAGACTGCGAGGCAATCCCAATCTGTCCGACAAGGAATTGCCATGAAAGCCATCGCCCTCACCCATTATCTGCCAAGCGATCATCCCCACTGCTTCATCGAGGCCAGCCTCCCCACCCCCACTCCCGGCCCGCGGGATCTGCTGGTGAAGGTCGGTGCCACCTCCATCAACCCGGTCGATACCAAGGTGCGCGCCCCCAAGGATAAAGTGGAGGCCAGCCCACGGGTACTGGGTTGGGATGCGGTGGGTAACGTGGTTGCCGTCGGCAGCGAGGTCACCCTGTTCAAGGCGGGTGACCGGGTCTGGTACGCGGGGGATATCAGTCGCCCCGGCAGCAACAGCGAACTGCAACTGGTCGATGAGCGGATCGTCGCCCTGGCCCCCGCCAGCCTGTCCGATGTCGAAGCCGCCGCCCTGCCGCTTACCGCCATCACCGCCTGGGAGGCGCTGTTCGATCGCATCGGCCTCCAGCGGGACAGCAAGGGGCACTTGCTCATCATCGGCGGGGCGGGCGGCGTGGGTTCCATCGCCATCCAGCTCGCTCGCCAGCTCACCGGGATGGAGGTGATCGCCACCGCCTCCCGGCCAGAAACCCGCGACTGGTGCCTGGCAATGGGGGCTCACCGGGTAGTGAGCCATCACAACCTGCAGGGAGATCTTGCGGCCCTTGGCATCAATCAGCTCGATGCTATCTTCTGCACCAATGCCACCGAACAGCACTGGAGCGCCATGGCCAGCCTGATACGTCCATTCGGCCATATCTGCACCATTGCCGAATCCAATGAGCCCTGGGATCTCGGCCTGCTCAAGGCAAAGAGCGTCACCTTCAGCCAGGAGTTCATGTTCACCCGCTCCCTGTTCCAGACTCCGGACATGATTGAACAGCACAGGCTGCTGAGCGAGGTCAGCCAGCTGGTCGACCTGGGGACAGTGCGCACCACCCTGGGCCAGACCCTGACTGCATTGACCCCAGCCACCCTGGCGCAAGCGCACGCAGAGGTGGAAGCGGGGCGGATGATCGGCAAGCTGGTGATCGACATGGCCGAGTTCGCTTAATTCCTCCCCTAAGTGGGTAGAAATCGCACCATCATGGGGTGATTTCACCAGGGATAGGCACCAAAAGCGTACAGGGAAGCGCCCCCCACCTCCCCAGCACGGCTATTTCGTGACGCCCTGAACCCTCGGCGAGCCCCCCTGGCGGCTCAAAGGGCCAACATACGCCATAGCGGACAAAAAAAGGGGCCATCCCGACCGGGATGACCCTAAATACCTGAACGTTGGGGGTAACAATCACACACACATCCTTTGCAGGATAATTTACTGATTGCAGCTACCGTGCCAACTCTATAAAACGACCCGCACTGGGTCATTTTTATTGGCCAGTGCGGCCGTGCCCTCCTCGCAGCCTCTCTCCTGGCTGGCTTTCACCAAAAAAATCGCCACCCGAGGGTGGCGTGAAAGATGACGGAACTTTCCTAGAGCAAAGCAGTAAGGATTAATACATTAACCGTGCCAACCTTGCTGATGGTCCTTGTTTTTCTCTCATGAGAGGCTGACGGACGGAGTCGGCCCCTTTCGGCCGCGGGCAAACCACGACAGCGCAGGCCCGGAATGGTAGAATCCCGCGGTTTCACATTCATGAAGAGTCGACCCCATGCCCTGGATACAAATTCGAATCAACGCCACCGCCAAGACCGCGGACAAGGTGAGCAACATGCTGCTGGGGCGTGGAGCCCAGGCGGTGACCTTTATGGATGCTCAGGATGTGCCCGTCTACGAGCCGCTGCCAGGTGAAACGCCGCTCTGGGGCGAGACCGAGGTGATGGGGCTGTTCGATGCCGAAACCGACCCGGCGCCCACCATCGCCTTCTTCCAGCAGATCTTCGGGGAAGATGTCGGTTACAAGGTCGAGCAGCTGGAAGACAAGGATTGGGTGCGCGAGTGGATGGATCACTTCCACCCTATGCAGTTTGGCGAGCGGCTCTGGATCTGCCCGAGCTGGCGCGATGTGCCCAACCCCGATGCGGTCAACGTCATGCTGGATCCCGGTCTGGCATTCGGTACCGGCACCCACCCCACCACGGCGCTCTGCCTGCAGTGGCTCGATGGCCTGGATCTGACCGGTAAAACCGTGGTCGACTTCGGTTGTGGCTCCGGCATCCTCGGCATCGCCGCCCTCAAGCTCGGCGCCGCCCGAGTCATCGGCATCGACATAGACCCGCAGGCCATTCAGGCCAGCCGCGATAACGCCGAACGTAATGGCGTCGCGGGTCAGATAGAGCTCTACCTGCCTGCGGATCAGCCGGACGGCATCAGTGCCGACGTGGTGGTCGCCAATATCCTGGCTGGCCCGCTGCGCGAACTGGCGCCGCTCATCAAGGGTCTGGGCAAGCCCGGCAGCCTGATGGCACTGTCCGGCGTGCTGGAGAGCCAGGCGCCGGAGCTGGAGACCATCTACGGCCAGTGGTTCGACATGGACCAGACCGCAGTGAAAGAGGAGTGGTGCCGCCTCTCGGGCCGCAAGCACGGCTGATTGAACGGCGGCGGTGCGCAAGCACCGCCCATGGCCAGCGAGTAAACCCACAAGGGCACCGTCAAGTGCCCTTGTTGTTTCTGGCTTTTGCTCCGATCCAGAGCAGGCCCGATTGTTAGCTCACGGTTCTGGATCAGCAGTGCGCCACCGCTCACCCTTCTCCTCGCCATAAAGGGGTAACATCTGCACGCACCGAACCTGCATGCCACCCAACCGACGAGGCCCTCCATGACCGACTACCAGTTGATGATCGACAGCCAGCCTTACAACTGCATGGCCCCCGAGCTCACCGCCTTGCGCAAGACGGCAATGAGCCTCTATCGCCGCTTCAATCGGGAGGACGATGAGGGTGCACAGCAGATCCTGCTCAAAGCCCTGGTGGGTGAACTGGCAGAAGGCGCCTTCATCTGCCCGCCCTTTCAGTGCAGCTATGGTCGCCATATCAGCCTGGGGGTGGGCTCGTTCATCAATATGGGGGCCACCCTGCTGGACAATGCCCCGATCCGCATCGGGGCCGGCGTCATGATGGGCCCCAATGTGCAGATCTATACCGCCGCCCATGCCCTGAATGCCGATGAGCGCCTGGCCGGGGTGGAGACGGCACTGCCGGTCACCATAGCAGACAGGGTGTGGATAGGTGGCGGCGCCATCTTGCTGCCAGGGGTCACCATAGGCCGGGAGGCCATCGTCGGCGCAGGCGCCGTGGTGAGCAGGGATGTACCGGCCGGGGCGCGGGTGGTGGGCAACCCTGCCCGCATACTGCCCCCGAGGCAGAGCCACTGACGGGCGGCCAATCCGGGGAGCGCACACTTTTTTTGCCCTCATGTCGCCCACTGGGCCCATGAGGTTGCACCCAAAAAATGAAGCCCAAGGTCACGAAGACGTTGGGCTATATAAAAGGTGCTACGGAATTGCGACTCTCATCGCAGAAAATCAGAAGGCGAGCCTTCTGAACTGGCGACAGGGATGATAACGGGGCGCAAACGTTTTACATAGTGAGATCGACTCATTTTGCGAACTTCCTCTCACTATTAAAAAAAGTGTTTGCTGCCACAGAAAATGCCTTGCTTGCCCCCTTTATTTCCCCTCCCCGCTCTGGTTATTATTTCCGGCTCCATAAAAAAAGCCCTGATAGAACAGGGCTTTCCATTCAAGTCTCATGGCATGCACCATTCACTCAGCTCGCCATCATCAGAAGTGGCGGACGAAATCGGCCAAGGGCAGTTCACGCAGCTTGCGAGCCTCCAGTTGAGGGGTACCCAGGTAGAGGAAACCCACCAGCTGATCCTGCTCCCCTAGCCCCAGCCCTTGACGAATGTGCTCGTCGAAGATAAACCAGCCGGAGCGCCAGATACCATTGAACCCTTGCGCCTGGGCGGCCATCTGCATCGCCATCAGCGCACAACCGGCAGAGAGTTCCTGCTCCAGCTTCGGCACCTTGGGGTGATCCTGAAAACGGCTCGCAACGGCCACCACCAGCGGCGCACGCAGGGGCGCCTGCTCACTCTTGCTGATGCTGTCATCGTCGTCACCACGCAGCCGGGCCGCATCGCCGAGCAGGGTGCCGAGTCGCTCACGCCCCTCCCCCTCAAACAGGATGAACTGCCAAGGGGTCAGGGTGCCGTGATCCGGTGCGCGCAGCCCCGCCTTGAGGATGTTGTCGAGCGCTTCGCCACTCGGGGCAGGCGTCGTCAGACGGGCACAGGAGTGGCGGTTGAGCAATAGGGTCAGTGCATCCATGTGATGCTCCTTCTGAGTCATGAGGGGCCAGCATAGGCCCCTGTGTCGATAAGGGATCAGAACGGCTTGGAGAGGTTGATGCGCCACTCCCAGATATTGAGATCATCCTGCCCTATGCTGGTGTAACCGGCACTGGTGGTCAGGGTGGCCTCGCCACCAATCAGGGTACGCAGCCCCAATCGCATGGTGCCGCTGAGCGGTTCTGTGCGAGCCGAACTGAGATCTCCCGTCAGGATATAGCCATCGTTCGGTCTCTCAAAGCCGTAATCCAGTCCCAGCTCGGCGTAAGGCATCAGCGGCAGACCTATGTCGGTGTAATAGACACGGCTAAATTCAACCGTCCCCGTCATGTTGCCCTGGTTGTAGCTGCCACTCTCATTATCAAGATGCAGCGCCAATCCCTGATAATCACCGCTCATCCGGTAACCCTTGCTGCGGTTGTGGCTGTAGTTGATAGCCAGACGCGGGCGTATTGAGGTATTGGACCAGAAGTACTGACCTGTGGCCCCCAGACTACCGCTCAGCGAGGTCGAGCCATAGTCACCGGAGAGGAACAGCAGATCCTGCTTGTTGTCCATCCAGCCATAGATCAGCGTGCCATCCAGCATCCAGCTGTCCGATACCTGATACGCCAGGTAGGGGCCTATGTTGAAGCCACCGGCCGCCATGCGCATGCCGCCATTGAAGGAGTCCACCTTGCTGTCGACCCGGGAGACGCTAAAGCCGAGGATGGTGTTCTTGTCCAACCGGGTATCGGCTCCCAGGCTGAACACATTGGTTGAGCCCGACATATCCAATCCCTCGCGGTGATCCGAGATGTCGTAATAGACCTCATCCGCCCACAGGTTCCAACGTCGTTCCACAGATTCAGGCTGAGCCACTGGCTGGCCCCCTTGACCTGCGGCCAACTCGGCACGGGTGAAGGGGCAATCCGGGTATTGAGCCTGTTGCTCGGGCGGCAATTTAGCCCGCTCATCGGCCATCACGCACAGGGTCCGCTCGTTCAGTGCTCGCTCGCTTGCCTGTTGGCCCGCGCTCTGCTGACCCGGTAAATAACCAGGCTGCGCCGGGATCGCCGGGGGCGGTAAGCGCCCTTCGGGAATCAAGGTGCCGGGCAGCGGCTGCACGCCGCCCGGCAGAGTGATAAAGGGCCGTTCACCCAAGGGAGGGCGAGTGGGCATCCCCCCCTGCGGCGGCAAGGTTCCTACCGGTGGCTGCACACCTCCCGGCAGGGTCGGCGTTATTCCCTGCGGCGGCAGAGTAGCTACCGGCGGCTGCACGCCTCCCGGCAGGGTTGGCGTTATCCCCTGCGGCGGCAAGGTGCCAACTGGCGGCTGCACACCACCGGGCAGAGTTGGTGTTATCCCCTGCGGCGGCAAGGTGGCTATTGGTGGCTGCATCGCACCTGGGCGGATGATAAAGGGCCTGTCTCCAAGAGTGGGGCGGCTTGGCATCAATCCCTGAGGAGGTGTAGTCGGCATACCTGGGGTCAACCCCTGCGGCGGCAGAGTGCCCACTGGCGGTTGCACGCCACCGGGCAGAGTCGGCGTTATTCCCTGCGGCGGCAGAGTACCCACTGGCGGCTGCACGCCACCGGGCAGAGTTGGCGTTATTCCCTGGGGCGGCAGAGTGCCCACCGGCGGCTGCACGCCTCCCGGCAGGGTCGGTGTTATCCCTTGCGGCGGCAGAGTACCCACTGGCGGCTGCACGCCACCGGGCAGGGTTGGCGTTATTCCCTGCGGCGGCAAAGTACCTACCGGCGGCTGAACACCACCGGGCAAGGTCGGCGTTATTCCCTGCGGCGGCAGAGTACCTACCGGCGGCTGAACACCACCGGGCAAGGTCGGCGTTATTCCCTGCGGCGGCAGAGTACCCACCGGCGGCTGCACGCCACCGGGCAGGGTTGGCGTTATTCCCTGCGGCGGCAAGGTGGCTATCGGTGGCTGCACGCCACCGGGCAGGGTCGGCGTTATTCCCTGCGGCGGCAAGGTGGCTATCGGTGGCTGCACGCCACCGGGCAGGGTCGGCGTTATTCCCTGCGGCGGCAAGGTACCCACCGGTGGCTGCACGCCACCGGGCAGGGTTGGCGTTATCCCCTCAGGGGGGGCACTGGGCCCGGGTTGGGTGGGTTTGGGGGGCAAAGTTGGCGGAGTGAACTGATTCGGGAAGGTGAAGCGATCCGGCCGCTGATTATCGGAATCGACGAAACGCCTGTCATAGATACTGGTATCGGCATTGGCATAGCTATAGAGAATATGGGTGCCGCCCCACTCCTCCCGCTCCGGGGAGACGGTGAGGTGCAATCCCTTGTGATTCTGAGTCCAGACATCATAGGGTTGGTTGGTCTTGGCGGAGCTGACATCGAATTTGCCGGGCGAGATGGCGGAGAGCCAGACCGAATGTTGCAGATCGGCGGTCCAGCCGAGGAAGATGATCTGCCCCTTGGGATCCGCCTGGCTGGCACCGCTGTGCAAGACCATGGCCATCGTCAAGGCGGTGGCGCTCAGTCGGTAACCCGTCTGGGCAAGGGAGGTGTTGGACTTTTCTTGGCTCATTATTATTTTCCTGCTAACGGATCGGCGGCTCATGTTGAGACCTGCACCGAACAGGACGTGGGATCCATTCCCGCTACCCTGCAGGACATGACATGTCCTTCATCTAATGGTTCGAACGCTTTTGCAACTTTGCCGTCATGTAACCCCAGGCAGAAGTCGACACAAACTGAATTATTTTGTGACATTGCGCAACATTTAAATGACGCAGCAGCTTAACAGCTAACTATTTGGATACGACAGGACGAGGGGCGCGGGAGGATGAAAAAAAGGGACCTTGCGTCCCTTTGTCATTCGGATGAGTGGCTTCAGATGATGGCAGCCAGTTCGGCTCCCTGACGGATGGCGCGCTTGGCATCCAGCTCTGCGGCCACATCGGCGCCGCCGATGATGTGTACCGGCTTGCCCGCCGCCTGCAACCCCGCTTGCAACTCCCGCAGCGGCTCCTGCCCCGCACAGATGATGACATTGTCTACCGGCAGGCACTGCTCTCTACCCTCTATCACCACATGCAGCCCCTCATCATCGATGCGCTGGTAGTGCACCCCTGCGAGCATCTTGACCTTGCGATTCTTGAGCACGGTACGGTGGATCCAGCCGGTGGTCTTGCCCAGGCCATCACCCACCTTGCTCTCCTTGCGTTGCAGCAGCCAGATCTCGCGCTCGGGTGCGTCAATTTCCGCTCTCATCAGGCCGCCAGGCTCCTTGAGGTTCTTGTCGATGCCCCACTCCTTGAGCCAGTGATCGCGATGATGATCAGCGCTCCCGTCCTTCTTCTTCTCCACCAGAAACTCGGCCACGTCGAAGCCGATGCCGCCGGCCCCGATCACCGCCACCTTGTCACCCACCGGTTTGCCATCGCGCAACACGTCGAGATAATTGAGTACCTTGGCATGTTCGATACCAGGAATATTGGGGGTACGTGGCCGGATGCCGGTGGCGAGGATCACCTCGTCAAAGCCACCGCCAAGCAGGCTCTCGGCGCTCTGGCGCTGGCCGAGATAGAGCTCGACGCCGCACTTCTCCAGCCGTCTGGCGAAGTAGCGCAGGGTCTCGTGAAACTCCTCCTTGCCCGGGATCTGCTTGGCGAAGTTGAACTGGCCGCCGATCTCGCTGCCCTGATCGAACAGGCTCACCTGGTGACCTCGCTCGGCGGCGTAGCAGGCAAAGGCCAGCCCGGCCGGGCCCGCGCCCACCACCGCCAGCCGTTTGGCTTGAGGTACCCGGCCAAAGGTGAGCTCGGTCTCGAAACAGGCGCGGGGATTGACCAGGCAGGAGGCACGTTTTTGTTTGAACACGTGATCGAGGCAGGCCTGGTTGCAGGCGATGCAGGTGTTGATCTCGTCCGCCCTGTTCTCGGCCGCCTTGATGACAAACTCGGGATCGGCCAGGAAGGGGCGCGCCATGGAGACCATGTCCGCATCCCCGCCCGCCAATATGTCCTCCGCCACTTGCGGGGTATTGATGCGGTTGGTGGCAATCAGGGGCACCTTGAGGTGCTTCTTCAGCTCGGCGGTGACCCAGCTGAAGGCACCGCGCGGCACGCTGGTGGCGATGGTGGGGATGCGCGCCTCATGCCAGCCGATGCCGGTATTGATGAGGCTGACCCCGGCCTGCTCCAGCGCTTTCCCGAGTGCTATCACCTCTTCCAGGGAGGAGCCCTTCTCTACCAGATCCAGCATGGAGAGACGGAAGATGATGATGAAATCGGTGCCGACCCGCTCGCGAATGGCCCGCACTATTTCCAGCGGGAAGCGCATCCGGTTTTCGCTGCTGCCGCCCCAGCCGTCGCGGCGCTGGTTGGTACGCTCACAGATGAACTGGTTGATGAGATAACCTTCCGAGCCCATTACCTCGACCCCGTCATAGCCTGCCGCCTTGGCGAGGGCGGCGGTCGAGGCGAAGTCCCGTATGGTGCCACGGATCTGCCGTTCGCTCATGGCACGGGGCTTGAACGGGGAGATCGGCGCCTTGAGGGCGCTCGGCGCCAGGCTGAACGGATGGTAGGCATAACGACCGGCATGGAGGATCTGCAGCGCGATTTTGCCCCCCTCACCATGCACCGCCTCGGTTAACTTGCGATGCTTGCCGACCTGCCAGGGGAAGCTGAGCTGGGAGCCATGAGGTACCAGGCGACCACGCAGGTTGGGGGCTATGCCGCCGGTGACGATCAAGGCCACACCGCCACGAGCCCGCTCGGCATAGAAGGCGGCCAGCTTGTCAAAGCCCCCCTTCTCCTCCTCCAGACCGGTATGCATGGAGCCCATCAATACCCGGTTCTTGAGCTGGGTAAACCCAAGATCAAGGGGGGCCAGCAGCTTGGGGTAACGGCTCATCATGCTCTCCTCTTTGAGGCCAGGTGGCATGGGATAGTACCCAATGCCCGGTATGACCACGGGGTAACGCCGGGGCCAGATGACATCAGCAGACCAGGGTTATGGCTCACGAGGCCTCCGGTTAATTTTTTGTTATCAAGTTGCAGTAGAGTAAAGAATCGAAATTGCTTTTTCAAACAAATGTTTGGGTGTTTTTTCAGCGAACAGGCGTAACGCCAAATCCGCGAGTGATGGAGCATGGCAATCGACGGTGCAACTGGTTAATAATGGCCTCACTAACCCATTAACAGGGCGATAACGCGACTATGTCTATTTTCAAAGGCCTGGGCTGGATTTTTCGCAGCCTCTGGCGCCTGATCAACTTCACCCGACTGATGCTGGTCAATCTGCTATTTCTGTTTGTCGTCCTGGTCCTGGTCTTTGTACTGGGACAGAAAGAGACGCCCCAGGCCCCGGTCGAAGGGGCCTTGACCCTGAATCTCGACGGCACCCTGGTCGAACAGCTCACCCAGACAAGTCCAACCGAGCAGCTGCTGCAACAGATGGGCAGCAGCGAAGACTTGCCCCATGAGTTCCTGCTATCGGATCTGCTGTGGGCCATCCGCTCCGCCAAGGAAGATGACCGCATTCAGGCTCTGGTGCTCAAGCCCCAGGGGCTGCAAGGCAACCTCTCCAAACTGCAGGAGGTGGCCGCCGCCATCGATGATTTCAAGCAAAGCGGCAAGCCGGTCATCGCCATGGCCGACTACTACACCCAGGGCCAGTACCTGCTGGCGGCCCACGCCGACCATGTGCTGCTCAACCAGAGCGGCGCCGTGCTGCTCGAAGGGCTGGGGGTCTACCAGACCTACTTCAAGTCAGCGCTGGAGAAGCTCAATGTCACTCCCCATGTGTTCAAGGTCGGCACCTACAAGTCTTTCGTCGAGCCCTATACCCGGGATGAGATGTCCCCGGAGAGCAAGGAGGCGAACCAGCGCTGGCTGGATCAGCTGTGGCAGGCCTATGTCCAGGACGTGGCCGAGCAGCGGGAAGTCGAGCCCGATGCCGTCTCCCCCAGCAAGGAGCAGTTCCTCGAGCGTCTGAAGAAAGCGGGGGGCAATGCCGCAGGCTATGCCCTGGACAATGGTCTGGTCGATGAGCTGGCGACCCGGGAAGAGATGAACCAGGCGGTGATCAAGGAGGTTGGCGAGACCGAGGATCACATCTGGAAAGGGATTGGCCTCGAGGATTATCTGGCCGCCATTCCCGAACAGTATCCCCAGAGTGGCAAGGATGAGGTGGGTCTCATTGTCGCCAGTGGCGCCATCATGGACGGCATCCAGCCCGCTGGCACCATAGGCGGCGACAGCCTGGCCAACTTGCTGGCCGATGCCCGGCTGGATGACCAGATCAAAGCCGTGGTATTGCGCGTCGACAGCCCGGGGGGCAGCGCCTTCGCCGCCGAGCAGATCCGTGCCGAACTGTTGTCCCTCAAGCAAGCGGGCAAGCCAGTGGTGGTCTCCATGGGCAGCTATGCCGCCTCCGGGGGCTACTGGATCTCCGCCGATGCGGACAAGATCTTCGCCTCCCCCACCACCCTCACCGGCTCAATCGGCGTCTTTGGCCTCTTTGCCACCGTCGATCAAGCCCTCTCCCAGTTCGGCATCCACAGTGATGGGGTCGGCACCACCGACTTCGTCGGCCTGGGCGTGACCCGCGCCCTGCCGGAACACGTGGGCCAGGCCATCCAGCTCAATGTGGAGAACACCTATCAGCGCTTCCTGGGGCTGGTCGGCAAGGGCCGTGGCCTGAGCCAGGAAGAGGCGGAGAAAGCGGCGGAGGGCCGTGTCTGGACTGGCCTGGATGCCAAGGCGCTGGGCCTGGTGGATGAATTTGGCAACCAGAGCGATGCCATTGCCGCCGCCGCCGAGCTGGCCAACCTGAAGGAGTGGCAGGTGACCCCCATCGAGCCTGAAGAGTCCACCAAGGATAAGTTCCTGCGTGAGCTGCTCGGCAGCAGCGCCCAGGCCCTGGCTCCCTCCCTCAAGGGGGTGATCCCGGCGCCACTCGGCCAGAGCCTCACCGCCCTCAACCGGGCCCTCGATCCCCTGGTGCGCTTCAACGACCCTCAGGGCACCTATGCCTGGTGTCCCGTCTGCCGTTGATAGCCATGGCTAATCGCCATCAAAAAAACCGCCTCTCGGGGCGGTTTTTTATTGGTTTTCACCGGGGCGATGGAGGGAAGATCCGCAATCTGTGCATGCCTACAGGGGCGGCAGCACGCCATCCTTGTGCCAGCGGTACAGCTGGGCCAGCACCCGGGTCTCACGATGGGTCCACTGCGGGCAGTGACCACCGAGCAGCCACTGGTTGTTGTGCAGCGCCTCCTCCAGTGCATGCCAGCCAGCCTTGAAGCCAAGACGCTCTTCATAGGCCTGCAGCCTTGGCGGGACCCTGTCCTCGCCCACCCGGCACAGGTAATAGAGGGAGCGGATGCAGTAGGCATCATAGTCAGGCTCGCGAGCGCTGCGATACTCCCGGGTCTCGCCGAGCAAGCCCCCCTTGGCCAGCAGCTCGGCACCGCACTCCTCGCGCAGCTCGCGGGCCAGGGCATCCTGATGGCTCTCCCCCGCCTCGACCCCGCCGCCCGGGAACATGAAGTCGCCATTGACGCTCGAATGCACCAGCAACAACTCATCGCCGCGCAGTACCACGGCGCGCACCGTCACGCGTTCGAGCAGCCTCTCCAGCTTGGGGAAATCACCGTGCATCAGACGCAGGGAGAAAGGGGACGGGCCCGTCATGATTGCATCTTCCATGGCCTCATTTGTGGTCTCGCTCACGGCCGGTAACTCCCCGCCTTGATCTGCTGCACCAACGCAGCAGCCTGGGTATCCAGGGTCGCCAGCTCCGCCTTGCTCAGACTGTGATAGAGACTGAAGCGCTTGGCCGAGACCTCGCTCCCCCCCAGAAAGGCCGCGCTGACCTTGCCCCACAGATACGCATCCGGGTAGTGCTTCTGACCCATGTGGAGCGTGCTGAGCGAGGTGAGCAGACGGCTGTCAACCTCATCCCCCTCCCGATAGAGGGAGAGGCCGTGTTTCATCACCTTGATGGCACGCTCGGGATCCGTCTTGGCATAGATACCCCCCAGCGCCAGCTGCAAGGCGGGCTCTTCCAGAGATGGTGTCCCCGCCTGCGCCAGAAACTGCTGACGGGCCTGATCATTGGTATTGTTGGTCCAGTGCCAGATAAGCAGATAGGGATCCAGGGATTGGCGGGTCTCGCCATCGAGTCGCTCCAGCTCGGCGCCGGCGGCCAGCATGCCCTCGACCCGGTCGCTCTTGCGCTCCTTGGCATACTTGTACTCGATGTGGGTCGAACGTTCGATGCAGCGCAGATAGCCTTCCAGCTTGCTCATCAGCTCGTACTTGTGGCGATCACTCGCCTCCTGCTTGAGGGAGAAGCGCGCCCGGATCACATCGGTGCGCTCAATGCGGCACCAGCCATCATCGACCAGATCCAGGCAGAGCTCAGCATGGTTGGCACAGATGTTCTGGAGGCGATCATCATTGCAGGCCACGAGGCTGAGCCCCATGGCGAGACCGAAAGCAGCCCGACGTAGTGGAAGATGGGTCATGGTTCATATCTGGTTGATAACATCGACAGCCCGCTTTAGCCACCATCGGCTAGCAAACCACTCACATATCCATTACAATGCGCGCGCCAAAAGCTGGCCGCGATTGCAGAATAATATAACGAATTATACGCCCCTACAGTGAGCTGCACTCGACGAATTTCTTTTTGCTTCAACAACGTGAAAAACACGGTTACGTGAAATAAAGGATCTGGTTAATGACCCACGAGCACCATTTGCAAGCGTGGCAGGAGAGCCAGGAGCTCGCCGAAGCCATGCAACCCTTGATAGGTCGCCTCTACCGCCAGCAAGGGATCGAG
Organism: Aeromonas sp. BIGb0405; assembly: GCF_024807335.1. Lineage (NCBI taxonomy): Bacteria > Pseudomonadati > Pseudomonadota > Gammaproteobacteria > Aeromonadales > Aeromonadaceae > Aeromonas > Aeromonas sp. BIGb0405. The sequence goes on from NZ_JANUEP010000001.1 coordinate 930,742, forward strand.
ATCACCGTCTACGGACGCCCCCTGCAAAACGCCTCCACCATCGACATCCTCAAAGCCCACCGGGTGGTTCGCCGCCACGAAGGCCAACCCCTCGCCATACAACACAGCTTCCCGCTTCTTAAGGCCTTGTGCGAGCTGGCCCCCAGCGCCGCCGAGATAGACTTGGGCAAGCTGGCGGTCGGCTACTGGCGCGATCACAGCGATGAAAGCGGCATAGTCGATTACCTGGCCGCCAAGCTGGCACCCGCTCTCGGTCAGGGCGCCCTGCCGGCACCGACCGACGTGGTGCTCTACGGCTTTGGCCGCATCGGCCGTCTGCTCGCCCGGCTGCTGATCGAGCGCACCGGCGCCGCCAATGCCCTGCGTCTGCGCGCCATAGTCGTGCGCGGTGGCCGTGAGGGGGATCTGGAGAAGCGGGCCAGCCTGCTGCGTCGCGACTCGGTGCATGGCTCCTTCAACGGCTCCATCGAGGTGGATCTGGAACGCAGCGCCATCATCGCCAACGGCACCTTCATCCAGGTGATCTATGCCAAACAGCCCAGCGACATCGACTATACCGCCTATGGCATCGACTGTGCGCTCATCGTCGATAACACCGGGGTCTGGCGCGATGAGCTGGGCCTTAGCGAGCACCTCAAGGCCCGCGGCGCCGCCAAGGTGCTGCTGACCGCCCCCGGCAAGGGTGAGATGAAGAACGTGGTGTTCGGGGTCAATCACGACGTGATCACGCCGCAAGATAACATCATCTCCGCCGCCTCCTGCACCACCAATGCCATCACCCCGGTGCTCAAGGTGATGCAGGACAGATACGGCATTCGTCATGGCCATGTGGAGACAGTGCACTCCTACACCAACGATCAGAACCTGATCGACAACTACCACAGTGGCGAGCGACGCGGGCGCAGTGCCGTGCTCAACATGGTGATGACCAGCACGGGTGCTGCCAAGGCGGTCGCCAAGGCCCTGCCCGAGCTCAAGGGCAAGCTGACCGGCAACGCCATCCGGGTACCGACCCCCAACGTATCCCTGGCCATCATCAATCTGTCACTGGAACAGGGCACAGACCGGGAGAGCCTGAACGCTTATCTGCAGCAGGCCTCCTTGAGTTCCTCCCTCCATCGCCAGATTGATTTCAGCGCCAGCACTGAACTGGTCTCCTCCGACATGGTGGGTTCCCGTTTTGCCGGTATAGTGGACTCCCAGGCGACCATCGCCGAGGAGGATCACTGCGTGCTCTACGTCTGGTATGACAACGAGTTCGGTTACAGCTGCCAGGTGGTGCGGGTGATGGAGAAAATGGCCGGCGTGATCCGTCAGGATCTGCCCGCCTGAACCAGGCATTCATGATTTCGGGTTTTCAAGGAGAGACGCATGTCATTTCAACAGGTCATAGGGCAGATGCCCGAGGAAGTATACGAGCGGCTCAAGACCGCGGTTGAACTCGGCAAGTGGCCGGACGGCCAGCCTCTCTCCGAGGAGCAGAAGGCCACCTCGCTGCAAGCCGTGATGGCCTGGCAGGCGATGCACCTGACCAACCCCGAGCACATGAATATCGGGGCCGATGGCGAAATCGTGATGAAGAGCAAGAGTGAACTCAAGCGCCAGTATCGTGATGAGGAAGAGATCATCCGCGTCGACCTCAGTCACTGAGGCGCACCGCCCATGCCGCGACCGGGCACGGCGGATAACAGAGAGGGGAGCCATAATGGCTCCCCTCTCTTTTCCTCTCCCCCTCATGGTGAGGAGGCCAGAAGCTGTTCACGACCTGTCGCGAGAAGGCGTCAGCAAGGTGAAGAGCAGCGCAGGAACCGGAGCGTATAGATATACGTGAGCCTCTGGTTCACAAACACGCGAGCAGCACATGAGCCTTGATCACGGCTTCGCAGTAAGATCGTGGACAGTTTCTCAGGGCGTCAGTTCGCCACGCAGGGATTGCTGCATCAGCTCGCGAATGCGCGGCGCCGGCAGATCCTGGCTGAGCAGGAAGTGCAGCTTGGTGAGCGCCGCCTCGGCGGTCATGTCAAAGCCCGAGATCACCCCGGCGCGGGACAGGGCATTGCCGGTGGCATAGCCGCCCATGTTGACCTTGCCGTGCAGGCACTGGCTCAGATTGACAATGATGACGCCCCGGGCCGAGGCCTCGGAGAGCAGGGCCAGCATGGCGGGGTTCTGGGGGGCATTGCCCACCCCGAACGACAGCAGGATCAGCGCCCGGACCGGTTGCTGCAAGATATTGGCGATCACCTCGCTCGAGATCCCCGGATACAGGGTCACCACGCCGATGGGCTGGGGGGTGATGTCATGGAGCACCAGGGGCGCCTGACAAGGCTTGCCGAGCTCACCCGCATCCAGGGAGATGGCGATACCGGCATTGAGCAGCGGCGGGTAGTTCGGGGAGTCGAAGGCGTGGAAGCCATCCGCATGAACCTTCTTGCTGCGGTTGCCACGGTAGAGCTGATTGTTGAAAAACAGCGTCACCTCGTGGATCGGGTAGTTGGCGGCAATATAGAGCGCATTGAGCAAGTTCTGCTGACCGTCGGAGCGCAGCTCGGCGAGGGGGATCTGGGAACCTGTGATGATCACCGGCTTGTGCAACTCTTCCAGCATGAAGGAGAGGGCCGAGGCGGTGAACGACATGGTGTCGGTGCCGTGCAGGATCACGAAACCATCGTACTTGTCGTAGTTGTCACGAATGTCTTCGGCGATCCGTTGCCAATCCGCCGGGGTCATGTCGGAGGAGTCGATGAGGGGGGCGTACTCGTGGATATGGTAATCCGGCATCTCGGGTCTGTGGAACTCGGGCATCCGCGCCAGACAATCTTCCATGAAGCCCGCCATCGGCACATAACCGTGGTCGGAGCGCTGCATGCCTATGGTGCCGCCTGTATAGGCTATATAGATGGACTTCTTCACACCCTCTCCTCATCTGGGCTGGAAACCGGCGAATTATAGAGTTTACCGACGACAATGACAGCCCGAACCGTTGGAAATCAAGGCCAAGTCACCGAAATCACTCATTCACAAATTAGATAAAAATGTCAACAAAAGGTAATTAACAGGTTTAGTTTCTAAGAAATTTGGATGTTATCAGTGCTTTTTGCTAATATCGCCGCCGTTATAGCAAAGTCTACATCCGCGGCTCCTACCCTGCAGGGCCCGACAGGCCAGGTATATCACTGCCAGGCCGGGCAAGTTTGCCCCTCATTTTGATGGCCTCATATCCGTATGGTTCTTATCCATACTCTTGAGCCACACTGTTTCAATCCCGGCTGAATCTGTGCGTCTTCGCAAGCGAGGACACAGCCAATCACCATGGGAGTACTCAATGTTACAACTCGATGCTTATGCCACATTAGTTGCCGCCACCCTGGTCCTCCTGCTCGGCCGCCTGCTGGTCAACCGGGTCGAGCGGCTGCGCACCTTCAACATCCCCAAGCCGGTCGCTGGCGGCCTGCTGGTTGCCCTGGTACTGCTGACCCTGCGCCTGACTGCCGGGATCGAAATCAAGTTCGACACCAGCCTGCAAACGCCCTTGATGCTGGCCTTCTTCGCCTCCATCGGCCTCTCCGCCGATCTCGCCAGCCTCAAGCGCGGCGGGCGCGCCGTGTTCACCTTCCTCGGTGTAGTGACCGGCCTGCTCTTGATGCAAAACGGCCTGGGGGTCGCCCTGGCCAGCCTGATGGGGCTGGATCCCCATATGGGGCTGCTGGCCGGCTCCATCACCTTGTCCGGCGGACATGGTACCGGGGCGGCCTGGAGCGCGACCTTTGCCGACAAATACGGTGTCAAGTCGGCAGCTGAGCTGGCCATTGCCTGTGCCACCTTCGGACTGGTACTGGGTGGTCTGATTGGCGGCCCGGTGGCCCGTTATCTGGTCAAGAAGGTGCAAGTCCCGGGCGAGGAACATAACCTGGACGAAGTGCCCCAAGGCTTCGAGATGCCCGAAACGGAACGGCACATCACCACCTTCAGCGTCATCGAGACCCTGGCACTCATCGCCATCAGCCTCAAGGGGGGCGAACTGCTCTCCCAGGCGATGCTCGGCACCGCCTTCGAACTGCCAATCTTCGTCTGTGTCTTGTTCGTCGGCGTCTTGCTGCGCAACCTGCTGACCCTGCTCAACTGGCATGAGGTGAGCGACAGAGAGGTCTCCCTGCTCGGCAACGTCAGCCTGTCGCTCTTCCTCGCCATGGCTTTGATGAGCCTGAAATTGTGGGATCTGGCGAGTCTGGCGCTGCCCATCTTCGTGTTGCTGATGGCCCAGACCCTGGCCATGGCGCTCTACGCCATCTTCGTCACCTTCCGGGTCATGGGCAGTAACTATGATGCCGTCGTGCTGGCCGCCGGCCACTGTGGTTTCGGCCTCGGCGCCACCCCGACGGCCATTGCCAACATGCAGGCGGTCACCATGCGCTTTGGTCCCTCACACCTGGCCTTCCTGGTGGTGCCCATGGTCGGTGCCTTCTTCATCGACATCATCAACGCCATGGTGATCAAGCTGTTTATGGCGCTGCCCTTCCTCTCCTGAGCCATAGGTCGCGCCCAATAAAAAAACCGCAAGCCAGGGGCTTGCGGTTTTTTGTTGTCCGGCACTGGGTGCCTGCTTATTTGCACGACTCGCTGGAGGCCGAGTTGAGGTAGCTCACCTCACCCTTGGGGGCGTAGTCGGCTACATGGATCACCTGTTTGGCGGCCAGATAGTCCTTGAGCACCGCGGCATCGACCAGACCGGCATTGACGGTGTCTATCTTGGGATAGCCATCGCCACCGGCCGCGCTGAAGCTGGGGATGCTAAAGCTGTACTGAGTGCCCGCATCAAACGGCTTGCCGCCTATGCTGGTGATGCTGACCGACTTGGCCTGGCAATCCACCGCCATCTCTATGCCGCCAAACTGGGCATAACCGCCGGTGTTGCCGGTTTTGGTGGCCACCTGACCCAGATAAGTCACCAGCTCGCTGCCCGGCATCATCGCCTTGTTGACCGTGTTGCCAAACGGATGCACGGTCAGCACGTCGCGATAGGAGATATCCCCCGCCTGAATGGAGGCACGCACCCCGCCCGAGTTGACGATGCCAAAATCGGTGCGCAGGGTCTCTGCCGTCGCCGTGGTGATGAGTCGGCCCAGGTTGGTCTGCCTGTTGCGCACATTGGCGCGCTCGCCATCGAGCAGGCCATCGGTCGCGGCAATGACCACACCCAGCTCCTCGGAGCCCTTGTCCTGATAGACCTGCAACACCCCTTCCAGGGCCGGATCCCGCACTATCTCCTCCTGGATGAAGGCGCCGTTCTCATCCTTGAGGTTGACCGGGATCAGCTCATAGCTGGTGAGGGTGAAGTTGCCATCCTGGTAATCGAACTGGGCGCGCCCCACATACTTGCCCCATTCGTGGGCCTGCATGATCCAGGTGCCATTTTGCTGATCCGGCTGGCAATCATCGCCAGGTTTGAAGTCGGCGTACTGGTTCGCAACCCCCGGCTCCATGCAGACCGGATTCTGGGAGTGGCCGCCAATGATGGCATCGAGCTTGCCAGCGGGCAGCTGACGGGCCATCTCGACATCACCGGGCGCATTGCTGCCGTGTTCGCCATCGGCATAGTGACCCATGTGGGTGATGGCGAAGATGACATCGGCCGCATTGTCTTTCTTGATGCCATCGATCACCTGCTCAACTTCCACCTTGGGGTCGCGGAACTCCAGGTTGAGTACATGATTGGGGTCGACCAGCTGGGCGGTATCTTCCGTGGTCAGGCCGATAACGGCGATCCGCAGACCGTTGTTCAACTTGAAGATCTTGTAGGGGTCGAAGTAGCGCTTGCCGCTCTTCTTGTCATAGATGTTGGCCGACACCATGGGGAACTTGGCCCATTGGCGCTGCAGCTCGAGAATATCCAGCGGATTGTCGAACTCGTGGTTGCCGACCGCCATGGCGTCATAGCCGATGTGGTTCATGGCGATGAAATCGGGCTCGGCATTTTGCAGGTCTGACTCGGGCACCCCGGTGTTGACATCACCACCCGAGAGCACCAGCACCTCGCTGTTGGCGGCCTTGGCCTCGGCTCTCAGCCGATCGACCAGGGTCTTCTGGGCCGCCATGCCATATTCGCCATCTTCATTGTGCCAGAAGCGGCCATGGGTATCGTTGGTGTGCAGCACGGTCAGCTTGCACACATCCTCAACGCAGGCCTTGCTCTCATTTTTCGAACTGTTGCAGCCAGCCAGAGCCGCCAGCACGGCCAGTGCCAGGGTCCCCTTGATCAAATTATGTTTCATTCCTTCACACCTTGATTTTGTTAGTATTTAGTCTGACCATTCCGACTTTGGTCAGGGGCAATATATCAACGATTGATATCCAATCGGCATCCTGCCCGGGAAAAATGACATAAGTGTGATCTCGGCTTATTTCCAATTAGCTCAACAAGATTGGCAAACGTTTTTCTGCAGATGAAGGCCATCGCCCAGCGCTGGAGAGACCCAACACCGCTGCCGTCAGCGCCATGGCTATGCCATAATGCGCCCTCGCCCACATGGAGCAGCCAGATGGCCAAGTACGACAAAATTTCCCCTGAGACCCAGCAGGCGGCCTTGAGTGTGGCTCGCGCCAATCAAAAACCTGGCCAGACCAAGGAGCAGACTCAGCTGATCGCCCAGGGTATTCAAAAGGGCATCGAAGAGTACAAGAAGCAGATGAAGACCCGCGCCCGTGAGGCCAGCCGTCAGAAGAAACAGCAGAGCCGCAGCAAGGCGCCAGCGTCCCACACGCCAGAAGAGGAGTCCGCCATCGAGCTGGTCGAGGTGAGCCGTCAACACCCCCTGCCCTGGCTGCTGCTGGCGCTGAGCTGGGCAGGCTTTGCCGCCTGGTACTGGTTGAACCGCCACTGATCGCACCTGAGCGGCACGCCATTCGCAAACCTTTGCCTGGGATCTTCCTCACAGGACGGGTCCATTCGGCTGGTCAAGGGCCCGGCACACTGGTTAAATCCGCCACCCAGCCCTTGTCACATTCTGCGTCACCCCATTCGTTACTCACAGGACAGCATCATGAATCCGGCTCCTCTCTACCTGCTCGCGCCCCTGGTGCTCTTTATCGTCACCCTGGTGCTCTATCGCATCTCGCCCCTGCGCGCCGTGGCATCGGGCAGCGCCCGCTGGTTCATCCTGCCCGCCTTCACCCTGTTTATCCTGCTTATCGTCATCAACGGCGCCGCCGACCCCAGCCTGCGCAGCCCGGGTTTTCACTGGCTGATGCCAGGGCTGGGCTTTGCCCTGTGCCTGTTCCCTGCTCTGCCCAAGGCGCTGGTGCCACGTCTGGCCATCAAGGAGGGTGCCTTCGCGGCCCTGGGGTTGATGATGATGAGCCTGGCCATGGTCTACTGATCTAGCCGGTAAAAATGACGGGGCGACAGGCCCTGTTGCTGGGGCCCCGCCAGTCTGTCTCCACGTGATCAGGCTGTGACGGGGCCCTCTTGTATGAAGAGTGGTCAAGAGGCATGGTGTCATCAGGACGCATGGCACGGAGGCCAGATGCAGATCGACTTCATGACCCTCTGGGATTATCAGGATCCCGTCACCAGCGCCATGCGCTTTCAAACTCAACTCGCCGAGGCGGTCGCCAGCGGCGATCTCCCCCTCGAACTCGAGATCATTACCCAGCTGGCACGTACCCACTCCCTGCGCCACCAGTTCGATGAGGCTCATCAGCTACTCGATGCCATGACGCCCCGCCTCACCGCCCACACGGAACGGGCCAGGCTCAGGTGGCTGCTCGAGCGGGGACGCTGTTTCAACAGCGCAGCCGACAAGGAGGCCGCCCGCCCCCTGTTCGAACAGGCCTGGCAGTTGGCTCTCGCCCTGAAAGAGGATTACCTCGCCATCGATGCCGCCCACATGGTCGCCATCGCCGCACCGCTGGAGGAGCAGAGGCGCTGGCACCAGCTGGCGATGGCACTGGCGGAGCGCAGCAGTGACGAGAAGGTCCGCGGCTGGCTCCCCAGCCTCTACAGCAATCAGGGCTGGACGCTGTTCGAACTGGGCCGCCTGGAAGAGGCCCGCCAGTATCAGCAAAAATGCCTGGCCTGGCACGCGCAGCACCATAACCCGGCCAAGGCCTTTATCGCCCGCTGGAGTCTGGCGCGGCTAACCCGGGCGCAAGGCTTGCACGAGCAGGCGCTGACCGAACTGACGCAGTTGCAGGCACAGATGGTGGAGGCTGGCGAGCCGGAGGATGGCTATCTGTTCGAGGAGCTGGGGGAAAATGCACTGGCGCTGTCTGACCCGGCCGCGGCCGAATACTTCGCCCGCGCCTGGTTCCTGCTGTCACAGGATCCCTGGCTCAAGGCCAACGCGGCAGAGCGACTGGCCAGGCTCAAGCAGCTGGCCAAGCTCTAGACCGGGGCGACCCAAGCGCCGCCCACCACTCAGGCCAGATCAGCCTCTTCCCAGCTCTGTTTCTTGCGGTAGATGGTGGAGGGGCTGATCTCGAGCAGGGCCGCCGCCTTGGGGATGTTGCCATCACAGCTGGCGATGGCCCTCTCGATGGTCTCCTTCTCCACCTGCCAGAGCGGCCGGATCGGCCCTGCCTGATCGCGACTGCCGACCTGAGCCTGCCCCTGACTCAAGGGGGGTGGCGCGACCCCCATGCCCCCTTGCAACGGTGGCGGCAGTATGGCTGGGCTCACGATGTCGCAATCGTTGAGCACCACTATGTTGCGCACCACGTTTTGCAACTCGCGCACGTTGCCGGGCCAGGGGTAATCGAGCAGCACTCGTACGGCGCCGGCATCGAAGTCCTTGAAACGTTTATTCTCCTCCCTGGCATAGCTCTGCAGCAGATTACGGGCCAGCAGCAAGATGTCTTCGCCGCGCTCGCGCAAGGGGGGCAGGGTGAGCGGGATCACGTGCAGGCGGTAGTAGAGATCCTCCCGAAAACGTCCCGCCTTCACCTCGGTCAGCGGATCCCGGTTGGTGGCGCAGACGAAGCGCACGTCCACCGTCTCCAGCTTGCCGCTGCCGACCCGCTGCAAGGTGCCGGTCTGAATGAAACGCAGCAGTTTGCTTTGCAAGTCGAGATCCATCTCGCAGATCTCATCCAGAAACAGGGTACCGCCATCGGCCAGGCTGGCCGCCCCCTTGCGATCCCCCTGAGCGCCGGTAAAGGATCCCTTCACGTGGCCGAAGATCTCGCTCTCCATCAGATCATGGGGAATGGCGGCGCAGTTGAGTGCGATGAAGGGCTGATCCCGACGGGGGCTGCATTGATGAATGGCCTCGGCGCACACCTCCTTGCCGGTGCCACTCTCCCCCATGATAAAGACCGTCGCCTTGCTCGGCGCCGCGCTCTCTATGATGCGATAGACAGCCTGCATCGGCATGGACGAGCCGATGAAGCCGGCGAAGGAGCTGCGCTCGAAGTTCTCCCGGTATTGGGCCACCAGAGAGCTGAGCTGCTGATGATTGACCGCATTGCGCACAGTGGCGCACAACCGCTTGCCATCAAACGGCTTGGTCAGGAAGTCAAAGGCCCCCAGACGCATCGCCTCCACCGCCACATCCACCGAGCCGTGGGCAGTGATCACCACCACGGCACTCGGTAACTGCTGCTCGGTGATCTGCTGCAATATGTCCATCCCCGACATGTCCGGCAGTTCAAGATCGAGCAGCACCACCGTCGGCGGCCGAGTCAGCAACAGCTCGATGGCCCGCTGGCCACAGTCGGCCAAGGTGACCTCATAGCCCTCCTGACGCAAGTACTGCTCGTAGACCACAGCCAGACTGCGGGTATCTTCCACCAACAGCACTCGGGGTTTGTTTTCCGCCACGGCGACTCATCCTTGCAATTGATTTGCTTGTCTATTTTGATGGGCTATCGCCACGGACTCAAGCCTGCGATGGTTGCTATCTTCCCCCTAAACGGGGCTGGCACCAATAAAAACGGCTCCCGAGGGAGCCGTTTTTCATCACAGAGTCGCCTTACTGCTTGGCAGCGGCGTCCGCTTTGGCGGCATCGCCTTCGGCAGCCGGCTTCTCGATGGCGAGCAGCTCAACATCAAACTCCAGTACGGCGTTCGCCGGGATGGAGCCTGCGCCGTGCTCACCATAGCCCAGCTTGGAGGGCAGGAAGAATTTGAACTTGGAGCCAACTGGCATCAGCTGTACGCCTTCGGTCCAACCCGGGATAACCTGGTTGAGCGGGAAGGTCGCCGGCTCACCGCGATCGACGGAGCTGTCGAACTTGGTGCCGTCAATCAGGGTACCGGTATAGTGAACCTTGACCACGTCGGTGGCTTTGGGTTTGGCGCCGTCACCCATCTTCTCGACCTGATACTGCAGGCCGGATTCGGTGCTCTTGATGCCCTCTTTCTTCAGGTTGCCGGCCAGGAACTCTTCACCCTTCTTCAGGTTGTCCTGTGCATCCTTGTCAGCCTTGGACTTGGTCAGTTCATTGATCTTGGCGTCATAGGCCTGCAGCACTTTCTGGATCTCTTCATCCTTCATGTCTGCTTTCTTCTCCAGGCCGTCGGTTACCCCTTTGAGAATGACGGCGTTATCCAGCTTGATACCGAGTTCTTGCTGGCGCTCGAGGGTATTGGCGATATAACGACCCATGGAGAGGCCAATAGCATAACCAGACTGTTCTTCGAAGCTCTTGGCATCAGCCTTAGGGGCCTCTGCCGGCTTGCTGGCTTCTGCCTTCACCTCTGCATTCTTGGCGGCAGGGGCTTCATCTTTTTGGCAAGCAGTCAGACCTACGGCAACGGCCGCGGCCAACAGGGACACCTTCAGAAAATTGTTCATCAGTTTCTCCAAAACTCTAAATACCGCTCTCGGTTCCTTCGTGAAATGAGAGGTTTATCGTGATAAGCGCCTTATACTAACGCCGTGATCGCAGGTAACGAAAGCATGAGACAGGAAAAATGATAAAAAGTGCCATTTATCTTATCGGTATTTGTCTGATACTGACCGGCTGTCATTCGGAGCCTCCCTCCGACCGCCAGATCCCCCTCTCCAGTGTCGGCGCCGTGAGCGCGGATTTGAGTGCAGATGGCAAGCTGGCCCTGGTCACCAGCATCGAACAGGGCACCCTCGCCTGGGATCTGGAGCACGACAAGCAGTTATGGCGCTGGCACCTGTCTGACAGCCCCAAGGAGCAGGTGTTTATCACGCGTTTCGGGCCGGGCGACAGCCATGCCGTGATAGCGAGCCTGGACACCTTTGCCATCTGGCGACTGGATAATGGTCAGGCAGAAGGCTACTACTCCCTGCCCGAATCCAGGCTGCGCGACATCGCCATCTCGAGCGATGGTCGTGATGTGCTGGTCGGGCGCGAAGATGGCAAAGCGGAATGGATTGATACCCGCACCGGCCGTCGCTTGCAGTTTTTTGGTCATACCGAGCAGGTCAACAGCGTGGACCTCTCCCCCAATGGCCGCTATGCCCTGACCGGTGGCAATGACTACAGTGCCTACCTGTGGGATACCCAAAGCGGCCAAGTGCTGCATCGCTTCAACCATGAGGGACGAGTGGTGATGGTACGGCTCGACGAGTCCGGTCGCTATGCCTTCACCGCCGACAGTCGCAGCGGTCGCATCTGGGATCTGGTCAGCGGCAAGGAGTTGAGCCGGCTCGACAAACAGGCCCGTTTCGAGGTTTACACCAGCGCCCGCTTCGTCAATCAGGGGCAATGGCTGGTCACCGGGGCCCCGTCGCGCAAGCTGACCCTGTGGCAGGTAAAGGATGGCAAGGCGCTGGCAAACTGGGCGGTGGCCCCTCGTCCCGGGGTCAAACCACCGAGCGCAGTGGTGTACGCCGCCGCTTTGCGCGACAATGACCACCTCGTCAGTGCCAGCTCCAGCGGCCTGGCAGAAATCTGGACCATCAAGTGAGGACCCAAGGCCCATGAGCCAGCAAGAACGCGAACGCATCGAACTCCTGGAAACCCGTCTCGCCTATGCCGAGTACACCATAGAGCAGCTCAATGACGAGGTGACGACCCAGGGCCGCGAACTCGACAGGCTCAAGCATCAGATCCAGTTGTTGATCGACAAGCTGCAAGGGGTGGAACCGAGCCAGATCGCCAGCATGGCCGAAGAGATCCCCCCTCCCCATTACTGAGTCGCCGCAGACAATGGATCGCCCATAAAAAAACCCGCGCCTGGCGCGGGTTTTTTTACGAGAGAAGGCAGGGGATCAGTGTTGATGATCCTGGCTGCCGCAGCTGCCGCCACCGCAGCAACCGCTCTTCTCTTCGGCTGCATCATGGCTGTGAACATGATGACCGCCGCCGCAGCAACCGCCGCCGTGGTCGTGATCATGGTCGTGGCCGTGATCATGACCATGGTCATGACCGCAACCACCGGCACCGTGCACATGACCATGGGCCAGCTCTTCGGCGGTGGCGGCACGCACGTCTTTCACTTCCACCTTGAAGGCCAGGGTCACACCGGCCAGGGGATGGTTGCCATCAACCTTGACGAAGCTCTCGGATACCTCGACCACGGTCACGGGACGGTGACCATCGTCAGTCTCTGCCACAAAAGTATCCCCTTCGGACACTTCCATGCCATCGAACAGTTCGCCCGGCACTTCTTGTACCAGGGTCTCGTCAAATTCACCGTAAGCCTGGGCCGGGGCCAGGGTCACTTCGAAGGCATCGCCCACACTGCGACCTTCCAGCTCGGCTTCCAGGCCGGAGACCAGGTAGCGAGTGCCGTGCAGATAGATCAGCGGCTCTTTGCCGACTGTGGTGTCGATGACTTCACCGTGCTCGTCGGTGACCGTGTATTCCAGCGTGACTACGCTCAGGGGAGCTACTTTCATGTCAGTGATCCTGCGAATAGAGAGAAAAAACCGGCTCAGAATACCCTAAAAAGCAGGGCAAGCATATGGTGAGCGCCACTGAGGGGTCAGGAGACTCCGCCCTTATTCCGGCCGGAATACCCCTATGACCTGCTCAGCCTGACGGCCCGCCTCGGTCACGGCTGCCTGGGTCTGCACCTGGGTATCACCGCACTCGACACAGGTCACCTTCTCGACTCCATGCTCCATATACAGCATCATGGTGTCAATTTTGCCGCACGCCGGGCATTTGGCCCCGGCAATAAAGCGTTTTTTACGTCTGGTTTCCATTTTTGTTACCTCCAGGCAGCATCATATCAGGATTTACCCATGCATCACGCCATCGAATGCCAGCATTTTTCTCCCCGCTATCTGCAGGTCGGTGCCCGCAAGCGCGCCCCCCAGGGTCAATTGCTGCACCTGATCAAGGGCGTGGCGTTGCTGCGTCTCGGCCAACATGAGCTGCTGATCCCCGCTGGCAGCAGCTTCTGGCTGCCCGCCGATGCCCTGGCCGCGTTTACGCCTCTGGCTGGCTGCGAGTACGCCCTGTTGAGCTGCTCCATGCGCCTGTCCCAACCGGGCCAGTCTGGCTGGCTGACACCTTCCCCCCTGCTCGGCGCCTTGCTGGCCTCTCTGCACCACTGGGATCGCCCCCGTGATTGGCAAGGCTCCTATGGCGAGCGGCTGCGGGTGATCCACGATGAGTTGCAACACAGCCAGCTCGTCCCCCAGGCCCATGGCGCCTTGCAACAGGCCTGGCAGAACCTGGCCAGCGGCAAGGAAGAGGCGCAGGCCAGCTGGAACAGCATCGGGGGGCAGTGGCTCGATGGCGCCGCACTCGCCAGTCAATGGCGTCTGGTGCAAGCGCTGCGCCTGCTCAAGGGGGGGAGCAAACAAACGGCCCTCGAGGCCAAGCTCCACTATAAAGAGGGAGAGCTGGAGCAAGCCTGCCAACAGTGGCTTGGCTGCCCCTTGGCCGAGGCCGCAGGCCGCTAATCCGGCGCCAACATCTCGGACGCCAGGTCCAATGCAGACACTCACCGCCAGGGAGGATTACAGATTTCCCCTTGGCGGTCGCTAACAGAACAGAACCTAGGCATGCTAGTGAATCAGAGCCCGCTCGCTTAGCCCCTCTTCTCTCGAACACAGGATTTTTGCCATGAAAAGCAAGGCCAACCAATCTCAGGGAATGTTGCTGTTTCACCTCGCCGCGCGCCAGTCGTTTGCCATCGGTACCCTCAAGGTGAAGGAGATAGTGCCCTATACCCGATTGACTGCCCTGCCTCACTCCCATCCGACCGTGCTCGGCGCCGCCAACATGCGTGGCACCACCATCCCCGTCATCGACATGGCCATGGCGGTGGGCTATCGGCGGATCAGCGACGAGGAGATGGCAAGCTGCTTCATCATCATCACCGACTGCCGCCGCACCCTGGTCGGTTTTCTGGTGCGCGGCATCGACAAGATCACCGAGTGCAACTGGCGCGACATAGCGTCGCCGCCCCCGGCCCTTGGCAGCAATGTATTCGTCACCGGGGTGACCCGGGTCAATGATCAGCTTGTCCAGCTGCTGGACGTGGAACTGATCCTGTCGCGGGTCTACCCGGACGATCCCAGCCATCTCTATCCGGTGCTGACCGATGTGCAGCGGGAGCGCATCAAACCGATGCGGATCCTGCTGGTCGATGACTCCTCCGTGGCGCGCAAGCAACTGACCGCCGCCCTCGACTACATCAACATCCCCTACGAGGTATGCACCAACGGCAAAGATGCCCTGGCACTGATGCAGGACAGGGCCAGCAAGGGTCTGCCCATCGACATACTGGTGAGTGACATAGAGATGCCGGGACTGGATGGCTACGAGCTGGCGTTCGAGGCCCAGAGCGATGCGCGCCTGGCCGGTGCCTACATCATATTGCACACATCTCTGTCGAGTGAGATCAGCGTCGAGCGCGCTCATCAGGTCGGTGCCCACGAGGCACTCACCAAGTTCGAGGCCAATGAGCTGATCCAGGCTATGTTACGCGGTGCCGAGCACCATGACAGCCTGGTCAGCTAAACGCCATCTGATGATACTCACCGAAAGCCCAACCCCCACCGGAGCGGATCCAGAGGATCATGGTTACGTGGCGCCGAGCACCATGACAGCCTGGTCAGCTAAACGCCATCTAATGATACTCACCGAGAGCCCAACCCTCACCGGAGCGGATCCAGAGGATCATGGTTACGTGGCGCCGAGCACCATGACAGCCTGGTCAGCTAAACGCCATCTGATGATACTCACCGAGAGCCCAACCCTCACCGGAGCGGATCCAGAGGATCATGGTTACGCGGCGCCGAGCACCATGACAGCCTGGTCAGCTGATCTGGATCGGGAGCCCATATGCTGACCGAGAGTCATTTTCGCGCCCCCTGGTGGGCCCGCAATCCCCACCTGCAGACCATATTGCCCAAGTGGTTGCGCCGCAGGCCAGTCCGCTACGTGGCCGAACGCTTCGAACTGCCGGACGGGGATTTTGTCGATCTGGCCTGGAGCGGCCCGATCAGCACAGATAACCGGCCACTGCTGGTGCTGTTTCATGGTCTGGAGGGCAGTGTGGAGTCCCACTATGCCCGCGGCATGCTGCAACACTTGCAGCAACGGGGGGAAGAGGCGGTGCTGATGCACTTTCGCGGCTGCAGCGGCGAGCCAAATCGCCTGCTGAGTGCCTATCACTCCGGGGCCATCGAGGATGCACTGGCACTGCTCGCCGAACTGGCCCGCCGCTTTCCTGGCAAGCCCCTGCTGGCGGTAGGTTACTCCCTGGGCGGCAACATGCTGGTCAATCTGCTGGCCCGTGCCTGTCCGCCCGCCCTCAAGGCGGCGGCGGTGGTCTCGGCGCCGATGCGACTCGATGCCTGCGCACACAGGGTCAATCAAGGGTTCTCCAAGGTGTATCAGCGCTACCTGCTCGGTACCATGCGCGCACATTTGTTGAGCAAGCTGGCGGTTCACCCCCAGGCCGCGGCGCACTTTCGGGCCGGAGATATCAAGGGTATCCGCACCCTCTACCAGTTCGACCAGCAGGTCACGGCACCACTCCATGGCTTCGAGAGTGCGGATCACTACTACCAGTGCTGCTCGGGTCTGCCGCTACTGAGCCAGATTGCGGTGCCGACCCTGATCCTCCATGCCGCCGACGATCCCTTCATGACCCATGAGGTGATCCCGCAAGCCGAGCATCTCTCTCCTTCGGTGCAATATGAATTGAGCCAGCAGGGCGGCCATGTCGGATTCGTCTATGGCTCCCCCTGGCGACCCCGTTTCTGGCTGGAGGAGCGCATCAGCCAGTGGCTGGGGGAACAAGGTTACGGCGCGACCGAGTAACCGTCACGCCCCTGCTGCTTGACCCGATAGAGCGCGTCATCGGCCCGTTCGAGCAACATAGACAGCGTCTCGCCCTGTCGCCATTGAGCGATCCCCTGGCTCAGGGTGAGATGATCCGCAACCTCTGACCCCTCATGTCGCAAGGCACGCTCGGCCAAGGTGCTGCGAATGCGCTTGGCGACCTGCTCTGCGCCTGCCAATCCCGTCTCCGGCAGCAAGACAACGAACTCCTCACCGCCATAGCGCGCTACCAGATCCCTGGGCTCACGCACACTCTGCGTCAGACATTCGGCAACCAGGATCAGGCTCGCATCCCCCGCTTGATGACCGTAGCCATCGTTGTAACGTTTTAAGAAGTCCACATCGAGCAGGATCAGCGATAACTGGCTATCCGCGTCGCCATTGGTCAGGGTCTGCTCTCCCTCCTGATCGAAATGGCGACGATTGGCAAGCCCGGTCAGCGGGTCCTGATGCGCCAGCGCATCGAGCTGCTTGACCATCAACAGCTGTTCATATTCACGATTAACCGCCAGCACGAACCAGCTAAGCAACATGCGCCGCCCCGACTCCAACAAGATAAGCAGGATCAGCATGCCGGCCCCGAAGAGCCAGGGAAACGCCACCGCGTTGATCACTACATGGCTAGTCAGGCTCGTCAGAATAGGCAGGCAGAAGCCGTACAGGACCTGGCTCATGGGATAAAACGAAATGAGTCCAACCAGCAGCAGGGTGGTCGCTACGGCAGGCTCCATGGTTCCCCTGCCGGGCAGCTCTGTCTTGAGCAAGGCATAGATGGCACTTGCCCAGAGGCATCCCCATAGCAGCGCCAGAATGAAGACCGCCTTGCGCCAGCATGTCAGCGGCCATCGGTCCAGCCAATACCAGAGCAGCGGTTGCAGGATCAGTACCAGCACCAGCAGTTCGACATGGATGAGCTGCCAAGGCAGAGCTCCCTGCACCACCAAAGGGGCATCGTGCATCGCCTTGACATGAAACCACATGAAGGCGGCGAGCATCAGCTGTATACCCCAGGCCCAGTGGGCCCCTTTGAGCAGCGCCTGGCGAGTCGCTTGCGCGAGCAAACGTTGCAACTTCGGCGATTGACGCCGATTTGATAATGAGGTCATTGCTCTCCCGGAGAAAGAAAAACAGTTTGCAGCGAAGGCGCCCTGATCGACAATGGTGCATCCGCATTTAAGGGCACACCCTATGATCATTCCT
Organism: Aeromonas sp. BIGb0405; assembly: GCF_024807335.1. Classification (NCBI taxonomy): domain Bacteria; kingdom Pseudomonadati; phylum Pseudomonadota; class Gammaproteobacteria; order Aeromonadales; family Aeromonadaceae; genus Aeromonas; species Aeromonas sp. BIGb0405. The sequence continues at coordinate 948,163 of NZ_JANUEP010000001.1, forward strand.
TGGCAATCCTTGGAGTTCGACACCCTGCAACGATTAATCGAACAGTTCGTATTGATGGAGGGTACCGATTATGGTGAGCAAGAGTCCAGCTTGGCCGACAAGGTCGCCACCGTGCTGGCGCAGTTACGCCAGGGCAGCGCGGTGATAGTGTACAGTGAGCTGCACGAGAGCGTGAACATAGTACCGACCGATCGATTCGACGCATCCAAGGCTGAGATGCCCTAGGGCAAGCGCCCACCTGCCGTACCCGTTCGGCTCATTCTCATGGACAAACCCTCTTCATTGCAGGGACAACAGCAAGGAAACAGACGCTTATGTCGGCCAAGCATCCCATCATAGCGGTCACCGGTTCCTCCGGCGCCGGTACCTCCACCTCCACCAATGCCTTTCGCTCCATGTTTCATCAACTCGGCTATCAGGCGGCGGTGATCGAGGGAGACAGCTTTCATCGCTACACCCGCCCCGAGATGGACGTCGCCATCCGCAAGGCCCGCGAACAGGGCCGCCATATCAGTTACTTCGGACCCGAGGCAAACGACTTCGCCCTGCTCGAATCCTTCTTCCAGCAATATGGCCAGGATGGCAGCGGCCAGTATCGACGCTATCTGCACTCCTTCGACGAGGCGGTGCCCTTCAATCAGATGCCGGGCACCTTTACCCCCTGGCAGGATGTCGCCAGCGAAACGGATCTGATGTTTTACGAAGGCTTGCATGGGGGGGTCGTCACCGAGGATCACAATGTGGCTCGCCATGTCGACTTCCTGATAGGGGTGGTGCCCATCGTCAACCTGGAGTGGATCCAGAAGCTCATTCGTGACACCTCGGAGCGCGGTCACTCCCGGGAGGCGGTGGCCGACTCCATCGTCCGTTCCATGGATGACTATATCAACTTCATCACTCCCCAGTTCTCGCGCACCCATATCAACTTCCAGCGAGTACCGACCGTCGACACCTCAAATCCCTTCAGTGCCAAGATCATACCTAGCCTGGATGAGAGTATGCTGGTGATCCGTTTTCGCGGTATCAAGAACGTCGACTTCCCCTACTTGCTATCGATGATCGATGGCGCCTTCATGTCGCGCATGAACACCATAGTGGTACCAGGGGGAAAGATGGGCTTCGCTATGGAGCTGATCTTGCGTCCCCTCATCCAGCAACTGATCGAAACCGGAAAAATCACCTGAGAGTGAGGAGCAAACTATGCAGACAGCCCTGAAAAAACTATCCGCACTCATGCTGTTTGGGCTGCTCGGCGGCTGCAGCAGCGGCCACCAGGCTCCCGTGGTCGACATGGGCACACAGGTGATCCGCCCGGCCAGCCACTGGCCTTTCCCGGCCCAGCCACGCTACGCCCTGGCCGAGCAGTATCAATATGCGGGAGCCAGCACCGAAGGCTGGCTCGAGCCGATACAGCAGGCGGTGAGCCAGCATCTGGATGCCAAGGGCTGGCGCAGTGCCCCCCTGGATGAAGCGGATGTCTGGGTCGCCATCGGCGTCGCCGGTGCCCAGGATATCAGCGATGATGAGTTGTTCACTCGCCTCGGCATGAACCCTGGCGTACAAGCCAAGGCAGGAGAGCGCAAAGGAACCCTCGCCATCATCTTGCTGGACAGAACCCATCAGCAGGCGGTCTGGAGCAGCGTTATCCAGCTGACCACTGACAGCGCCATTCCCGCGCCCGATCGGGCCGCATTCAGCCAGGAACTGGCCGCCAAGATGCTGGACAAGCTCCCCTGAGCCTTGGGTCAGAACCCCCCATAAAGAGAGAGGCCTGCAGGATGCAGGCCTCTCTCTTTGCTGACGCCAACGGCTATTTCAGCGTGCAGTTCATCAGGGTGACCCCTTTCTGGGTCAGGGTCAGCTGGTCGCCTTGAGTCCAGAACATGGTCACACCATCGGAGTAACGAGCGCTATCTTTCTCGGACTCGACGCGATCCAATTTCTGATACACCCCGTTCAGGGGAAACTGCACCATGTCGGCCTGGGGATCATAGGTCACCGCCAACATCTCTTCACCACACTGGTACTGATTGTATTGATACTGGGTCGGCTGCGGTGAGCTACAGGCGGCCAGCCCCAGCAGGGGGATCAGAGCGACTAGTTTCTTCATTGCACTTTCCTTATGTGATGACGAGCGAAGCTGGGGTTCAGGCCTCAATGATTTGATAACTATGGGTAATTTCGACCGCTTTTTCCAGCATTAGGGAAACTGAACAGTACTTCTCCATGGAGAGGTCAACGGCGCGGGCCACCTGCTTTTCAACCAGCCCTTTACCGGTCACGACGAAGTTCAAGTGAATCTTCTCAAACACCCGTGGCACAGTATCGACCCGTTCACCGGATAACTCCACATGGCAGGCCGTCACGCTCTGACGTGCCTTCTCCAGAATGGAAACCACGTCGATGGAGCTGCAGCCACCAACCGCCAGCAGGATCAGTTCCATCGGGCTGGCCCCTTCTCCCGGGTTGGCGCCATCCAGGATCACCTGATGGCCAGACTCACTCTGCCCCACAAATTTCATGCCTTCAACCCAGCTGACCTTGGCTTTCATCTTCACTCACCTCATGCATCTATATTGGTGTCCGGGCGGACGCGATGCCATAGCATACCTCAGCCGAGCCCCCGACTGCATCTGGCGTCCGCACACGCCGGGACACCATGGCAGCCAAGGCGCCTTGCGAAAAAGCGCCACGAGAGCAGGCTCATATCGCCGTGGCCACTCTCTCTTCTCCTTGATTGCCCGTTGGGGCACCGAGAACCTGTGGCTAACCGGATCAAAATCAACGTTTACGGCATTTATCTTCCCTAGAATGCCTGTCCAGTGCAGTAGCTGGCGTCCAAAGGAGGCCCTAAGCCTTGTCAGCACAGACAAAGGCTCTTATCCTACTGCCACTGACACAAGGAAGGGCAAGACTGGCAACTTGTCTGGACGCATAACGTCCCGTAAAGACACTACAGAGGAAATCTCATGGTCATTGGCAAACCGCAAAGCGATCCCACCCTGGAATGGTTCTTGTCGCACTGCCACATTCATAAGTATCCCGCCAAGAGCACCCTGATCCATGCGGGTGAAAAAGCGGAGACCCTGTATTACATCGTCAAGGGTACAGTGGCTGTCCTCATCAAGGACGATGAGGGGAAAGAGATGATCCTCTCCTATCTCAACCAGGGGGATTTCCTCGGCGAGATGGGCATGTTCGAAGAGAACGATAACCCGGAGCGCAGTGCCTGGGTCCGTGCCAAGGGTCCCTGTGAAGTCGCCGAGATCTCCTACAAGAAATTTCGTCAGCTGATCCAGGTCAACCCCGAGATCCTGATGCGCCTCTCCGGCCAGATGGCGCTGCGTTTGCAGCACACCAGCCAGAAAGTAGGTAACCTGGCCTTCCTGGATGTCACAGGCCGGATCGCTCAGACCCTGCTCAACTTGGCCAAACAGCCAGATGCCATGACTCACCCGGATGGCATGCAGATCAAGATCACCCGTCAGGAGATAGGCCAGATCGTCGGCTGCTCCCGTGAAACCGTCGGCCGCATTCTCAAGATGCTGGAAGAGCAAGAGCTCATCTCCGCCCACGGCAAGACCATAGTGGTGTTTGGTACCCGCTGATCGCGGCATCCTCACCCAAGACAAAGGCTGCCCAGGCAGCCTTTTTCGATCCCGGTCCGGTCAAAAACATGCAGCGCCAAGATAAAATGCATCGAGGCCGCCCTTTTCGGCGCAATCCCCCTATAATGCCCCCCTATCAGCAGTCTCAGCATCAGGCTCGGCCTGCAAGTACTCTAGATCCGAAGCGAGAATCCCATGCACCTGCAATGTCCCCGCTGCCGCAGCCCACTGCACCTTCATCAGGCCTCCAACGGTCGCTACTGCGATAACAAGCACCACTTCGACCCGGAACCTGAAGGCTATCTGGACCTCATCCCGGGCAAGAAAAACCCCAAGGATAGCGACAGCCGCATGTTGATGCGTGCCAAGCGCAACTTCCTGGAACAGGGCCACATGCAGCCCCTGGTCGAGGCCATGGCCACCCTGCTCGCCCCCCTGGGTGAGCGTGAGCTTATCCACCTCGGTTGCGGCGAAGGCTACTACTGCCGAGCCCTGGCCGAGCATCTGCCTGGCTGGCGCTTCGCTGGCGTCGATCTGGCCAAGAATGCCATCTTCGCTGCCAGCAAGGCGCAGCCTGAGGCCAGCTTCATCATCGCCGATCCGGCCCGGGCCCCGCTGCAATTGGGCCAAGCCGAGCTGCTGCTGGTCAACGACCTCAAGGTCAAGACGGAGCAGCTGTGCGACTGGTTGGCACCGGGTGGCTATCTGCTTCATCTGCAGCCCGGCCCACGCCACCAGTGGCAACTGAGGGTCAGCCTCAATCCGGTCAGCATGGAGCACCCCCTGAGCTGGCCGACCCTGACCGGTCTGAACCAGGTCGCGCAGCAGCGCAGCCAGTTCTCCCTGACCCTGGATCAGAGCCTGCGCAGCTTCGTGCTCGAGACCAGCCGTCTCGGCTGGCGTGCCGATGCCGAGCAGCGTCATCTGTTCACTCAGCAAGGTCCGGATGAGCTGGAACAGGATCTGCTGCTGAGCCTGTGGCAAAAGCCGCTCTGAGCAACGGTCCGGGTGCATGGACAAGGTAAATAACAGAGGCCCAGCAGGGCCTCTGTTATTTCAAGGATGATGGCGACGCCCTGGCTGCCAGCAGGCCCCGCCAGGGGCAAGGTATCACGCCTTGACTGCGGGTAATGCGCAGCCCTGCGTTACCTGATGCCATGCCCCCTCACCCAGCCACCGGGATCCGTTGTCACGGGCGACCGGCAACCTTCGCACATGATCCGCACATAAAAAGAGGGGCGCCATGGCGCCCCTCTCCGACTTGTTACTCTTGGCAACTGATCAAGGACAGCTAGCCGCCCCCATGTCTTGCCAGACCACGGCAACACCTGGCTCCTCTCCTTTGGTCCAGTACTGGGCCTTCCAGCTGTGGCCCTGATGGGTGGTGAGATCGCCAGCATTGTAGGCAACGGCGGCATCCCACCCGAGCTGTACCTGGCTGACCAGTTTCCACTGATCGGCACTGCGGCTCGGCTCGTTACCTTGAGTCCAGTACTTGGCCTGCCAGACCAGGCTGTTATGGCTCACCTTGGCGCTGCCGTTATAGGCGACGCTGGCCTGCCAGGCTGGCCAGTTGGCGGCATCCGGATCCGTGCTGCCGCACTCGCCGCCACCGCTCACCGGCTTGACGGTGAGGCGGGTACTGGCCTGGGCATCCAGGGCGCCATCAGTGACGGTCACGCTCAGGTCATAGCCGGTCGCGGCATCGACCGCCGGGCCAGTCACCACTAACGTGGCGCTATTCTGGCCCGTAGCGGCCAGGCCGGCTGGCACTGTCCACTGGTAGCTCAAGGTATCACCATTGGGATCGCTGGCCTGGGCCTGGATGCTCACCTGCTTGCCGGACTCGACACTGGCAGTGGCAGGCAGGGTCACGGTGGGGGCCAGATTGGGCTGGGGTGCCTTATTGGTCACCACGGCTTGATCCTTGGCCTTGAGTCCATCGGCATCGGTCACTGTCAGTTCGAACACCAGGTTGACGTCCTGGGTCACCCCATCGAGGTTGAAGCTGGCTTGCGCCTGATTAGCCCCAGCCAACTGAACCGCCGGACCTGATACCTGTACCCAGGCGTAACCGATGGCCGAACCTTCAGGATCCCGGGAAGCCGAACCGTCCAGAGTCACGCTCGCCGGGCCTGTTACGCCAAGATCCTTGCCCGCGTTGGCAATGGGCGGCTTGTTGGCTGGCGGTGTGCCGCTACCATTGCCCAATCCCTCATGCATGGCGTTGAGGATGTCACCATTATCCGAGTCGATCTCCCACGCAAACAGACCGCCGAGCTGGTTCGCCAGCACATACTGCCCCTTGGCCTTGACCGAGCGATCGTTGTCAAAGGTGATGAGATCCCCGGTGCTGGCCTTGAACACATAGGGCGCCTCCGCCACCTCGTCATAACCCTGCTCCCAACCGGCGCCCATGTAGTCATTGACGATCTGGCGATAATCCACCACACCGTTTTCCCAGGTGCCCTTGACCGGGCCTGTGGCAGTGCCGGTGAAGGGGTTGCCAGCCTGATAGCCACTCACCCCGGTCCAGCCGCGACCATACATGGCCGCACCGACCACTATCTTGCCCGGGGTCACGCCCTGGCCAAGCAGCGCTTTGACTCCCTTGTCGGTGGTGTACTTGGTGTTGGCATCCCAGCTGGCTTCAAACAGGTTGGTCTGGTGACCCAGCTCGGTATTGGTCCAGGCGCCGTTGAAGTCGTAACTCATCAGGAAGATGTGGTCCATGTACTGCTGGGCCGCCTGATAATCGACCTTGGCAATCTTGTCGCCGCCGGCACTGATCGCCGAGGTCAGCTCATACTGGCGGCCCGTGCTGGCCTCCAGCTCGTCGAGCATGGTGCGCAGCTCCTTCATCAGCGTCACATAAGTGGCACCGTCATTGGGGCCACCCAGGCTGGGGTTCGCGCCCTGACCACCCGGGAATTCCCAGTCGATATCCACCCCATCGAAGAACTTCCAGGTCTGCAGGAACTCTTTGACCGAGGCGACGAAGGTATCGCGCTTGGTTTTATCGCTGAGGAAATAGAAGGGATCGGACAGGGTCCAGCCACCGACCGATGGCAGTATCTTGAGGTCGGGATGGGCCTGTTTGAGGGCCATCAAGTTACCGAAGTTGCCTTTATATGGCTCATCGAAATCCTTGAGGTTGCCCTGGGGCATCTGGATGGCAGCCCAGGGATCATGCATGGCCACCTTGAAATCGGCACGACCGGCGCAGGCCCGTTGCAACGCTTCAAAGCTACCTTCGATCGCTTTGAGGCTGTCATTGATGCCGTTGCCGCCACAGATGGGAGTAAAGCCATAGAGGATATGGGTCAGATTCTGGGCGGGGACCTTGTCGACGGTGAACTTGCGACCATAGACGCCCCACTCCACGTAATAGGCACCAACCACTTTGCCGGACTTGTTGGTATAAGGCTTGTTGTTCTCTTGCAGCGGTGCGTTGAGCGGCAGCAGATGGCTGCCATCGGTGTCGGCGACCACTATCTCTTTGGCATCGGAGCGGGTACAGCCATCGGCGTTGCAGAGCTCTATCTGCATCTGGTAGCGACCACCCTTGGTCACCTTGAAGTTGGCAGTGCCGGATGCGCCGGACGGGCCGCGCCACACCTCGACACCATCGAGCAGCACCTTGGCGGTCTGACCCACGTCACCAGACCAGAGATTCCAGCTCACGCTGACCGGCGCCCCATCGGCATGGACGGTCACCAGCTTGTTGTAGGCGGTCGCAGCCTGATCCACTTCGACGATGGCGAACTTGGTTTCGCCCCAGCCGATGGTGGGTTTGCCCGGGGCGGCCGCATAGGCGGAGGAGGCAAAGAGCCCGGCCACCATTAAGGCCAGCAAGGAGGGTTTTGGACTTAACATGTTGAATTTCCTTATTCGTTTATAATTTTGTCACGAAAAAGGCAACGCATGTCAGACAGGTACAGCAGACAACATCCCAGGCTGGCTTGGCGTCCGGCTGGAAACACAATCCTGTGGTGACCCCGCTATCTTAGGTACGACAGACCCTTAGACCGGAAGTTTTGCGTCCCGGCCTTTCGACCGGTTTGCCCTTTGGCACAACTTGATTCGCGATAAAAATAATCGCCAAGGAAATATAAGGCCCAACTGGCCAGCAGGCAAACACCCCACGCGAGTCAGCCCCTGTCGCAGGGAGCCAAATAGCACAAAAAAGGGCCATTCATTGACATAAATGGCCCTTTTTGCAGAGAACCTCTGCCAAGTTGTTTACCCGCAAGCTGATGACTAATGTGTTAATTCGTGATCATCATCAAGTTTGCAGACACCGCTCATGCTGTTCATCAGCGCCCTGAGCTTGAGGGGCTTGACCGGTTTGCTGATGTAGCCATAACCATGCTCGCGGATCTGGGCCTGCAGTTCGCCTTTTCGATCCGCACTGATGATGATCCCCCCCACCCCGGTCCCCAGGGCGAGCCGCAGCATATGCAGCGCCTGCAACCCCGTCTTGCCATCGTCCAGATGGTAATCGGACAGCACCAGGTCCGGTTTGAAGCTCTCCACCAGCGTCAGGGCCTGAGCCAGGTCCTGAACGCACTGCACCTCACAACCCCAACGCCCCAGCAGCGAGGCCATGGCCACCAGTATCTCGGGTTCATTATCGAGACAGAGCACCCGCACCCCTGCCAGCTGGCTATCCCGCCGCGGCTCTGGGCTCTGGAGAGCCCGCTCCACCAGAGGACGGCTGGCCAGATTGAGGCTGATGGCAAACACCGAGCCTGCCCCTGGCCAACTGCGCAGCGTCAGTTGGTGCCCCAACACCTGCGAGATACCGCGCGCGATGGCCAAGCCCAGCCCCAATCCCTGCTCGCGGGTGGTGCGGGAGTGATCCAGACGCTGGAACTCTTCGAAGATGGCCTCCTGCTTGTCCTGGGGGATGCCGGGTCCGGTGTCCCACACCTCGATCCGCAACCGCTGGCCCTGACGGCGACAACCGAGCAATACCCGGCCACCGGGGTTGTAACGAAACGCATTGGTGAGGAAGTTTTGCAGCACACGCCGCAACAAGCGCACGTCGCTGTGTACCGCCAGCCTGGTATCGACCACGGCAAACTCTATCTCTCCTGCCTGGGCCAGCACCCCAAACTCGGCCTTGAGGTTGTCAAAGACATCCGCCAGGGCAAAGTCGAGTTTCCTGGCCTTGAACTTGCCCGCCTCCAACCGGGAGATATCGAGCAAGTCGGTGATGAGATCCTCGGTTGCCCCCAGGGCATCATCGATATGACGGGCGAGCCGGGCGGGCTCCCCCTCATCGGGCAAGGTCTCTATCAAGGAGGAGGTAAACAGCTTGGCGGCATTGAGCGGCTGGGTCAGATCATGGCTCACCGCCGCCAGGAAGCGGCTCTTGGAGTGGTTGGCCCGCTCCACCTGCTCGTTGACGGTGCGCAGCTGGCTGTTGAGGGCCGAGAGCTCGCGGGTACGCTCGGCAACCCGCGCCTCCAGATGTTCATTGGCCTCACGCAGCACGCGCTCGGCATCGCGAAAGGGGGTGATGTCGGCGAAGGTCATGACGAAGCCGCCACCGGGCATGGGGTTGCCTTGCAGCTCGATGACCCGGCCATCCGGGCGCTCCCGGGAAGAGAGATGGGCACTGCCGCGCTTCATGAATCCGACCCGCCGTGCCACATGGGCCTCAACCTCTCCCTGGCCGCACAACCCCTTGACGGCGTTATGGCGGATAATCTCCTCGATGGGGCGCCCCACCTGGATAAGCCCCGCCGGATACTGGAACAGCTCGATGTAACGCTGGTTCCAGGCGACCAGCCGCAGCTCCCTGTCCACCACCGAAATACCCAGCCCTATGTGTTCGATCGCCCCCTGCAACAGACCACGGTTGAAGCGCAGCACGTCCGAGGCCTCGTCCACTATGGTGGCTATCTCCTCGAGCTGCATATTGCGACCCTGCAGGGCAGAGGCGAGCACCAGCCGCGCCGACGAGGTGCCAAACACCCCGGCCAGCAGCCGCTCCGTGTGCGCAATCAGCGCTGCGCTGGCCTGCATGTGCGGCGCCAGGGTGCCACCGGATTCACCGGCGAAGCGACCGAAGGATCGCTTGACCCGGCTCGGGCCGACGAAGCGGGCCGCCAGCATCTCCAGCTCCTTGACGCTCACCTTGGCCTGATAAAGGGCCGCGGTATCCCGGCTGGGCTGGCCGACGAAGTTCGCCGCCTGCAACCGCTCGCTCACCGCAGCCCGGGTCAGCAGGGAGCCCGCCACGTAGCCGAGCAGGTTGAGCACCAGGCTGAGAAAGAGGCACCAGGCCCCCAGGCTCAATTCACGAAATGCGGGCCAGTCGGGGGGGGCCAGCATGGCCTCCAGCGGCGAGCCCGCCAGCAAGCCGCTCTCGGCCAGCAGAGTGATGAACCAGAGGCTGATCCCAAGACCCAGACCGAGATAGACCCCCTTGCGGTTGCCATGGCGCCAATAGAGGCCGAGCAACAGCGCCGGGGCAAACTGGGCCACGGCGCCAAATGAGAGGTAACCGATGCGCGACAGGCTGGTGAGATCGCCGAGCCACAGATAGAGCGCCCAGGCCGCCAGCAGGATCAGCAAGATGGCGCCACGCCGTACCTGCAGCAGCAGATGCACCAGCCGTTCATCCCGCCCCTGCTGCCAGAAGCGGCGCAGCAGCACCGGCAATACCAGATCGTTGCTGACCATGATGGCCAGGGCGATGGTGGAGACGATGACCATACCAGTGGCGGCCGAGGTACCGCCAAGGAAGGCCAGCATGGCCATCCCCTGATTGCCCAGCGCCATGGGCAGGCTGATCACATAGGTATCAGAGGCCATCTCGGCGCCGACCCACTGCTTGCCCGCCAACGCCAGGGGCCAGATGAAGAGCCCCATCAGGAACAGATACGCGGGGAAAAGCCAGCGAGCCCAGTGCAGATCCTGGCCCTGATTGTTCTCCACCACAGTCACATGGAACTGGCGCGGCAGGCAGATCACCGCACACATGGTCAGCAGGGTATAGATGGCGAGTTCTAGCAGGTTGCCCGGGCTGACATCGACCACAGAGGCAAAGAACGCCTGGGTAACCAGGTCCCGGCTCTCGTTGGATTGTCCCAGGATGAGCCAGAGCGCAAAGCCCCCCACCACCATGAAGGCCAGCAGCTTGACCACAGACTCGAAGGCGATGGCCACCACCATGCCCCTGTGGTGTTCGGTCGCATCCAGGTTGCGGGTGCCAAACAGAATGCTGAACAGGGCCAGCAGCAGGGTGACCCCCAGGGCCAGCTGACCGGTGTTGCCTGAGCTGCCGACCAGGGTATCCCCCGCCATCAGCAGATCCAGCCCGGTCACTATGGCCTTGAGCTGCAATACCAGATAAGGCAGCACGCCTATGATGGCCACCAGACTGATCAGCATGGCGAGGCGCTGGGACTTGCCGTAGCGGGCGGCGATAAAGTCGGCGATGGAGGTGATGTGCTCACGCTTGGCCACCAGGATGAGTCGGGCCAGCAGCCGCCAGCCAAACAGGAACACCAGCATGGGGCCGAGGTAGATGGGCAAGGGCGACCAGGGGGACTCACTCGCCTGACCGACGGTGCCAAAGAAGGTCCAGGAGGTGCAATAAACCGCCAGCGACAGGCTGTAGAGCAGGGGTTGGCCCTTGAGGCGGCGGCGCTTGTTTTTGTCCGCCACGAAGGCTATCAGAAACAGCAGCCCCAGATAGGCGAGGGACAAACCGATGAGCAACCATCCTTGGTGCATTGCTAACTCCTTGTCATAAATAGGGTTTCATCAGGGAGCAACCTATGCCGCCCTCATGGAGATGAATCGAATTCAGGCCCGTTGCGAGCGGCCCGGTTTCAGCCGCAATACGAAAACAGGTAGCACCACCAGGGCCATGATGAAGAAGATGCCACCGCCCAGCGGTTCAAACAGCAGGCCAGATAACGTCATCAGGGTCGCCACAGTGATCCCGAGGGAGAGGGCGGCGTAGAGCGCCTGGGTAGGGATCAGCTGTTCCGGCGCCAGATCCTTGGTCATGAAGCGCACCGCGCCCAGGTGACTGATGCAGAAGCTCACCCCGTGCAGCAACTGGGCAAACAGCAGGACGCCAAACTCTGTGCTGGCCCCGAGCAGACTCCAGCGCAGCAGACAGCCGATGGCGCCAATCAGGAACAGGCGCTGGGCGCCAAAGCGGCTGAAATAGCGCTTGTCCGCGGCAAACATGGCAATCTCGGCCACCACGCCCAGGGCCCATAAGTAACCAATGGTGGAGCCACTGTAGCCCGCCGCCTTCCAGTGGATGGCGCTAAAGCCGTAATAAGCGGCATGGCTGCCTTGCAACAAGGCCGTCACCAGCAAGAAGCGGCGCACGGGGACGCTCTTGAGGGTATCACGCAGGGAGGCGTGGGCTCGCTCCCCCTGCACATCCTGAGGGGCTGGTCTGAGCGGCAACCAGCTGAGCAGCAACATGATCCCCAATCCCAGCACCATGATGTGCAGCACCCACTGGCTACCCCAATCGGTGATGAGGACCCCGACCAGGGTAGAGGCCAGAATGAAGGCGGCCGAGCCGCACAGTCGCACCTTGCCATAATCGAGCTGGGTCTGCAGCACCATGCGGGTGGCCAGCGCCTCTCCCATGGGCATCAGGGTTGGATAGATAAAATTGGCCACCAAGGTCAATGCCACCAGCCACCAGAGCTGATGACTGACATAGAAACCGAGGAAGGCGAGCAGGGAGAGCAGGCAGAGCAGTCGGGTGACCGGCAGCAGCTGGGCCGCCCCCTTGATGCGCCCCATCACCATCAGGTTGCCCGCAAAACGGATCGCCATGCCAGCCCCCAACAGCATGCCGATCGCCTCGGCGCTGACCCCGATCCCTTCCAGCCAGAGCGACCAGAACGGCAAATAGGCGCCGTAGACGAAATAAAAGGCACCAAAAAACAGGGCTAACCAGGAGAAAGCAGGCATAGGACCTCACAGGGCCGGATCGGGACGCAGATGATAACCCATTTCCCGGGCAGGATCCCGAGCGACCCCGCCCGGATAATCATGAAAAATATCAATAAAGTTGAACTATTGGCGAAACCCCGCTGTCTATTGAGACACACACCTCTCCTGGTTAGTGTTGCAATCCTTCTACCCGCCCCTGGCGGGTTTCTTTTTTGGGGCATGCGTCGAGGGCGGCGACCAGAACCGCGCTTCAGCAAAACCCGCTGACCGGGGATCCGGCGGCGAGCGCCCATAAAAAAGAGGAGCCGCAGCTCCTCTTTCCACATGCCTATCTTTGACGATCAGAATACGTACTTGACCCTGGCGCTCAGGTTGCGGCCCGGCTCCGTCATGTACTGGGTATCTGTGCCGGCAGCCTGGCCCGCCACCCGTTCGTAGCTGACATACTCTTTGTCGAACAGGTTGAAGACGCCGACGTTGAGTTGCAAGTCGGTCAACGGCTTGAACTGGGCATAGAGATCCACCACGCCCCAGCCTGCACTCTGGATATTGTCATTGCCGCGGGAGTCCTGGCTGACCTTGTTCATGTCATCGGCAAAGCGCAGGGCAGTGTTGATGTTCCAGTTCGGTTGTTCGAGGCGAACCCCCACTGAGCCGTTGAGCGGACTCAGACTGTTGATGTAGTTGCCTTCGCCATCCTCACCTTCGATATACGCCAGGTTGCCCCAGACATTGACCAGGTCGTTGAGCCAGTAGTCGGCCTTGGCTTCGACCCCCTTGGTGGTGGCCTCATCCAGGTTCTGGTACTGGTAGAGAGCGGTCCGGCCCGAGGTGCCGATGGATTGCAGCTCGATAAAGTCTTCGAACTTGTTGTAGAAGGCGGTCACTTCATAGCTGAACCCACCCTGGCTGCCACGCACCCCGGCATCGATACCGTCACTGCTCTCGGATTTCAGATTGGGGTTAGGCTCGATACGATAGCCGTAAGCCTGGTGGTTAAGGGTCGAGAAGGCACTGTCATACATGGGCGCCTTGAAGCCATGGCTATATTGGGTGAACAGATTGGCCAGCTCATGCGCCTTGTACACCAGGCCCAGTTTCGGGGAGAACTCGCCCTCGGAAATGGTCTTGAGATCATCCCCCGTGTAGGCGGGATCACTATCCGGCTTCATATGGTAATACTCATAGCGGGCCCCCGGGGTCAGCACCCAGCGCTCGCCAAATTTGATCTCGTCGAATGCCCAGAGTGCGGCACGCTGACTGGTGGTCGAGGGGAAGCTCAACTCGCTGTAGGAGTCGAAATCACCGGGCACGGTCGGGTTCTTGATGCGCGTCCGCTCGTTATCCGTGTGTTCATACTCCACTCCCCAGGCCAGACGCTGGCTAGCGAGGGCCTTGCTGAATTGCACCTGGGCACCCAGGCTCTCCTGCTCGAAGCCATTGTGATCGAGCGAGTTCTTGGTCACATAGGGGTTGCGCGGATTGACCGGATACTTGGAGGAGGCGTACTGATCCAGGGTCTGCTTGGTGCGGGCGTAGTAGAGCTTGCTGTCGATGCGATCAACCCAGTTGGCCCCTAAGGCGATGCCGTGATCCAGCACCACCGAGAGGTTGTCCGTCTCTTTGTCGGTGATGGGCTGATTGAAGACGCTGGCAGTCTTGGAGAGATCGATCGAGTCTGGATCTTGATTCTCGCTGAGGTAGTCGACGGTCAGCTTGAGGAATTGATCCTCGTTGATATTCCATTGACTCTTGAGCAGCACGGCATTGGTGCCGATATCGAAATCTGTCTTGGTGGAATCGTAATTCTGAGTCACACCGCTGTCGCGCCAGGTGTAACGCAGCAGGCTCTCGACATCACCGCTGCGCAGTGCGCCGGTAAAGCCCAACATCCGCTGATGGCTGTCGGACACATAGCCACTGGTCGCATCCAGGTAGTGATCCTTGTCAGTGAGGAAATCACTGGCATCCTTGGTGGTGATGGCGATGACGCCCCCCAGGGCATCGGAGCCATAAGCGGCAGATGCCGGGCCCTTGGCAACCTCCACCTGCTTGATCATGTCGGTATCAAAGTAGCTCTGACCAACGCCCCCCTTGCTGTAGGCATCATTCTGACGCACGCCGTCCACCACGACCTTGACCCGGTTTTCACCCATACCACGTATGATGAAGGTCTGGGCACTGCCCACGCCGCCAACCACCTTGACACCCGGCTCATAGCGGAACAAGTCAGCCGCATTGGTGACCATCTGTTCTTCTATGTCGGTGGCGGTGATGACGCTGACCGAACTGGCGACATCTTCCAGTTTCTGGGGCATGCGCGAGGCACTGACCACGACGACCTCGTCGGCGTTGGGCTTGGAAGTCTGGTTCTGTGCGGCGTGAAGCGGGGAAGTGAGTGCTGTCATGACCGCAATTGCGATCAAAGAGGGGGGGTTAGTATAAGCCACTGCATGTCCTTGATTGAGAATTATTATCAACATTAGCATCTTAGCCAGCCACAAATAAAGATCAATGATAATCGTTATCATTTTTATTTGATTGGGGTTGACACTAGCGACCCTTTACTCGATTGTGACCGCGCCCGCCAACTTGGCGAAGCCCCATCACCCAACCTCTGAACGCGAGAAATCATGTTTCGACCCATTGCCCTTGGCACCCTATCCCTGCTACTCAGCGCCTGTACCCATCACACCATCAGCCCCCGTCCCCAGACGGCCGCGACCCTGTATGATTATCGACTGACCGATGAAGCAGGCTCGGCCATCTCCCTCGCCCAGGCCGTGGATAAGGTGGAGGATGCCGACATAGTGCTGGTCGGGGAGCTGCACACCCATCCGGCGCTGCATCTGCTGGAAGCCGAATTACTGGCAGCCTTGCAACTGCATTCCCAAGACGATGGCCGGGCCCTGGTGCTCTCCATGGAGCAGTTCAGTCGCGGCTCCCAACCCGTTCTGGACGCCTACCTGGCTGGCCAGATTGGGGAGGCCAAACTGATCCGCGATAGCGATGCCTGGCCCAACTATGTGAGTGATTACCGCCCGCTGGTTGAGTTTGCCAAATCCCAGCGACTCACTGTGCTGGCCGCCAATGCCCCCAAACCCCTGATCAGCTGCATCGGCCAGGAAGGCCCCGCCTGGCTGGACAAGCTGCCTGCCACCCGCCGCAGCCAGCTGGCCCGGGAGCTGACCCTGGGCGATGATCCTTACCGCCAGACATTCATGGCCTCCATGCATCATGGGGATGCGGATAGCAATGACCGCCGCTTTGCCGCCCAGACGGGCTGGGATGACACCATGGCCGAAACCATGGTGGACTACCTCAGATCCCATCCGGGCAGACGCATCATGCACATCGCCGGCAATTTCCATGTAGAGGGTGGATTGGGCCTTGCCAGCCGCATTGCCAGTCGCAATCCGGCACTCAAGGTTGCCCTGGTGGTGCCCCAGAGCGGCACCGATCAGGTTGCAGGGCGCCGTGCCGAGGTGGGGGTCAGCATCGAAGCTTTACCCAAACGCTGGCAAAGCGAGGGGGAAATGAAGCAAGATATGGGCGCACTGCATCAATCCCGGCAGCGGGACTGCAACCAGTGGTTACAGCCCTGACCAGGGCCCGAGGGGTGATCAGCGCAAGATGACGAGCATCAGGCTCCCTGATGCTCCACCACACAGCCGAGATGGGGGACTCCCCCAACCTCTTTGAGGAGTGCATATGGACGTGTTACTGGTTATCGATGTGCAACAAGGGCTGTTTGATGTTCCGCGCCATGAGGACACCCAGGTGTTCTCCAATATCAATCGCCTGACCGACGGTGTGCGTCAGGGCGGTGGCAGAGTCATCTATGTGCAACATGACGAACCAGGTGGCGAACTCGAACCAGGTAGTCCGGCCTGGCAAATCCATGCGGCCCTCTCCCCAAGACCCACAGACAGCCGGGTACGCAAGACGGCATGTGACAGTTTTCTCGATACTGAACTCGGCTTCCTGCTGGCGGAGCAGAGCGTGGACAGATTGATCCTGTGTGGCTGCGCGACCGACTTCTGTGTCGATACCACAGTGCGCAGCGCCGCCTCCCACGGCTTCGACGTCACAGTGGCACAGGATGCACATACCACGGCAGACAGGGCTCACCTGAATGCAAACCTCATCATCAAACACCATAACTGGATGTGGGAGAACCTGGCTCTGCCGGGAGAGCGTCTCGTCCTGGTTCAACCCACAGAACAGATTATTTGAATGAAATTTCCCGTGCGCCCCCATACCGCTTTGCTCATCGTCATGCTGCCAGGCCTGGTTGCCTGTGGCTTCACTCAGCCATCGGATCAGCCGCCTCCTCTGTTCAGCACTCATATCAATGAGGAGGGCAGCAAACGCTTCCTGTTCGAGGCCGCGCCGCTGGAGACATTGCCCACCCGGCTGCAAGATGACGACGGTAGCAAGTTGCAACGCCAACAGAGCCTGCTCGAACGGCGCACCGCCCTGCAGGATGCCCAGCTCCAGCAAACGCTGGAAGAGCGGGGTTACTGCCATCAGGGTTTCATCGTGCTGAGTCAGACCTCCTGGCGGATCAGGGGCGAATGCAATGAGACGGCCAATGAGGGTGATCGCCAGGCCTTCCCCAACCGGGTTGACTGGCAAGGTTGATGAGCGTTGAAGTACCCGACATAAAAACGGACAGCCAAGGCTGTCCGTTTTTATGTCGAAGGGGCGCTTAAAGCACCTTGTCGGTGCGGGTGATCACTTCACCTGTATCGACGCGCTTGTGGCCTTCCACCAGATGCACCACCTCCACCAGCTCATCACTCGAGACCTGGAAGGCCTGGCCAAATCCTTTCACGAACAGACCTTGCTGGGGCTTGAGGCAGAACAGCTTGAAGTCCTCCAGCCTGGACAGACCGGCAATGATCTCGCCGAAACGATCCTGCAAGGCGGTCACCGCGGCCTGCCAGCGGCCATCATCCCGTGCCACCACTTCGGCGCTGGCATCGAAGGTGAGGCGCTTGCGCGCAAACAACTCACGGGCACCGCCTTCATCTTCGATCAGCATCAGCGAGACCTGAGGCACCTGCTGCAAGTTGCGGGCGTGACGGGCTATCTCGGAGATAAGCACATAATAGCCATCGGATTGCAGCACAAAGGGGGCATAGCTGGCATTGGGCCGCCCTTCGCCATCCACGGTCGCGAGCTGCAGGGTGCGACATGCATCACGAAACTCGCGGATTTCCGGCTGCAACCGATTTTGCAGGCGCTCCTGACGTTCACTCATGCTTTTACTTCCTCTTGATGCTGATGGCGCAGGGCCATGAAACGCTCGACTTGGGCGGGAAGCAGCTGACGCTTCTCATCCCGGCCCAGATAGACCTTGAAAATGCAGCGGCCCCTGTGGCCAAAGAACTGGAAGGAGTGACCCTCCTTGCCCATGAACAGCTTGCTGACCAGAGCCACGTGCAGGACGTTGTCGAGCTTGAGGTGACCGTGCATCTCGCCATCTCGTCCCATCAGGTTGTAATAACCCCGGGCATTCTTGCCCTTGGGGAAAGGCGCCTTCACTTCGAAGATGGACCCCTCTGATTCCACAATCGTGGTCACTTGTCCCCAATCGGCCAGATCCGCCAACAAGCCTTCGGCTTGATCCCCTGCCAACAGGGTGACCAGCTCCCTCGGCAAATGGCGAACCACTTCCCATTCACTGACCGCCAACTGGCTCGCTATGCTCGATGGGTGAGCGCCGGGATCCTGTTCCAGCAGTTCATGAATGCGCAGTGCAATGCTCATCTGTTTTCTCCCTCGGGACTCACATCCCCTCTGCAAATCGTGGTGGCACTCTAATAAAACGGGGCAAAAAGCACAATTGATAATTGTTTGCATTTGTGTTCATATTTGAGTTGTTGGCTACCAACCCCGTTCACCCCCTATCTATCTTCTGGAGATTAGCATGGCCCCACGCCTTGCCCTCGCCCTCTGGCTGAGTTGCATTCCCCTGTCCGCCTCCATCATGGCGGCAGAACGCATCATCAGCGTAGGCCCCGCCACCACTGAACTTATCCTGGCACTCGGCGGCGAAAAACAGCTCGTCGCGACCGATATCAGCAGCCAGGATCCCAAGGGGTTACCCAGGGTGGGTTATCACAGGGCCCTGGCCGCGGAGGGGATGTTGAGCCTCTCCCCCACCCTGGTGGTCGGCAGTGATGAGATGGGGCCCAAGGCCACCCTGGAACAGCTCGGCCGTGCAGGCGTCAAAGTGGAAGTGCAAGCCACCGCACCTACCCTGGCCAACCTGAATCAACGCATCACGACCCTCGCCACGCTGCTCGGCATGCCGCAAGCCGGTGATGCATTGAACGCGCGCGTCAATCAGGAGGCCGCCAGCCTCGCCACCGAAGCGAAACAGAACAAGCCGCTCAACGTGGTCTTCCTGCTGCTGCACAAGGGGCAGCCCACCAGCATTGCCGGTGGCGATACCACGGCCAGTGCCCTGATCACCCTCGCCGGAGGCGTCAATCCGGTCGCTACCCTGCGCGGTTACAAGCCCGTCTCGGCCGAGTCATTGATTGAGATGCAGCCCGACCTGGTACTGGTCAGTGGGCGTGACTGGCAACAATATCAGGATCCCCACACAGTGTTGCAGCAAGTCTCTTCCCTGAGCGCCACCCCGGCAGGCAAGCGCCTCGCCATTCATGCCATCGATGGGCATGCTCTGCAGGGGGGGCTCAGCCTGACGACCTTGGCACAGGCCAGCAAGGCCGCCGGCTGGATCAAACAGGGCTCATGATGCGGCTGCCCCTCCCCTGGTTGCTGCTTGGACTCGGTCTGCTGCTGAGCGGGCTCCTGCTCGGCTCCCTGGCCACAGGGCCGCTGCCTCTCTCGTTCAGCGAGAGCTTGCAGGCGCTGTTGGCCAGTGAGACCAGCCAGCTTGCACCTCACAAATTGCTGGTAGTACAAGAGATCCGTCTGCCCCGAACCCTGCTCTGCCTGGCCGTGGGCGGCATACTGGGCCTGTGCGGCGCCGTGATGCAGGGGCTGTTTCGCAACCCCCTCGCCGATCCCGGCATCATAGGGGTTTCAGGAGGCGCTGCCTTGGGCGCCGCCCTGGCCATAGTGCTGCTGGCCCCCCTGGAGCAACAACTGCAAGCCAAGCTCGGCATCGGCTTGCTGCCTCTGCTCGCCTTTCTCGGCGGAGCCATCACCACCACCCTGGTCTATCTGCTCGGCAGTCGCCAGGGGGGGACTTCCGTCACCGTCATGTTGCTGGCCGGGGTGGCCATCACGGCGTTATCGGGCGCCGTGATGGGGCTGCTCAGTTATCTGGCAGACGATCAGATGCTGCGCGACCTCAGCCTGTGGCAGATGGGCACGCTTGCGGCTGGGAAGCCCGCTGACATGCTGCTTTCCCTCGCGACCCTGGCCATACTCCTGCTGTTATTTAGCCGCGATGCCGGCCCCCTCAACGCCCTGCTGCTGGGGGAGTCCGAGGCCCGTCATCTGGGGGTCAATGTGCAGTCCCTGAAGCGGCGACTGATCCTGCTCACCGCCGCCGGTGTCGGTGTCGCCGTGGCGATCGCCGGCATGATAGGTTTTGTCGGCCTGGTGGTGCCGCATCTGGTGCGGCTGCTGTGTGGACCCAACCATGTTCGCCTGCTGCCCCTCTCGGCACTGGTCGGTGCGGCCCTGCTGCTGGGGGCAGACATGCTGGCTCGCACCCTGCTGGCGCCAGCCGAGTTGCCGGTCGGCATCATCACCGCCCTGCTCGGCGCCCCCTTCTTCATCTGGCTGCTGCTGCGCGGCCGTCGCACACTCTAGGCGCCCCATGTCCATCCCCCCCCAACACAATCCGGCCGAGCCGCTGCTCAGTTGCCACGCCCTCAACCTGCACCGCGGTGGCAAACCGATACTCCGTGACCTGAACCTGACCCTGAGTGGCGGCACCCTCACCGCCCTGCTCGGCCCCAATGGCGCGGGCAAGAGCAGCCTGCTCAAGTGCCTCACCGGAGAGCTCGATTATGGTGGTGAGATACGGCTATTCGGCCAGCCCCGTGAGCAGTGGCAGGCCAGTATCCTGGCCCATCGACTGGGTGTGCTGCCCCAAAGCTCTTCCCTGAACTTTCCGTTTCTGTGCGAAGAGGTGGTCACCATGGGCCGCCTGCCCCACAGCGAACCTGCGGCACGCCAGCGCGAGATTGTCAGTGCCGCCATGGCCCATTGCGGGGTCGAGCATCTGGCCAATCGCCTCTACCCTGGGCTATCGGGGGGTGAGCGCCAGCGAGTGCAGTTCGCCCGGGTACTGGCCCAGATCTGGCAAGCGCCCAATGCACCGAGCTCCCCTCGGCTGTTGCTGCTCGATGAGCCCACCTCGGCACTGGATCTGAAATACCAGCATCAGCTGCTCACCCTGGCACGCGCCTTGGCGGCCCGTGATACCGCGGTACTGGTGGTGTTGCACGATCTCAATCTCGCCGCCCGTTACGCCGATCGCCTGCTGATGTTGGCCGATGGCAAGCTGATGGCCGACGGCCCTCCCGCCGAGGTGCTGACGCCGACCCTTATCCACTCTCTCTATGACTATCCCGCCGAGGTCATGCTTCACCCCCAGAGCGGGCTGCCCATCGTCAGCTAAACCAGATAACAACAACGAAAAGAGCGCCTCTGTGGCGCTCTTTTCAATGGGATGGCTGTACTGGATTCAGGCTATCTGATAACGGCCCGGCTTGTGGTTGAGTGTCAACATCAGGTTACAGATGATGGCCGCCGCCACGGAAAGGGTCAGCAGCCAGAGGGATACCACGAAGAAGGAGGTGACGACGATGGCGCAATCAAGCCCCATTTGCAGCTTGCCAGCGCGGATGCCGAACCTGTCCTGGATAAACAACGCCAGGATATTGAAGCCCCCCAGACTCGATTTATGGCGAAACATGATGAGCAATCCCATGCCTATCAGGGTGCCGCCAATCAGGGCCGCGTAGGCGGGCTCAATCTTTCCTATCTGCAACACGCCATTGAGATGATCCGTCATGAAGGAGACCGCCGCCACAGAGACAAAGGTATTGAGGGTAAAACGGGGCCCCATCCTCAGCCAGGCCAGGGCATAAAAAGGCAGGTTGATGCCAAAGAACAGCAGACCAAAGCTCAGCCCTGTCACCTGTTGCAGCAGCAACGCCAGGCCAGCAGTGCCGCCGGTGAGCAGACCTACCTGATGAAACAGAAAGATGCCAAGAGAAACGAAGCCAGATGCGATCAGCAAGGCCAGCACATCCTCATAGAGGGGATGTGCACTGGTGTGGGGGGTCTTGTCCATAAGTTGTATCCGTTTGCGAAGGAGTGCGCCTTGCTGAGCCAGGCGAGTGCGGGCCCTCTCTTCAGGGCCTTCTTGATTCGCACCAGTCTATTTTTTGTGAACAGGATCACAATAGCCAACCAGCATGCACCAACTTGGTATCTGTCACCTCACCTTGACAGGGGTTGCACCAATATAAAGCGGCCCACCAACCCCGGAGTGATCAAGAGATATCCATGCCAGTCCCTTCCTTGCAGGGCTGTTCGGCTTGCAGCCCTTCAATCATGATGGCGGCTATCTCGTCATAGGCGCTGGACCAGGCCAGAGCGAGCGCCGGGGTAAAGTGCTCGCCCAATCGCTTGGCCATGACATTGGTCATGGCCAGCTTGACCAAATCGAAGTGTTCGGAAGTGACGCCATAGCGCCTGTGTTGCTGTCCCAGGTGGCGAATGATATAACGCAACGCATCGAGCTGCTCCAGGCTGGTCAGCACAGTGTTGAGGGTCTGGGAGACCTTGCTGACAAGCTGCTCATTCGTCATGGTGAACATGGGGACAAGGCCCGGGTCCAGGATAAACAACTCCTGGTAGATCTCCCTGACAAAATCATTGCTGAACAGGGAAATACGGCTCCAGGCCCGTTGTACCAAATCGATATCATCAGAGGTCATAGGCAATCCTTAGCCATCATTGCTCCTCGTCCAGAGGCAGCCACACAGAATCTAATAACAAAGTAGTTATTAGCGCCATGTTTGGCATTACCTCATGCATCAATTCATTCGTATCCTTGTGGTTTACCTCGGCGTCAGGGCGTCCGGCGATAAGTTCCAGACCATTTCGTTCTTGAAGCTCGCCATACCATAACCACAGAGTCCACCCTCTGGCTGGCACTTCCCCCGCATTTCCCCTATAGCTTTTGGACGTTGAATGGAGAGATGTCATGGTGAATGGGCTAGAGAAGCAGCTGTTTATGCTATTGACCCTGCTGTTACTCAGCACCGGGATAGCAGAGGCCGCCACCAAGGAACCATTTCGTCAGGCACCTCGCGCCATCAATGCCCTCCAGCAGGGGCAGGCGGCTCAAAATAGGGGCAACATCAGCCAGGCGATACGGCACTATTGTGTCGCCGCCAGCACCGGCAACCCCGAAGGCTATTATCGTATTGGTCGCCTGCTCGCCCCCCGCAACCCCAAGTTGGCCAACGGCTATCTCTCCATGGCTATGCGCCTTGGCAACCAGCAAGCCGCCCGCTACTACAACAGCCGGGTTGGCAATGTGCCCATGGGGGACAACTGCGGCGCGGGCATCGCGGGGGGCGGCGGTTATTTTGCCATTCCCACTACCCCCTTCAACCTCGACGCCTATGTGGCGCGTCAATCCCCCGAAAAGCGAAAACTGGTGAATATGTTGCGTCAGGCCGCCGATCGCCACGATATAGACCCGCGTCTGGTACTGGCCATCGCCATCGCCGAGTCCAATCTCGAACCCGGCGCCATCTCCCCCAAAAATGCCCAGGGCGTGATGCAGCTCATCCCCGCCACCCAGGCTCGCTTCGGTGTCACTCACCCCTTCGATCCCGAGCAGAACATCCGCGGTGCCATGGCCTATCTCAAGTGGCTGCATCGCCGCTTCGACGGCGACTGGGTGCGGATATCGGCGGCCTATAACGCCGGGGAAAAATCCGTGGATCAATACGGCGGCATTCCCCCCTATGCCGAGACCCAGCAATATGTGCGCAAGGTGCTCTACTTCGCGGGCAAAGAGCCCACCCCACACCAGGCCAGGAGCCGAACCAGCAAGCCATAGTCCCACCACTGAGCCCACGCAGAACCTTGTGTGACACTCAACCTCTTATCCCCCATTGAATGCCCCTCTCGTGCGCCATTTCCACACCGGCATCGACTTTCCCCCCGTCGGCCATTGGTTTACAATCGCACCGTTATTCGGAACCGGCTGGCCCCTGTCGCCAGTTGGCCCCACCACGACATCAGCCTGTTGACGAAATAAAGTTAACCTGATGAAAAGGAAAGAGAATTAGCCAATGGCTCAATTTATTTACACCATGAACAGGGTGGGTAAAGTCGTACCGCCCAAGCGTCATATTCTCAAGAACATCTCCCTCTCCTTCTTCCCAGGCGCCAAGATCGGCGTATTGGGTCTGAATGGCGCCGGTAAATCCACCCTGCTGCGCATCATGGCGGGGATAGACACCGAGATCGAAGGGGAAGCCCGTCCGCAGCCCGGCATCAAGATTGGCTACCTGCCCCAGGAGCCCAAGCTGGATCCGGAGCAGACAGTGCGCGAAGCGGTCGAAGAGGCCATTGGCGAAGTAAAGCGCGCCATGGCCCGTCTGGACGAGGTCTATGCGGCCTATGCCGACCCGGATGCCGACTTTGACAAGCTGGCCCGCGAACAGGGTGAGCTGGAGGCCATCATCGAGTCTCAGGGTGGCCACAACATGGAAAATCAGCTGGAGCGCGCGGCCGATGCCCTGCGTCTGCCCGCCTGGGATGCCAAGATCCAGCACCTCTCCGGTGGTGAGCGTCGCCGGGTGGCCCTGTGCCGCCTGCTGCTGGAAAAGCCGGACATGCTGCTGCTGGATGAACCGACCAACCACCTGGATGCCGAGTCCGTAGCCTGGCTGGAGCGCTTCCTGCACGACTACGAGGGCACTGTGGTCGCCATCACCCACGACCGCTACTTCCTCGACAACGTGGCTGGCTGGATCCTGGAGCTGGACCGCGGCGAAGGCATTCCGTGGGAGGGCAACTACTCCTCCTGGCTGGAGCAAAAAGATGCCCGCCTGGCCCAGGAAGCCAGCTCCGAGGCTGCTCGTCGCAAGTCCATCGAGAAAGAGTTGGAGTGGGTTCGTCAAAACCCCAAGGGTCGTCAGGCCAAGTCCAAGGCCCGGATGGCGCGCTTCGAAGAGCTCAACAACAACGACTACCAGAAGCGCAACGAGACCAACGAGCTGTTCATTCCCCCCGGACCCCGCCTCGGCGACAAGGTGCTGGAAGTGAGCAACCTGCGCAAGTCCTATGGGGACCGCGTGCTGATCGACGATCTCTCCTTCGCCATTCCGAAGGGGGCCATCGTCGGCATCATAGGCCCGAACGGTGCCGGTAAATCGACCCTGTTCCGCATGATGTCAGGCCAGGAGCAACCGGATTCCGGCACCATCAGCCTGGGGGATACCGTGGTGCTGGCCTCGGTGGATCAGTTCCGTGACAGCATGGATGACAAGAAGACGGTGTTCCAGGAAGTGGCGGACGGCCAGGACATATTGCGCATTGGCAACCATGAGTTCCCGAGTCGCGCCTATATTGGCCGCTTCAACTTCAAGGGTGCCGATCAGCAGAAGCGGGTCGGCGAGCTCTCCGGGGGTGAACGTGGCCGTCTGCACCTGGCCAAGCTGCTGCAAACCGGTGGCAACGTGTTGCTGCTCGATGAACCGACCAACGATCTGGACATCGAAACCCTGCGCGCCCTCGAGAACGCCCTGTTGGAGTTCCCGGGTTGCGCCATGGTCATCTCCCACGATCGCTGGTTCCTTGACCGCATCGCCACGCATATTCTCGATTATCAGGACGAGGGCAACATCGCCTTCTTCGAGGGTAACTTCACCGAATATGAAGAGTGGAAAAAGAAGACCTATGGCGCCGAGTCGGTTCAGCCGCACAGAGCCAAGTACAAACGCATCACCAAGTAAGTGAGCCGAGTACAAGATGGCGCGAGGCGGTACAACCGCACCGAACCAGATAGGCAAGCGTATCGCCCCATCAGGGTGATTGCATCGTGACAAGGGGAGCCAAGGCTCCCCTTTCTACTGCCTTTTGACTTACAATCTCCCCGCCTTCCCCTACCGATACCAGCCGATGACCCAGACCACTGTCACCGCGAAGAGACTCACTATCCAGATCCGGCTCGAACCCGGCTGCCTCGGCCCCGACGGCAAGTCACACATAGAGACCTTCTGCGCCGCCGCCACCCGGATCTTTGCGGCCATCGAACCCGAACGGGTGCACTGGGTGCTGCTACCGCGCCATGACAAGCAGTTGCCCGAACAGACATTCTTCCTCGGGGATCGCAAATTGAGCGAGGAGCAAGCCGCTCAACTGATGGGTCGCATGGGGCTGGATCTTGCCACCCTGCAGGAGCGCAGCGATGCCATGCTGGCACTGCTGGTCGAACGCTACTTCAAGACCCTCTGAGCCTCACCCGAGGGTCTCATGGTCTCTATCGAGCTCCATTTTCACTGCACTGACGGCAAACGTTTGAATTTTTACTCTATTCGTTGATCCCCTTCGCAGATCCGGGGTTTGTAAACGACGACGCCTGTGTGAAAATGTGCGCGCTGTCACGGTATCAGGACGAGTCCGGCTATTCATTAGCCAGCGACGCCGGTCAGGATCCCTCATGGATGGGTCTGGCCGCGAGCCTGCTGCTTATTTCACGTCACCCATTGGAATACAACATGAATCAACCACATCAAACCGACCATCAGGCCGCCAGCCAAGCTGCCGGGCAAGGATTGCTCGAACGCCTGTTCGCCCTGAAAGGCCATGGCACCACCGCCCGCACCGAGGTCATCGCCGGGATCACCACCTTCCTGACCATGGTCTATATCGTGTTCGTCAACCCGCAGATCCTCTCCAATGCGGGCATGGACACCCAGGCGGTATTTGTCACCACCTGCCTCATCGCCGGCATCGGCAGCATTCTGATGGGTCTGCTGGCCAACCTGCCCATCGCCCTGGCCCCCGCCATGGGTCTCAACGCCTTCTTCGCCTTCGTGGTCGTCGCCGGCATGGGTTACTCCTGGCAGGTCGGCATGGGCACCATCTTCTGGGGCGCCCTGGGCTTGCTGATCCTCACCCTGCTACGGGTGCGCTACTGGCTCATCGCCAATATCCCGCTCACCCTGCGAGTCGGCATCACCGCCGGTATCGGTCTGCTCATCGCCCTGCTCGGCCTGCACAACGCCGGCATAGTAGTGGCGAGCCCGGCCACCATGGTGACGGTGGGCAATCTCACCTCCCTGCCCTGCCTGCTGGGGCTGCTCGGCTTCTTCCTGATCTGCATCTTCTCCGCCCGCGGCGTCCACTCCGCCGTGCTGATCGCCATCGTGGTCACCACCACCCTGGGCTGGCTGTTTGGCGATGTGACCTTCAAGGGCTTCGTCTCCATGCCGCCCAGCATCACCCCGGTGTTCGGCCAGCTGGATCTGATGGGCTCGCTGGACATCAGCCTCGCGGGGATCATCTTCTCCTTCATGCTGGTCAACCTGTTTGACTCCTCCGGTACCCTGATAGGTGTCACCAGCCGGGCCAAGCTCGCCGATGACAAGGGCCGCTTCCCACGCATGAAGCAGGCGCTGATGGTCGACAGCGTGAGTTCAGTGGGCGGCGCCTTCATGGGCACCTCCTCGGTCACGGCCTATATCGAGAGCAGCTCAGGGGTCGCCGTCGGCGGTCGCACCGGCCTGACCGCCATAGTAGTAGGCGTCTTGTTCCTGCTGGCGATCTTCTTCTCCCCCATCGCCGCCATGGTGCCCGCCTATGCCGCCGCCGGCGCCCTCATCTACGTGGGGGTGCTGATGTGCTCCGAGCTGACCAAAGTCAAATGGGAAGACTTGACCGAGGCGGTGCCGGCCTTCATGACAGCGGTGATGATGCCGTTCAGCTTCTCCATCACCGAGGGGATCGCCGTGGGCTTCATCTCCTACTGCGTGATGAAGGCGGGCACCGGTCGCTGGCGCGAGATCAACCCCTGCGTACTGGTGGTCGCCCTGCTGTTCGTGATCAAATTCGTCTGGGTCGATAGCCACTAAACCCCGGCTTTCGCACACAAAAATGCCCGTCATCGACGGGCATTTTTGTTGGATGACATTCAGGCACAGGCCGCTAGCGAATGCCGCGCGCCTCGCGGATCCACTCCCAGGCCTGCTGTATCTCCTGGGCTTTCTCCTTGGCCATCTCCATCATCTCCGGCGGCAGACCCTTGGCGGCCAGCTTGTCCGGGTGATGCTTGCTCATCTCCTTGCGATAGGCCTTCTTCACGTCGGCATCCGACATCTCTTCGCTCACCCCCAGCAACTGGTAGGCGTCCTTGAGCCTGTCACGGCTCGGTGGCTGCTGGCCCGCGGAGTGATGACCCCCCTGATACTGGCCCCGGCCGCCGTGGCGGAAGAAGTTCATCTGTGCCTCGGCCATGGCCAGGATCCGCGCCAGCTCTATCTGGCTAAAGCCCAGCTCCTCGGCAATGGTCTGCAAGATGGCGCGTTCGGCCGCTTCGACCTGACCATCGGCAAAGGCCGCTTGCAGTTGTACCTCCAGGAAGAAACGCAAGATGTCACGCTGGCCCTGGCTCGCACTGCGAAACCCGGCCAGGGTCTGACGCAGGGGAAAATCAGCCTCTTTACCCTCGCGAAACGAACGCTGGGCGTTGCTGCGTTGTTCGGGGGAGAGCCGCATCCGCTCCATCAACGCCGCAGCGACCCGGATCTCCTGCTCGGTGACCTGACCACCCGCCTTGGCAATGTGGCCCATGACCGCGAAGGTCGCGTGGAAGAAGATAGCTTGCTGCTCGGCACTCGGGGTGCGACGAAATGCCCCCTGGATGCCGATACCGCGGTCAAACCGGTGACCGAGCCAGAGACCAATCAGCAACCCGAAGATATTGCCGAGTAAAAAACCGAAGAAGGCGCCGAGCACCTTGCCCCAAATACGCATGACTCAAGACCTCATATTAATTAGTGGAGCTTAACTCGTCGTCCAGGGCACGCAGCCGCGCCACGGTGCCGATATCGCGCCAGTCCCCGATCAGCTGTGAGCCACCCACTCGCCCTTGCGCCATCCAGTCTCGCAGCAGCGGGGCCAGTTTACGGCTGCCCTGGGTGAGGCCACTGAAGGCTGACGTGTGGTAAAGACCGACGCCGCTAAAGGTCAATCCGGGGCGATCCAGTACTCTGTCTCCCTCGAGGGAAAAATCCCCGTCCGGGTGTTGGGGAGGATTGGCTACCAGCCAGAGATGGGCGAGATCGTCTCCCAGAGACTGAGACACCAGAGGCGCGTAATCCATTCCCAGCCAGGTATCCCCATTGATCACCAGAAAAGGGCCATCCCCCAGCAGTGGCAGGGCCTGCACTATGCCCCCCGCCGTTTCGAGTGCCGCAGCCTCGGCAGACCAGGCGATCTGTACCCCGACGTCACTGCCATCACCGAGCGCCGCCACCAGCTTGTCGCCGAGCCAGGCATGGTTGATGACCACCTCGCTGATGCCAGCGGCTTTGAGCTTCTCGAGATGATGAACGATAAGCGGCTTGCCCCCCACCCTCAGCAGCGGCTTGGGCACACTGTCGGTGAGCGGACGCATCCGCTCACCGCGACCGGCCGCCAGTATCATGGCCTTCATGGGCCCTTGCCCTCCAGCACTGCGCCATCAAAACCGGGCAGAACCCGGCGCACCAGCCAGTCTCCGAACTCGGCCAGCACCGGATAGGCGGTGCCGTGCAGCTCGCACACGTCCACCACATAGCCCAGAGTACGGGGAATATCCTTGAGGTAACCTGACTTGCCATCGCGATGATAGAGACGGGTAAACAGGCCCGCCGCCTTCAGGTGACGCTGCATACCGGTCAGGTCCGCATGACGACGGAAACTGGCATAATCCAGCTCGCCGAGCAGCCCGGCTTGACTCAATCGGGCATAGCCAAGCTGCATTCCCTGCTCGAGCACCTCATCGGGCCAGCGCACGTAGCAATCCTTCAACAGCGAGACGAGGTCATAGCTGAGGGGGCCCATGACCATGTCTTGAAAATCGATGATGGCCAACTCGCTCAGGGCCGGGACAGGGTCCCCCGCCCCTTCGCTGCACACCATCAGATTGCGACTATGGAAATCTCTGTGCATCACCCCCTGGGGCTGAGCCAGGTTATTGGCGGTGAGGCAGGCGAAAGTGTCATCCAGCAACTGCTGTTCTGCCTCGCTGAGCAGCAGTTGCAGATGCTTGCCCAGCAGCCATTCGGGGAAGATAGCGTTCTCCCGGGCCATGAAGAGCTCATCGAAAGGCTCGAGCGGCAACGCCACGCCCCCCAGCCGGGGCAGCAGCGCAATGGCTTTCTCGTACCAGGCCAGTACGCTGTGCTCACCCAGACAATGAATGAGCTGGATATCGCCAAGATCTGTCACTGCCAGCAGGCCAAGGCTGTAATCGACCGCTCGCACTTCGGGCGCCAGCAGATTGCAGGCATGCAGGGCTGCCGCATTGCGAACAAATTCGTGATTCTTTTCGGTGTGGGGATTGGCATCCACCCAGACAAGATCTGCCCCCCGATAGTAACGGCGGAAACTGGCATCGCCAGAGATAAGGGTCAGCGTCAGCTGGGGGTCGCCGGTGTACTGGCGAGCAAACTGGAGCAGGGAGTCGAAGCGATTGGACATGAGTGAAGGACCGGCTGAAGGTGGAAAGCAGCGCTTGGCTGTTAGCCCTGGCCGCAATAATGCTTTATCATTGCCGGCTAACATAAAGCAATGAGATGCAATGTCAACTCGATGAGTCCTGGCGTATTATGCATGCTCTTGAATCAGCCGTTTCGATACGGATTGCGCGAGTCTTCTAAATGACAAAATGGACACTGGGGCGTGCCTGTCCCATCGCCCTGACCATTGGCCTTGCCAGCCCGGCATATCTCCAGGCTGCGCCATTGAGCGTACCCGCCGCCACTGGTCTGCTGGACGGGCTCTGCTATGACTATGTTCCCAAGATAGAGAAAGCCCCCGCCAATGAGGACGCCAACGCCCTGCCGGTGGAGGTCGATGCCGACAGGCTCGAGGCCAAGCAGGGTGGCACCGCCGTCTATCAGGGCGACGTCAAGGTTCGCCAGGGTGTGCGCAAGTTTGATTCTGATTATGCCCAGGTCGATCAGAAGAGCCGGGATGTGATCGCTATCGGCAACATCTATTACAACGACGGCCAGGTCACTGTCACCAGCGACAAGACCCTGAAATCCAACCTCACCACCAAAGATTCCGAGCTGGAAGAGGGTGTCTATCAGGTGCATGGCTCACCGGTGCGTGGCTCGGCCGAGCGGGTCATCATGACCAATAACAACCAGAACATCACCCTGGAAGGCGCGCAATACACCACCTGCCCACCGGGCCAGGAAGCCTGGACCCTGAAGGCGGGCAGCATCGACATCGATCAGAACGAGGTGTTTGGCGAAGCCTGGAACGCCAGTCTCTGGCTCTATGACTACCCGGTGTTCTACTTCCCCTATATCAACTTTCCGATCAAGGATCAGCGCAAGACGGGTCTGCTCTATCCCAGCTACGAGCAGAGCTCCAAGAACGGCATGGACATCAACCAGCCGTTTTACTGGAACATAGCCCCCAACTACGACGCGACTATCAGCTCTCGTTTCATGGACAGGCGTGGCCTGATGGAGCAGGTCGAGTTCCGCTATATGCCGAACCCGTCCCATACCGGCAGCCTCTATTTCGAGAACCTGGCCGATGACAAGCAGTATGACGAGACGGATACCCTCAATGATTATCTCGCCGATGGTCATCGCTATCTGCTCAGTGCCCGTCATACCTCGCGCTTCCTCGACAATGCCCTGGTGATGTCCCTCGACTACACCAAGGTACGCGATAACGATTACAACTATTTCAACGACTTCTCGCCGCCGGTCGGCACTCAGGTCGATAACCAGTTGCAACAATCCTTCAAGGCCGGTTATTACCAGCAGAACTGGAACCTGACCACAGAGGCGCGCACCTATCAGATATTGCTGGCCGGTGCCCAGCAGCCTCACACCATGTTGCCGCGCATCAATCACAACTTTTACCATCAGGGCAACTGGTACGATCTGGCCTGGAATACCGAATTGACCAATTTCGGCTATGACAACGATCAGTCCACAATCGGCGAGGCCTACACTGGCACCCGCCTCTACAGTGCACCTACCCTGACGGTGCCGCTCATCGATGCGGCTGGCTACTACCTGGATAGCCAATACAAGCTGATGTACACCCAGTACAACCAGGATGTACCGGATAGCAGCAAGCTCACGGCCTATTACCGCAACAAGGGGCTGACCGATCTCGACGACAAGGTCACCCGGGTACTGCCCTCGTTCCGCCTCAAGGGTGGCATGACCTTCGATCGCCAGCAGGATTGGTTTGGTGAAACTGCCAACCAGACCCTGGAGCCCGAGTTTCAGTACCTCTATGTTCCCTACGAGGATCAGGACAACATTGGTATCTATGACTCGACCAGCATGCGCCAGGACTACTACAGCCTGTTCAGCGATCGCCGTTTCGCCGGCCTGGACCGGATAAGTGATTCCAACCGGGTCTCCGTGGGTCTCACCAGCCGGGTCTATGATGCCGTAGGTGATGAACGTCTCCGTCTGGCGGTGGCTCAGGCATTCGACTTCGTCGCCCCCAAGGTAACGCTCTATCCCAGCGATGAGGCGAGCACCAATACCCGCTCCCCCTTGTCGTTCGAGGGGGATGCCAAGATAAGCGAACAGTGGTTCGCCCATGCCGGCGCCCAGTATGACGTGCAGGAAAAAGAGTTCAGCTCCGCCAACAGTGCCCTGGAATACCGCCATGAGAAGCTGGTCAGCCAGGTCAACTACCGCTTCGTGCGTGATGCCAACTATGACCTCACCCGCAGCGGTGAGACGGCCAACATCAATCAGGTCGGCATGGTGGTGGGCTCGCCCATCAATGACCAGTGGCACATGTATGGCGGCTATTACTACGACCTGGATCAGAACGTCAAAGTCGACCGCAAAATAGGCGTCAAATATGACTCCTGTTGCTGGAGCATCAACTTCAACCTGGAGTGGGTCAACAGCCCGGATAACGTCACCTACCAGCCCACTTCGGAGCGTAGTTTCGGCATCCAGTTTGAAATGAAAGGATTGGGTAGTGTGGGTACAGGGGCCAAGGGCACCAGTCTGGATACAGATGCCCTGCCTTACATTCGTCCGTTTAACCTGCGGGACAAGTGAGTCATCGCAAAACGCCTTGAGAGATGGATATGAAGAAGACGTGGATTTCCCTGCTGACCGCAGGCCTGTTAGGTGTCATGAGCCAGAGTGCCCTTGCCTCCCCCGAGCTCATCGACAAGGTGCTGGCGGTGGTCAACAAAGACGTGGTACTCGCCAGCCAGCAAGAGGCCCTGGTCAACAAGATCAAGTTCTCTGCCAAGGAGAGCGGCCAGGCGCTGCCCGATGACGCCACCCTGCGCAAACAGGCGCTGGATCGCCTGATCCAGGAGAGCCTGCAATTGCAGCTGGCGGACCGGCAAGGTCTGAAGATCAGCGATACCCAGCTCGAGCAGGCGATCAACAGCATCGCCGCCGATAACAAGATGAACCTGGAGCAGCTGCGGGCCCAGCTCGACCGTGAGGGTCTGAGTTATGCCCAGTACCGGGAAGAGGTGCGCCGCGAAATCCTGATGAACGAGGTTCGCCGCAACCAGATCCGTCGCCGCATCAACATTTCCGATCAAGAGGTCAAGCAAGTGGTGCAGGCACTGCAGAAACAGGGCCAGCAACAGCAGGAGTTCCATGTCGGTCACATCCAGATAGCCCTGCCGGACAACCCGAGCACCGAACAGCTCAATGCCGCCAAAGCCAAGATCGACAGCCTGCTCAAACGCCTGCGTGATGGCGCGGACTTCCGCGAGCTGGCCATCGCCGAGAGCAATGGTCCCAAGGCCCTGGAAGGGGGGGATTGGGGCTGGATGAGCCCGCAAGAGATGCCCACGCTCATGGCTGAGGCCGTGCAGGGTGCCAAGAAGGGTGACATCGTCGGCCCGCTGCGCTCCGGGGCAGGCCTGCACATCGTCAAGGTGTTTGATGCCAAAGGTGCCCAGCAAGTGGTGCAGACCGAGGTCAAGGCCCGCCACATTCTGATCAAGCCCTCGATCATCCTGAGTGAAGAGAAGGCCAAGGGTATGCTTGATGGCTTCCTCCACGACATCAAGAGCGGCAAGGCTGACTTCGCCGCCCTGGCAGAGAAGTACTCCGAAGACCCCGGTTCTGCGGTACAAGGTGGCGAGCTCGGCTGGTCCGATCCCGGCGTCTATGTGCCCGAGTTCCGCGATATGGTCAATCGCCTGCAACCCGGTCAGTACAGCGAGCCGTTCCGTACCAGCCACGGCTGGCACATAGTGCAGCTCGAAGACAGACGCAGTCAGGACGCCACCGACAAGGCCCAGGAACAGCGCGCTTACCAGCTGATCTACAATCGCCGCTTCGTGGAAGAGTCCCAAGCCTGGCTGGATGAGCTGCGCGATGAAGCCTATATCCGCATCGAAGGCGCCGGCAGTTGATGATTTGCCAACGTCTCGCCATCACCCCGGGTGAGCCGGCCGGTATTGGGCCGGACCTGGTGCTCGACATTGCCCAGCGCGATTGGCCCCACCAGCTCGTGGTGGTGGCCGATCCTGCGCTGATGCGCCGCCGCGCCGCCATGCTGGGGCTCGATATCGAGCTTGTCCCCTATGATCCAGCCCTGCCGGCCAGCCCCCAGCGGGCCGGTAGCCTGACCCTCTGCCCCGTCACCCTGGGGGCAACGGAGACCGCAGGCGCGCTCAACGAAGCCAATGGCGCCTATGTGCTGGCCACCCTGCAGCGAGCCTGTGATGGCAACCTGAGCGGCGAGTTTGCCGCCGTGGTCACAGGCCCGGTGCACAAGGGCATCATCAACCAGGCCGGGGTCTCGTTTAGCGGCCACACCGAGTTCTTTGCCCAGCAGGCAGGGGTCGGTGATGTAGTCATGCTGCTCGCCACCGACGGCCTGAGGGTGGCGCTGGCCACCACTCATATTCCCCTCGCCAATGTCGCTCGCGCCATTACGGCGGAGCGTCTGGGCAAGGTGATCCGGATCCTGAATGCGGATCTGAACAGCAAGTTTGGTATCACTCGTCCCAGGATCTACGTCTGCGGCCTCAATCCCCACGCCGGGGAAGGGGGTCACCTGGGCCGGGAAGAGATAGATGTGATCGAACCCGCCCTGACCGCCCTGCGCCAGGAAGGGATCGATCTGGTTGGCCCCCTGCCAGCCGACACCCTGTTCCAGGAGAAGTACCTCAAGGATGCGGACGCGGTACTGACTATGTACCACGACCAGGGGCTGCCCGTGCTCAAATACAAGGGCTTCGGGCGCTCGGTCAATATCACCCTCGGACTCCCCTTTATCCGCACCTCGGTGGATCACGGCACGGCCCTGGACTTGGCAGGCAAGGGCCTGGCCGATTCTGGCAGCCTGATCACCGCGCTTAACCACGCCATTCTGATGGTAGAGAAAAAAATATGAGCAGTAAGATGCACATGGGCCACACGGCCCGTAAGCGTTTCGGTCAGAACTTCTTGCACGACAGCTATGTGATCGATCAGATAGTGGCCGCCATCAATCCCCAGCCGGGTCAGAACCTGGTGGAGATAGGCCCGGGTCTGGCGGCGCTGACCGAACCGGTCGCCTCCCAGATGGACAAGATGACGGTAGTCGAGCTGGACCGTGACTTGGCCGCACGCCTGCGTGAGCACCCCACCCTGAAAGAGAAGCTGACCGTGATTGAAGCCGATGCCATGCGCTTCGACTTCGGCACCCTGATGGGCGAAGGCAAGGGGCCGCTGCGCATCTTCGGCAACCTGCCCTATAACATCTCCACCCCCCTCATCTTCCACCTGTGCGAGTTCGCCGACCGGGTCGAGGACATGCACTTCATGTTGCAAAAAGAGGTGGTATTGCGGATGTGCGCCGGCCCGGGCAGCAAGGCCTATGGTCGCCTGAGCGTCATGGTTCAGTACTACTGCCAGGTGATCCCTGTGCTGGAAGTGGGCCCAAGCGCCTTCAAGCCAGCCCCGAAAGTGGACTCAGCCGTGGTACGCCTGGTGCCTCACAAGACCCCACCCCTGGTCGCCAAGGATCTGCGCTGCCTGAGCCGGGTCTGTACCGAAGGCTTCGGCCAGCGTCGCAAGACCATCCGCAACAGCTTTGCGAACTTCATTACCGTGGACCAGCTCGCCGAGCTTGGCATTGACAGCACCCTGCGCCCGGAGAACCTCTCCCTGGCACAGTTTGTGACCATCGCCAACTGGCTGGCCGACCAACAGCAGGCCTGACACCATGGCGACACCGACCATTCATATCCGCCCCCATCCCAGCTATGTCGAAGGCAGCCAGGATCCCTACCAGTTTATCTATCTCATCGAGATCCATAACCTGGGGCCAGGCTCGGCACAACTGCTCGCCCGGCGCTGGATCATCACCGATGCCAACGGCAAGATAGTGGAGGTCGAGGGGCCTGGCGTGGTCGGTGAGCAGCCCGTCATTCCCCCTGGTGAGACCTTCCGCTACCAGAGCGGGGTTCCCCTCGATACCCCCCTCGGGGTCATGGAGGGGAGCTATCGGATGCGCGATGAAGCGGGCAACGAATTTGATGCCCCCATAGCGCCCTTTACCCTGGCGGTTCCCCACATTATCAATTGAGGTTTCATGGCAAACTGTTTTGTCGGCGATGTCCAGGGTTGTTATGACGATCTGCGTCGCCTGCTTGAGCTGGCTGATTTTGATCCCCAGGCAGATACCCTCTGGCTGGCGGGAGATCTGGTGGCGCGGGGGCCGGACTCCCTCTCCGTGCTGCGCTTTGCCAAGTCCCTGGGTGACAAGGCCGTCTGCATACTCGGCAATCATGATCTGCATCTGCTCGCCGTCGCCGAAGGGGTGGCCCCCCTCAAGAAAAAGGACAGATTGCAGGCCTTGATGGAAGCACCGGACAGAGAGGCCCTGCTGGAATGGCTGCGCCATCGACCGCTGCTTGCCGAGTGCCCCCACCCGACACGCCCTGTGATGATGGTCCATGCCGGTCTCTCTCCGACCTGGGATGCCGATACCGCCCGCCGCTGTGCCCGCGAGGTGGAGAGTCTGCTGCAAAGCGATCAGTACCTCTGGCTGCTGCACCACATGTATGGGGATCATCCGGATAGCTGGGACGAAGGCCTGCTCGGCATAGAGCGCTATCGCTACATCATCAACAGCTTCACCCGGATGCGCTTTTGTCACGCCGATGGTCGACTCGACTTCAAGTGCAAGCTGGGGCCCGATGACTCGACCCCCGGCCTGCATCCCTGGTTCGAGCTGCGGGAGCGTCACAGCGATGACCCCACCCTGGTATTCGGCCACTGGGCGGCACTGATGGGCAACACAGGCCGTCCTCATATCAAGGCCCTCGATACCGGCTGCGTCTGGGGCAACACTCTTACCCTGTGGCGTCTGGAAGATGATGCCCTGATCAGCACCCCCTGCCCCCTGCATGCTCGCTGAGCAAGGGATGGTGCATCACGGACAGCAAAAAGGCCCTCACGGGCCTTTTTTCATGGTGTGACTGGGGGATCAATGGGCGATCCGCTCCAGGGTCTCGAAACAGTAAGGATGGGGATTGCGCTCATCGGGCTGATGGGCTTCCCGCTCCACGCAATGCCACTGCTGCCCCTCATACTCCGGGAAGCGGGTGTCACCCTCGACGGCCAGCTCAATGTGAGTCAGATAGAGGCGATCCGCGCGCGGCAATAGCTGGGCATAGAGATAACCCCCGCCAATCACCATCAACTCATCGGGCATCTCGCTCTCGGACAAGGTTGCGAAGACTTCCTCGATGGATGAGAAAACCTCAATGTTGGGCGCGCTAAATCCTGAATTACGACTGATCACCAAATTTCGGCGCCCAGGCAGCGGGCGGCCAATGGACTCGAATGTCTTTCGCCCCATCAATACCGGTTTGCCAAGGGTGACCCTCTTGAAGTGGGCCAGATCCGCGGGCAGGTGCCAGGGCATCTGGTTGTCCTTGCCGATCACCCGATCCCGGGCCATGGCGGCAATCATGGAAATCTTCATGGGTTCAGCCTCTCACGCCGTCTCTCACACAATGGGGCGATTACGGTACACGACCAGCGAGGGTATCGCCAGCCCGAAGCTCAATGCTCCTACGATAAAAATAGCCTTCAAACCATTCTCCAAGGCGCTCTGAATAAGCGCCAGGGTCACGCCGTGAATGTTGAGTTCGACGATGGCTATCATCGTCTTGAACGCATAGCTGCCCGGGATCATCGGGATGATAGAGGCCACGCTGAACACGGGGCGCGGGGCCAGCAGCCGCCGCGACCAATAGACACAGACAAAGCCGACCGTGGTCGCCGCCGCCAGGGTTGCCCACTCGATGGGCATCCCCTCATGCATCAGCAAGGTGCGCAGACTATGGGCCAGGGCGCCCCCCATGGCGCAGTACTTGAGCATGCGGGGCGGCACGTTGAACAACATGGCAAACCCCACCGCGGGAATGGCCGACCAGAAGGCATCCCTGGCCAACAACCATGATAGCTCCATCATGGCCTGCTCCCATCACCACCGGCTGACGGGAGCGCTGCCATAGCATGCGAGATGCGGTTCATATCAGCCTCCACCATACCTTGCCTCCCCAGACCTCGGCGATGGACATGGCCAGTATGATGCCGATGGCGGCGCTGATGGTGAGCAGGGTTGCCGTCCCCCAGCGGGCCAGCCCCATGTTGAAGTAACCCTTGACCATGTCAGAGACCGCATTGATGAGGGGGAACCCCGGCACCAGCAACAGCACGCTGGCCGCCATGGCGAGGTAGGGCTGCTCGCCCCAGCCAAAGAAGGTGGCGCTGGAGGCAAGGAGCGTTGCGATAAAGCCGGTCAGGGCGAAATTGATAAGCGGACTGTGATGGTGGCGCGCCATCAGCTGGCGTACCCGCATGGCAACGGCGCTGGCGACAAAGGTCACCAGGAAAATGGGCCAATCGCCGCCGAACAACAGGCTGAAGGCACCACAGGATAGACCCACCATGGGCACGACCAGCCAGGGGTGATAGTGGAAGGGCTTGATGGCATCGAGTCGCTGCCTGACTTCCCGCGCCCCAATGAGATGCTTCTCAGCCATGATGCACAGTCGTTGTACCTCACACACCACCTGCATATTGATGCCGTGCTCGCGCACCCTGCGGGTGGTGGTGACACAATGCCCCTGATAGAGGCTGGTCAACACGATGGCACTTGAGGAGATGGCCATCTCGACACTCTCCAGTCCAAGCGCCAGGCCCAGCCGCGTTGTCGTTTGCTCAATGAGTCGGCTTTCGGCACCAAACTGGGCCAACATCTGCCCTGCCTTGACGAGGATACGGGTGACCTCCGTCTGCTGTTCCCGGGACAGCACCCTTCTTGGACTGATACTTCTCATGTTCCCTTCGAGTCGTAGCGTTAAAGGCACTATCTTAGCCTGGCTGGTCAGGCTATTCATCCACCCCTGGCAGGGTAAAATAGGGGGCAAGATCAACGAACCGGATGATAAATAGCTTGCAACCGGTATCACTCATAATAAAGCGCTCAGCCAACGGCCCCCATGGGATAGCGGTCTCTTTCGGATCACCCAATGTCAGCGCGCGATCGGGATATGCCAAATACGGCCCAGCTGGGTCAGCGGAAATAATCCATTCCCGTCTATAACCCGGTATTGAATATTTCCGAATGACACTTATTTGTGGCGATGGTCCTGCAATGAGACCACATTATTACGGGGTGGCAAGGGAGGGAGTTCATCTTCGTCCGAGAGATAGCAGAGCCGGCTCATTTCACTTCGCATCAGGAAGAAGGAGTCTTGCATCATATTGACGATGCGAAGGCAGCTATCGATGGGGTTCTTGGCCAGCCTGCGCTGGCAGTCGACCTGAAACTGCAACCCTCTCAATCTGCGCTGCTGATCCGGGGTGGCCGTTTCTATCACCGCCTCTATCTGTTCATAGAGCAGGGTCTCAAGCAGATGAGGCTCTGTCGCGGCAAGCCGTTTCAAGGTGTCAAAATCAGGTAATTCCATGTCGCCCTCCACTCTCGCATTGAGAGGGTGTGATGCTGGCACATTGACTCTTCCAGCCTCTCCTACTGGTTATATATGCCAAGGGTGAGCGGAGTTCAATTTACCACCAGACAGTCGACAAGCTTCCATTGAATACTGCCAATCAGGACATCAAGATATTAACCATTACAGATCAGCACGTTGAATTTGAAACGCCAATATCCTGTCTAACCATCACTCCTTATACATTTTTCACAAGCAGGGCGGCACTATTATTCCCATTACTGACTTCCGGCCTGAAAATGTATTTTCAAGCCGTATGCCAAGAGCCGGATCAAGCAGGCGACACCTCGGGCATCAAGGCCAGCATTTAACATATCTATCTGATTATGCTATTTTATTTTCCTATCCACCGCGACAGACAAGGGGTCGTATGAATAAGGCAAAGATCGGCATCGTCACCGTCAGTGACAGGGCCAGTGCAGGCATCTACGAGGATCTCTCCGGCAAGGCCATCATGGACACGCTCGGCTGCTATCTGAGCTCTGAGTGGGAAGCCGTCTACCGCCTGATCCCGGACGAGCAACCCCAGATTGAGGCGTGTCTGGCTCAACTGGCGGATGACATGCAGTGCTGCCTCATCGTCACCACGGGGGGCACAGGCCCTGCCAAGCGGGATGTCACCCCGGAGGCGACCGAAGCGGTGTGCGATCGCATGATGCCGGGCTTCGGTGAACTGATGCGCGCCGAGTCCCTCAAGTTCGTCCCGACCGCCATACTGTCGCGCCAGACCGCGGGGCTGCGGGGCAGCACCCTTATCGTCAACCTGCCAGGCAAACCAAAATCCATTCGCGAGTGCCTGGATGCGGTCTTCCCCGCCATTCCCTACTGCATCGATCTGATGGACGGCCCCTATCTCGAGTGCGATGAGAGCGTCATCAAGCCGTTTCGCCCCAAGCAGTAAGCGCAGCTCATCCCCCATAAAAAGAGGCGCCCAGGGGCGCCTCTTTTACCATCTTGATGGTCACGACCAGCGCTTGAAGATGAGCGAGGTATTGATGCCGCCAAAGGCGAAGTTGTTGGACATCAGATACGCCACATCCAGCACCCGGCCAC
Source organism: Aeromonas sp. BIGb0405 (assembly GCF_024807335.1). NCBI lineage: Bacteria > Pseudomonadati > Pseudomonadota > Gammaproteobacteria > Aeromonadales > Aeromonadaceae > Aeromonas > Aeromonas sp. BIGb0405. The sequence continues at coordinate 988,990 of NZ_JANUEP010000001.1, forward strand.
CGCTGCGGATATGGTCCAGCGGGGCGCAGGCGGGATCCGGCTCGTTCAGGTTGAGGGTGGGAGAGAACCAGCCCTCATTCATCATCTCCAGAGAGAGCCAGGCCTCGATGGCGCCGCAGGCCCCCAGGGTGTGACCAAAGTAGCTTTTCAATGAGGAGATGGGGGTCTTGTCCCCGAAAATAGCACCAGTGGCATGGCTTTCGGCAATATCGCCGCGCTCGGTCGCCGTGCCGTGAGCACTGATATAGCCAATATCCCCTGCCTGCAAACCGGCATCATTCAGGGCCATCGCCATGCAGAGCTGCATGGTCTCTCTCTGGGGCTGGGTGACATGGGCCGCATCGCAATTGGTGGCAAAGCCCACCAACTCGGCGAGTATGGTCGCGCCCCGGGCCAGGGCATGCTCCAGCTCCTCCAGAATAAGGGTGCCTGCCCCCTCCCCGATCACCAGCCCATCGCGCTCCCTGTCGAAGGGCCTGGGACTCAGCTGCGGGGTCTCATTTTGCAAGCTGGTCGCGAACAGGGTGTCAAACACCACCGCCTCGGAGGGGCAGAGCTCCTCGGCGCCCCCCGCCACCATCAGATCCTGATAGCCATGCTTGATCGCCTCATAGGCATAACCAATGCCCTGGCTGCCGGAGGTGCAGGCGCTCGAGGTGGGAATGACCCGGCCTCGCAGACCGAAGAAGAGGCCGGTATTGACCGCCGCCGTGTGGGGCATCATCTGCACATAGGTGGTGGCCGTGATGCTGGCGGTGGTCTTGTCGTTGAGCATGGCGCCGAAGGCACTGATAGGCGCGGTGCTGCCGGTGGAGGAGCCATAGGCGATGCCGGTGCGTCCGCCGGTGAGAACCGGATGGCCAATCAGGCCGGCGCGGATCAGGGCAAGCTCGGTCGCCACCGTGGAGAGCTGTGAGACCCGGCCCATGGCGCGGGTCTGCTTGCGGGTATAGTGGCTCGGCAGCACAAAGTCCGGGATGGGGGCGGCCAACCGGGTATTGAGCCCCTCATAGACCGCCCACTCCGGCATCTGGCACACCCCATTGCACTCGGCCTTGAGGCGGGGCCCCACGCTCTGCCAATCGTTGCCAAAGGCGGTCACTCCGGCCATGCCGGTGACCACGACCCGCCTGCTGTTCGCGCTCATATCAGCCCCCCGTTGATGGAGATCACCTGACGGGTGACATAAGCCGCTATGTCCGACATCAGGTAGGAGACCAGCCCCGCCACTTCATCTGCCTGGCCCATGCGCTTGAGCGGGATCATCTTCATCGCCTCGGCCTCCACCTCGGCATTGACCATGCCGGTATCGATAAGTCCGGGGGCCACGCAGTTGACCGTGATCTTGCGTTTGGCCAGCTCCAGGGCCAGGGCCTTGCTGGCCCCTATGATGCCCGCCTTGGCCGCGCTGTAGTTGACTTGGCCCCTGTTACCCATGATGCCGGAGACTGAGGAGAGGGTGACGATGCGCCCCCCCCGCCGCAGCCCAATCATCGGCATGATGCAGGGCTTGAGCAGGTTGTAGAAACCATCCAGATTGGTGTGCACTACCCCATCCCAATCCTCATCGGTCAGGGCCGGGAAGGCACCGTCGCGGATGACACCGGCATTGCTGACCACGCCGTAATAGGCGCCATGGGTCTCGATGTCCGACTCGAGCCGGCTGCGGCACGCCTCCCGGTTCGAGATATCGAACTGGATCAGTCGCCCCTGGCCCCCCGCCGCCACGAGCTCGGCCAGGGTTGCCTCGGCACCCGAACGGTCACTGTGATAGTGCACCACGATGTGAAAACCATCCCTGGCCAGCTGCAGAGCGATGGCACGGCCTATGCCCTTGCTGGCACCCGTCACCAATACGGTGGAACTCATAAATCAATCCTTCCCTAACAAATTCAGATAATGGGGTCTCAGGCACCCAGAGCGCCCCTCAGGCGGCACTCTGTTGCCCGCCGAGCCAGCCCCCTGGCCAGCCCGGCGCTATCGGTCAAGCGGCAAGATATTGGCCAGTTCGCTATCACTGGGCAGATAGGTGCTCAGCCGCGCCTCGGCGCAGAGCCTATCGCCGCGCAAGATCCGGCACTCGAAACTGGCCATGCCACCATCTTCCAGCAGGCATTCGGCCTCGATGACGAGCCGCTCCCCGGCCGCGAAGGCGGGCAGCTGGCTCTGATACTGGCGACTGCCGAGCAGCATGCCGATGCGCACCGGTTCGCCCCGCTCGCGCCCCCGCATCCCGGCCCAGGCGGCTATGGTCTGGGCCATCAGCTCCAGGCCGACCCAGGCGGGCAGGCTCCCCTGCTCATCGAGCAGCAGGCGGTGGCGATCCCCCACCCGGGTCTCGCAGCGCACCCGCGTCCCCTGGTAATCGAGCAGGCTATCGAGCAGCAGCATGGGGGCCTGATGGGGCAACAGCTCGGCGATGGTTATCTCATTCATGTTCGGTATTCATCTCTTGTGCCGCAAGGGGCGCAGTCCCCTCGGCGGAGCCTGCCACGTCCCGGCGACCCAGCAGCAGACTGACGTTATTGCCACCAAAGGCGAAGGAGTTCGACAGAGTCAGGGCGAGGGGCTCACCGGCGAGAGCAGACCCGCGTCCCTGCATGAGTTCAATCTGGGCCAGGGCCGCATCCTGCACGCTTCCCTGCCCGGGAGCTGGCAGCCCTAGCTCCATCAACAGGCAGCAGAGCGCCGCCTCTATGGCGCCCGCCGCCCCCAGACAATGACCGGTCAGCATCTTGCTGGAGCTGCAGGGGGCCGTCTCATCGCCCCCGAATAACCGGGCCAGAGCGCGGCTCTCCATCTCATCGTTGAGTCGGGTCGCGGTGCCATGCAGGTTGATGTAGTCGAGCGCCCTGGCCTCCACCCCTCCCTGCTGCAGGGCCATGCGCATGGCCGCCTCGGCCCCCACCCCTTCCGGATGAGGGGCCGAGATATGCCAGGCATCGGAGGATTCCCCCGCCCCCAGCAACGCCAGCGGCGCCGGGGCCTGGCTCAGCAAAAAGAGGGCGGCCCCCTCGCCGATGTTGATGCCGCGTCTATCCGCGGCGAAGGGGCGGCAGCGCGCCAGACTCAGGGACTCCAGGCTGTCAAAACCATTGAGGGTCAAGCCGCACAAGCTGTCGGCCCCGCCGACGATCACCGCGTCGGCCAACCCGGCCGCCAGCAGCCGCTGGCCGCTGATAAAGGCGCGGGCACTGGATGAACAGGCGGTCGAAAGGGTGTAAGCCGGCCCCGTAAGGGCCAGCTGGCGTGCCAGAAACTCACTCGGCGAGCCCAGTTCCTGCTGGCGATAATCAAATGCAGCTGGCAGTGACGTCCCTCGCTCCCTGGCCGCCACCGCCAGCTCCGCCTCGGCAATCCCCGCCGTGCTGGTACCCAGTACGATGGCGATGCGATCCGCCCCCAGTCGGGTCACCAGCGCATCGACACTGGGGCGGATCTGGGCCAGGGCCGCCAGCAGCAGTCGATTGTTGCGAGAGTCATAGGCCGCCAGTGTGTCAGGGACGGGAGGCAGCGCCCCCCTCACCCGGCCCACCGGGGTGAGTCGGCCATCACTCAGGGCTTGCTGTTCAGTGTCGAGGGGGCTGATGCCCTCCGCCTGCCAGGCGGTCAGGGCCGTGCTCACCGCCGCCTTGCCCTCCCCCAGGGCACAGATCAGGCCGTAAGCCTGGATATAGCAGGGGGAGATGGGGTTCATTGCCTGGGTCATGGGGCCAGCTTCTCCATCTGCAACTGGTAATCGAAGGCATGCTGCACCAGACGCACAGGTTCTCGCTCTCCGGCGATATCTTGATAGAAGATCTCGCTCACCAGCGTGCCCTTGGGGTCTCGCAGGCGCCGCACCATGCCCTCGTCCTTGAGCTGCCAACCCCTGGGCAGCTGCGGCTGCCAGGATTGAATGGGCCAGTAGCTGAGCATGACATCGGCCAATACCTGAGCCACCGGGGGCAGGGTCGTGCCTCCCAGCAGGCTGGAGAGTTGCTCGGTGCGAATCGCCTCACCGTCATAACTCACGCGAAACAGCCGGATCCCGCTCGGGGTCAACCCCACCAGGGTGAGCTGGCGGCCATCGGCCTCCAACACCGTCAGCAGCTGATGCTCACCCCCCTGGGTTCTGGCACTCAGCAACTGTTGGCGATAGAGCGGCTGAGCCAGGGTCGGCGCCGGCAACACCAGACGGGTCTCCTGGGTCAGGAAAGCGCGATTATCCGGCACCGCGGTCGGCGCACTGGCACAGGCGCTCAGCAAGCTGGCGCATAAACAGAGAGGCAGAAGCGACTTCATCTTGTGTCCCGGGCGTCTGGGGTGGACCAAAAAGGGGTGGATCATGGGATCATCTCCGGTCCAGCACCAGCGGCGACAGGAGGAAAGCGGTAAAGATACCGCCGCTCAGCACCAGACCAAAACCCGCAATGGCCGGAGTGTGACTCAGGGCCAATAGCCCGAATGCCAGCTGGGTGGTCAGGTTGGCCAGCAAGATGGCAAGCAGGGTCGAGCGCTGCCGGTGGGGATCGACGCCACTGTGGGCAAAAAAGAGCCCGTAGTCGATGCCGATGCCAAAGATGAGACTCAGGGCCAGGACACCAAACAGGGTGAGCGGCTGACCACAGGCGGCAAGCAGGGCCAGGCCCGCCCCCAGGGCCAGGACGTTGACCAGCAGGACTCGCCCCCCCTTGCGCCAGCCCAGCCGCCAGCCGAGCAACAGGGCGACCAGTCCCATGGCCACTCCCAGCAGCTCGGCCAGCTTGATGCGATAGTGGGCGAACAGCTGGCTCCATTGCGCCCGCTGATCCTGCCAATAGACGCCGGGCTGGTTTGCCGCCAGGTTCGCCATGGCCGTCGGCGCGCTCACCCCTAAGATCGGCAGCCAGATGGCGACCCGGCCATCGGCCATGCCGTGCCAGAGCAGGCGGCTCCCCTCGCTGACCGGGCTGGCCAGCCACAGCGCGGGCGTCAGTGGTTGCCAGGGTCTGGCGACACCCTTGACCGGCACCCCGGCCTGGTTGAGCCCTGCCACTACCTCGGGCAGGAGCTTGCCAAGGGCGTCGTGATCCGCCCTTTGCTGCGCGAGGGATGGCAGCCACTGCGCCAGCGAGACGAATCCGGTCAGTTGCCCCTGGGCCTTGGCCAGGGCAAGCGTCCGGGTCAGGGCCTCCAGCCGTTGCAAGGCCGCCTCCCCATCGTTCCCCGTCACCAGAAAACCCGCCATGCCCCCCTGCTGGCCAATGAGGCGCTGGATCTGCTGCTCCTGGGCTTGCAGCTCAGCGGGCAGCGGTTGCAGACGGCCGATATCATCATCGATCTGCAACCGGCTCAGACCCGCGACCACCAGCAACAGGCACGTCAGCGGCAGGCCCCAGCGCAAGCCGCGTCGCTCGCGCCACAGATTGAGCCAGCCGCTTAGCCACACCAACCCCCTGGGCTCTCCTTGTGGCAGGGGGCCCAGCCAGAGCGGGAAGAGGCAGATCACTGTGATGAAGGCGGCAAAGAGTCCGGCCAGGGCGCACAGCGCGAGCTGTTGCAAACCGGGGAAGGGCGCCAACCAGAGCAGGCCATAGCCGATCAGGGTGGTGAGCAGCGCCAGCCAGAGGCTGGGCAGCAGCCGGATCCTCGTCTGATGGGGGCTCTCCTCACCCCCATGCAGACGCCGCTCGCTCAGAAAATGCAGGCCATAGTCGATGGCGATGCCGATGAGACTGGTGCTGATCACCAGGGTAAAGAGGTGCACTTCGCCAAACCAGAGCAGCACGGCCAAGAGCCCCCAGCCCAGACCGATGAGGATGGGCAGCAGGGCAAGCCAGAGCGCACGGGCCGAGCGGAACACCACCCAGATGAGCAGCACCACCCCAATCAGCGAGCCCAGCCCTATGGTGGAGATATCCGCCTGAGCCAGGTTGCTGGCATGCTGGCTATAAAACAGCGTGCCACGACGCAGCAGCTCGACCCCCGGATAGTCCGCCTTGAGGGTCTGCTCGGCCTCGTCGAGTCGGCCGAGCAGGGCGCCGTTGCGGGAGAGATCGAAGGCGGAGCGATCCAGCTCGGCCCGCAGCATATACCAGCGCCGTCCCGTCTCATCCTGGCTCACCAGCCAGTCATGGTCGAGGCGCAGCGGCGTGGCTGCCTGGCCCTGTACCCCGGCCCGGGTCAGCAGCAGGGGATCGGATTGCCACTCGGCGCGGGAGACGCCGCCAAAGGGGCTGTAGATCTGGCCGAGTACCCACTGGCTCCACGCCTCGGGGCCAGCCGCCAACCTGACACGGCTGCGCTCATCGAGCCGCTGCCAGGCGTAGTCATGCAGATACCCTTGCCAGGCTCCCGTCAGCTCAGGCTGAGCACCGCGAACGCTACTGAGCTCAGGCAGCCGTGCGAGAGACCTGGCCCAGGCCTCTGCCGCGGCGCGACCATCCTGGCCCGCCGGCAGGCTCAGCATCCAGACCAGCTGACCATCGAGCTGGCGCAGCAACCCCTGCTGCAGAGCCGGATCCAGGGCGGAACGCTCACTTTGGGGCAGCAGATCCATCAGGCTGGTGTTGATGCGACTGTGGGGCAGCAGATAGCCGAGCAGCGCCAACGCCAGCAGGCAGAGCAGCAACCAGCCCAGGGCAAGCTTGCGCCAGCTGGCCTCGCCGATGCCAAGGGTCGGTTGCGATGGGACTATGGGCGCTTTATCGGGCAAAATAGGCCTCTTGCTCGGGGGGAAGTGGCAGCGTCACTGCCTGCCAGCGGGAGAAGTGGATGCGGGTCTCATCCCCTTGTCTGTCTGTGATCGACAGCTTATCCAACTGCTCGCGACCACTCAGGGTGAGCTTGGCAAATACCTTGTCAAGGGGCGACGCCAGCGGCGTCAGGGTCAGGGCCCACCCCTGCTCGCCGGACTGAAAATCGAGGTCAAAATAGCGGGCCAGCGCCTGCTCGTCCGAACCAAACAGCGCCAGCAGCATCTTGCTGAATTCGAGCAACTGGGGGTTATCTATCACCTCGGCCCGCCCCTGACCCACCCGCTGGCTCATGCGCTGGTCGGTGAGGCTGAGGGCGAGATCAAAGGGCGCCTGCTGATGCCACCAGAGCCCCTTGCCCCGTACCAGCAGCAGCTCGCCGCTGGCCCGCAGGGGCTGGCTTAAGCCTGCCACCTGTTTCTCCTGCTCAAACCGGGCGCGCTGAGCGGGTTGTTCGCTCAGCAACTGACGCACCTCGGCCTGGGTCATGGCCGCGGCCTGGAGAGGTAACGGGCTCAGCACCGTCGTCAGCAGCAGCGCCAGGCTTAACCAGCGCCTCATTCGCTCACTCCCAGTTTGTCGAGCAGCACCCGGGGCGAGGCCAGGCACATCTCGCCACTCTCCTTGTCCACCGCCACCTGAATGCTGTAGCCCTTGCTGGTACGCACGCCACTGGCGGCGTCGAACAGCTCGTACTCGATTTTGAGCCGGTTCTGATACTCGCAGAGTCGGGCCTCGACTCGCACCTTCTGACCAAAGCGCAGGGGCGCCATGTACTTGAGTCGCAAGTCGATGACGGGCCAGACATAGCCGGAGGCCTCCATCTGGGGATAGTTGTAATCGATGCGCTCGAGCAGGGCGCAGCGGGCCAGCTCGATATAACGCACATAATGGCCATGCCAGGCCACCGCCATCATGTCCACGTCGTGAAACGGGATCTCTATCTCGATGCTGTGGCTAATCATCCAGGACTCATGCTGCATGCAGACTCTCCATCGGGCCGTGCCAGACATCCGCTGCCATCATGTCCACGTCGTGAAACGGGATCTCTATCTCGATACTGTGGCTAATCATCCAGGCTTCACTCCCCATGGGAGATCTCCTCATAGAGCGGGTAGTGACGGGCCTGCAGACGGGCGATCAGTGCCCTGAGTTCCTGCTCCAGGGGCCTGTCTTCCACCAGGGCCGGGTGGTGTTCGCGTACCCCTAGCACCATCTTCTGCAGCTCAGCGCCAAGCTCGCTGAGGGTGCGGCCCTGGGCCAGCAACCGCAGCTCGACCCCCTGCACCGCCGCCAGCAGGCAGGCGGCGCCAACCTGCTCACTCAGGGTCAGCACCCGCAGGGCATCCCGCGCCGCTATGGTGCCCATGCTCACCTTGTCCTGGTTGTGGCACTCGGTGGAGCGGGAGAAGACGCTGGCGGGCATGGTCAGCTTGAGGGCCTCGGCGGTCCAGGCGGAGACGCCGATCTGCACCGCCTTGAAACCGTGATTGATCATGCGTCGCTCGCCGCTGGCACCCGACAGGTTGCTCGGCAGGCCACCGTTGAACTTGCTGTCCACCAGCTGGGCCAGCTGACGATCGAGCAGATCGGCCAGATTGGCCACCGCCGTCTTCATGCTGTCCATGGCCATGGCGATGTGGCCGCCATAGAAGTGGCCGCCGTGCATCACATGCTCAAAGTCGCCATCGATCAGCGGATTGTCATTGGCGCTGTTGAGCTCGTTCTCGATGAGCTGACGCCACCAGGGCAGGCTGTCGGCCACCACGCCGATGACATGGGGGGCGCAGCGCAGGGAGTAGCGATCTTGCAGCCGGTCGCTGTGGCGCGGCAGCTCGCCACTCTGCAAGTCGGCCCGCAGCCAGGCGGCGATGCCCTGCATGCCGGGGTGAGGCTTGGCCGCGAACAGCCGCTCATCGAAGTGGAAGGCGTTGCCGGCCATGGCGACGCTGACCAGGGCGGTGATGCGGGTGGCAAGCTTCATCAGGTATTCGGTGCGGGCATAGGCCAGACAGGCCAGCGCCGTCATCACCGAGGTGCCGTTCATCAGCGCCAGCCCCTCCTTGGGCCTCAGGATCAGGGGCGTGACCCCGAGCGAACCATAGACATCGGCGGTATCGGCCAACTCTCCGTTCCGATAGAGCTCGCGCTCCCCCACCAGCACGGCGGCCACGTAGGAGAGCGGGGTGAGATCGCCGCTGGCACCGACCGATCCCTCTTCGGGAATACGGGGGATTAAGTCCTGCTCCAGCAACCAGCAGAGCCGCTCCAGCAACGCAGGGCTGACCCCGGAGACCCCCTGGGTCAGGGAGCAGAGCCGGGTCGCCAACACGGCGCGGCCAGCCTCCAGGCTCAGATCCGCCCCCAGGCCGCAGCCATGGAAACGGGTCAGGTGCAGGGGCAGCTCGGCCACCAGGGCGGGCGGCACGGCCCGGGTCACGGAGTCGCCATAGCCGGTGGTCACCCCGTAGATGACTCCCTCATCCTCGAGCAGCCGATCGAGAAAATCGGCGCCGCGCTGGATACGGGCCATAAAGGCGGGATCCGGATTGAGTACGGGTCTGGCCCGCCCCTCGGCCAGGGCCACTACCTGCTCTATGGTGAGCCTGTCTGCGCCGAAGGTGACCTGGGGAGAAGGAGTATCACTGTTCATCATGAGTTAGCTGCCAAAAATCGAAGAAGTTGAACCAGTCGAGAGGGGCTCGCAGGCAGTGGTGTTGCAACCTGTCCGCATAGGCCTGCACCCAGTGCTGCAGCGCCGCCTCCCGATTGCTACGCGGCAGCAACAGCCGCTCTGCGAAGGGCTCGAAATGGACCCGGAACCGGCCCTGTTCCTTGAGGCCGAACATCAGATAGACGGGGCAGGCCAGCACGCTGGCCAGGGCGAAGGGGCCAAGGGGAAAAGGGGCCGGGGCGCCGAGAAAATCGGCCCAGACCACCCGCTTCTCCCTGGTGACCGAGGTGCGATCCCCGACGATCACCACCCACTCCCCCGCCTCTATCTTCTCCTTGAGCAAGATGGCGGTGTCGGCCCCCATCTCCTGCACCTGGATGAGATTGAGCCCGGATCCTGGATTGATCTGCTTGAGCAGGGCATTGAAACGGGCCGCATGGCGGGTGAACACCAGGGCGTTGATGCGCACTTGGCCCGCCTGGGTGCCAAGGGCCCGGCACAGCTCGAGATCCCCGAGATGGGAGCCGAGCAGCAACAGGCCACGCCCCGAAGCAAGAGCAGCCTCCTGGTGTTCGCGCCCCACCAGCTCGACCTGCTCCGGGGCTATGTCGCCGCGCCAGCCCGCCAGCTTGTCCAGGGCCGCCTCGCCAAAGCGCAGCAAGTGACGAAAGCTGGATCTCGGCTCGGCAGGCAGTGGAATGTCGTTGGCCGCAGCAAACGCCTCTAGCCGGGCCAGATACTGCTCCGAAGCCGCCCGCTGACGGCGGCCGGTCAACCAGAAGTAGCCGATGACCGGATAGAGCAGCGCCTTGAAGCCCCTGCGTCCCAGCAGCCGATAACTGGCCAGCATGATCCGCAAGCCAAGCAGACTGCCTCGTTCCGGGGTGCGCGACCAGTGTGCCCTGCCCCGGTGCCAGAGGCGAGCGGGCCAGCGCAGCAGCTGGCGGGTCAGATCCCAGAGCAGGCGGCACACCAGCCGGGTGTGCATCCAGGAGATATCCAGATTGTCTTGCCAGAGCCGAAAATGGGAGCTGCCATCGGCGGGATAGATGACCCGGGTCGCCACGAAGCGACTCTTCACCCCGCGCCAGTGGAGGCGCACCATGATCTCGGTGTCAAAATCCATCCGCGCGCCGAGGCGCACCTCGTCAAACAGGGCGCAGCTCGCCGCCAAGGGGTAGACCCGAAAGCCGCACATGCTGTCTTCGATGGTGAAGGAGAGCGTCTCTATCCAGACCCAGACATGGGTGACATAGCGGCCATAGAGCCGCCCCTTGGGCACAGAGTCGTCATAGAGGGGGCGGCCCGAGATCAGCGCCTCGGGATGGGCCTCGGCCTCGTGCAATAGCCGCGGCACGTCAGCGAGATCATGCTGACCGTCCGCGTCTATCTGCACTCCATGGCTAAAACCGCGCTCGAAGGCGGCCTTGAGCCCGGTCATCACCGCGGCCCCCTTGCCCAGATTATGGGGATGACGCAGCAGGCTCACCCAGGCCTGATGCTCCCTCGCCAAGCCATCGAGACGGGCGGCGGCGCCTGGCTCGCTACCATCGTCGATGAGCAGACAGGGCAGCCCCAGGGGGGCCAGCCTGGTCAGCACCCCGGCCAGGGGAGCCGAGTGGTTGTAGCAGGGGATAATGATGCAAGGGGTCAGGGACATAACCGCACTCTTCCACTACTGGCGAGCTCATCGGCGAGTCGATAGCTGAATAACAACTGGCCCTTGTCGGCCTGCCAAGTCAGGTGCAGGCTGCACTGCTGACCCGGGCGCAGGGGGCGCTGGAACTTGAGCTGGCTCATGCCGCCAAAGGAGCCAGAGAGGCCAAGCAACTGCCGACCATAGTGGATGGCCCAGTGCACCTGCGTAACACCAGGCAGCAGCGGCGCCCCCGGAAAATGGCCGCTGAACCAGGGGAGCGCGGGGTCAAGATGAAGCCGCAGCACCAGCGCATCCAGGGTCTGAGTCTGCTCGAGCAGCGTCGGTAGGGTAGCTGCTTGCATGGCGGCAGCCCCTGAGTCGTTGTTGTTCATCTCTTTTCTCATCGGCTGACCGGCTCCGCCACCCGCCATCTTGTCCGCAGGCAGCTCATCAAATAGCGCTTTCAACTCGGACCAGGGGCGCTTGCCCTGACTGCTCAGGGGCAGGGTCGCCAAGAGTCGTACCCGGCGCGGCAGCGCCACCGGTTCGAGCCAGGGTCTGAGCCGCTCGCGCAGGGCGATGAGGAAGCGCCCATGCCCCAGTGTCTGCCACTGGCGCTGCCCCTCAGGGGTCAACACCAGCACGGCGCCGAGCGCTTGCCGGGTCGCCACCGTCAGGGGCAGCACGGCGGCGGCCTCCACCCAGGGCAGGGCCTGCAAGCGGGTCTCGACCTCATCGAGGGAGATCCGCTTCTCTTCGATCTTGATGAGCCGATCCCCGCGCCCAAGCAGATGAAAGCCAGCCTCTTCCCATCGAATGCGATCGGCGCAGAGCAGCGGCTCGCCATCGGGCAGAAAGGGGGAGTGCAGCAACAAGCGATCCTCGGCCGCCACCAGGACCCGGATCCCCGGCATGGGCTGCCAGGGGGTATGGGGCGCCTGACTCTGGCGCCAGGCGATGCCACCGGTCTCGCTGCTGCCAAATACTTCGATGGGCAACTGACCAAACAGCTGGGCGCTGCGGAGTGCATCCGCCAGGGCCAGGGGACCGCCGGAGGAGACAATCAGACGGCACTCCCCCTCCCCGAGCTCAGGATCGAGTCGACTGAGAAAGGCGGGAGAGGCGATCAGGGCCCAGGGGGTGCGCTGCCCCTTGAGCTGCTCCGGATAGAGGGTCAGGGTGCGGGCGAAGGGGACACCCAGTACCAGGGGCAGCAGGATGCGAAACAGCAGGCCATAGATATGCTGATGGCTGACGCTCGCCAGCAGACGTGTGCCATCGAGCCTCTCCCCCCAGAGCGCAATCAAGACTCGCAACTCGGCCTCTAGCTGGTGCCAGGCCTTGGGGATCGCCTTGGGCACGCCGGTCGAGCCCGAGGTGAACAGGGTCAGTTGCAAGCCGGTGGGGGCGGCCCAGCGCGGCGCCGGGCTCTCATGCTGCGAAGCCGTCAGGGGCAGACGCAACCAGAGATGCTCGCCCCCCTCCCCCAGCTGCTGGCTATCGGTCAGTATGCCGTCGAAACCCGCACCGAGTTCGGTCAGGGCGGCCGGGCGCTGATGTCCGGGCAACACGACCTCACGACCCGACAGGGCGCAGGCCAGCAGGGCCTGGGCAAACAGCAGGCTGTCATCGAAGCAGAGTGCCCAGCGCGTTGCCGGTGAGGCCGCCAGCACGCTGGCCAACGCCTCGGCGCCGCCTCTTAGCTCCCCGAACAGGCTCTCGCCCTGTGGGCCGAACGCCACCACCTCCTCGTCTGCCCGCTCCCAGATGGCGGCGAGCAGACGTTGACAGGGCTCGAAAGAGTCAGCTGCATGACTCATCAGGCAAAACTCCGTTTGACCCGCAGGCGCACCAGATATTCCCCGCCCATTAACAGCCCCATCAGCAGGTAGCTGATGAGACCGTTGTAGAGGCTCCACAGCGCCAGGTCTCCGTGCCAGATGGTGGCGGCGGCAAGCAAGCCATTGACCACGAAGAAGCCGCACCAGACCTGGGTCACGGTGCGGGTATAGCGCACTCCCGCCGGCGGCAAGTCGGGATCGGTCAGGCGGGCGAGGCGCTCCACCAGCGTCATCGGCTGGCGCAGACTCCAGCCAAACAGGCAGAGCAGCGCCAGAGAGACGACGAGGGGGTAATAGAGCAGCCAGTGCTGGGCCGAAAAAATGGCACTCAAGCCCGTCAGCAGCAGGCCGACACCGGCGAGCAGGCGGCCGAGCAGCAACCACTCGCGCACCGGGGAAACACCGGGCAGCAGCCGCAAGGCAAAGGTGACCAGCAAGATGGCGAGCAGGGCGGAGCCGCCCCAATGGGTCAGCCCCCAATAGACGGCCAGGGGATAGGCCAGCAGCAAGCCCCCTGCCAGCAGGGAGAGCAGTCGCAGCACGGGTCTGACCTTGGGATCAGGCATCGGCCAGCAGGCGCTCGACCGCGTCGACCACATCGGCCACGCTGCGCACCGTCTTGAACTCTTCGGGCTTGATCTTCTTGCCGGTCAGTTTTTGCAGATGCACCACCAGATCGATGGCATCTATGCTGTCGAGTTCCAGGTCCTGATAGAGCTGGGCGTCCAGGGTGATCTCCCCTTCATCCACCTCGAACAGCTTCACCAGGGTGGCCTTGATCTCGGTAAAAATCTCGTCTCTGTTCATCTGCGTTTCTCCGAAAAGGGACGGGCTCAGGCTTGGGAGTGAACCAGGGCAACCAGGGCTGCGACACTGGCAAAGTGACGACGGGTATTCTCGTCATCGGCGGAGAGCACTATGCCGTAGCGACCCTTGATGGCGAGCCCGAGCTCGAGCGCATCGATGGAGTCCAGGCCCAGACCATCCCCAAACAGGGGAGCCTGGCTGTCGATGTCGTCCGGGGTCAATCCTTCCAGATTGAGGCTGTCGATAATGAGTTGCTTTATTTCTTGTTGCAGGTCTTGCATTGCTGTTCCATACGCTGTCATTGGGCCCCGGGTTGCAGGACCCTGGTGAGAAATCGGGTTAGCTGGCGGGCGGCCAGGGCGCTGCCCTGTTCGTTGTCGACCACCTCTGCGGCAGTGATCTGCGGCAGGAATTCCAGGGTGAAGCTTGGCTTGTGCTTCGGTGTCCTGAACCACTTGTCCTGCTTGGTGAGGAAGCGCTCACTGCAGTGAATGCGCACCGGCTGCAGCGGCACCTGACTGCGCAGTGCGAGCTGGGCCGCCCCCCGTTGCAGGTGCAGTGGCTGGCCTGGGGTGGTGCGAGTCCCTTCCGGAAACACCAGCAGCAGGCCGCCGCTGCGTACCCGCGCCATACAGAGTGGCAATAACCGCTCGGCCTCCACATTGGGAATGTAATCGGCGGCACGCACCACCCCCCCCAGAAACGGATTATGCCACAAGGCTTGCTTGACGATGCAGTCACATACCGGCAGCTCGGCGGCCAGCATCACATAGTCGAGCAGGCTGGGGTGATTGGCGACCACCAAGGCCCCGCGCAGATCCTGGGGCATGCCGCTCACCCGGTAATCCAGTACCCCCAGCCCCTTGAGCAGCGACATAAACAGTCGAAAACTCTGCTTGATGCTGGCCTGGGCCAGGGTGCGACGCCGTTCCCCGCGCAGGCAGAGCGCCAGCAGCGGGAACCAGCAGAGACTGAGCAGCAGCCCCCCCAAACCAAAGAGGGTGAAGCCAAGGGCGGTGCCAAACAGCCGCCAGAGCCGGTTCAACCGCGCCGCCATGCCCACTCCTGACGTCCATCCCCCAGCAGGCATGTCGTTTGCTGCAACAAGTGCGCGCGCCAGAATGCCAGGGGCTGGGCCAGCGCGGGAGCATGGCCATGAATCCTCGCCCCCTCGCAGTGCCAGCGCTCGCCTTGCTCCTCATCCCCGAGTACCAGCGCGATCCCATAGGGGGGAGTGGCCGGGATCCAGGGGTGATGAAAGGCGGGGATCTCCCCCTCGAAGAGCACCAGCAGCACCCGCCGGTAACCGGCCTGCAGGTTGGCGACCGCCTCGGTCAGTCCCGCCATCAGTCCCCCTTCCCCTGCCGCCAGCGAGCTCATGGGCAGCGCCGCCTTGCCCTGAATGGAGCAGAGTCCGGCCGCGGTGTTGTGCACCGACATGGAGAAATCCGTGGGCGAGAGGGGGTTCGCCGCAGCCAATCCTTGCAACAGCGTGAGAGAGCGGGCCAGCTCACCGTGGCGGCTGACAAAGATGGCGTTGTCTATCTCGTGGCGACCGAGCATCTCCAGGCCGAGCTGCACCGCGAGCCGGGCCCCGGCGCTGAGGCGACGGGCCATCATCATGGGCAGCAGCGGAGTCGGTGGCAACAGGGCAGCATCGGGCCACAGGCCCTGTTCCGCCCACTGTTGCCATTGACTGACCTGGTTCAGCCCGGGGGAGAGCGCCTGCGCATCAAGGAGTGAAAATGAGAGCATGATGACGAGCTTCCGTCCTGGTGCGGCGCAATGGCTGATGAGTTGGGTTAATCAGATTGCCGGCTGTCATCCGGCGAGAAACATGGAGAAATAATGCTGGTTTCATGCCTGTCATTAATTCGGCGGCCATCATAGCATTATTTTCCGTAAATAATAGATGCGAACCATATAAGCCTTTGTCTTCAGTCATATTTATTGAAAATAACGCCATTATGTTGTCTCATTGCCCCGCTTCATAAGAAACCGACCTCGGGGAACAATAATGAACATGATGTCCAAATCCGCTTTGCTGCTCGGCTGCGCCCTGCTGGCCGCCTGCGCCACCAGTCAGCCGGTGCATAATTTGCCGGCCAATCAGGTGAACTTCACCCTGACCCAAGAACAGGTCGGCAACGCCATCCTCAATGGTGGTCTCAGCAAGGGCTGGGTGATGAAAAAAGAGCAGCCAGGGCTTATTCGCGGTCAATTGAATGTGCGCCAACATCAGGCGGTGATCAATATTCCCTATGGCGCTCATGACTACGCCATCAATTATGTCAGCAGCATCAATCTCGATGATGATGGCAAAGGTGCCATACACCGCAGTTATAACCGCTGGGTCATGGGATTGAACCAGGCCATCCAGATCGAGCTGTCCCGCACTAGCAATAATAAATAACCCCGGAGTGGCAAGTCCTGTGAAACATTACCAAAGCGAGGGACATGACGCCCTCGCCGCCATCAGCCAGGCGCAGCGCATCGCCTTCGCTCCCATGTTGTTCCAGGCGAGCTGGTGCCTGCGTGAAACCGGTGTGCTCGCCTACCTGGAGAGCCGTGGTAAAGAAGGCGCGACCACCGCCGAGATAGCCCGCCACTGCGCGATCAGTGAATACGGCGTCGGTGTGCTGCTCGACATGGGGTTGGGGGGCGGGATCTGCCATCTGGCCGGGGCGTGCTATGTGCTCGGCAAAGTGGGCAAATACCTGCAAAACGATCCCATGACCCGGGTCAATATGGACTTCACCCAGCATGTCTGCTATCAGCCCCTCGCCCACCTGCTCGATGCCATTCGGGAAGGCAAGCCCGAGGGGCTCAAGGTGTTCAACCGCGACTGGGCCACCATCTACCCTCATCTCGACGAGTTGCCGGAGCCAGCCCGAGCCAGCTGGTTTGCCTTCGATCACTTCTACTCCGACTGGGCCTTCCAGCAGGCTCAGGACCATGTGCTGGGCTATGAGCCGCGCACCCTGTATGACGTGGGCGGCAATACCGGCAAGTGGGCACTCTCTTGCGCGGCCCGGGATCCCGGACTCAAGGTCACAATACTGGACTTGCCCGAGCAGCTCGCCCTGGCCCAGCCCCGGATAGAGGCCGCCGGGCTGACAGCCAGAGTCAGCGGCCATGCCGTCAACATGCTCGAAGCCGAAGGCCCGTTGCCCGGTGAAGCGGACGTCTGGTGGATGAGCCAGTTCCTGGACTGCTTCAGCCACGAGCAGATAGTCGCCATCCTCAAGCGTATTCGCCAACACATGAAACCCGGGGCCCGGGTCTGCATCCTTGAGCTGTTCTGGGACAGGCAGAGCTTCGAGGCGGCCAGCTTCAGCCTCAATGCCACCTCCCTCTACTTCACCGCCATCGCCAACGGCAACAGTCGCTTCTACCACTCCAAGCAGATGTACCAGTGCCTGCGGGAAGCCGGTTTCCATGTGGAGGCCGAGCACGAGATCCCGGGCCCCGGTCACACCCTGCTGGTTGCCCGCCCGCTCCCTCAGGGGCAATAATGACCTCAACCCTTAACGAGGAGGTTGGCATGCGTCATTTATCCCTGCGTCACTCATCCCTGATGGCGCTGCTCACCGGCCTGGTGCTGGCCGGTTGTGCCGATATCAAGGAGGCGGGCCGCACCATAGGCCACACCACCAAGCATGTGACCCGGGAGATTGGCCACACCAGCCGGGATGTCACCCGTGAAATAGGTCACAGCACCCGGGATGCGGTCAAACAGGTCGGGGATGAGCTGAGCGACTGATTTCGTCTCAACGCGTACCCATAACAAGAGGGCCCCGGGGCCCTCTTGTTATTGCGCAGTGATCTCGACTCAGAGGCTGGCGGCAATGCGTGCCCCCAGGGCGGCGTTGTTCAGCACCAGCTGGATATTAACGGCCAGGGAGTCACCACCGGTCAGTTCGCTCACAGGGGGCAGCAGTTACAAGCTGGCGACAATCTTTGCCCCCAGAACGGCGTTGTTCAGCACCAGCTGGATATTAACGGCCAGGGAGTTGCCACCGGTCAGTTCGCTCACAGGGGCAGCAGTTACAAGCTGGCGGCGATCCGTGCCCCCAGGGCAGCGTTGTTCAGCACCAGCTGGATATTAACGGCCAGGGAGTCACCGCCGGTCAGTTCGCTCACAGGGGCCAACAGTTACAGACTGGCGGCGATGCGTGCCCCCAGGGCAGCGTTGTTCAGCACCAGCTGGATGTTCGCCGCCAGGGAGTTGCCGCCGGTCAGCTCGCACACCCGCGCCAGCAGGAAGGGGGTGGATGCCTTGCCCTTGACGCCCTGCTCGTCCGCTTCCTGCAGCGCCTGTTTGATCGCGGCGTCTATGTCGGCCTTGGGCATGGCAAACTGGGTCGGGATGGGGTTGGTGACCACGGCGCCACCGGCCAGCCCCAGCTCCCACTTCAGACGCAGCGCCTCGGCAATGGCCGCCGGGGTGTCGAGGCGGTAATCCACCTTGAAGCCGCTTTCGCGGGTGTAGAAGGCGGGCAGCTCCTCGGTCTGATAACCGATGACCGGCACCCCCTGGGTCTCCAGATACTCCAGGGTCAGGCCGATGTCGAGTATCGACTTGGCACCGGCGCAGACCACGGCCACCGGGGTCTGGGCAAACTCCTGCAGATCCGCCGAGATATCGAAGCTCTCCTGGGCACCGCGGTGCACGCCGCCGATGCCGCCGGTGGCGAACACCCGGATCCCCGCCATGGCCGCAATGATCATGGTGGAGGCGACCGTGGTTGCTCCCAGCCCCTTGTTGGCCAGCACGAAGGGGATGTCGCGGCGGCTGCACTTGGTGGCGGCGTGACCGGCCCGGCCCAGCGCCTCCAGCGCCCCCGCATCCAGACCCACCTTGAGGCGGCCATCCAGAATGGCGATGGTGGCCGGCACGGCGCCGTTGTCCCGCACCACCTGCTCTACCTGGCGCGCCGTCTCCACATTCTGCGGATAGGGCATGCCGTGGGAGATGATGGTGGACTCCAGGGCTACGACGGGTTTGCCGGCGGCCAGGGCCGCGGCGACGACCGGTTGGATATCGAGGTAAGCGTTCAACATGGGTACTCCTCCAGAACACGTTCAACGGCGGCCTTGGACAGGCCGGAAAAAACAGTTTCATGACAACCGACGGTGAGGGCGGCGCAACCCAGGGCAAAGCGGGTGCTTTGCGCCATGTCGCTACCGGCCAGCCAGCCATGGACCAGACCGGCCATGAAGGCATCACCGCCGCCGGTCACATTGCTGACCGGGCAACCGAGGATGGGCAGGTGACCCTGCGTCTCCCCGTCGCTGTAAAAAATGCCCTGCTCCCCCAGACTCAGGAACAGGCGCTGCACCCCGGCGCTGTGGAACCAGTGCGCCGCCCTGGGCCAGGTATCGGGCCCTGCAATGGCGAAGCCGCACAGCTGTTCGGCCTCGCTGCGATTGGGCTTGAGGGTATGAATGCGGCCGAGCCAGGGGCGGATCTTCTCCACCTTGGCCACGGAGACGGTATCGACAAAGAGCACCTGCTCCCCATGGCGGTCGAACAGCCAGTCCAGGGTGCCGGTGGCGAGATTGGTGTCCAGCACCAGCACGTTGGCGGCAGCGAGAAAACCGCCAAGGGGGCTCAACCGGGCAGGGGTCAGCTCATCGATGATGCCCATGGCATTGATGGCGCAGCTCATCTCCCCCAGGCCATCGTGCAGGCTCAGGTAGCAGGAGGTGGTTTTGCCGTCGAGCACCAGCGTCTGGCGCACATCGACACCAGCCTGCTGGCTCACCTCCAGCAACTGATGGCCATGCTGATCGTTGCCCACCGCCGTCACCAGACGGGTATCCGTGCCAAGCCGCGCCAGGTTCTCGGCTATGTTGCGTCCCACCCCGCCGGCCGAGGTGCGCACCGAGCCCGGATTGGAATCCCCCATGCGCAGGGCTCCCTGGCTCTGGCCACAGATATCCATGTTGGCCCCCCCCACCACCACGGCGTAAGGGCCCTCGCGCAGCACATAACCGCGCCCCATCACGAACCCCTGCCGTGTCAGGCTGGAGACATGGCTGGCCAGCGCCGAGCGACTGATGCCAAGTTGAGTCGCCAGCTCCTGCTGGGGGATCATGGGGTCCTGGCGCAGCAGGGCGAGGATCTCTTGCTCACGGTCTGTCATAGACAAATATCCATATCTAGGCTTTTGTTTAAGTTAGCAGGAAAACGTTTCGACAAAAGAGGGGCGGTGCAGAATTGTCGGGTGGTGCACAAAAAAAAACACCGGGCAGGCCCGGTGCTGGTGACGCATCTGATTGCATGTTGGTGACCTGGCTCAGGAGAGCTTGACCCAGATGGTCTCTCCCTCCAGCCGGGTGGGCCAGGCGCGCACCCCGAGGGCCGGATCGTCGAGGCAACGCCCATCGTCCAGGGCATAGCGCTGCTTGTAGAGTGGCGAGGCCACCACCGGCTCCCCGCCAAGATCCCCCACTATGCCTCGCGAGAGCAGGGCAATACCCGAGACGGGATCCCTGTCGTCAAGCACATATACCCGCTCCCCGAGCAGAAACAGCGCCAGCTGCTGCTCCCCAACCCGGGCACTGCGGCCCTGGCCGGGCAGCAGACTGGCCAGGGCGCAGACCGGCAACCAGGTTTCTTGCTGCATCATATCAACTCCTTGATCTTGATCGCCGGGACCCACTGGCCACGCTCCTCGCGCCTTGGCGGCGTGGCAACCGGCTCGTCATCGACGAATGCCTTGAACAGCGCCACCTTGTCCGGATCGGCCAATGTACTCCGCCACTCGCACTGCCAACTGCCGACAATGGACTCCATGTGGGCCTCAAGTTCGGCCCCGAGGCCCAGTCTGTCCTCCACGATCACCGACTTGAGATAGTCGAGCCCCCCCTCCATGCTCTCCATCCAGACCGAGGTGCGCTGCAGGCGCTCCCCGGTGCGCACATAGAACATCAGCAATCGGTCTATGTAGCGGATCAGGGTCGGCTCATCGAGATCGGTGGCGAACAGGTCGGCGTGGCGCGGCCGCATGCCGCCATTGCCACAGACATAGAGGTTCCAGCCTCGCTCGGTGGCGATGACGCCGATGTCCTTGCTCTGGGCCTCGGCGCACTCCCGGGTGCAACCGGAGACGGCAAACTTCAACTTGTGGGGCGCTCTGAGCCCCTTGTACCTGTGCTCGAGCCGCATGGTCAGCCCCATGGAGTCCTGCACCCCGTAGCGACACCAGGTGGAGCCCACACAGGATTTGACGGTGCGCACCGACTTGCCATAGGCCTGGCCGGTCTCGAAGCCCGCCGCAATGAGCTCCCCCCAGATGTCCGGCAACTGATCGACCCTGGCACCGAACAAGTCGATGCGCTGGCCGCCGGTGATCTTGGTGTAGAGCCCGTATTTGCGGGCCACCTCGCCGATGGTGATGAGGCCGTCCGGGGTGATCTCGCCGCCGGGGATGCGCGGCACCACCGAGTAGGTGCCGTCTCTTTGCAGGTTGGCCAGGAAGGCGTCGTTGGTATCTTGCAGTCCCCGATGGGGCTTCTCCAGCACGTGCTCGTTCCAGAGCGAAGCCAGAATGGAGGCCACGGTCGGCTTGCAGATATCGCAACCCAGCCCCTGACCGTGACGATCCCGCAGGGCATCGAAGGTCTTGATCTCCCCCACGCGGGCCAGGTGGTAGAGCTCCTGACGGCTGTAGGCGAAGTGCTCGCACAGACTGTGGTCGGCCTCCACCCCCAGCTCGGCCAGGGCCACGTCCACCACCTGCTTGAGCAAGTTGCTGCAACCGCCACAGCCGGTGCCCGCCTTGGTGCAGCTCTTCACCGCCGCCAGCTCGTGATTGCCGGCCCGCACCGCCGCCACCACGGCCCCCTTGCTGACGTTATGGCAGGAGCAGAGGATGGCGCTGTCGGGCAGCACCATGGGCGCCGCCGCCTCGACCCCCTCCCCCATCAACAGGGAGAGCACGGGTTCGGGCAGGGGCAGAGCGTTCTGGTAGTACTGGAGCAGCCGCTCATAATCACTGCCATCCCCCACCAGGATGGCGCCGAGCAGCCGCTTGCCCTCGCCATCGGTCACCAGTTTCTTGTAGATGCCATTGACCCTGTCCAGCAGCAACAGCTCCTGAGCCCCTTCGCTGCTGCCATGGGCATCGCCGATGGAGCCCACATCCACCCCCATCAGCTTGAGCTTGGTGGACATGTCGGCGCCCTGGAAGCGGGTCTCACCGCCACAGAGGGTCGCCACGGCGGCACGGGCCATCTGATAACCGGGGGCCACCAGTCCGTAGATGCGCCCCTGCCAGAGCGCACACTCACCGATGGCCAGGATGGCGGGATCCGAGCTGATGCAGCCCTCATCGATGCAGATACCCCCTCGCTCACCCACCCTCAGCCCCCCCTGACGGGCCAGGGCATCCGCCGGGCGTATCCCGGCCGAGAAGAGGATCACATCCGTCTCCAGATGCTGACCATCGGCGAAACGCAGGCGATGGCGCGCCGTCTCGCCATCCTCGATGGCCTCGGTGGCGGTGGCCGTGTATACCTCGACCCCCAGCCCCTGGATCTTCTCCCTGAGCAGGGCGCCGCCGCTCTCATCGAGCTGAACCGGCATCAGCCTGGGGGCGAACTCCACCACCCGCGTCTTGAGTCCCAGCAATCGCAGGGCATTGGCCGCTTCCAAGCCGAGCAGGCCGCCGCCGATGACGACGCCAGTGCGGGCGGCGGCGCAGGCATCGCGGATCTCGTCCAGATCCCCCAGGGTGCGATAGACGAAACAGCCAGCCCGCTCATGACCGGGGATGGGCGGCACGAAGGGCACAGAGCCGGTGGCCAGCACCAGACGGTCATAGTCGAGGCGCTCCCCGGACTCGAGGCAGAGCTGGCGAGCGGCCCTGTCCAGACTCTCGACCTTGGCACCGAGCCGCAAGCTCACCCCTTGCTCGGCGTACCAGGCCGGGTCGGCGAGACGCAACGCGTCGGGCGCCTTGCCGCCAAACACCTCGGAGAGATGCACCCTGTCATAGGCGGGATCGGGTTCGGCCCCCAATACGGTGACCTCGAAGCGGGCCAGTCCATCTGCCGCCACCAGCTGTTCGATGAAGTGATGACCGACCATGCCATTGCCGACGACCAGCAGTTGCTGTTTCTCAACCACCTTGGGTTGTTCGGTGAAGTGATGGTCTATCTCACCAGCCATGCCATTGCCTATCACCACCAATTTTTGTTTATCCATCTCGTTCATCCTTGTTCCCTTGTCCCGATTCAGGCGGTGCGTCTGATGACGCCCCCGGTGGCCGTCTTGAGCTGTGTCACCTTGCGCTGCTTCTCGTAGAGGAAACGCAGCACCTGCTGGCGCAATTTGTGGTACGCCGGGTCGTCGGCCAGGGCCACCCTGTCCCTGGGTCTGGGCAGGTTGACCGCCAGAATTTCCCCCACGGTCGCCGCCGGGCCATTGGTCATCATGATGATGCGATCCGACAGCAATACCGCCTCGTCCACGTCGTGGGTGATCATGATGACGGTGTTGCCCAGCTCCGCCTGGATGGCCATCAGCGCATCCTGCAGATGAGCCCGGGTCAGGGCATCCAGGGCGCCGAAGGGTTCATCCATCAACAGCACCTTGGGGGAGAGCGACAGCGCCCGCGCGATGCCGACCCGCTGCTTCATGCCCCCCGAGATCTCATGGGGCATCTTGTGGCTGGCATGCTCCATCTGCACCAGGGAGAGGAAGTAGTGCACCTGTTCGGCCACCTCCTCGCGCCCCGTTACCCGCCGCCTGACCGCCAGTTCAACGTTCTGATGAACACTGAGCCAGGGCAGCAGGGCGTGGTTCTGGAACACCATGGCCCGCTCGGGCCCTGGCCCATCCACCTCGCGGCCATCGAGGATGATGCCCCCCTGGCTCGGCTCCAGCAGCCCGGCCACCAGATTGAGCACAGTGCTCTTGCCACAACCGGAGTGGCCTATCAGGGAGATGAACTCCCCCTTCTCTATCTTCAGGTTCACCCCGGTCAGGGCCTCGAAGACCCCGTGCTCAGTGGTGAACGACATGCCGAGTTCACTCAAATCCAGATAGGTTTTCATCACGACTCCTTGCCCGTCAGGGCCATCAACGCAGCAGTTGCCGCTTGTCCCAGGACAACCACTGCTGCAGCGCCAACATCAGGCGATCCAGCGCGAAACCGATGAGACCTATGGTCACCACGGCCACCATGATCCGGGCCAGGGAGGCGGAACTGCCGCTCTGGAACTCGTCCCAGACGAACTTGCCGAGCCCCGGGTTCTGGGCCAGCATCTCGGCGGCAATCAACACCATCCAGGCGACGCCCAGGGAGAGGCGCATGCCGGTGAAGATCATCGGCAGGGCGCTGGGCAGCACTATCTTGGCGATATGCGTCAGGAAGGGCAGCCGCAGCACCCGGCTCACGTTATGGAGATCCGGGTCCACCGAGCTCACCCCGACCGCCGTGTTGAGCAGAGTCGGCCAGAGTGAACAGAGGGCCACGGTCAACGCCGAGTTGACGAAGGATTTCGCCAGCCAGGGATCCGGGCTCACATAGACGGCACTCACCACCATGGTGATCAGCGGTAGCCAGGCCAGGGGGGAGACCGGCTTGAGCAGCTGGATCACCGGGTTGGCGATGCGATAGAGCTGCGGGTGTATGCCAAGCACTATCCCCAGGGGGACGGCCAGCAGGGTCGCCAACCCAAAGCCGGTGGCCACCGTCAGCAAGCTGGTGCCAATCTGGTCGAAGAAGGTCGCCCGTCCCGGGTAGGATCTCACCTTGATGCTGGCAGCGGGATCCGCCGCCAGCCGCTCGGCATTGCGACTGGCCTGGCGGGCCAGGAAGCCGGATTCGCGCTCCCGCTCGGCCAGGTGCTCCTGACCCAGTTGCCAGAGCTGGCTGGCGGTCGCCCCGGGGCCCGGCAAGGTACCCAGACTGGTCTTGACCTGACTGGCCCCCAGCTGCCAACAGAGCAGAAACAACACTATGCCGAAACAGGGGGCCAGCAGGCGCCCTATCGCTGTCGCTTTCATCATGAAGACTCCTTGTCCTTGGCTTCACTGCACCTGTTCATCGCCCTTGAGGCCGATGGCAAAGTGGTTCAGATAGTCATTGGGATGGCGACCGTCATAGACGATGCCGTCGATAAAACCTTGTTGCGGGCCGCGATAACCGCTCTCGGTCGCAAACGCCGGGAAATCCGTCGCCTGGAGCTTGCCCTCCTTGATAAGTGACAGCGCCGCCTGCTGGTACACCTCGGGCCGATAGACGGCGCGGGCGACCTGCTCGAACCAGGCATCGGATTGCGCCTGGGGGATCTGCCCCCAGCGGCGCATCTGGGTCAGGAACCAGATGGCATCGGAGTAGTAGGGGTAGGTGGCATGATGGCGAAAGAAGACATTGAAATCGGGCAGGCTGCGCACGTCGCCCTTGTTGTATTCGAAGCTGCCGGTCATGGCGGCGGCGATCACCCCTTCGTCCGCCCCCACGTAATCGGGGCGAGCCAGCAGCTTGGCCGCCGCCCGGCGATTGCCATTGTCGTTGGCATCGAGCCAGTGGGCGGCGCGGATCAGCGCCTTGACCAGACGGACATGGGTATTGGGATAGCGTTCGGCCCAGGCCTGGGTGACGCCCAGCACCTTCTCGGGGTTATTGCGCCAGATCTCAAGGTCGGTGATGACCGGGACTCCGATCCCCTTGGCGATCGCCTGCTGGTTCCAGGGCTCGCCCACGCTGTAACCCGAGATGGTGCCTGCCTCCAGGGTGGCGGGCATCTGGGGGGGCGGGGTGACCGAGAGCCGCACCTCCCCCTGACGCTGACCCGAGTCATCCCCCTTGAGCGGGGCATAGTAGCCAGGGTGTATGCCCCCTGCCGCCAACCAGTAGCGCAACTCGTAGTTGTGGGATGAGACGGGGAACACCATGCCGAAGTTGAAGGCCTTGCCCGACTGGCGGTACTGGTCCAGCACCGGCTTGAGGCTGCTGGCCGAGACGGGGCGCACCACCTGGCCATCGGCCTGCTTGGCCAGCTGAGGCAGCATGGCCTGCCACACCGAGTTGGCAACCGTGATGCCATTGCCATTGAGATCCATGGAGAAGGCGGTCACCAGCTCGGCCTGGGTGCCGATGCCGATGTGAGCTCCCAAGGGCTGGCCCGCCAGCATCTGGGCACCGTCGAGCTCGCCATCGATGACCCTGTCCAGCAGCACCTTCCAATTGGCCTGAGCCTCCAGGGTGACATAGAGGCCCTCGTCCTCGAAATAGCCCTGCTCATAGGCCACCGCCAGGGGCACCATGTCGGTCAACTTGATGAAGCCCAGCTTGAGCTCTTCCTTCTCGGGGGCTCCGATGCTGACCGTCTCAGACGCAGCCGTTACCGCCCCCAGGGCTGGCCAGGCCAACATGGCCAGCAGCGCACCTTTGCACATCATTCTTGGCTTCATAGTTACCTCTTCACTTCGCTCATCCGGGTCTGGCCATCACGCGCCGTTGCGTTGTTGCCATCCCCGTTTTGCCAAAAAAAAGGCCCCACCGACCTGATGGTCGATGGGGCCACATTGCCCAGTTTTCATGGTGCCAGCGTTCATGGTGCCAGCACTCATGGTGATAGCCCCGAAGGGCCTGACGCCTGTCCGCCCTTGGCGGCACCGGCTTGTTATTGCTCTCTAAATTAGCTATTCAGGATACGTGCCAACTTCTCACATGCCCTGTCTACCGGGCGAATGGGGCTGCGCGTCGGGCCAGGGTGCGCCAGCGCGGCGCATCTGCACCAAGTTGGCCACCCATCCCCCCTCACCGCGCTCGGGTCGCCTGAGTGACGCCCGCCTCTCAGGCGGGCAACACCTGGAGCAGGCGGCGGGCCAGTTCCGCCAGGCTGTGGTTCTGGGCCATGGCGGTGCTGCGCATCGCCTGGTAAGCCGCCTCCTCATCCAGCCCCTGGTGGCGCATCAAGCGCCCCTTGGCCTGCTCGATAAGCCGTCGCTCTTCCAGCTTCACCTTCAATGCATCCTGAGCCTGCTGCTGTTGCTGCACCATGGCCAACTGGGCACGGGCCAGTCGCAGCCACTGCTCGACAGGTTCCCGCTCACCACAACCATGGGGTACCACCAGGGCTCCCTGGGCCAGCAGCTCAGCCTGCTGTTGCGCCGTCAGACGATCGCAAAACAGTATCCGGGGCAGTAATTGCCCCTGGGTCATGGCCAGCCTGATTTCGGCACTGAAGCGCCGACAGCTGATCAGCAGCCCGTCCCCTTGTATCTTGCCGCCCAGCAACCCCCGCTCATCCAGGATGCGGGGGCTGTGACCATAATGGCTGACCAGGATACCCAGCCGGTTGGCCTGTATCCTGTCATCGGCATGGATCAGCAGTATGGAGTGGCGCCCCTCAGAGTTACCGCCTTGATGTTGCATGCCTCACCTCTTGTCAGTTCAATCCATCGAACAGGCTCTCTTTGACGCAACATGGGGGCCAAGTGTTTGAATCTACCCCTAAATTATCCAGCTCTAGGTAGTAGGGGTAGATCAGGCGACCCGGCTCTCCAGGCCAGTGAGCAGTTGATCCAGTTCATCACGCAGCACCACCACCTCTCCCAGAATGATGAGCACTGGCGTCGCGCCCCGCAGGGCCTCTGCGGCCCGGGCCAGGCCACCGAGCCGGCAGCGGATCACCCGCTCATGCTCGCTGCACCCTGCCACGATCAGGGCCACCGGCAGCGCCCCATCGGCGCCCGCCCCCAGCAAACCAGCCTCTATCTTGCCAGCCTGCTCCAGCCCCATGTAACAGACCAGGGTCTGGCCCTCTCCGACCAGGGTGCGCCAACCATTGAAGCTCTCCTCCCCCTGCAGATGGCCCGTCACCAACGTCACCGAGCGAGCCAGCCCCCGGTGGGTCAAGGGGATGGCCGTGCTGGCAGCGCAGCCGAGCGCCGCCGTGATCCCGGGCACCAGCTCGGCTCGAAAACCGTGATGGGCCAGATAGAGGGCCTCCTCCCCTCCCCGGCCGAAGATGAGCGGATCCCCCCCCTTGAGCCGCACCACTCGCTTGCCGGTACGCGCCAGCGCCAGCAGCAGGGCATTGATCTCCTGCTGGCTCGGGCTGGGCTCGCCACAGCGCTTGCCCACATCGAAGCGGGCCGCACCGACCGGTATGATGGCGAGGATCTCGGCCCCCACCAGGCGGTCGTAAACCACGACCTCGGCCGCTTCGATGCGGCGCAAGGCCCTCAGGGTCAACAACTCGAGAGGGCCAGGGCCTGCCCCCACCAAAGCTATATGAACGGCGGTCTGTTCCGGATAGTGTTTCATCATGCTGACTCCAGGAAGCGGTGTTGTATCAATAGCTTGTCAATCTCTGGCAGACAGGTGCCGCAGTTGCTGCCGCACTGAAGCAGCCCCTGCAGCCCCGCCAGTTCACTCACCCCCTGCTCGCGGATGGCGTTGACGATGCGCGCCTCCGTCACCCGGAAGCAGGAGCAGACGAGCCGGGAGTCACCGGCAAAGGCATCGCTCAGGGTCTGGCTGAGGGCCCCCGCCTGCAGAGGCAAGCCGAGCAGGCTCGCCAGCAACTCAACCTTCAGGGTCGGCCAACGCTCACCGACCAGCAGCAGGCTCTGGATCCGTCCCTGGGAGAGGGCAATGGCGAGCCAGCCCCCCTTGACGGGCAGGCGCAGCCAGTGCCCATCCAGGGCCAGTCGCTGCCAGCACTCACTCATCCCCTCTGACCAGGAGGCGAGCAACCAGCACTCCCCGCCCTCCAGGGGGCGGCGCGCCCACCAGTCCCCCCGCTCGGCAGGCGCCTGCTGGCCAAGCCAGACGCCCTGCCAATGGGTGGGTTGTTTGTTGAGCCTCACCCTGGCCTGTTTGAACATGGGCTGACCGGAGTGCGGATCCGTGCGCGGGGCCACCAGCCGGTTGACCGCGCCCTGGCTGCACTGGCTGTCGGTCCAGTGCATGGGCAAGAAGGCCTCCCCCTCCCGCAACCCCTCATCCAGTCCCACCCGCACCCGCACCTGACCCCGGCCATTGTCCAGGCTGACCAGATCCCCGGCATTCAGCCCCAGGCTGAGCAGGCTGGCCGGTCCCACCATGACCCGGGGCCAGGGTTCGGCCTCCAGCAGGCGAGGCACATGGCCGCTGCGGGTCATGGTGTGCCACTGATCCCGCAACCTGCCGGAGTTGAGCAGCAAGGGCACTCCTGCTCCGGGTGGCAGCGGCTCCAGTGCGGGGGCCTGTTGTTTCAGGGGCAACAAGCGGGCCCGGCCATCCGGGGTAGGGAAGCGACCATCCTCAAACAACCGATCGCACCCCTGGGGGTGAGCCTCATTGACCGGCCAGCGCAGGGGGGCAAGCGCCTCGAACTGGGCTGGGGTCAGCCCGGCCAGCCCCGAGATGTCGAACTGGCGCTCCCCGCGGTTTTCAAAGCCGGAGAGGGCGGCATGTTCGCTGAAAATGGCATGCTCATCGGCGAAGGCGAACGCCTCCCCAAAGCCGAGACGCTGGCCGAGGCTGGCCAGGGCCCACCAGTCGGGACGCGCTTCACCGGGAGCCGGCAGGAAGGCGCGCTGGCGGCTGATGCAGCGCTCCGAGTTGGTGACGGTGCCGCTCTTCTCACCCCAGCCAAGGGCGGGCAACAGCAGATTGGCATAGCGCGCCGTGTCGGTCTGCGCCGTCAGATCAGAGACCACCAGAAACTCGCAGCGCGCCAGGGACTCCCGCACCCGGTCGCCATCTGGCAGGGAAGCCGCCGGGTTGCTGCCCAGCACCCAGAGTGCACGGATCTGACCGCTGTGCACCGCCTCGAACAACTCGACGGCCTTGTGGCCAGGCCCCGTCACCATCCGTGGGCTGCCCCAGAAACGCTGCAGGCGATCGCGCTCCGCGTCGCTAAAGCCCATGTGTGCGGCCAACTGACTGGCCAGCCCGCCCACCTCGCGCCCGCCCATGGCATTGGGTTGCCCCGTGAGGGAGAAGGGGGAGGCACCGGGCTTGCCTATCCGGCCGGTCAGCAGATGCGCATTGATGATGGCATTGGCCTTGTCCGTCCCCTGATTGGACTGATTGATGCCCTGGCAGTAGAGGCTGAGGGTGCGCGGGTGGCGGGCGAACAGCTGGTAGAAACCGAGCAGATCGGAGAGGGCCAGATCGCAATGCTGGGCCACCGCCTCCGGCATCCAGGCGGGATCGTCCAGCTCCCGAGCCAGGGCCGAGATGCCGCTGACATGGGCCGCCACATAATCTCGGTCCCAGATGTCGTGATCGAGCAGGTAGCGGCCCAAGCCGTTCCAGAGCGCCACATCGGTGCCGGGACGCAGGGCCAGATGCAAGTCGGCCTGCTCCGCCGTCATGGTGCGGCGGGGATCCATCACCACCAGCTTGAGTTCGGGACGGCGGCTGCGCGCCTGTTGGATGCGGCGAAACAGTACCGGGTGTGTCCAGGCCGTGTTGGCCCCGGTGATAATGATGAGATCCGCCAGTTCCAGATCCTCATAGCAGGCCGGGACCAGATCCTCCCCGAACGCCCGCTGCTGGGCCACCACGGCCGAGGACATGCAGAGCCGGGAGTTGGTGTCGACATTGGCGCTGCCGATGTAGCCCTTCATCAGCTTGTTGGCCACATAGTAATCTTCCGTGGTGAGCTGCCCGGAGAGGTAGATGCCGATCGCCTCGGGGCCGGATTCCGCCATGATCCGGCTGAACTGGGCCGACATCATACTGAGCGCCTCGTCCCAGCTGATGCGCTGGCCCCGATGGCGGGGGTAGAGCAGACGCTGGGGAAAGGCCAGGGTCTCCAGCAGGCTGGCCCCCTTGACGCAGAGTGCGCCGCCATTGGCCGGATGAGCGCTGTCCCCCTCGAGCTGCCACTCGCCCGCCTGCTGCGTGACGCTGATGCCACAGCCAACACCGCAATATGCACATGTGGTCTTCATCCTTCCTCCTGCCTGCCCGCAATAAAAAGGCGTCCGCCCCATCGAAGGGAACGGACGCCTCTGTCCTGTCATTGATATTGTTGGTGGTCTATCAGCACAAGATAATGCAAAGAGCTTGCCAGCCTGCCGGACGCCTGCCAGCGCCAACGCTGGACCCTCGCCCTCCCTCATGACTCCCCAACTCGGTGCAACTGCCCCAGCCTGGGCAGGCGAGCGAGGTCCGACAGGGTTGCCAAGCCAGCAAGAGCGGTGGGCTGGGCAGAACGGGGCATGGCCCTTTATAATGGCGCCGCAAACCAGGAGAGCGAGATGAGTGAACAGAACAACAGAGGCTGCGTCGAGTCTGCAAGGGAGACGGGGAGCGACTATGTCGGCCTGGGCCTGGTCAATCCAAAGTCACCAAGCAATGTCGGGGCCGTGCTGCGGGCCGCGGGCTGCTATGGCGCCGACGAGGTGTGCTACACCGGCAGCCGCTTCGAACTGGCACGTCGCTTTGCCACTGACACCAAACAGATGGTGGACAAGATCCCCCTGCTCGGGGTGGATGACTTGCTCGGCGTGATGCCTGCAGGGTGCGAGCCGGTCTTGGTGGACTTGATTGAGGGGGCCACCCCCTTGCCGGAGTTCGACCATCCGGCCCGGGCTTTTTACATCTTCGGCCCAGAGGATGGCACCCTGGAACCGGCGCTGTTTGCCGGGGTAAAACGGGTGGTCTATATCCCGACCCACGGCTGCATGAACCTGGCCGCCACGGTCAATGTCATCCTCTATGACCGGCTGGCCAAACGTCTGCGCAAGCCAGAGGAATAAGGATGTGGTCTATCCCCCCCAAGGATGCATGAGCTTGGCCACTACAACCAACGTCATCCCTCATGACCGGCTGGCCAAACGTCTGCGCAAGCCAGAGGAATAAGGATGTGGTCTATCCCCCCCAAGGATGCATGAGCTTGGCCACTACAACCAACGT